>JAKFCV010000018.1:0-22056 GCA_036676435.1 Pedobacter sp. | reverse complement strand
CAGAGGGATCAGCTTATTATCCGAGGTTTCCAAAGCCATACGCTCCCAGCCTCCAAGGCTTGTATAGTGATGTGCTTTAACAAGCTCTGAGCGCTCATTGATCCGCAGGATACTGCGTAATTCCTTTTGCTTGGCAGAGGCATCAAAGGACTTCAATCCCAGAAAGGAAGCCCTTAGTTCTTTACCCCGGCTTTCGCAGTAGTCTGCGGTGGTTTTTACACCCGGATCACGCTTGCCGATCGGATAAACGAGTAATTTTTCCTCGGGAAGGAGATCAAAAGACTGCTCTTTTTTAGGTTCCCCTGTTCCTGTACCCTTCAGGTGAAGATCGAACCAGCCGAGCATCGCCTCGCGGTTCTCGGCCCAGTATCCATGAGTTTTGTCAAACACCTGGTAGCTTATATTATTTTCAACCCCGAGCATTTTAAAGACCGGCCTGGAATTGTTATACGTACGCTGCATCTCCAAAGGAAAAAAGGAAGGGGCAGCATCCTGTTTATGATTACACATCTTTATAGCCCTTGGAGCTATCAGGGCTAGCACTCCTGCCTCTTCAGTAAAAGTCATTCCATCTGTTAAGAGCTCGCAGATACAATTTGACCGCATTACATAGGATTCAAAAGTTCCGATACTGACCACAGGAACAGCTGCCTTTATACGCTCATCCATAGCGGCTAACCACATCGTTTGATTCCCTCCTCCGCTGGCCCCGGTAGCTCCGATGTTTTTGGGATCAACATAGGGCAGCGAACTAAGCAGATCTACTCCGCGTATATTATCAGAGATCTGCACACCTGTAAGAGATTCGCCGATATTAAACAGGGAAGCTCCAAGGTTGGCACCATGATACTCAAATATGCCATGAACAGAAGTTCTTTCCCCTGCTCCCCAGGGGTCAACAGTAAGGCATACATAACCATTAAGAGCCAGGCTATGTCCGACAGGCTGCGGGCCGCCCGGGTCACTTTTACCCTTCCTCCAATGACCCAGCATATTGATCACTGCAGGAAAGGGGCCTTTGCCATCCGGAATATATAAATTGGCGGTTGAATACACTCCCGGTAATGTCTGAAAGATAATATTCTTAACCTTATAACCCTTCATCTGAACGGAACCGGTTTCCTTCATATTTAAAGGAAGCTTGTGGTTTACAACAAGCCCGGTTTTCTGAATAATCGTATTTTTTAGCGCGGCGCGGTATTTATCCCAGTCCTTCAGGTTATCCGGTAAACGATGAGACCCGAACTTTAAAACAGCCTGGTTCCTAAGTCTGCTTTCAACCAGATCTGACTGATTTTTGGTCAATACTGAGGGAAGGCTGTCGGCTATTAATATATTAGAATTAACTATGCTGAAAGGTGCAGCATGCAGGAGACTTGTTGAGAATAGTATGCAAATAAATATCAATCGATGCATAACATGAATGTTGTTTAAATAATTTATGAATTCGCCTGTTCTTATTTTAATGGTTTCATTTATCCCAAGTGAAAATCATTTACGGAACAAGCCCCGGTTATTTACCTTAAGACCTGAACCTGAGTGGAAAGCTACATACAATTTGATGTGAATAAACTGAATTAGCTGAATTAAAATGCGATAACGTTACCGATAACGTTATCGCATTTTTTATATTTATTTTATCTTTATGTAGGTATCTTGTACTGATTAAACCCGGGGAAGAGTGATTAAAGTATTGAAATTCTGACCTGAAGAAAATGGTTAATCATTTTCATTGAGACCGATTTATAGCCGCATCCAGTTTCATATCTCTAAAATAAAAAGCTTGAAAAGTATATTCTAAAATGGGAAAAAGTTCAGATCCGAAAATTAATCCCGAAAAATCAACTGCTTCAGCGATCCCTGCAGAAAAGCCTAAACGTCTCATTTCAATCGATTCCCTGCGGGGCTTTGATATGCTGCTCATTTCCGGCGGCGGGACCTTTCTGGTCCTGTTGGAAAACAGGACCGGTTTACCCTGGGTGGACTGGCTGGGCAGGCAATTGCAGCATCCTGCATGGAACGGCTTTACTTTTTATGACTTTATTTTCCCTCTTTTCCTTTTCATAGCGGGAGTATCCTTACCCTTTTCGCTTAACAGGGGCCTGGCTTCGGGCTTAAGCAAAACCCAGCTGTACCGGAAGGCTTTTTGGAGGATGTTAATACTTATTATATTAGGAATTCTGGACAAGAACCATCCTGTAAAATTTTTCGAACCCGATCAGATCAGGCTGGCAAGTGTGCTCGGCAGAATTGGAATTGCAGGATTTATAGCGAGCCTTCTTTATTTAAATTTCTCTTTATACGGGCGCTTAGCCTGGGTTGGCGGCATACTGCTGGCCTACTATGCAGCTCTTTTCCTGATTCCTGTGCCCGGCTACGGAGCCGGCGATCTTTCAATAGAAGGAAACCTGGTGGGTTGGTTTGACAGGAATTTTCTGCCAGGCCGCCTGCTTCAAAAAATCTATGATGAAAATGGATTATTGACGCAACTGCCAGCCCTTTGCCTTACCGTGTTAGGAACAATGGCGGGCGATATTTTGAGAAATGATGAAAAGGAAAGCAAAAAAATGCAGCTTCTTATACTGGCAGGAGTTATCGGAATAGGTTCAGGTCTATTATGGGGCATACATTTCCCTATAAACAAACATCTCTGGACCAGCTCATTTATCCTGCTGACCGGAGGAATGGCCTTTATATTTTTAAGCCTCTTTTATTTTATTATTGATATAATGAAATACCAGAAATGGGCTTTCTTTTTCCAGGTGATCGGAATGAATTCACTTACCATTTACCTGGTATACCATTTTATTGATTTCTCTCAAACCTCAAATATTCTATTCTCAGGGCTGTATGCCCCAGCTCCGGAACAGTTTCATAAAGCACTTGAAGCATTGGGAGCCCTGGCCTTAGTATGGTTATTAATGTACTTTTTGTATAAGAAGAGGATATTTATTAAGATTTGATTCGCAATATCTAGTAGCAAGTATCTAGTATCAGGTATCTAGTATTAAGTAGCAAGTATCGGGCAGGGATTATGGCTCCGGGTAAATATTGAACCATGACCACCAACAAACCAACAACAAACAAACCAACCACCTAACAAACCAACCAACCAAAACCCAATGACAAAAAATCTATTATCCACAGTTTCTCTCCTGATTTGTTTAATGATATCCGGATCTTCCTATGGCAAAGCTTCGAAATTGTATTACTACCAGATTAAAATCTATCATTTGAAAACCAAGGCGCAGGAGCAGCGCATAGATAAGTTTTTGCAGGATGCATATCTACCTGCATTGCACCGGGCAGGGATTAAAAATATCGGAGTGTTAAAGCCTATAGCCCAGGATACCAGTGATAAGCTGATTTATGTTTTTATTCCCTATAGAAAAATGTCTCAGTTTGAAAATTTAGAGGGTGTATTGAAAAATGATCAGGAGTTTCTGAAAAACGGGGGAGATTATTTAAATGCAAGTTTTAATGATGCACCTTATACCCGTATCGAATCGATCCTGTTAAGTGCCTTCACCGGCATGCCCCAGCCCGCTGTTCCCAATCTGACCGGCCCAAGGAACGAACGCTTTTATGAGCTTCGCAGTTACGAAAGTTCAACTGAAAACTATTCCACGAATAAAATAAAGATGTTTAATGAAGGCGAATTAAGCATCTTCAAAAACCTGAATTTTAATGCCGTCTTTTATGGGGAGGTGATCTCCGGCAGTAAAATGCCAAACCTGATGTATATGACCACTTTTGTCAATAAGGCTGACCGGGATAAACATTGGGCAGCATTCGGTCCGGAATATAGTAAGATAAAGTTCCTGCCTGAGTATCAGAATAACGTGTCTAAAAATGTGCAGGTATATCTGTATCCGACCGAGTACTCTGATTTTTGATTAAGCAAAACATTGCCGGATTCAGAAGGCTTTTCTCTCACTCACCTCTAATGTTTTAATCGTAAACAGATGTTTATGCTGCGTTATTATTTATGTAGTTCAGTACTACTGTTTCTATCCCCTAGTTTATCAGGACAAACTGCAGAAAAAAAAATAACAAATCAATCATTTTCAATAATTTCCTATGCTAATACTATTGAGATTTCTGCAAAACTCGACCTTTTGAATGATATCCAGGAGCGCAGTTTTATCCGTCCCTTTAAGCAATCTCAATTTTCCATAAGAACACAGCTTAATTATAGTTTTTCAAAAAAATGGAATGCATTGGTTGGTGCGGCATATTACCTTTCTTCTCCCAGCGACCCTTACTCTTTGAGTAAGCTGGTCGTACCTGAGATAAGGATGAACCAGGATTTAAATTACAAGCAAAAATACAGGACATTTGGTTTGGGTCACCGTTTCAGAATGGAGGAGCGCTTTATTAACAAGAGCATTAACGATAGTCTGATTGTGGGTTTTAAATTCAGGGAGCGTTTATCTTATTCAATATCATTTGAATATTATTTATTAAAAAAGCGCCCTGTTCATAATTTAACAATTAAAGCCAGTGATGGGATTTCTGTTTACACGAATAAAAAATTTGATCAAAATCGTTTTTATACCGGCTTAAATTATCAGATAGAGAAAAGCATATCCCTTGAATTAGGCTATATTAAAACCTTTCAGCAGGTTAGCTCCGGAGGCCGCTATTACAACCGGGATATGGCGAGTTTGATAGTCAGCCATAAGATAAATAAAAAGATTCCGGTGGATAAAAAGGATCGGTGAATACAGAATTGAGCGCAGATACAATGAAGAAATACTTTTTTAACCCTTCATTATAAGCGCAGCAAAGCAATCTCTGAATATCATCTTGCCTCTTTAGCAGTACAGATTATGCTTCCGGCTGGCTCATAAAGTAAAGTCGGCAATGGCAAAATAGCTTGTTAACAAACTGAAAATAATCACTGCCACAAGTCCAATATTCATTTTCGGACCAGCAACATTCTCCTTCATTAGCTTCTTACTATTGATCAGTATTAAAATTGGTATTGCTACAGCCGGTAATATCATGGCTTGAAATGCCTGGGAAAAAACCATAAGAAGCGGAGGAGTGGTATCGATAAACTGCATCCCAAAACCGAAGAGAATACCTATTAATCCTAAAATCCGATACATCGGCGAACGAATGTTTCGCTCCTTACCCGTATAATCGCTGATGAGCCATGGCGCTATTAAAACGATAGGGAAAACAGTTGAGATCCCCGCTCCTACGATACCCAGAATAAGAATAAATGCGGCGATTTTACCACCTAGAGGCTGAAAAAGGCTTATCATTTCAATTGTATCATTCAAGCTTAATTTCATAACATGCAATGTACCTGCAGAAACAGCCATAATGACCAGACTAAGGAAAAGCATCATGGAGGCTGAGACAGCTGCGTCTCTTTGCTCCTCTTTAAGGTGTTTTATAGTCCATCCCTTTTCTGCTACAACGGTACTGCGCATAATAAAAACAGCTGCCGAGCAGGTTGTTCCTGCGATAGCGGCAATCAATTGCAATGAACCTGCCTTTTCCGGTAAAGTTGGCCATAACCCGCTGGCAATTGCGGATAAACTGGGCTTTACCATAAAAAAAACGATGGTAAATGAAACGCCCATTAAAATCACCAGGAAAATAAGCACTTTCTCAAATGTCTGATATTTCCCCTGCCAAAGCAGCAGATATAAAGCAATAACCAGAACCACAGTAATCCAAAGGGTACTGAAACCGGTACCTCCCCATATTAATCTGGAGCCTTCCTGTAGGAGATCTGCAATAATTCCAAAAATGCCTATAAGAGCAAGTATTTCACCAATAACTAATGCAATAATTATATAGATCGCCAGGACCTTACCATACTTGAAATTAGTTTTGATATTGAATAATGCAGTGTTACCGGTGACTAAAGTTGTTTTACCATAAGCAACCATCAGGACATAAGTAAAAATACAGGACAGTAATAAAGCCCACGTTAAGGACATTCCATGCTCGGCACCAACCTTTGCCATGGTGGTTACACTTCCTGTACCAATATTGTATCCAATAAGGAATAATCCGGGACCTATAGCGCTAATTCCAAGCAGGATACTTTTTAGTAATTTATTGTCTTTCATCTATAATTGTTTTTTAATGGAAATGAGGCCTGCCCGGCTGACGCTGGTCGGACGGGCTACCATGAGAATATTCATTGCGAATGCCCGAGATAGTCTCATAAATCAATTCAAGGTCTGTTTATTAAAAGCCTTTCTATTGGTAGGTATACCGGATTAACCATCGGTCTTTATAATTCCCGGGAACCATCTTTCGGCATTTTTACGATATACTTTATCAACAACTGACCGCGGCAGTTTTAAGCCTTTAAACTCTCCTTCAACTTTAGGAACCCGCATCGTTTCATCCGTAGTGAAAAACTTCCAGTGGCGCATCCATACCTCGTTTGCATGCTTCCTTATACCTTCAGGATCCTTTATTCCCTTATTTACAATGTCCATAGCACCTCTTCTAAGATCAGTTCCATAAATGAGCCTGTCCTGATACTTAATAAAAAACTCACGCACTTTCTCCCGCTCTGTTAAAGTCTGATACTGTAAATGGGATATCCGTTCTGCCATATCAACGGCCATGTTGGGGAATTTATCCAGACGTTTCGCCAGTTCATCCACACTCCATTCCAGGCTCCCCAGATGCGCTCCTATAAATATCAGGTCGGGATGTTTCTCAAGCATATTGTCCCTTGCATTGATATAGTCTTCGTATGACGGACGCTCGGGATGTAAATACATATGCTCCTCAGGATGCGCCCGGGCATAATCCCTGTTACCGTTAACAGTCATTTTATCTAATGGCAGCCAGGAATTTTTATGCTCGCCAAGATGTCCGATTAAAGGAATATGATTCTTTGCCAGGTAATCAAGAACAGGATCAAACCGCGGATTGTCAATCATTACCAGCCTGCCGTTCTTGTCCTTCAAAAAAAATCCGATGTTCTTCCAAACCTTTACGGCAATAGCCCCTTTGGAGACTGAATTTTTAATATATGCGATAGCTTCTTCCTGCCATCCCTCATTATTGAAATTTTCAAGAGAGAAGGTGGTTCCCCAGGCTATACGACCCGGAAATGATGCCGACATTTCCATTGCAAATTTTTGCTGCTCTTCAATGGGTTTACCGGAGTCCTTATATACATTTAAATTCAGGAGACGGAAATTATCTGCTTCTGCCTGATTTAAAAAAACTGTATCTGCAATGTTCTGAGCATGAAAATGTGCATCTATTTTATCAATGGATTTAAAATCATCCAGTGTATAATATTCCAGGGCAGCACTGCCAGCTCCTGGTTTTGAATTACCGGATTGAGTACAGCCCTGTAAAAAGGCAAAAAAAAGTGTCAGAATAAGAAGAAGTGGCTTTTTGGAATAGCTCATGCGAAATTGATTGAATGGATGAAATGTTTCATTAGTATTTAGTTTGCTTTTTATCGGTAATGAAGCTATCATGAGCATATTCATGTCTGTTTGAAAGCGGCGTGCTCATGATGGTTTCATTAGTATTTAGTTTGCTTTTTATCGGTAATGGAGCTATCATGAGCATATTCATTTCTGTTTGTGAGCGGCGTGTTCATGATATCACGGTTATTGGGGATTTAGTGCCAGACCCCAGGTCATTTTTTAGGATCATTTCCAAACAACACCATCATTATGTCTGATACCATGCGAAGGAAATGGATGTTTCTTATTAAATGGATAAAGCGCCTTTTGATCTTCTAATACGATCATCTTTTCATTGAGACTTCCATCCGGGTTCATAGCTTTGGAAAGATCAAGACCCAGATGCTTTGCAAGGAAAGGATAAGCAGCTTCCCGTTTGTTCTCATCGTAGCCATGCTTATCATCGGGAAGATGAACATTCTCAATATTAGCCGGTTTGCCAAGCAAGCCGTAAATGTATTTTTGATGAGGATATTCCACCGAAGGATTGTTTTTTGTCCAGTCATCACCATCAGAAACCAATAACATAGGCCGCGGAGCGGCAAGGGCGGCTATCTCGACATTGTTGGTTTGAAAATTCTTGTCTTTATGAATAGGCATACCGCTTTCGCAGACGCATCCCCCGAAGAAATGAGCGGAAACCATCACCACGGGAACCGAAACAGCTATACGGTCATCAACGGCTGTGAGTAAAAAAGTCTGAGTTCCTCCGCCTGATGCTCCGGTTACTCCAATCTTTTTAGGATCGGCTCCCATCATCAGCAGAAAATCCAGCCCCCGTATGCTATTCCAAAGCTGCAGCTTTAATGCTTCAGGATGTTTATGCACCCATCCGATCTCCTCCATTTGTCCATATCCTACTGCATCATAAGCCCAAACCATTGCCCCCATCCGGGCCAGCGCAGCAAACCTTTTCTGTGCATCGGGACGGTAACGGCCGACATCCCCCGGTTTTGTCCAATGTCCATGCGTGTTCAATATACCCGGCAGTTTCCCTTTGGCATGAGTAGGAGTATATAAACTCCCTGTAACATACACTCCGGGCAAACTTTCAAACGCAACATTTTGTACCTGGTAGCCATCAAAAACCCGCTTTTCGCCCATGATTGGATTCAATGGAGTTTTTTGCGGGTATTTCTCCAAACCTGCACCTTTAAGAATATGAGCCCGGATCTCTTTTGCCCGGCTTTCCCAGGCTGCCGCGGTAGTATATGATTGGCGCTGTTTTTCCAGAAATAATTTACCTTCCTGTTCAGTCCAGTGACTTCCTACGCATAGCATCGATCCCGGAGCCTTCTCCTGGGATATAGCCGTATGGACTGAAAAAAACAAACCGCATACGATCAGAGCAACATTTTTTATTTTCTTCATATAATTGTTTTTAATTAAGACGCATAGAGCGCCTGTTGACCCTATTATTTTCTCAGACCTTGAGCCATTTATCGAACCAGTCAAATGCTTCATCCTGCATCTTCTTATCAAACTTATGAGGCCCGGGGTGAAAGCTGCACTTATAATTCTTGTCTGCACCTGCCTTTTTATAAACTGCAGCAAGCGTAGTATCCGATGCTTTCATTTCGGAGAGTGTAAATAATCCGTCGTTTATATTATTCAGCACCAGGGTCGGCAGAGGGGCCCGCAGTCCCAGGATTTCGGGAAAATCCAAATCATTAGGGGTTCCGGGAACAAAGGTCATCCAGGTATGGGTATATGATTTATTAAGAATTAAATCTTTCCAGTTAGTCATAAAACCCATGCATACAGCGCATTTAATCCTCGGATCTACTCCTCCCATAAATACAGTACGGATACCACCGCCGGATAATCCACCGCATCCAACCCGGCTCGCATCGACGTCAGGACGGGCGCATAATACATCAAGAGCTTTCTGATCTTCAGCCAAAAATACTCCCGGCCAGGTAGTTCCGGCGCAGAACAGGGATTTAGCCATTATATGCTCATGCTCGGCCGCCCAGGTATTGTAAGTCTTGATATTATTGAGATCTTCATGATTTTTATCATTCAGGCCTTTCCTCAATTGGGCCGGAACATCCTCTAAAAGCACTCTCCTGCTTGCAAACAGAAAAGCATCAGCAACTAAAACCACGTATCCGCGTTTGGCAATTTCATTGGCCCAGGCAAGATCACCGTAATATTCCTTCTGATGGGATTCAATAAGCGGGTGGCGCTTATCCGATGTCCTGGTAATTTTTTGTTTGCCAAAGTATTTATTGGCTCCGTGATCATGAAATGCAAGAATTGCCGGCAAAGGTCCTTTGGCATTCGCAGGTTTCAGTAAGATCGCTTCAGTTGGCCGGCCATAGGGCAATTGCCAGCTGAGTTCTTCGATATGTAATCCATCATAATTGTACTGTTTTTTAACGGTCACAACAGGTACACCGCCTATATCCGGAATCTGTAGTTGTTCAAGTAGCCGCTCCCTTGCAGATGCCCGCCATTTTTCAACATCCTGCCATTTCTCATTGCGAAAAGAATAAGCCGGTATCTTATTTTCAATTAAAGAATAGGCCCAGGGTCCGTATAAACCAATGATACTCTGCTTGCCTTCCTCTGTACTTTCAAGATCAGAGGCCGGCTCAGGTCCGGAACCGGGGACCTTCTCATTGGTTAACCCATTTAGTACACCTGCTCCTGCAACACCAATCCCTGCAATTCCTGCGATCTTAAGAAAGTTCCTGCGATTGTTTTTCATCTGTTTATTTATTGTTTTTTAATGGTGATGAAGAGATCATGATTTAATAATTATACCCTGCGGGTTTTTGGCAAAATCATGATGGTTTCATCTGTTTATTTATTGCTTTTTAATGGTGATGAAGAGATCATGATTTAATAATTATACCCTGCGGGTTTTTGGCAAAATCATGATGGTTTCATCTGTTTATTTATTGCTTTTCAATGGTGATGAAGAGATCATGATTTGATAATTATACCCTGCGGGTTTTTGGCAAAATCATGATGGTTTCATCTGTTTATTTATTGTTTTTCAATGGTGATGAAGAGATCATGATTTGATAATTATACCCTGCGGGTTTTTGGCAAAATCATGATGTCTTTAAATGATTTAGGATACGGTTAAACTTCAATCAGACTATTAAATTATTCCACTATGGGAGCTTTTAATACGGTTTTATTTAATCAGTAATTTTTTATCATTAAATCAATAGATATATCATTTAATGCAGCAAATGACCATACAGCAATATAGCAGGTATTCCATCTGGTTTACAAGTATTTAAGCAAAAAAATAGCGAGAACGTTATCGGTATGATACTCTGATTTAAATAATCGCAATGGTGTTCTCCCGGTTACAAATTATAAAGAGTAAAAAGGCAGTATATGCCTGAATATGAATTTCATTACAGGCATCTGATCCTATTTATTTAGTGTAAAACAAATGTACCCGGTGCTTCTGTTGTGGCTTTATTGTCAAAGGAATCCCTTGCTTCAATAACTACTCTATAAAATCCAAAATTTTGGAAAGGCAGCTTAGTGCTAAAAACATGATCGTCGGCAACTCTATCGCCTGCGTTTCCATCATCTTTCAGTTCAACATCAAATCTTTTTCCGGGATTATCCTTCGAGATGAGCGTGGCTTTGGCGTACTTAATTTTTGAACCGTCGAAAATCCTGGCCTGTAAAATATTATCACCAGGTATCTGGACCCAACTCAATGCAGGCGGGGTCTTGTCCTTCCCTTTTACTATTATGGAAATTTTACCTTGCTTTATTACATGCATGTCTTCAATTACGGGCACCCAATAACTTGCTGAAAAATCAATCATCTGGTCTTCAGGGCAGTCAGATGAGAGCAGGGGAACATTGTATTTGGCAGAACCCCCTACATTGTCGAAGGGCCCCCAATAGTCTGATTTCCGGACGTTCACACCGAATGGATTTACATATTTATCTGCTGAGGATAAAGTGCTGCGCCAAAACTTATTCTGGTCCTTAACCAATATAACAATTGATTCCCCGGGGTTAGCCACCCCGTCTCCATTACCCATGCCCAGGTTAATTGTTTCAGTGTCAGTTCCTGATTTTGCCACCTTGAATATTTTACCATCGGCTATTTCAAAATCCTTTATTTCCAACAAGTCCTTTTTAAGTTCAATTTCAAAAAACTCTATCCATTCATTTCTGCTGTCATCCTGCATCACTAATTTGAATTTCAGTATTTCTATACTATCCCCTTTCACATTAAAGACAAATGGAGTTTTACAGGTTTGAGTTTCATTAACAGCGATACTGCCTGCAAGGGATTCACTTTTGCTGATGCTTGTACTTTTATTAACAGTTGAGAGGCTTGCTTTAATATTCCTGCCTGATACCTGTCCTTTGTTTAATAATTCAATGGAAATTGCAACATCCTTATTATGCGTTGCCCAATTCATATTCTCAATTTTAAAAGATACCAATGAAATATTAGGCTTATCCTTTAGCTTGTTAATTCCAATTTCATGATTACTTCCATTTAAGCTAATTTTCAATCTGCCAAGATTATCGCTCTGAATTATTTTTTGGGAAGCGCTGCGTTTTATTACATCAAAATCATTTATGGTATACCATTGATTTTTCTCATAAATACCCGGAGTTGTAATGGTTACATTCACAAATGCAAGCACCTCGCCATCGGGGAGAAATTCCCGTACAGTACATTTGAATCCACGTGCATCCACATTTTCAAGTATAGTAAAACCGGGTATATTCCGGTCTGTGCTTATGCTGTAATCCCAAACTGAAAATACCGGATACAAGTCAGTGTGTGCCCATTTCAATGGTTTTTGAGGAGGATTTTTAAACGTGTTAAATAAGTATTCAAACATATCTCCAAGGCCAAGGGTACTGTGTTCGCCAGGATAAATCTTATATTCATAGTTATCCAGGACCTGGGTCCATACCCTGTTACGATCTTCATGATAACTGCGAATAAAATCCTTGTCGCCATAGTTCAGCCGCACATTTATACCTTCATAATTCTTATACATTTCGATGTGTCGGTATTCTACAGGAAGATCTTTCGGGCCGATACTGAATTCAGCAGATGGGCAAAAACCCCCAACTGCCGAAAATAAATGGGGATACTTTCCGCCGATTAAATAGGCCATAAACCCACCCATGGAGAGACCAGTGATACCCCTGTGCTCACGATCTGTCAAGGTATTATAGCTGTTATCAATATGATGAATGAGTTCCGTAAAATAGACAGGGAATTGACGGTAGGTTACTACCGGGCCCATGTTGTAAGGTCGTTTATAATACTCTTCACTGGCACTGCGATCATATCCATCAGACTTCACAACAATTACCTCATGCTCGGATACAAATTTTTCAATATTATCCGCATTATTATCATTCCCCTTATCATACTCTGCATAGCTGTCCTGACCGCTTCCGAAATAACGTTGAGACCACCCATGAAGGAAATAAATGACAGGATATTTTTTTCGGGGATTGCTGTTATAACCTTTGGGTAAAAATATCCGGTAGTACCTCGTTTCACTAAAAACATTGCTATAATGCCTTGAATCTAAAATAGTTACCTGTGCCTTTACTTTTACAAGGCCGGTCAGCATCAGTAAAATGAACAATGTAACTCCTGATAAAAATTTACACTTCATCCTTTAGATTATTTATTTGCTGTGTTGAACCTAGAACACGTATTGCTTCCCTTCTTTGGCCGAATTATAAATTGCCAGCACAATTTCTACGGCTTTCCGGGCTTCGGTTCCATCGATTTCAAAAGGCCTTCCAGCCTCAACGGATTCCAGAAAAGCTGCAATATTTTTCTGGTGGGATTGGTATGAAATCGAGGAAGGATCTGATGCACCCCCGCCGCCTTCAATTTCATTAAAACTTTTCAATATTTGACGGTCCTCTTCTGTTTCATCGGCGAACTGCCATACCCTGATCGCATTGTCAACTTGAATTGCCGTGCCCCTGGTACCCGTAATTTCTATACGCCGGAACTGTCCCGGAAAAGAAGCTGTAGAACCGTATATCCCACCCAAAGCCTTATTCTTAAATTTTACAATAGCTGCTGCTGTATCTTCGACTTCTATCTCATGACCGATGGTTGCAATGTAAGCGGATAAGGAATCCAGTGGTCCCACAAGATATTGAAGCAGGTCAATCATATGTATCGACTGGTTCATCAAAGCGCCTCCGCCATCAAGCTTCCATGTACCACGCCAGTTGCTCTTATAATAATCATCTGTTCTCCACCAGGGTACATGTACTGACGCATAACTAATCGTACCGAAGCGGCCCTTCTCAATTGCATTTTTCAGGATCGCAACCGAATCATTATAACGGTAATTAAAAATTGCACCAAGATAGGTCCCTGCCTTTTCATGAGCCTGGATCATAGCATCTATCCGCTCCAGGGTGATTTCCATTGGCTTCTCGCAGATCACATGTTTTCCCTGCGCTGCAGCTTCAATTGCAGGTTCCATATGGTGTCCGCTGGGCGTGGCGATGGTCACAATATCGATTTCACTGGAGCGCAGCATTTCGCTGTAATTGGCAAATGCTTTGCAATTATGTTTTTCAGCGAAGCTCCTAGCCTTAGCCGGATCTGAGCTGCAAACACCTGCAAGACGCGCATTATCTAAATTTTGTATTGCTTTAGCATGAAAACCAGCAATCATGCCCGTTCCTATTATACCAAAATTCCAGTTTTTCATTTAAGAATAATTTTGTTTTTTGTAACGCATGTCCGGGATTGCATAAGCCAATAATCCAGTCCTTGTGTGAGCGCTATGCTATTATACTGTCAGTGCCGCCTTAGCCACCCTCAGGGAATTTCCGCTTAAGATTTTCTGAATAACATCATCAGAATATCCCATCTGAACCATGCCTACTGTAAACAGGGGCCAGTTAGTCCATGACATACTATTCACCATTCCGGCATTTTCTTTGAAATTATCCTCAGGCCAAAGTGCTTCCCAGCGGGTTCTTCCTCCTCCCTGCCTTAAAGCAGAAATCTTCCTGTTTTCCTCGGCTGCAAACATAGAGGTATAGGAGATATCTGTACCTATAGCAACGTGCTCACTTCCAAATTTTTTCACCACATAATCTATATGCTTCATCATGGAGGCAATGTCTCCCGTTCCGCCCAGGAATCTGGGAATACAGCAAATTCCTATATATCCGCCTGTGTCTGCAATTGCACGGATTACCTGGTCAGGTTTTGACCGGATATGATGATTGACCGAGGCGACAGTGCTATGGCTTGCTACCATTGGTTTTTGGGAAAGCTGCGCAGCCTCCAGACTTGTCTGCCATCCCGAATGGGCAATATCTACAATTACCCCAACCCGGTTCATCTCTTTAACCACAGAACGGCCAAAATCACTGAGTCCGCCATTTGCTTTTTCCGCACAGCCGTCTCCGATTACATTCCTTCGATTGTATGTTAGATGCATCATGCGGATCCCTAACTGGAAGAAAACGCTGATATAGCGTAATTCTTCTTCAACAGAAATCCACTCCTGCGGCAATGGAACACCGTTTCCGGAGAAATAAAGTACATGACGATTATCCTTTTTAGCCTGTATAATATCTTCAGGCTTCACCGCCTTCCCAATAAAATCACGCAGCATATCGGTGGTATAGGTAAAATGAGCCAGACGCTTTAACAATCGTTTTACATCGTTGCCTTCTTCACCTGCATTCTGAATCACGCAGGTTACGCCTGAGGCTTTCCATGCATTTTCGAATTCCTCCCTTTCCCTTTTATCAATAACAAAACGGCTCATGGACATATCTTCCTGCATATCCTGAATTTCAAGGGCCGATGCCTTTGAACTTATCGCAGATTCAAGAATATCCCCATCATATGCAGCCCGGGGCATAAAGCCATAGGCATCGATCACCAGTGAGTTCCTGTGCAGTTCTAATCCATGTTCAAGCTGCTTTTGCGTGGGCTTGAGGATGCTCCTGGCTGTTTCAAAATTCAGCCTGATCTGTTCATTTATTTTAAACCGGGGATTTTCTGTGCGGTCCGGAAGGGGCCCGGGTTTTTCATTTGACATATTCCCAGGCCTGGAGGTAAAACCTCCAAGCACCCCTTCGCCTGCTATTGCGAGCCCGGCTAAACCTGAAATTTTAAGAAAATCCCTGCGTTTATTTTTCATGTATACTTTAGGTTAAAGTAATGAATTCTGTTTTGGATTTATCAAGCCGGCCTGATAAAAAATCAGGCTCATTTCCGGAGTTACAGTTCCCCCTAAACGCGAACAATCCCGGGATGCCGGGATTGTTCTTTCGTTTTTTAATATTTAGCCGCAAATTCATCGGTAAAGGCATTGATCTCGGTATCGCTGAGGTGCGCACCGGAACTAAGAATGATCCGGTATCTTAATGTCAATGATTTACCAGGAGGAATAGTATAGTTCAATTCCTGTTTCCCTGCTGTAAAATCTTTCACACCAAAGGGATTAGCTGCAAATAATCCGTAGCCGCGGGCATGCCAGTATGTTGGGTAGCTCAGGTTTTTAGGATGATCTGCAATGACCAGGGAAATTTTTTCATTTCCTATACTGCCATATAGATCCATCCATTTAGCACGCTTACCCCAGATCGCTTCTCCGCTTATCCCTTCACTGCTTTTGTAGTTTCCGGTTACCCCTTCATTGGACATCTTCTTTACTGTTGTCGGATGTCCCTTTGCATCAGTTAATGTAACATCCTCTTTAGACGGAAGTTCGAGCTGCCGTGCAACGCGGATTCCAAAACTGCCCTCTTTAGTATCCTTCATGGTGACTGCAGCGCCGCTGGCTGTCAGCGTTGTAATGCGGTCAATAATCCGGGTTGAGCCTTTAGCTATAAAATGAAATTCTGTTGTTTCCGCAAGTAATTCCTTTCCCTGAGGATCGATCCAGCTGGCTTTTGTAATTAAAGTGCCCTCACCTGAACCCTCAGTCATTTTTTGAATGCCTGAATGTTTGATCTGGCCGCCCTTGACATTTCGCTTTCCCTCTGAGCCATTACCCCAGAAATCATATCCATTCACATTTCCATAATTCAGCCAGTTACCTACCTGATGAATATGGTCGCGCCTTTCACCCTCCCTTGGATTTATGGGAAAGCCCCTGGTGACCGGAGTTCCGGCAGGAGTGAGAACGGGATAAAGCACCGGCTTATACACAGTATCAGGCCACCAGTAAGAGGTAAACAGCTTTCCGTCAACCATTACGTCGACTTTTTTATCAGCTTCGTTCTTAACAAACTTAACGGTTGGATTCTTATGAACCTGCTTCTGGGCGGTACAGCTAAATGCTCCAGCGAGGATGATACCAGAAATTATTATTGAAGCTATTTTTATCTTCATGTTTCAATTTTGAATTCGATTAAATAATAAATATAGATCCTAAGCGATTTAAACTTCCGAAGGAACGATATAAGGATGGCGATATACCCGGCTTAACATGGTATCAGCTTCGGGATCATTTGCAAATTTTTCATAATCGCCCATAAACTTCAGTTCGCGGCCAAGTCTGTAGGATATATTTGCCAGGAAAGGTACTGCTGAAGAATAATGGCCCTCACTGATATCGCAATGAAGCGTTTCATGCTTGCCGGATTTGATAGCATCAAGAAAATTAACAAAATGCTCAGTATTGCTTGAACCGGTCAGAGAGGCTGCTTCGGCAGTACTAAGTGCCTTTGAACCTGCAAATGGTTCTTTCTCCTGCTTTCTGTAGGCTTTCCAGGTATCACCGTCAATCTCAAGATACCCGTCATTACCATAGAAAACATTTCCGATCTTGATACCAAGACCTGATTCTGAATTAGAATATCTGCCGCGGGTTTCAAATTCCAGAATTTTTCCGTCCTTGTATTTGGCTACAGAAATTTGCGTGTTCGGAGTTTCCTGCGCGCATTCGGAAGGATTAATACCATAGATACCACCGCTGGAAAAAATAGATACCGGATGTTCATTTTTATTCAATCCCCAGCGGGCAACATCAAACTGATGAGGTCCCTGGTTTCCTGTATCGCCATTGCCGGTGTCCCAAAACCAATGCCAGTTGTAATGACCTCGTTTTTCATTATAAGCACGATAAGGAGCCGGACCTAACCAGCGGTTGTAATGGAGTGTGGAAGGCGGGGTACTGTCTTTGGCAATACCAAATGAATCGCGCGGTTTAATACACAGACCACGGGCGACATTCACTTCCCCGATACCTCCGTCATGCAGGAATTTCATCGCCTCCATTACATTCGGGATCGAGCGGTTCTGGAAGCCAACCTGAACACGTACATTATATTTCCGGGAAGCTTCGATCATCTTCCTGCCTTCCCAGATATTATGGGATGATGGTTTTTCAACATAAACATGCTTCCCTGCCTGGCAGGCCCAGATGGTTCCCAGGGCATGCCAATGGTTTGGGGTGGCAAAAGATACCGCATCAATTTCTTTATCATCCAGAACTTTACGCATATCCCATTCTGTCAATGGTTTAATACCGGTCTTTTCAAAAACAGTTTTTGCACGCGGATCAAAAAATTGTTCATCAGTATCACAAAGGGTTTTCAGACGCACCTTATGGCTGTCTTTCAGGTTACACCAGGCGTTTATATGGGAAACGCCCCGGCCTCTGATACCAATTACTGCTACATTGATGCGGTCATTGGCCCCGATAATTGATCCGTAGGATTTCGCACTCATGCCTATACCGCCTATTGCTAGTCCGGCACCCCCTATCAGGCTTTTTTTAATAAAATCTCTTCTTTGAGTCATTTTAAACGTTTTTAAGAATTTATATCACGGACAAAAACTACATGTTCACTTTTGTATTACCCCCTTTTGCAATAGCAATATCAAGGGGCTTGTTCGTCTTCCAGGATCCGGCAGTGAAATCAGGGATCTTTATGGTCGCCTGATTAGCAACAGACCATTCAGTTAAAGGGCCAATGGAGCTCCATAAAGCTGCATCATATACATCCTGATCGAGCGGAAGTCCATTACGCAGACAGTCAATTGTACGCCAATCCATTAAAAAATCACCACCCCCATGGGCACCTATCTGTTTTGCAATCTCGCCCAGCTTTTTAACGATATTAGGTTCATACTTTTTTTCCAATGCTTTGAATTCCTCATCTGTGATCCAGGTTTGGGCATCGGATCCCTTCCATGTTTCAGGAGTAGCCTCACGGGCGACAGAAATTTTTTCTACAGGGAACTGGATCGCCGTGGCTTTGGTTCCGCTGATCACCAATCCATCTGATTTAGGGCGGGGTGAGGTAACATCATGCTGCAGCATGATTGTCCGGCCCATACTCGTGCGTATGGTTGTGGTATTCATACTGCCCCTGAAAGGTTTATCTACAAATCCTTTATAAAAATCATCTTTGGCTGCAAGCTTTTTGGCCAGGTCATTCATCATAAAATCATTACCGGAAATTGAAACCAAATACTCGAGTTTATCTCCCCGGTTAATGTTCATTACCTGCGCAATCGGCCCCAGGCCATGCGTTGGATACAGATTACCATTTCTGCCGATATTTTCTTTTAAACGCCATTGCTCATAGTATTTATCCTTTGAGAAATGACCATAAAGCAGGTGGTGAATATAAGCTCCTTCTCCATGTATGATCTCACCGAAAAAGCCGTTGCGAGCCAGATTTAACATCAAAAGCTCATAAAAACCGTAACAAGCATTTTCCATCATCATGCAATGCTTTTTGGTTCTTTCAGATGTTTCTACCAATTGCCAGCATTCTTCCACAGTTTTGGCAGCGGGCACCTCTACACAAACATGTTTGCCCTGATTCATCGCATACACAGCCATAGGGGTATGCAGTTCCCATGGAGTGGCGATATAAATCAGGTCAATATCTTTACGCTCACAAACCTTCTTCCAGTCCTCTTTCCCGGTATACATATCGGGTTTGAAACCGGAAGATTCTATGCGCTTTCTGGCTGAATTCAACCGGTCCTGACGCAGGTCGCATAAAGCTTTTATATCCACACCCTCTACTTTACTGACTTGTACAAGATGGGCCGGACCCCTGTTGCCTAAACCAATAAAACCAACCCTGACCGTTTCCAGCCTGGGAGCTGCATAACCAGACATATTAAAGTGCTGGGCATGGGCTTTCTGGTCAAGTTCAGATTTGTTGCTTTTTTGCGGTTCTGCAGCCAATCCATTCAGTACACCGGCGCCGGCCACCGTAAGCCCGGCCATGCCGGTAAATTTTAAGAAATCTCTGCGTTTACTTTTCATTGAATGATTGTGTTTATAAACTACTTAAATGTTTTTTACTTTTAATTTTATAAAATTTTTCCCGCCCCGGCATTCCAGGGTTCGATCTGACGCAGATCCTTGGAAGCAAGCGCCTGATAGCAATCCGGAAGATCAAATTCTTTTAATACTCCGGGTAACATGGTTGACAAAGGCCAGTTATACTCCTCATTTTCAGCAATATCCGTGTAACTGCTTAATGCATTCTTTAAGCTTATTTGTTTTACAGATCCGGATAATAATCCTGCAAAAGTTGCAGGTATTGCACCCCAGCCACGGGCAACAAGATGTATTTCTGTATGTCCGTATGATTTAAGCCAGTCGATTATCCGGAGTATATCAAATGTCTTTTGGCCCACGTAGGGATAGTTAAACATATTGCTGTGAGCAGCATAAAAATAATCATTGCCATAAGGTGCCAGAAAATTGTCACCGCATGTATTAGGCTTTGATTCGCCGATGCCCCTTACATCGCATGCAAAAACGGCCGAGTTCGGCTCCCCCAGGATGAGTTCTTTAAGTGTCTCATCATTACGCAGTTCATCATCAGCCGAATGATGCGATACATATAATACAGCCCGCTTTAAGCCCACAGGAGGGCGTGAAAGAAGCTGGGTTTCACTTAAGCGGTAAACAATGGCAAGTATAGATGCTTCCGTTTCGATCGCATAGGTTGCAGCAAATTTATAAGGATAAAGCCGGTCGGAAGTCGGTCTTAAAATACGAAAGTTGGGCACTCCATTCAGGGCCGGAAGCTTTAAACTGGATACAACTGCCTTTTTCAATGATTCCCCATCCAGACTTCTTCTTTTCTTTTTCAGCGATTCAGAGATCTGCTTTGTAAAAGAAAAAACAGTACGTGATTTTGCTTCACCTACCTGCCCATTTGGGGTACACCAAAGCGCCTCTTCCTTTTCCAGGGTAAGGGCCGGTTCAGTTTTCGTACTCCCATTTTTAGTTGCCTTGTTGAACCATCCATACATGGCTTCCCGGTTATGCTGGGAGTAGCCATGATATTCAGGCCCAATGAATAATGCCGTATTTTCTTCAGCTCCGAGTAATGTATACAGCTTTTTCATCCTTGCGAGTGATTTTTCTGCTCCACGGACATCAAAGTAATCCTTCTCCTGATCTAATATCATAACCGGCTTAGGCGCCATTGCAGCAATAAAATCCGAATGATCCAATCCCAGGCTAATGGCAGCGGGCGGACATTGTTCCATATCAGCAGGTAATTCATTTTGCAGGTTCTGACCGAAACCTACTATAAAGCAACTCGGAGCGGCCATACTGAGACGTGATTCAACACCGCAAAGCCATGTTGCCTGCGTTCCGCCCCCTGAATTCCCGGTTACACCGATCTGTTTAGGGTCAACTTCAGGCCTTGTAAGCAGATAATCAACACATCTTATAGCATCCCAGGTGAGCCAGGTGCTTAAGAATTCACCGCAAAGAACCATCTGGCTGCCGGCATAATTATGCTCCGGAACGCCGATGCCCCGCCGGGGCTTAAGTTCGCTGGTCAGGTACTGGATACGTTCCCCCTGACCAATAGGGTCAAAAATCAAAACTACGTATCCTTTTCTGGCAAGTCCCTGAGCAAAGGACTGGTATATCGGAGTGGCCTTTCCCGGATCTCCATGACCGCAGGTTCCTACCACTGCCGGCAGAGGGACTTTTTGATTTTTAGGAATATACAGGTTGGCTGTAACCGGAAAACCGGGCCTGCTTTCAAAAATTACTTTTTCAATTTTATAGGCGTCACGTTCTATGGTTCCTGTAGTACGGGAATTCAGGGGAGTTTTCTCCGGCCAGGGACCAAAACAGGTTTGGATCTTTGACCGGACTTCGCGGACATAGGCTTCAGCATCGCTTTTAGTGCGAAGACTGCTGCGTCGTTTTTCAGACATCTGTTCTATCTCCCGGAAACGACCAAGAAAATATTCCTGAACCATCCGCGGAAAACGGTTTAATGGGCTTAGAGAAGAAAGTTTATCAGCCGCTATGGGAGTTTTAATATCAACCTTTTCTGCAGATGCTGGTAAGATACTGGCTCCGGTAAAACCTATACCAGCCATGCCTGCCAGTTTTATAAAGTCCCTGCGATTGTTCTTCATGTGTATAAAGGATTATATTAATTAATTGAAAATTGTCTTTCCCTGCTGTTTGCTTATAGTTCTTAATTTGGCGAATTCCGCCTGGTAGTCCTTTAAGCTGTTCCCGCTTATCTTCACACCCGACATCGTTACCGGGTCGATGATCCGGATATTTTTGCCGCTGAGTGCAGCCGCCAGCGATACATCCCCCCAGTTCAAAAATCC
>JAKFCV010000017.1:0-217650 GCA_036676435.1 Pedobacter sp. | reverse complement strand
CAGCCCCCGCGGCGGGTTGGGTTAAACGTATAATTTCCCGGACTATCCTCGATCTTTTCCCAATCCATATAATGACGAACTCCGCTGAATGATCTGATCAGGGACATCTTGGGCTCAAAAATTTTTCTCCTCTCGGGAAAAGCGGGATCCTGAAGAAAATTCCACTCATAAACATTCACACCGAACATATCTTTCAGCTTAATTCCTTCGGAAGCTCCCTGAGCATTCTGCATTCCATAACCGGAGTTAAAAGCATTAAAGGATTCCAATAGGAAAAACAGAATCAGCAAAACATATAAGGCAATTCTAATGTTGTAAGGGCGAAACAGGTTCAGGCTTTTAAGGAGACTCATATAAAAATTTCAGGTTTGCTGACAGACATAATAGTTTCAAAAAACAACACACCTGACTTATAAATTATTCTTTTTCTATTTAAACATGATTTTTGCTTTTTGGATTTGCTTTTTTATAATTTTTTACACTTTTTTTGGATATGGGATGCTTCTATACCTGCTGGTCAGGATAAAACGACTTTTTAAAAAACCCGTATTCCACCCTAAATCAGACGATCCCTTAACAGTTACCTTATTGGTAGCCGCATTTAATGAGGAGGACCTGATTGAGGAAAAAATTAAAAACTGCCTGGAGCTCAACTATCCCCTCAATAAGGTTCAGTTTATTTTCATCACCGACGGATCTTCAGACAGAACCCCTGAGATAATTAAGAAATACCCTGAAATAAAACTCCTGCACAAGGATCAGCGGCTTGGAAAAATGGCGGCGATTAAAAGAGCTATTCCCTATGTTTCGGGAGCCGTCACTGTTTTTACAGATGCAAACACCTTTTTGAATAAAGACGCGCTGATCCAATTATTAAAACATTATCAGAATCCAAAGATCGGCGCTGTTGCCGGCGAGAAGAAAATCCTTGTTCCTCATACCGCTGATGCCAGTTCTGCAGGTGAAGGTTTTTACTGGAAGTATGAATCGGCCTTGAAGAAATGGGACTATGAATTATATTCCAATGTAGGAGCCGCAGGCGAGCTGTTCAGCATCCGGACTGACCTGTATCACCCTGTAGAGTCTGACACCATCATTGATGACCACATGATTGCGATGAGAATTGCTGAAAAAGGGTATATCATTGCATATGAGCCAAATGCTTATGCTATGGAAACCGCTTCGGCCGACTCCCGTGAAGAATTAAAAAGGAAGATACGAATAGCAGCAGGGGGCATTCAATCCATCTATAGATTAAAAAAGGCGGCCAATCCGTTTAACAATCCGGTTTTAACTTTCCAGTATTTCAGCCACCGGGTGTTAAGATGGACGGTGACGCCCTGGCTATTAATCCTTTTATTCCTTTTAAATATACTCATCTGTATACGATACCCCGAATACCCGCTCTATATGGTCATGTTTATTCTTCAGCTGTCATTTTATATAGCTGCTTTCATCGGAATGATCCTGGAAAGAAAAAAGATAAAATTAAAGGCCGCCTTTATCCCCTTCTATTTCAGCATGATGAACTATGCTGTCATTGCCGGTACTTTCAGGTACTTTAAAGGCGCGCAGTCAGCAGCCTGGGAAAAATCAAAAAGAAAATAGCCGGATAATCATTTCTTAAGGATAAATTAAAAGGACTGTCAAAAACATCTTTATTTAAGCGGTATAAAAAATTTATTCACGCTTAATAAATTTGGAAAAGTCTAAAATCATTCTGATTTTAGCTGACCCTTTTAGCTTAGACCTTAAAATGATTATGAGCAAGTTAAAAATTGATAGTCCATATTTAAATCATTTTAGCATACCTCCGGAAGTGAATCAGGAAGACCCATCACAAGAAATATCTACAATAACCTATAATCCTCTTTATGGAATTGATGCGGAGGAATATAGTGATGCAAGTATGGAGCAAAGGGAGATCTTAATTAAAAGCAAATGCCGTGAAGCTGAGGTAGTTATCGCTACGCTGAGCAAAATGTTCGATGGCGAGATCCTTACTATGGAGATCGAGGGTCTGGACCGTTCTGTGGCTTGTGTCCTTCAAACCCGGAAGACCCTTACTCCAAAAGAAGCCGGTCATATTTTATCCCTATCAAGAAATCTCCGGATCACTTAACCGGCCCCGATAATCGTATTTAAACAATCAAAAAACATTCATTGTTATTAAATGTTTAATTTCTGAAGCAGTGCAGTTGAGCCCTGCCGAAAGAATTTAAACCCTGTGACAATTATCATTCCTGCATCGTTGAACACCCCTGTTCTGTTTGAAGAATCTTCAGCAGTTATCTGGAAAAAGGCCAAAGCAACAGAAATAATCAAACCTGATCATATAGATATCTGGCGTATCTATATTCCATCCTATTCGGATTGGCTTCCCCAGCTTTACCAGATCCTCAGGCCTGATGAATTAAAAAAGTCAGCTTCATTTTTAAAGGAAAGCGATTCCATACGATACATAATCAGCAGAGCGATGCTGAGAATATTGCTGGGAAGATATTTGAATAAGGATCCGCGCGTACTTAATTTTATTCCCGGATTAAATAAAAAACCCACCCTTCAAACTCAGGGAAGACCGAACCTTGATTTTAATACCTGCCATTCGGGCGATTATATCCTGATAGCTCTGGGACTTAGCCCTCTGGGGATTGATATAGAAAAGATTGAAAACTTCTCTGAACTTCAGGAGACCATGCAGCTCATCTTTAACGACGATGAAATTTCTTTTATTCAGAAACAAGCTTCACCCCTGCTGGCCTTTTATAAATTATGGACCCGCAAAGAGGCCTTGTTAAAAGCCGCATCAACAGGTATCATAAATCAGCTGAAGGATATCCCCTGTCTTAATGGCAAGCATTTAATAGATTATAATCTTTTAAATAATTCCTTTGCCTGGCAGGTTCGCACTTTTAATGCAGATGAAAAATATGCTGCAAGCATAGCATATACCGGAAAAAACCTTCAGCTTTTATTTAAGGAGTGTAATGTCTGTGAAGAACTCACCGGAAATATAAACACAAATTCACTCCTGCGGTGTTAATGAATTGCAAATTGACTATTTATTAAAGAGAAAATACCTTAAATACGCTGCAAGCTAAAATGAAATTAGCCTTACCTGACATACAAACTGAGAACTTTACCGGAAAGTTATTTGATCCCAATCTGGCTTACTGGCGAACAAAGCTAAAAGGGATCAATGCGCTGCAGCTGCCTTTAAATTCAGTTTCTTCTATTATAAATACGGAAGGCACTTTCACTTTTCCCATTGATAAATCGGTTAGTGATAAATTGAAAATTCTGAGCGAAGATCAGGACGTAAGCTTTTTTACAACCCTCCTGGCGGCTTTCAAAATCATGCTGCACCGGTATACTTCCCAACAGAATATTTGCATAGGAACCGTTTTTGCAAAAAAGGTAATAATGGAAGGTATTTCCGGTCATTCTTCGAATGCCCTGGCGCTTTGCACCCATTTAGATGGAGAAGTATCCTTTCCCGATTTTCTTCAGCAGATAAAAATCACCATTGCAGAGGCTTTAAAACATCAGCCCATATCCATTGAAGAAGTGATGGCCGTGGCATCATCTGAAGACGGAACAAGCATCAACCCCGATCAGATCATGTATGTGCTGCTGGAACCTGCTGATACAAGGACCTCGGCATCAATAATAATAAAGGGAACCCTGAAACATATCAAAACTTCCTTTAAACTGACCTTCACCTTAAATGAACTTACTGAGAGGCTACAGGCCACGGTTACATTCCGGAAAGACCTTTACAGCACCAAGACCATTGAAAGGATGATGGAATATTATGTTAACCTGCTTAATTCCATCGTGCAGGCACCTTCCTTAAAGATAGGCTCCATGTCTATGATTTCGAAGACTGATGAAGCCATCCTGGAAAAATTCAATAGTACCCTGACCGATTATCCCAAAGATAAAACCCTTGTCGATCTGTTTGAAGAACAGGTCCTTAAAACTCCCGGCAATATTGCCCTGATCAAAGATGAATTATCTATCACCTACAAAGAGCTGAATGAGCAGGCCAATATATTAGCCAGGCGCCTGCTCCGGCAGGGGGTTGTTTCAGGCAGTAACGTTGGTCTGATCGTGAACAGGGATTTCAATATGATCATTGGAATGTATGCCATATTAAAAGCGGGGGCTGCATATATCCCTATCGACCCTGAATATCCCGCAGAACGCCAGAAATATATTTTAACCCAGTCATCCGCCAGCCACCTGCTAAGCGATGCCGATTATCCGGTAAATGATTTACTAAGCGATCTGGGAGTTATAAATCTTAATGACCGGGAGCCTGGCGTAGCAGATAACACGAATTTAAATATTGCTATAAACAGCCGTCAGCTGGCTTATACTATATATACTTCAGGATCTACGGGTGTTCCCAAAGGTGTTATGATAGAACATCATTCAGCAGTTAATCTGATCCTTTGGGTGAACAACAGATTCAAAATTAATCAACATGACCGCGTGTTATTTATTACCTCCATGTGTTTTGATCTTTCGGTTTATGATATATTCGGATTGCTCTCTGCCGGAGGCTCGGTGGTAATTGCAAATCAGGAAGAAGTGATTGATGTAATGAAGTTAAAAGAGCTTTTGCAGGATCATAAGATCACCTTCTGGGATTCCGTTCCTACCACCATGAATTATTTGATACGGGAATTAAAATCCGGCAAAGAGCCATTTGTACAGGAATCCCTTCGCCTGGTTTTTATGAGCGGCGACTGGATACCGGTTCAGCTGCCCGGAGAGATCAAGCAATTTTTCCCTAATGCACAAGTAATAAGTTTAGGGGGAGCCACCGAAGGCACGGTATGGTCCAATTATTACCCTGTCGACAAAGTTGATCCTTCCTGGACCAGTATCCCTTACGGGAAACCCATAGCTAATAATTTTTTTTATGTTCTGAATGAACAGCTTAATCCTGTGCCTGTAGGGGTAACAGGAGAATTATTTATTGGCGGAGTTGGTGTTGCACGAGGGTATGCCAATGATAAAACAAAATCATATAATTCCTTTATACCTGATCCCTTTAACAAGGAGGCTGGCGGAAGGATGTACCGTACCGGTGATCTGGGAAGGATGCTACCTGATGGGAACCTGGAATTTCTGGGCAGAACGGATACCCAGATAAAGATCAGAGGTTATCGTGTTGAAATGGGAGAGATAGAAAATGTGCTGAATAAATCCAGTCTTATTAACCAGGCGGTTGTTATTGCAAGGGGAGATAAGGAAGGCGATAAAACATTGATTGCATTTATTGTTCCTAACAGCGATGATTTTGACCGGAAAGAAATACTGGCCTATCTAAAAAGCAAACTCCCTGATTATATGATCCCATCGGCCCTGGAAGTGCTGAAACAATTTCCTTTAACAGCCAATGGCAAGATCGACAAGAAAGCTTTAGCGCTTAAGGAAGTGAAGGATCATAAAACCATCGGGTATACTGCCCCTCAAAATGAATCCCAGAATAAACTGGCAGTCATCTGGCAGGAAATCCTCGGGGTGGAAAAAGTGGGCATACACGACAATTTCTTCGAACTGGGCGGTCATTCCCTTATGGCAGTAAGGATGATCACCAAATTTGAAACAGAAACAGGCCTCAAACTCCCCTTATCAATTTTATTTAAATACCCAACGATCAGTTCTTTGCTTGGTTCTCTTGAAATAGATAAGGAGGACCTGGACACTTCATGGAAATCGCTTGTCCCTATTAAGGCTTCAGGAAGTAAAATGCCTGTCTATATAATTCATGGAAGCGGCCTGAATGTGATGAATTTCAATGATATAACTAAGCATGTTGATCCCGAACAGCCGGTTTTTGGATTGCAGGCCAAGGGACTTAACGGTACGGAAGAGCCTCTGGATGATATGAAACTTATTGCCCAGTCCTATATCAGGGAGATCATGGAACACAATCCCTCCGGGCCCTATGCAATTGCAGGATATTCCTTCGGTGGCTATGTGGCTGTGGAAATGAGAAATCAATTGGAACTTTTAGGGAAACGCGTTCAGATGCTTGCAATCTTTGATACCAATGCAGTAGAATCACCGCTGTATCAAACCTGGCAAAGTCATTTAACCAAAAAAATAAAAAGACAGGTGCCGAAGTTTTTCTGGATCCTGAAATCTTTGTATAATAGGCCTAAGACCACGATCAATTATCAGTTATATCTTCTCTTAGCTAACGTTAAATCCATAACCAAGAAAATTTCAGGAGCAGATAAGGCAGATTTTAACGAGTTTTATAAGCAGCTGGATAAAATAAATGAAAAACACTGGCATGCCTTCAACAATTATAATCTGACCCCTTTTAATGACCGGATCTATCTTTTCAGAGCAAGGGAACGGATCTATTATGTCAACGACTTCAAGCATCTGGGATGGAAAAAGTACGCGAAAAAAGGCGTCAGGGTATACGATGTTCCGGGAGATCATAAAACAATGCTCTTACCCCCAAATGCCAGGCAGTTTGCTATAGCCTTACAGCATGCCCTTGATAATTCAAAGGACAATAGATAGTACGGATTTGTTGAATTGTACCCCAGGTTTTAGCCTCAGCGGATTTTAATCCTCGTCTGCTGAAGGTGTCTGACCTATTTCCTTGAACATAAGCACATATTGTTCAGCCTGATGAAATTTATTCTTTTCATAAAATGAAATCGCCGGCATATACTTATGGGTAATTAAATTGATACTGCTGATCCCATTCTGTGTGCAGAATTCCTGGGCAGCATCCATCAATGCCTGCCCGTGGCCTTTACCCTGATTCGAGGGCGACACAAATAACTCATCGATCATCAGGAGATCATTTATCCACCAGGTTTTTAAATGAGCAAACATGCAGGCTACTAATTCATTGTTATCGATAAGGCAAAATCCTGCAAACCTGGAAGATTCAAAAAGTTCGGTGAGATATTTTAAAGCTTTGACAGGTGTCCACTGATAATTCCAGGGCCTGCCACTGTATGCTTTTGTTATCAATTCGGCACAAGTTTGAAGATCCTCCCGGGTTAATTGTCTGATTTCCATAATTCAGTGTTGAAAGCTTAACAGGTTTTTAATGCAAGATTCCCCTGAAACAAAAATTCCAATGGCCCTGCAATTTAATTGTTGCGAAAATGAGGCTTTGCTTCTTCCGGAAGCTTTGTATATTTCCTGATATATAAACTTAAAAGGATAACCGGAATAATAAATCCGGTAAGGTAGAGGGCCTTCCCGGTCACAGAAAGGGCCATTACCAGAACAGTGATAATAAGAATTGAAGCTATTACAGATGCTCTTTTATAATCTTTGCTGCGGATTGCCGGAAGCAAGCCGCCAAGAAGACCCCATAAAACAGCAATAACAGCTGTTGACCAAAGCAATGAGCCAAAGACCAGCATTAAAAATGCAAGGGCTTTCCATATCGGGGACTGGATAGTAGCCGCTATGATCGACTGTATCAGTACGGAATTTAGGATTGAAAATGCAGATAGCCAAATATACACAGACAATAAAATTGAATGTTCTAAATATAGGCATTTTTGCAAATCATAGAAATATCAGAAGCCATGGAATTTAACTCAGTACACTGGAGTCACTAGTGTCGGGTAAAAAGATTTTGCTTTTCGACTCCAACGGAAACATGCGACCACCTTCGGGGTCGGGAAAAGGTATTACATGATTTTCTATAAATATGCGACCGCTTCGGGGTCGGCTAATCATCTTTAAGTTTAACTTAAGGACATTGGCCCAAGGCGACCGTATTTATAGAATGCCCCTGAAGGGTCACATGTTTATAGAACCCTGTTAGCGAAGATCTCCCGACCCCGAAGGTGGTCGCATGTGTTCGAAATTTCTTTACGACCAACTTCTGTACCGGGAAAAAGGCTAGAAAGAATTCTTCTATAAACATATGCCCCATCGGGGTGAAGCCTGCTTATATTTTTATTAAGGGCTTACTTTTAAAAAAGCGGCAAAAACATCCAATGCCAAGCATAAAAACATATTTTATTGAGATTTCAATTGATACATACACGATTGATTCTGGAGTAATAAACAGAACCCATTACCCCGAAATTTGTTTAATTTAAATGCTGTCAAAGCCTTAGTCATACAGCTAAGCCCTGATCGGACTAATAATGTTTAATTTAAAATCAACGCATGAAAAAGCAGGAATTTAAAATCAGGATCAATGCATCCCCTGAAAAAGTATGGGAAAACCTTATAGGGGAAACTACTTACCCGCAGTGGACCTCTGCCTTTGCTGAGGGATCTAGCGTAGAAACCGACTGGCAAAAGGGAAGCAGAGCGGTTTTCCATGACGGAAATGGTTCCGGAATGATCTCGGAGATCGCTGAAAACAAACCGAATGAATACCTTTCTATCCGGCATCTGGGCTGCATAAATAAGGGTGTTGAGGACTTTGAGAGTGAAGAAACCCGGAAATGGTCCGGTTCTCTTGAAAACTATACCCTCCATCCTGTTGACGGAGAAACAGAATTGATCATTGATATGGATATGGCCGAGGAATACGAGGATTATTTCTTAAAAACATGGCCAAAGGCCCTTGAACAGTTAAAAGTCCTGGCAGAAAAAAATTAAGGCTCCAAAGCTGACCGCCTTGCTTATACAGAAAGCTCGATCCATACCGGGGCATGATCGCTTGTTTTTTCCCATCCGCGCACATTCCGGTCAACACCACCGGCAAGCAGCCGGCTATCGAGTTTCGGGCTGAGCAGGAAATGGTCAATCCTCAAACCTGCATCACGGGCATAGGCATTCCGGAAATAATCCCAAAATGTATAGATCTTCTCATCGGGATAAAGTTTTCTGATGGCATCCGTCCAGCCCTGGGAAAGAAGGGTTTTAAAAGCTGACCGCACTTCCGGCCGGAAGAGGGCATCGTCAACCCAGCGCTCGGGTTTGTAAACATCCAGATCCGTAGGCATCACATTATAATCGCCGGCCATAACTACTGGGATATCAGATGCCATAAGCTCGGCTGCACGGGATGTCAGGCGGTCGAACCATCGCAGCTTATAGTCGAATTTGGGACCGGGTGCCGGATTACCATTGGGAAGATACAGGCAGGCAATAAGTACATCATTGACCACTGCCTCGATATAACGGCTGTGACTATCCTCGGGATCGCCCGGAAGTACCCGAATCACTTCCCTGATATTTCCATTCCGGGAAAGAATGGCCACTCCGTTCCAGCTCTTTTGACCATGCCAGATAGCATGATAGCCTGCCTCCTGTATTGCGCTCTCCGGAAATTTTTCTTCCGGAGCTTTTAATTCCTGAAGGCATACGATGTCTGGAGCGGATTCTTTAAGCCAACGGAGCAATACAGGCAATCTTCCGTTAACCCCGTTTACATTATAAGTAGCGATTTTCATTATAAGACGAACCCAATTACGCTCAATTTGTTTGGTTAAGCATAATTTACTCGTCTGGATGCAAGATCAGGAACCTGCCACTTCTATTTTGACAGAAATTCACCCTTCTCATTCAGCTTTACCTTCATCCTTTTTGTGCCGTTTTCCAATAAGAGCTTATATCTCTTGGTGACCCCTTCGTTATCATAATAACTTACCAGATATACATCTTTGGCAATGGTCCAGTTAGGATATTTTGTTGCCACGGCAGCTGCCACTTCTTTTGGAATTTTAACATTCTTATACTTTTCTGCTGTGCGCAAAAGCTTTCCATCTTTATCATAGGCGGCCAGGATCTGTCCATCGGGAATATAAAAGGAAATAAAATAGCTGTCATAATCCTCTTCGTAATATTCTGAATTTTTAAGGTCGAAAGCTGCAGCTTCTCTTTGAAGCATCTGCACAGGCAGAGCCGTTTCCTTATCCCCTACAGCATTGAGATACTTATAGTTGGTTGCAACTACTTTTACTTCGGGCAATACGATCTGGGCAAAAGACTGGATACCGAATCCAAAAAGAAATAATCCAAGGATCAGTAATAATTTAAAACGTTTCATGATTTCTATTTTTAGATAAATTTCGATACTCAAAATTGCGAAAAGATCTGTCCAAAATGATTGACAGCTGTCAAACAGGCTTATGATTGTGATCAATCCGATAAGGGACTCATTATCCTCAAACAGACAAATATCTGCTCAGATCATGGAAATCTGAGCGCTTTATGAATGTCAAATAAAAAAGCCTGATACTTTGCATCAGGCTTTGATCCGATCAGAAAAATTGAAATAGGCGTTTTAATGATGCTGTCCGGCATGTACGCCCTCGGCAAATTCCTCACACATTTTTTCATTGAATGCAGGAAGGTCATTTGGATCCCGACTGGTTACCAGGCCCTGATCCACCACTACTTCGCGGTCAACCCATTTAACACCTGCGTTAATAAGATCCTGCTTTATGGACGGATAAGAAGTCATCTCTCTTCCCCTTACCACATCCGCACTGATCAAGGTCTGGGGTCCGTGACAAATTGCAGCCACCGGTTTGCCGGCAATAAAAAAATTCTTAATGAAGCCCACAGCTTCAGAATTCATTCGAAGCTGATCAGGATTAAACACCCCGCCAGGCAGCATTAACCCGTCATAATCTTCTGCCCTTGCTTCAGAAATATGCTTGTCGACCGGTATTTCCACAGACCAGTTATGAGCCTTCATGCCTTTTACTTTTTCCCTCTGAGGTGATATGATGTCTACCTTCGCACCCGCCTCTTCCAGAGCCTTTTTAGGGCTTGTTAACTCCACTTCCTCAAAGCCATTCTCCGTTAGAATGGCAATTCTGCGATTTTTTAAATTTGTCATAACTATTAGTTTTGATTAACAGATACAGAAACAGACGACAGCCTGTTTAGCTGTTTAACAGCGGGGAAGACGGGCCTGTTTTCCTTTTTCTGAAATCGTTTTCTGACCCTAACAGATCAGAAGGAAAATTATACATAATAACAGGGAGTGAATTTCCGGCAAAACATACAGAAAACCCATAAAATGTAGTTGGTCTGGGGGCACGGGATTCTTCCTGCTTCTGTGTATTTATTAAATATCAACTAAAAAAAAGTAAATTTAACTTCATTAAAATTACTGCTTAATATTAAACTAGTAATTGCTAATAATGAACCTCTGAGTTACAGGATTGAGAAAGAAAGGAAGACAGATACAGATTTCTATTATCCGCTGAGATTTTTCTGAATTTATTCTGAACTTAAATAAAATACTAACACAGTAATAATTAAACTCAGTTTAAACAAATTCTTATGGCACAGATTAATCCTTATCTTAATTTCAAAGGCAATTGCGCAGAAGCCTTCAATTTTTACAAATCCGTTTTTGGCGGTGATTTTCTTCAGATCAGCAAGTATAGTGAGATGCCGCCTTCTGAAGGTAAGCCTGCTATGGAAATGGATGCTGATAAGATCATGCATATATCTTTGCCAATCAGTAAAGAGACGGTACTAATGGGCAGTGACATAGGTGGCGAATGGGCACAGCACACAATTGACGGCAACAACATACAGCTTTCTGTTAATACGGATAGTGAAGAGGAGGCCAACAAGGTTTTTAATGGCCTTTCCAAAGGCGGAACTATAAAAATGCCCCTGGAAAAAACCTTCTGGGGTGCATATTTCGGAATGCTGACTGACCAATTCGGAATTAATTGGATGGTCAATTACGATTATAACCAGCACAAATAACGGGATTCGAAAAAAGAGCGTATGGCGGAAAAATACCCGGGACTTTACCCCTCTGATAATTAAAACTCAATTAAAGCCATGAATGAGTGATTTTCCTGACGGAAGGCCAGGAAATTCCTGGAAAATTAAAGTTGGGGGTCTCCCAATTACCCTGTGGGCGTTTGGTACGGATTGAAGAAAGGCAGGGGTTGTTTCGCTGTATATATACCTCCTTTGCTGGCCCCCCTTACTGACAGAACTCACAGATGATGCAAAGAATAATAAGATGAAGATCAAATAATTTTTATGGTAGATGTCATAACTGAAATAGAGATTCAGGCGCCCTTAGCTATAGTGGCTGATTATGCCGCCGATCCCGATAATGCACCGGAGTGGTATGAGAACATTAAATTCGTTGAGTGGAAAACAGAAAAACCGCTCAAAATCGGTTCGCAAATTGCTTTTGTGGCTGATTTTCTTGGTAAAAGGCTGGAATATGTATATGAAGTGACTTCTTTTGAGCCTTGTAAATCCCTGGTGATGCAGACCGCTCAAGGACCATTTCCAATGATGACTACCTATACCTGGATCAGCACTCCTTTGGGAACTACCAGAATGAACTTACGCAATACGGGGAACCCTTCGGGATTCTCTAAATTATTCGCACCGTTCATGTCTATGATGATGAGAAGGGCTAACCAGAAAGACCTGAAAAGGATAAAATCAATACTGGAAAAAAATTGAGCGGCGATTATAATTCAGCAAACTCAGGGATGATTTCTTTCAGCATGAAGCTTGAAAGATGACCGAAAAATCAAAAGAATTATCAAAATGCCTGCAGCACAATGACTAAATCTGAAGCGGAAAAAAAGCTCCTGATGAAGAAAATCGGAAAATTAAGACTTGGGGTAAAATAGAATAATTGCTTTCCTTTGGACTTAAACCCAACTGTGATTATAGCTGCTCCTTTAAATAAGCCTTGAATTCAGTTCCTGTACCTTTTTCAGAGAAAACCTCCAGATAGCCCTGGTTTTTCTCGATCAGTCTTTTCACAATACTTAAGCCCAGACCTGAACCCGTTCCCTGGTCGGAGATCCGCTTGAAGGGCTGAAAAAGCATATTCATATTCTTAGCCAGGTCGATGCCTATACCATTATCCTTTACGCTTAATATAACGTAATCGCGCACCTGGTGACTTTTAATATCGATGAGAATGGCCTCATCGGGTTTACGATACTTGATCGCATTGGTGATCAGGTTACTGAAAAAACTGTCAATATGTGCAGTGAAGTAATGCATCCCTTCCTGCTGGCTGAAATCAGCCCGGATATTACCCCCCAATTCTTCCAGGGTGGCGGTATATTCTGTAGTTATGATCTTAAGCCTGTCCTGAAAATTAACGTATTCCAGCTTTTGCGAGCGGGGTTTGGAGATATCCACCAATATGTTAAGCCCTTTCAACATTTCCTTCAGCTTATTGGCCGAAAGACTGATCTGATGTAAAAGTTCAAATCGCTTTTCCGGTGTTGCATCACGAAGCCCTAACTGCGCCAGTAAACTGATGGAAGTTAATGGGGTTTTAAAATCATGAGATATAACGTTCACGAAGTCGTCCAGTTCCTGATTAAGGAACTCCAGTTCATCGATCTTGCTCTTCAATTGATTTTCGGCCTTAATCCGGTCGGTTATATCATTCAGCAGCAGCAAATAACGCGGTTCGTCATCTTCGGCAGAAAGCGGCGAAATATTGATCTCCAGAAATTGATTATTTACTTTAATGATCTTATGCAGAGGCTCATTTCCCGCCTCGGTCTGAAGCGTTGGCGCATCAGGCACATCATCAGGAAAAAGGTCTGACCAGAGGACTTTTGAGGGTTCATCCAGTAGCGGATCAAACAGCTGTTTTGCTTTAAGATTAGCTGTTATGATCTTTTTCTGATGATCGAAAATGATAGCGCCTATTGGTGCATTTTCTAAAAAAGCACTAAGGTTTTTAAAGGTCAGGTCAACGCTCGCCGGCCTGGGGTAAATTTCGCCGGTTATAAGACGGGCATAACTTTTACGCTGCTGGGTGCGAACAAGAGCGCTATCTATAACAGATGAGATATCTTTACCCAGTTCGTAGGATACAATCGTTACATGCTTTCCGACATTGTATGAAAATTGAATGGCCTGCTTGATTTTTTGGCATTGATCCGGGAAACAGAGCACCACAATCGCGATTAGGTGGTTTTGTTTGTGAGCACGCTGGATTTGCCGGAGTGGTTCAAGGGTATATGGTCCAATAATAAATACATCCCCGTCCTGCAACAAATTTTCATGGACAGCCGAGCTCAGTTGAAGTACCTCACGAAAAGTAACTCCTTCTGTTGCTGACAGTTTACTGCTTATGCTTCCGATCAGCTCCCCAAACCCAATGTATAGTATGTTTGCCATATTGTTAGTCGGAAAATACAGGTTGATCTAGTAAAATCCTTCCCATCCAAGTATATAAAAGGTCGGTAGTAGGCGACATTACATGGGCAGCTCGGGCATCACGCATTAACATTCCAAGATGGGAATTATGCTGGTATCCCTGTCCGCCTGAAATTGTCATAACCTGATTGACCACCTCTACGCAGCAATTGGCCACTTCGGCCTTGGCTGCCATCAAATGTAACAAGGCCTGCTGCTGATTACTGTCGCCAGCTTCAGCCGCATGATAAATAAGTCTGCGCGTACGCTCAACATTTGCCCAAAGCATTCCCAGCTTATGTTGCAGGAAACTAACTCCGGAAAGGGATGAGCCGCTGTGCGAATAGGTTCGTTTGGATAGGGATGCTTTGGCTTCTGTTAATGCAGCCTCGGCAATGCCGAGATAAGTCCCGGCCATAGCCATTAAAAAGTATGGAGCAACAACGTTAAAGACGTACCAAAGCTGGTCGCCCTTTTCACCAAGAATACTATTGCCGGATAAATGAACATCGTTTAGTGCCATTGACCGCGATGCGTTTCCCCGCATGCCGATCCCGTCCCAATGCGCTCCCCACTCTAAACCCGGGGTATCAGCATCTACCAATACACATGAGAATTGATCGGCCTCCGCATCCGCACTTGCGCCCAGCGTTGACACCACGTATGAATCGGCATGAGCTCCGTTGGTCACAAATGATTTGGTTCCGTTAATTAAAAATTCGTCGTCCGTTACTGCTATCAGCGGGGTTTGAGGGAAATAAAAATGTGCACCCGTACCTGTTTCGCTCAGGGCAAGTGTAGTTATATGATTTCCTTCGGCAATTGGTACCAGGTATTGTTCCTTTTGCCAGGCAGTTGCTTTAGCCGCAATAACCGCAGTTCCTACGCAATGCATCCCGAAACATAAGCCGGCTGATGAATAGCCTTTTCCCAATTCTTCACATATCCGAACGGTTGCAAGCAAACCCTGCCCCAACCCGCCCTGCTCTTTAGGTACAACCAAGGCGGTAAGCTTACTTTCCTGGAGTGCCTTCATAGTTTTGGCAACCCAAATTCCCGAACGGTCTGCTTCAAAGCCCTCTTTAAATGCGGTATCTTTTGAGATAACCGCTGCTTTGGAAATAAGTGAGTTGAGAGTCATAAGTCGTTGTTAATAGCAATAGTTGTACCGCTAATTTAAACAGGCAAGATAATTTCTCTTTATGAATTTTCAAATCTGAATTCCCGCTATAGGCGGAATTTATTTTTTTCCGCTCTTTTAAGGGTATTCTATTACCAATTTTAGTCCCGACACTGGACTCCATTTAATTACCTGATCAAGGGCACAAAATGCCTGAGCTTCCGGCTACAATCCTAAAAACCCCGTTTTAATAACAATTGAACGTAAAATGTCCCTGCTCCAGACGGATCTAAGACCTGCCTAAGTCCTTTCATTAAGCTTTAATTTTTCTTTTTTTACGGATTAAGTACTTGATAAACAGCGTATTTATCCTTATACTCAATCAGGAATTAAGAAAATGGCTATTCATAACTCGGTACTTTTTCAAGGCTTCAGTGGAAGCATAAACCGTTACCTGCTGTTCAGGCAATGCGGGGGGAAGACTGTTGTTTCTAAGTTTCCCGACCGAAGTGCTGTAATTTATTCAGAAAAACAGAAACGGGAGCGCAGACGGTTTGCAGACGCGGTATCTTTTGCACGGGTGGTCATTGCAGATCAGGGGCTGAAACAGGTCTACAGCATTAAAGCTGCCGTACTGGGGTTCCGCTCGGCCTGGAATGCAGCGATTGCAGAGTATATGAGTGATCAGTTGCTAAAGGTCAGAAAGAAGAAAATCCGCTTTGACAGATCGAAGATCAACTATCCGGCAGACAGTAAACTGGAGATCAAGTTGTTTAAAACGGTAGAAGCGGAACCTCCGGTATTGGTTAAGCCATCGCGGAGAAGGAGAAGATGCAGGAATATTGCCAAATACAGGCGAGACAGGGCCGGGTTTAATTGGGATTGGCAGACAGCCTATACGGTATCTTCGCACCAGGCGGCCGGCTGAACCGGCTTGAAAAATCAGAAATTCATACTGGAATGATCAGCCGGAGAAAAATTGCGTCTTCCAACTAAGGATCTACTAATTGTTTAAAGCAGCAAATCTTAATAGCACGGGTATAAAATTAATAAAGCCTGTAAGTGTTTGACTTACAGGCTTTGAATTTAATACATGTACCCAGCGCCGGAATCGAACCGGCACAGTTTCCTATCGGTGTTTGAGACCGACGCGTCTACCAGTTCCGCCAGCTGGGCATTTTTGTTTATACATATATGATCAGATATGTACCGGGCTGCGTACCCGCCGCTGATGTTTAACGGGTCACAAACTTAGATATTTTTTTGAACTTATCGAAGCCGGATCCAAATTAAAAAGCAGCCTTAAACCCTGATCTTGTTCAGACTTTCCCTTATCCGCATCAGGTACTTTTCACGGTACCAGATATCTTTAATTTTAAGAAGGAGATCTTCAGAATTGGATGCTTGTGCATCAAATTTTTCCGTATACTGTTTCAGTTCATCAAATAAGGACATTTCCATATCATCGATCTGCCGGCTGATCTCCATCAGCTGAGTTGCATTCGCCTCATACTGAAGTTCCATTAAGGCCTCATTCACATCCATCATATCCATTAAGAAATCCTGAGGAAGGACATACTTATCCCCCTCTGCCAGAAGATCATTCAGGGATAAAATGTATTCGATGCGTTTCAGTGGGTCTGAAAGTACCTGGTATGCTTTATTATTCAGGGTGGAAAGTTCCAGTATTTCAGCCTGCTTCTCATCGGTTTCATTTACATGAAAATCAGGGTGAAAGCGTTTGCTGAGCTCATAGAACTTCTTCTTCACCAGGACGTCATCCGGATGAAAGGAAACGGGTATATCGTAAAGTTCAAAGTAATTCACCCTAACCAACTAACAAACCAACAACCAACAAACCCCTAATTAATAACATGCTTAATAATATCATTCCCAAACACAAATACCATTAATGTGATCAGGATTACAAAGCCTACCATTTGAGCACGCTCCATAAATTTATCACCAAGTGGTTTGCCTTTAACCATTTCCACCAGGAGGAATATAGCATGTCCTCCGTCAAGCGCAGGAATAGGAAGTAAGTTCATCAGGGCTAATGCCATAGAAAGCAAACCAACAAGGCTCCAGAACTTAGTCCAGTCAACCGTATTACCAAACATGGTGGCTATACCGATTGGCCCTGTAAAGGCTTTATTGGCCTTAACCTGACCGGAAGCTACCTTACCAAGACCTTTGGCATTATCCATAAAGGAACCCCATGCCTTGGATGCTCCGACAGGAAGTGCACTCAGCAGGCCATAATCTACACGCTCAAGGGGGATATTGAAATACTGCGGAATGTAAACACCGATTGTTCCTTCAGGAGTTACCTTTGTCGGGATGGCGAGTGTTTTCGCATCACGGATAACAGAGATATCAACCGAGCCGCTCTTGTTCGATTGAACCTGCTCTTTAAATTCATCATAGAATGTAACCGGCTTGCTGTTTACGGCAATGATACTGTCGCCAGCTCTTAGACCCGCTTTTTCTGCGTTGCCGCCAGGTTCAACCTGGGAGATACCGGATATATGTACACGAGGTTCCACGAACTGCGCTATTCCAAGGTCAGAAACCTTTTCAAGGACATCGCCCGGAACCTGGACTGATTTTGTTTCACCGTTCCGTAAAACGCTTAATTCTGTATTTCCGAGCAGAACCTTTGAGCTGGTCAGTTCTTCAAAACGTACCACAGGCCTGCCATCTACAGCCGTGATCTTATCACCGGTTTGCAGACCTATTTCCCTGCCTATGATACCGGGTGCGATACCATCAGTCAGTTTATCATTAGGAATGAATGTTTCGCCATTTTTAAGGGTAAGCATCCAGAAGATGAATATACCCAGGATAATATTAACGGTAACCCCTCCAAGCATGACAATCAGTCGCTGCCAGGCTGGTTTGGAACGAAACTCCCAGGGCTGCGGCGGACCGGCAAGCTGCTCAGTATCCATCGATTCATCGATCATACCTGAGATCTTTACATAGCCCCCAAGCGGAAGCCATCCCATACCGTATTCGCAGCCTTTATAGGTAAAGCTGAAGAGTTTAAAACCCCATGCATCAAAAAACAGGTAAAACTTCTCTACTCTGATACCAAAAGCACGGGCGGCTAAAAAATGCCCTGCTTCGTGTAATATGATTAAAATTGATAATCCCAGTAACAGCTGACCTGTCATTACTAATCCGTCCATGCCTTTTCTCTTATTTTATTTTAGATGTTAAAACTTTTTATTTGTTACTAATTGCCCTGCGTACAGGCGCGTTTGCCTGTCGGTTTCAATATAATCATCCAGTAATGGTGCTGATATAAAGGAAATTTCTGACATGCAGCTTTCTATGATGTCGCTCATCTGCAGGAAGCCAATGCGGTTATTCAAAAACTCAGCCACAACCACTTCATTGGCTGCATTGATCACACATGGCATGTTTCCGCCTGTTTTTAGCGCCTCAAAAGCTAATGCAAGGTTTCTGAACGTCTTTTTGTCAGCCTGTTCAAAGCTCAGACTTGGAAAATCCAGGAAGTTGAAACGCGGAAAATCATTGGCGATCCGCTCCGGATAAGCTAAAGCATACTGAATGGGAAGCTTCATATCCGGAAGGCCCATCTGCGCTTTCATGGAGCCATCGGCGAACTGAACAATGGAATGTATAATGGATTGGGGATGTACAATGACATCAATCTGAGAGATATCCAGGTTGAACAGCCATTTCGCCTCGATCACTTCCAGACCCTTATTCATCAGCGAGGCGGAATCAATTGTGATCTTCTCACCCATTACCCAGTTGGGATGCCTGAGGGCTTCCGCCCGGGTGATCGAAGCCAGATCGGCACTGTTCTTACCTCTGAAAGGTCCCCCGGAAGCCGTCAGATAGATCTTTTCAATAGTATTTCCTTCCTCACCGGCAAGGCATTGAAAGATTGCTGAATGTTCTGAATCTACCGGCAGTATTTTTGCCCCGTGCTTTTGTGCCAGTTCCATGACAAGTTCACCGGCAACAACAAGCGTTTCCTTATTTGCAAGCGCTATATCCTTGCCTGCCCGGATAGCGGCCAGCGTGGGTACTAAACCCGCAAAGCCAACCATTGCAGTAAGAACCAGGGATATTTCAGGCTGACTTAAAACATCGCAAAGCTCATCCATTCCCGAGAGCACCTTGATATTCAAAGGCTTCAGGGCATTTTTAACCTCCTCAAATTTGGAATTTTCACCTATAACGACATAGGCAGGCTTAAACTCCGCTGCCTGGCGGATGAGTAATTCGGAATTATTATTTGCCGTGAGTAAATAAGCTCTGAAGCGATCTGGATTTTGACGGATCACCTCAAGAGCCTGTGTTCCGATACTGCCGGTGGAACCTAATATGGCTATATTTTTAAACGCTTTTCTTTCTGAATTCATTCCCTTCACAGCCCTTTTACTTTATCCATTTATTGAGTTCCTCAGCAATAAGCCTGTCGTTTGACAGCCTTGGGACTTTATTTTGTCCGCCAAGTTTACCCTGCTCTTTCATATAACTGATAAATGCATCCTTTTTCAATTCGTGCATGATCAAAGGCTGAAGGATCTTCCCTTCCACCAGATCATAATAATACGAATTCTTCTCCTGAAGAGCTTTATCTACTTTCATGCGGAAGCTGTTAAGATCCTCCGGAGCTTTGGCAAATTCAACATACCATTCATGATAGGGCAGTTCATGAGACGCGGGACTCACCTGCGGTGCAACGGTAAATTCGGTGATCTCAGTTCCTTCCTCCCGGGCCACGGATAGAATGGCATGTTCAACCTCTTCCCCAATAACATGCTCCCCAAAAGCCGAAATATAATGTTTAATTCTGCCGGTTACAATTATTCGATACGGATCTTTAGAAACAAACTTAACGGTATCGCCGATACTGTAGCCCCATAATCCGGCATTGGTATTTAAGATAAGGGCATAATTTTTATCAAGCTCCACATCCTTCAGGGATATCCTCTTGGCATTTTTATCAAAATACTCTTCGGCAGCAATAAACTCGTAAAATATTCCCGAATTGACCAGCAAAAGCAATCCCCGATCTTTCTGAGAATCCTGAAAGGCAATAAACCCCTCGGAAGCGGGATAGGTTTCTATGGAATCGATCCGTTTGCCGATGCTCTCTTCAAGGCGGGCGCGATAAGGTTCAAAATTCACGCCCCCGTAAACGAACAGGGAGAAGTTCTTAAAAATATCCTTTATCTTTTTTCCTCCGGACCGGGCTGCAAGCCTGTCAAAATACATCTGTACCCAGGGCGGAATGCCCGATATAAGACGCATATCCTCATGGATCGTTTCATCAACTATGGCTTCAATCTTCTCTTCCCAGTCCTCGATACAATTCGTCCGGTAAGAAGGCAAACGGTTCTTCTGAAGGTATGAGGGCACATGATTGGCAACTATGCCGGATAAGCGGCCTGTTGCCACGCCGTGCCTGATATCCAGGACAGGACTTCCCTGTAAAAAAATAATCCTGCCGTCAATAAAATCAGCCTTCCCGGTTTCATGGATATAACAAAACAGGGCATTCCGGGCAGCTTTTATATGCTCGGGCATTGATTTTTTCGAGATGGGGATATATTTTACTCCGGAGGTAGTTCCCGAAGTCTTGGCAAGATACATGGGTTTACCGGGCCATAATACATTTTCTTCGCCCTCAACAATCCGTTCAATATAAGGCCTCAGATCTTCATAATCAGCCACAGGAACCTGACCTTTAAAATCTTCATAGGAGCGGATCTTATCAAAATCATGGTCTTTACCGAAAGATGTTCTGGCGCCCTGCCTGATCAGATCTGCAAATATCTTATCCTGAGCAGCAAGGGCATTCAGCTTCCATTTATTGATCTGCATTACTGCAAGAGCAGCAAGTGGTTTAGCTAAGGCAGATTTAATTCCCATTCTTCTTCTCCTCCTGATCCTCCAGCAATATCTCTTCCTCATCAGTATAACTGTTTACAAGGTGTCTGTATGCTATGATGAGAATGAGACTGGAAAAGGGTACCGTAAATAATAATCCGATAAGAAAGGCCATGGCTCCAAGAAAGTTCAGGCCCAGCATGATCAGGAACAATAAAAGAATAAATCCAAAATGGCCCTTAGTAAGCGTCCAGCTCTGACTTATAGATTCTGAAGATCCCGAATCCTGGTCAACAATAAAGCAAACCACAAAACAAAGGCGTATGGTAAAGTATATGATCGGAATTGCGATAAGAATGAAAACAGGAACAAGATCCCAGCTCCATGGGTTACTGGTGTCTATATCCGGTTTATTGATAAAATATATGGAACTGATAATGGCGATGAGGAAGACCATGATGAGTCCGAGTATCAGTTTTACAAGGACAAAATTCAATGCTTTCATCAGGTTGGGAACAAAATCCGGAAACTCCGGCTCATTCGGATCATCAATAAGCTTGAAAAAGACCTGGTAGAAAGCCACAGTAAAAAACGCATCAAAAAGACTCAGAAGAATATTCTGAGTTAGTACGCCTGCCGGACTTGTGCTTCCGAAAAAGGCGGTCATAACAGACGTGATAATGAAAATAAATAAAAACTGAACCGCAGTAAAGCCAATCAGTATCCAGATATTCTTCTTTGCCAGTGCCCATGCATCCGCCAGGACCTCTCCAACTGAAATTGCTTTATCCATATATTAATGTTGTCTTAAAATAACCCGCTTCCATAAATCCTCAATAAAACCCAGACCATAAGCGGTTAACTGTACGAAGGAAGCTATAATGCTCAAAAATGCAACTTTTGCTGATTTGTTTACTGCCCAGGAATGGAAAAATATCAACAAAATATAAATAGCGATTAAAGTATTGCACAATTCGGCTAAAGAATAATCCAAAAGGTTTAAAATTAAACTTAGAAGCAAAAATATTGTAAAAAGCGCAGGGAAAAAATGTACCGCTTTTAACTCAGCAGGAAAATGTTTATAAATATTGATCCGGGCTCTGCCAAAAAAATGAAGCTGTTTGAAGAACTGGAGAAAATCCGTTCTTCGCTTATGATAGACTATAGCCCCGGGGATCAGCCCGATCTTAAAGCCTAAGGAGTGGATCCGGATACTGAACTCAATGTCCTCCCCCAGCCTGGTTAAAATAAATCCGCCGGTCTTTTCCCAAACCTCACGTGAGATACCCATGTTAAAACTTCGGGGGTGAAACTGCCCGATATGTTTTTTATTTCCGCGTATGCCTCCTGTGGTAAATGGCGAGGTCATTGAATAGCTGATCGCCTTTTGAACCGGGGTAAAGGATTCATGCGCACCGTCGGGACCGCCGTAGGCATCGAGCTGGTGATCAAGCAAATAATTTTTAACGATCTCTAGATAATCAACAGGAATAAGGCAATCTGAGTCAAATATTATAAAATAGTCGCCCTTAGCGCGTTCAAATGCATAATTCCGGGCAAAGCCCTGGCCCCCGTTTTCCTTAAAGTAATAGCTGATGTCTAATTTATCCGCATAACTGTTAACAATATCCCGGGCATCATTTTGTGATCCGTCTTCTACTATGATAACCTCGAACTGCAGATAGGTCTGCTGTACCAGGGTAAATAACAGTTCATCAATTTCCTGAGGACGGTTATATAGGGGAATGATGAGAGAAAAGAACATATTTTCTGTTTAAAGGCAGGCGGGTAAAGTAGGGACATATCCATAGCTCCCAGACAGCTTAAGGAAGTCAGCAATCATACCGTTTTTTCAATCTGGTAGGAATTGCGTTCAGGAGAATTCCGGGATACCAGTTCGGCAATAAAACCGGTCAGGAAAAGCTGAAATCCTACAATGATCGCTACCAGTGCAATATAGAAAAGCGGCTGGTCCACAATTTCCCGGGGATACCTGATATTGCGGGCAATATGATAAAGCTTCTCTCCTATTATCCACAGCGCTATCACTGTTCCGGTAAGAAAGCTTAATGCTCCCATGGTTCCAAAAAAGTGCATCGGCCTTTTAGCAAACTTACCCACAAAAAATATGGAAAGAAGATCAAGAAAGCCGTTGATAAACCGACTGAAACCGAACTTGGTCGTGCCGTATTTACGGGCCCGGTGTTCTACAACCTGCTCCCCTATCCGGGTAAAACCGGCCCATTTAGCGATAACAGGAATATAACGATGCATTTCACCATACACTTCAATGCTTTTCACAACTTCCCTGCGGTAGGATTTCAAACCGCAATTAAAATCGTGCAGATTATGAATGCCAGACATGCGGCGTGTAACCTGGTTAAATAATTTAGTGGGAATGGTTTTGGTCAGGGGATCGTGGCGCTTTTGTTTCCAGCCTGAAACAAGGTCAAATTTATCATCAACGATCTTCTTGTAAAGTCCCGGTATTTCATCAGGGCTGTCCTGAAGATCGGCATCCATAGTAATAACCACATTACCCTGGGCAGCTTCGAAGCCTACGTTCAGGGCAGCAGATTTACCGTAATTACGCCGGAATTTAATTCCTACAATGGCAGGATACTGGAGCTTCAGCTGTTCAATAACATTCCAGGAACCGTCGCTGCTTCCATCATCCACCAGGATAAGCTCATAACTGTAGCTATTCGCACTCATAACGCTGTGAATCCAGCTAGTGAGTTCGGGCAGTGATTCAGCCTCGTTAAATAAAGGAACAACTACGGATATATCCATTTGAGATGTAAAAATGAGATTAAATGCTAAACCGGCACGCCTTCATTCAGTGTGCGAATAAGCCTTTTTTATTCAAACAAAAACGTGCAAATTTCATCAATAATATTGACAAAATCTGCACGCAGCATTATATTTAACCCTATTCTGCGTCTTCCTCCTCAACCGCTGCGAAGACCGGAGCCTCTTTTTTAAAGATCGCTGCAAATATCAGGGACATTACAAATTGAATTAACACTGCAATTCCAAGATTTTTAAGGAACTGCAGAGGGGTAGGATCATACTGTGCCTTCATACCTTCAACCTGCTTGCTCACCGCCTCGTCAATTTTATCCTGCTCCATTCCCATGCTTTCAAATGTCTTGGACATTCCTTCTTCAACGAATCCCGAGATCTTTAAAAATGCATCCGGTTCGATAAATTTGTAAAAAACATAATTTACTATTGAATAGAGCAATCCCGCAACAAAAGCCATCAGGAAAATTCCTTTTAAGGCTTCCCTGAAACTCCAGTATCCGCCAATTTTTTTCCGAAGGTCAAGAGTGAAGAATATGTAGATCAAAAGTGATACAACCAGGGTTCCAATTCCAAAAGACATTGAACCCAGAAGTGAAGGGAACATATAAAATGTTACGACCCCGATCACTGAGGATAAAATTCCGATAATGATGCCATTGGTTACTGCGGCCTTGTTCAAATTTTGTAAGGATACTTCCATAATTGTTAGTTTAGGTTTAGGTTTCAGTTTGCAATTATAAGATTAGTTATGATTATAAGAAATTAACATGGAATAGACAGCAGAATCAAATTCCGGGTTAAGACTGTGTTTCAGGAATTCGTTATACTCATTCTCATCCGGGTCCTGTTCCCTGAAAAAGCCGATCATCGGATAAAAAAGCTCTTTAAGTTCAGCGGTTTCAGAAAGTTCGCTGGTCACTCTGGCAAGTTCTTCAAGACTGCTGTCAACCAGGATCTGATTTGCAATCACTTCTTCATAGATCCGGTGTTCATCCTGGAATTCATCCTCATCAACCAGTAAAAACTCGCGCAGGAAATCTCCTAGTTCGGGATCGATAGCTTCATCTTTGCATTCCTGTAAATAAAGCATCAGATTTAAAAGCTCTGTGCCGCGGTCCAGGGTCTGCTCTTCAATCGCCTCCCATTCCGGGGAATCCAGGTAATCCTCTTCCAGCTTATTGACATCCTCATTAAAGAAATTGATGAGTAAAAGATCAAAAAACAGTTCTCTGAGCGGCTCAAATTCAGGATTATCATCAAACTCCCTGTCGAGTGCCGACACTTTTTCCATGTAAGCCTTATTGGAATTAAATACATTCACAAGTGCGTCAGAAAACGCCCTGCTGTCTTTTTTGCTTATTGCAGAAAACTGGCTTAACGCAGCCAGCATTGCTTGCTTAACATTTGAATTCATATGATCCGTTTAATAGGTAATGTATTGTCCATTATTAACAATAAGCCTGACCTTTCCTTTCAGTCTTCCGCCCATAAATGGGGAATTTGAAGATTTCGAGGCATTTGTTTCTTCATCCAGGGTCCACTCTTCTGAAGGATCGAACACAATAAAGTTAGCAGAATTTCCCGATTCAAGCTCCTGAACCGGAAGTCCTAAAATTTTTCTGCCGGCGAGGGCCAACTTTTCAACTATAAGTTCTGGCTCCAGGCCCGCTTTTAAGGCTAAGGGAAGTGCCGTTTGCAGGCCTATCATCCCATAGGAAGCAATTTCAAACTCCACATTTTTAAATTCAATTTCATGCGGGGTATGCTGTGAAGAGATCGCATCGATTGTTCCGTCCTTAAGCCCGGCTATTAAGGCTTTCTGATCCGCTCTTGTCCTTAAGGGAGGTTTAACTTTATACTGGCTGTCAAAGCCTTCAAGCTCATTTTCTGTAAGAACAAGGTGATGAGCTGCTACGTCGCAGGTCACTTTCTGACCGGCTTTCTTTGCTTTTCTGATCAGGTCAACGCTCCTGGAGCTGCTGATGGTGCTGAAATGTATTCTGGTATCATGATATCCGGCAAGGTAAAGATCCCGGGAGACCATCAGTTCTTCCGCAAGAGCAGGGTTTCCCTTCATTCCCAGGAAGGTGCTCATCACACCTTCATTCATTTTCCCGCTGCCTGCAATCTCCTGATCTTCGGCATAGGAAAAGATCAGACCCTCAAAAGATTTGGTATACAGAAGAGCCCTGCTCATCAGACCGGCATCCGACACCGGCCGGTTCCCGTCTGAAAACGCTATGGCACCCGATTGCTGCATATCATACATTTCGGCGAGCTCCTTTCCCTCCCGCTTATGACTGATACAGCCCAGGGGGTAAATATCAACGAGGTTTTCTTTTGAGCGGCTGACCAGGAAATTAACTTCTGCCTTTGAATGAATAGGAGGTTGGGTATTTGGCATCAGGGCAAGTCCGGTATAACCGCCAGCCGCAGCTGTCCGGCATCCGCTGATCATATCTTCTTTTGTTTCCAATCCGGGTTCGCCGAAGTTTACATTCATATCAAAGAAACCGGGACACAGGAACTGTCCCTTTGCCTGAACCTTAATAACATCCCCATCAGAAACTGAAATCTTCTTTGCTATTTCCGATATTTTACCATCAATGATCAGAATGTCTGAGACCTTTCCATGGAAAGCACTTTGAGGATAGAGGATCGTGGCGGACTGGATTAATAATTTCTTCAAGTGACAACAGGTTTAATAGTAGATTTTTTGTAAAAACGGATTAATAAGACTTCAGCGGCCAAAAACATCAAAGCAAGGATCAGGCAGAGCTTCCACAAGGAAGTTCCTGCATTTATTGTTTGAACCGCATTCTGCATGGAGGAAGGATCGGGATTTATGAAATCAATCTTTTGCTTGTCAAACTTTGTCGCGATCTGTTTATCGCTGGCATAGCTTAGGTTGGATTCATCTCCGCTGTCATTAAATGAAAGAACAGCAAGCAAACTATCCATTTTGAGTAACTGGTAATTTCCTGTTTGTCGGATCTGATCTGCAATATATAACTGGGACATATTTTCGCTTTGCCTGAGATCGGGAATTACTTCAAATTTATCCTTCCTGAGTTTAAGGGTCTGGTTTGAGTTCAATGTGATTTTAGGAAGTTCAATCATTTGCTCTCTGTTCAGTTTATAAAACAGGTTTTGATCCTGTAAAGATAACAGCGCGGTCTGGTACATGACAGGCACGAAAACCGAATGTGTTGCAAAATTACTAACTTCTGCCTTTAAAGGTACAGCAGAAAGATATATTTTACCGCTTCCTAACCGGTATTCACTAAAGAATACGGTTTTTCCGGGGAGTTCCAATAAATTCTTCCTGTTGGTATTATTCAGAGCACTGTAACGGATATATTTTTTCACAAAGGGCAGGTCGAGTTTCTGCGGAATATTATCGAAAACTCCTTTAAAAACAGGGTGCCTTAACTCAATGGAGGAAACCCGGTTGTCAGCGCTTACTATTTCCTGGGGGGTATCTGTATTTAAAGACTGAAGCAGGTTTTTCAGCGGATCCAGATTAGCATTAAGATCGGGGAAGATCATCAGGCTGCCTCCCCGGCTGGTATATGATTTAAGCTGCTGCACCAGACCCGGACTGATGTCTCCGACCTCATTGAGAATTATTAGAGGATAGATATTTAAAGCCGAATAATTAATATTCCCTGCCGGCACGTTGCTTACCTTAAAAAACGGATCTGAACGGTAGACCGCATTCAGGAACTCGTTTTCGCTAGTTCCATTAATAATAAGCAGCGGAAGGGTTTGCCTGACATTAAAACTAAAATAGAACTTATCATCAAAAATAACAGGGAAATCTGTAATCTGAACTTCACCTTCCTGCCACCCGGCCTGCAGCCCGCTGAATGAAAGAGAATCAACAGCACTGCCCCTGGCCTGAATTGTAAGGCTTCCAATTGCTTTTTGCTGTTTATTAATATTAAGGCGAATGGGAATGTTTTCAGCGATCAGATCGGAGTTGTTCCTAAGCCTGACCACCAGCATTTCAGCATCCCCGGGTTTATGAATGGCCGTGGGGAACCATACCGAATCCACAGAAATATTGGGCTGCGGATTTGATTTTAAACGGACCATCCGCAGGGTAACATTTGTGTCAAGGCTTACAGAACCTTCCGGGAGAATGTTTTCCTGGAAATCCGAAATAATATAGACTGTTTTACGGGAATTGGGCTCTTTTAAAAAAACATCTTCCTGCCTGGCAAGGATCTGATCAAGCTTCCTGCTGGCGGAACTGATCCTGACCTCATCAACTGCGTTGCGGAACTCATCCGGATTAAGCAGGCGCTGATTTCTGCCTTCAAAATCGTTGGTTAATAATTGAAATTTATCATTCATGCTATAGGCAGAAGCAATTTCCTTAGCCCTGCGTTTAGCTTCATCCAGTAAAGTCCCCTCCTTGTTGAGGGTTTCCATACTGAAGGAATTATCAATGAAAATACTTATCGCCTGCTGTTGAAATGCATTATCCTGGTCAGGATTTGGGATATAAGGCCGGGCGAAGGCAAAAACCAGAAAGCTAATCGCCAGAATACGGGATGCAAGTATGAGCCGGTCCTTCAGGTGCTGTCTGGATGAACTTTGAAGCTGAACGAATTTTAAAAATCGAACATTGCTGAAGTATACTTTCCTGAACTTACGAAAATTAAAAAGATGAATAATGACAGGTATGGCAATCGTCAGGAGGGCAAATAAAAATCCGGGGGAAAGGAATCTCATTGTTCACCAAAATTAATGATAATTAATGTCCTCTGAAAGAAATTATGATAAAAAGCCATAGAATATGAAAATACAGATTATATCCACCAGGAACAAACCATCCATCCAACAAACTAACAAACCAACAAACTAACAACTAATTTCTATATTAAAATGCTAATCAGTATATTTGCTCGCCTCCCAAGCATATCTGGGCCAAATATTATGATTTTAGTTTTCACCCATCACGTACATTTCCATCATCGCTTTGCGGCGATGATAAAATAATGTACGTTTCTACGTGAAACTTTTTCCTAATAATTTTTTTTGGTCTGATTAAAACATACAATTTGAAAACTCTTAAAATAGCTATCCAGAAATCTGGTAGATTAAACGAAAAATCGGTTGAACTTCTTAAAAACTGCGGATTAACCTTCGAAAACTATAAAAGCTCATTAATTTCCACAGTATCTAATTTTCCTCTGGAGATCCTGTTTCTGCGTGATGACGATATTCCTGAATATGTTCAGGATGGCATCGCTGATCTGGGGATTGTAGGAGAAAACGTAATCAGTGAAACGGAAGTTTCGGTGAGTTATCTGCAGAAGCTTGGCTTTGGAAAATGCACTTTGAAAATCGCCGTACAGAACAACAGTTCTATCGGAAACATTCAGGATCTGAATGGAAAGTCTATTGCCACCTCCTACCCGGTTATTCTTGAAAAGTTCCTTAAAAAAAATCATATTAAAGCGGATATCCGTACCATTTCCGGATCTGTGGAAATTTCGCCGGGGCTGGGATTAAGTGATGCCATTTTTGATATTGTATCCACAGGAGGAACCCTGAAAAGCAACGGGCTTAAGCCATTTGCGGATGTTCTTTCATCCGAAGCTGTTTTAATCGGCAGAAAAGGTGAAGAGAGCAATCCCCTGATCATGGAGCTCATTCAGAGAGTGCAGTCTGTCCTCAGGGCAAAAGAAACTAAATATGTGGTCCTTAATGCCGAGCTGAAAAACGTGGATAAAATAGCGCAGCTGCTTCCGGGTGTAAAAAGCCCTACGGTTGTTCCCCTTGCTGAGGAAGGCTGGGTTGCTATTCATACCGTAATACAAGAGCGGGACTTCTGGGAAAAAATCAGTCTGCTGAAAAGTGCCGGCGCTCAGGGTATCGTGGTTATGCCTATTGAAAAAATCATATTATAATCCTATTCAAATTATAGCATCATGCTGAAAGTCTATACGTTCGGGGATCTGGATCAAAATCAGATAAACAACCTCTGTATGCGTAATACCGATAGGGATAATACCATAAAAGCGGTAGTAGAGGAAATTCTGAAAGAAGTTAAACTAAAGGGTGATGCCTCATTAATCAGATTTGCAGAGAAGTTTGACGGGATTAGGATCGATAAACTATTTATTGATCGGGAAGAAATCGATCAACTGGCAGATAGTGTTACAGACACAGAAAAGCAGGCCCTGGGTATAGCATATAATAACATTAAAAAATTTCATGAAAGTCAGGTTCTGAGAGAAGAAAAGATTGAAACTTCAAAAGGCGTTGTATGCTGGAGGGAACAAAGACCTATTGAGAAGGTAGGACTATACATTCCTGGTGGTACAGCGGTACTTCCAAGTACTTTTCTTATGCTTGGCGTACCGGCAAAGCTCGCCGGCTGCAGGGAGATCGTGGTTTGTTCACCTCCGCAAAAGAACGGGAAGGTTAATGCTTACCTTGCTTTTTGTGCACAGCTTCTTGGAATTGACAAAATTTACATTACAGGCGGTGCCCAGGCCATCGCAGCAATGGCATACGGTACCGAAACGATCCCCAAAGTGGATAAAATATTCGGGCCCGGGAACCAATACGTTACGATGGCCAAAACAATGGTCCAGTCTGAAAGTCAGACAGCCATTGATATGCCGGCAGGACCTTCCGAGGTACTGATCATTGCCGATGAAACGGCCCGGCCTGTATACCTTGCAGCAGATCTTCTGGCCCAGGCTGAACATGGTCCCGACAGCCAGGCGGTTCTTTTGTCTGATTCATCGAGGATCATTGAAGAAACCATCATTGAGCTCAGCCGGCAGCTGGCTTTATTGCCCAGGGCAGAAATTGCTGCTAAATCAATTGCAAACTCCTATGCTGTTCTTACAGCTGATCTGGAGGAGGCCATGGCTTTTAGTAATATGTATGCACCTGAGCATCTGATCCTGGCAACTAGGGATTGGAAATCCCTTAGTCCTGAGGTCATCAATGCAGGTTCCGTATTCCTCGGACATTTAACTCCGGAAAGCGCCGGGGATTACGCATCAGGCACCAATCATACCTTACCGACCAGCGGCTATGCAAAGGCTTATTCTGGGGTTTCATTAGATTCCTTTGTAAAAAAGATCACGTTTCAGCATATCAGCCGGGAGGGAATTGATAATCTGGGCCCAAGTGTAGAGATCCTGGCGGGACTGGAAGGATTACATGCACATAAAAATTCAGTCAGCGTCCGTTTAGTAAAAGACACTGATAATGAAAATGCAGGATAAATATCTTCCTCCGGGAAGTGTAAATTTAATACAATGTTCAATCTTCAAAATATACTTCGAAATAATATAAAAAATCTTGTTCCTTATTCATCAGCCAGGGACGAGTTTAAGGGCGAGGCATCTGTTTATTTAGATGCCAATGAGAATAGTTTCGGCTCGCCCCTTGAAACCGATTATAATCGCTACCCTGATCCTTTACAGCTGAAACTTAAACAAAGGCTGAGCGAAATAAAGGGGGTTCCTCCGCGCAATATTTTTTTAGGCAACGGGAGCGATGAGGCGATTGATATTTTATACCGGGCATTTTGCCGTCCGGGGATCGATAATGTAATAACGGTACCGCCTACTTATGGCATGTATGAAGTTTCGGCAAATATAAATGATGTTGAGGTTCGAAAGGTAAAACTTACAGCAGATTACCAGCTGGATCTGGAAGGGATATCTGAAGCGATTGACGAAAATACCCGGATCATCTTTATCTGCTCACCCAATAATCCGACCGGAAATTCTATAAACCGGCCGGATATTGAAACCCTCCTTGTAAATTTCAATGGGCTTGTGGTCGTAGATGAGGCCTATATAAACTACTCCAGGCAGAAAAGCTTTATCCAGGAGTTAACCGAACATTCAAACCTCCTTGTGTTACAAACCCTTTCTAAGGCCTGGGGACTTGCCGGATTAAGGCTAGGGATGGCCTTTGCAAGTGAGGAGATTATAGAGATATTCAATAAAGTAAAGCCACCATATAATATCAACGAGGCAACGCAGACCCTGGCATTGCAGGCCCTGCAGCATGTTGAACAAATCAATGACTGGATAAAATTAACTGTAGCAGAACGTGAGAAGCTTACTTCAGCATTGGCAGGATTTTCATTTGTGCTTAAAATTTATCCCTCCGATGCAAATTTCATCCTGGTAAAAACCAGCGACGCCGCGGGGATCTATGCATTCCTGGTTGAAAAGGGAATCATTGTACGCGACCGTTCAAAAGTTGAGCTTTGTGAAGGTTCACTCCGCATCACTATTGGAACGCCGGAAGAAAATAAGGTACTGATTGATACGCTGGCTGAATTCAAGGGACATACATAATAAAGGATGAAACTGCATAAGCTTACCCCTCACGACATGAATAAGCCCATGGAGCCCGCACATGCGGGACTTTAAAATAAATTTATTCGAATGAAAAAAGTATTATTTATAGACCGCGACGGCACTTTAATAGTTGAACCTCCCGTTGATCTGCAGGTTGACAGTCTGGAAAAGCTTGAATTTCTGCCATATGCCATATCCTCATTGAAAAAACTGCAGGAGTTTGGTTATGAATTAGTGATGGTAACTAACCAGGATGGCCGGGGTACCAGCAGTTTTCCAGAAGAAACCTTCCAGAAACCCCAGCAAAAAATGCTAAGCATACTGGCTGGTGAAGGCATTACTTTTGCAGAGATCTTTGTGGATGACTCTTTTCCCGAAGCTAACAGTCCGAACAGGAAACCAAATACAGGAATGTTAACCAGCTACCTGATATCGAATTTAATTGACCTGCACAATTCCTACACCATAGGCGACCGGGAAACGGATATTCAACTGGCCCATAATCTTGGCTGCAGGGCTATTTATTTTTCCAAAGAGAAAAATGAAGGCGCTGTTTTCGGAAGTATAGACTGGATTGAAATAACCGAATTCCTAACCCGGAAAAAAGATCGCCTGGTTCAACTGGAAAGAAATACCAAAGAAACCAGGATCACGCTTTCTTTAAACCTGGATGGCAATGGGGTACATCGTATTGACACCGGACTGAAATTTTACGATCACATGCTTGATCAGCTGGCGAAACACTCGGGTGTGGATCTGACTCTTAAAGTTAGTGGTGATCTTGAGATCGACGAGCATCATACCATTGAAGATAGCGCAATAGCTTTGGGTAAAGCTTTTAAACAGGCATTAGGCGACAAACGGGGGATTGAGCGCTATGGATTTCTCCTACCCATGGATGAAGCCCTGGTACAATGTGCCATCGATTTCTCTGACCGCGCTTATTTTATTTTTGAAGGAAAATTTGACCGGGAATACGTTGGTGACTTCCCGACAGAAATGTTTGAGCACTGGATGAAATCCTTTTCAGAACATGCGGGTATGAACCTGAACTTAAAGATATTGGATGGAAGCAATACCCATCATATGATTGAGGCCAGTTTTAAAGCTCTGGCTAAAAGCATTAAACAGGCCATAAAGATTACTGGAACTGAGCTGCCAAGTACGAAAGGAGTATTATGATCGGGATAGTTTATTATGGTGCGGGTAATATCTTTTCGCTGACAGCGGCTCTCGACCGCCTCGGGCTTAGTTACGGAATGATACAAACTGCCCAGGATTTTGAAAAATATGACCGGTATATCATTCCAGGGGTCGGCCATGCCGGATCAGCAATGAAGAAACTGGAACAAACGGGTCTGGTTCCATACATTCGGGAACTTAAAAAGCCCGTCCTGGGGATTTGTGTGGGCATGCAGCTGCTAACGGATTATTCTGAAGAAGGAAATTCGGAACTCCTGGGGATCATTCCCTTAAAAACCAGGCTTTTCAGTGAAGATTTACACCTTAAGGTCCCGCACACAGGCTGGAACAAGGTGGAAACTATTCCCGGCAACATTTTGTTCTCTGATATATCACAGAACTCACATTTTTATTTTGTGCATTCTTACTTTATAGAATTTAATTCTAATTTTACTACTGCTTCAGCAGAATACGGAATTAAATTTTCTGCCATTATACAGAAAGATAATTTTTACGGCGTTCAGTTCCATCCTGAAAAATCCGGCCTCGCCGGAGAACAAATTTTAAAAAATTTTGCACACTTAGCATAAGCACATGTATATAATTCCAGCAATAGATATTTTAGACGGAAAAGTTGTCCGTTTACGTGAGGGTGATTATGACCAGGCTACGTATTATGACGTTACGCTCAATGAAATGATTGAAAAGTATCAGTCGAACGGTACTGAATTCATTCATATTATTGATCTGAATGGGGCTAAAGGAGATTTCAGCAATCAGAAATTCCTCTTCGATATCATAAACAAAACTGATATAAAAGTTCAGTACGGCGGCGGGGTAAGAAGTATCGATAAAGTTAAGGAACTCATCGATTATGGAATTCATCGCGTTATTGTAGGAACCCAGGCGCTCACCAATGCCGAGTTTCTTCCAGAATTAAGCAGCGAGATCTGTGGTAAGGATAAATGCCAGGATCAGGTGGTAATAGCAATTGATGTACTTGACGAAGTGATTAAGTATTCAGGCTGGATGGAAAGCTCTCCTATTAAGCTGATGGATTATGTTGATAAATGCCTAAACCTTGGCTTTTTCAGATTTTTGTGTACCGATATTGATAAGGACGGAAAGCTAGGAGGAGCAGGTGTAGATCTTTATAAAAAGCTCCTCGATCATTCTCCGTTTATTAAGCTTATTGCTTCGGGAGGGATTAGTTCCATGTCGGACATAGAAAAGCTGCAAAATATTAAGGTTGAATCTTGCGTGGTTGGTAAAGCCATCTATGAAGGACGTATTTCTATCGAAGAGATCAAAGCCTGGAATTTAAAAGCATTGATAAGCTTTTAGTATTATATTTTCCTGACTTAAAACATAAATAAGGCGGGCCCGGGGCTCTCTTTTTTCAATTCATAAAACTTGAATACGTCAACTTTAAATTCTATTTCATCCTTTCCTGAAATTCCTCTAACCGGATTGGCTAAACGCATCATCCCATGTCTGGATGTAAAGGACGGCCGCACGGTAAAGGGTGTAAATTTTGTTGCTCTGCGCGATGCCGGAGATCCTGTTGAACTGGCCTACCAGTATTCAAAGCAAGGTGCTGATGAACTGGTATTTCTGGATATTACAGCTACGCATGAGAAAAGGAAAACCCTCGTTGAACTTGTTAAGTCAGTTGCCAGGCAGATAAACATTCCTTTCACTATCGGTGGAGGCATAATTGAAATTTCTGATGCGGATATACTTTTGAATTCGGGTGCAGACAAAATATCTATTAACTCTGCAGCAGTAAGAAACCCTTCTTTTATCAATGAGCTGGCATTAGCATTCGGAAAACAATTTGTAGTTGTAGCAATCGATACCAAACATATCGATGGTAAAAACTATGTTCACCTTAATGGAGGGCGTATCGCCACGAATATAGAAACCGAGGAATGGATCAAGGAAGCTGAAGACAGGGGAGCGGGAGAAATTCTTTTGACATCTATGGACCACGATGGAACCAAGGCAGGTTTTGACAATGGGTTATTAAAAAAGATCAATGATAATCTGAGTATTCCGCTGATCGCATCGGGGGGAGCGGGTAATGTTCAGCACTTTGTGGAGCTTTTTAAAATCACAAATGCAGACGCTGCCCTCGCTGCTTCGGTATTCCATTACGGGGAAATTCTGATCCCTGATTTAAAGGCAGAATTAATGGCGAACCACATTGAGGTTAGATTATAGCCGTTCTAAAAAATAAAGAAATGAGTATCGATTTTAATAAAAGCAATGGCCTGGTTCCGGCGGTTATCCAGGATGAAAAAACACTGGAAGTTCTGATGCTGGGGTATATGAATGAAGAGGCTTATCAGAAAACTGTTTCAGAAAACAAGGTTACCTTTTTTTCGAGGGTTAAGAACCGCTTATGGACTAAAGGCGAGGAAAGCGGCAATTTCCTGAATGTGGTTTCAATCAGGGAGGATTGCGATAATGACACACTTCTAATAAAAGTTAATCCGGTGGGACCTACCTGTCATACCGGATCAAGAAGCTGTTTCAGTACCGAATATAATCAGAACTTTATTTTCGAACTCGAAAAAATAATCGGTGAGCGTTATTCCAATCCGGTTGAAGGATCATATGTGAATACCCTCCGGGTTAAGGGTTTGAATAAGATTGCGCAAAAAGTTGGAGAAGAAGGAGTTGAGACTGTTATTGCAGCGCTAAATGAAACGGAAAATGATTTCATAAACGAAAGCTCCGACCTGATATTTCACCTTCTGGTTTTAATGAGAGAAAAGAATGTAAGCTTAAAAACTATTGCGAAAAACCTGGCTGAAAGACATTCGAGCAAATAAAATATTCTTATAATTTTATGAGACCCGCTCTTTAAACATGATCAATATTCTAAATAAAGCCAGCTTATCCGGGCACCAAAACCCCATTTTTACTGTAGAGAATTCTCAGAAGCCAGGAATTATCTTTACCGCCGGCAATGATAAAGGTGTTGTGGAATGGAGTTTAAGTATTCCGGGTTTTATCAAAGTCCTGTTTCCCGTAAAATCATCCGTTTATGCTTTACATTGCCCTGTGGGATACCCTCTCCTGCTTGCAGGGGAAAGAAGCGGACAGGTAGATGTATTTAACTTTGAAGAACAGAAAATAACAGGCACTCTACAACATCATAAGCTTCCTGTTTTTGATATTAAATCAATCAGATCAAAAAATGAGCTGCTTGTATCTTCTGAGGACGGCACAGTGTCTGTTTGGGATCTGATTTCGCTGAAACAATTGTACAACTTTAAGGTATCCTCTGAAACCGTAAGGGTCATAAGCATTAGTCCAGATGAGAAAACAGTGGCTTTTGGATGTAAAGACAGTAAGATAAGGATCTACAGGTTGTCTGATTACAGCCAGATATATGAACTTGATGAGCATACGCTTCCGGTCACTTCCCTGCAATTTTCTCCCGATGGTAACAAGTTATTATCTGGAAGCAGGGATGCTCAATTAAAAATATGGGATACATCTGATTATTCGCTCCTTAAAAATATTCCGGCTCATCTTTTCTCGGTTTACAGTATTGCCTTTCATCCTGAACTCCCTTACTTCGCCACAGCAAGCAGGGATAAAAGCATTAAGATCTGGGAGGGAGAAAATTATGAGCTGGTGAAGACCCTTAGTCTCGAAAAAGGCTATGATTCACACCGCCTGTCAATAAATAAGATAATTTGGGAACCTGTAAACTCCCATCTCATTTCAATCAGTGATGATAAGCTGGTAAAGATCTGGGATGTGGAATTCTTATAGTCCGGATGCCGGATGCAACTCTGATCCTAACCCTAATTCTAAACAAACCTTTTAACAATCCTCAGTTTATGCGTATACCGGTGTAATTCAGGGTTGAAAATACCCTGGTTATCAATGGCATCGATCCTTACCCTTCCGGAGGCATGAATAACCCTGTCATTGTCAAGCATTATCCCCACATGGGTGATCCTTCCCTCTTCATTATCGAAAAATGCGAGATCACCTGATTTAGCTTCCTGCAAAAACCCAAGCAGTTCACCTTGTTCCGACTGCTGCCAGGCATCGCGTTTGAGCATTATCCCAAACTGCCTGAAGACCATTTGTGTTAAGCCTGAACAATCGATTCCAAATACAGAGCGTCCGCCCCATAAATAGGGAGCATTCATATAAAACATGGCAGATGCAGTAACCGCATTCCTGAATTCCATGCGGTTGGGTTTAACAGTGTTTCCATCCAGCTTAAATCTCGTATCCCCCAGGTAAAAATAATTATCAACAGTTTGAGGAATATTGGAGCCCGCCAGCAAATACAAGCTCTCATTAACTTCGGTTTTAAGAACCGTATGACCTACCGTCAGACCCAGAACTGTGTTCAGGCTTGATAAACTTGAGAAAGTCGCCTGACCAATTTCCGTAAATTGCTGATGATCGATCCATCCTTCATATTCGTCATAACCTGTCAAAATCTTAACCCATTTAGATGTAACCTCCAGAATACTGAAATGATCCCCGAATAATAGCTGGGAACACATCTCGCTTTTATCCGATGGCTCGGCCCGCAGCGGGACAAGAGATAAATTACAAACTCCAAATTGCTGATTCATAGTTGCAAATAAAACAATTTTACCTTAAATTGAATAAAATTAACTTTAGAATTAATAAAAGAAACATAAGTAATATCAAACTGTTAATTAATCATGATAAGTCCCGATAACATTCATAAAATCCTTATAGCCGTAGAAGACAGTTCCTACTCAGACCAGGCAGTAAATTATGGGGTACTTTTAGCTCAGAAATTAGGCTCAAAAATCGTTCTTGTTCACGTTGACGAAATACCTATGACTACCCCTTATGTTGCAGATCCGCTTCTTAATGAATCACCGGGAATGATACCGGAAATGATGCAGATACAGGAAGAAGCAAGTAAGAACCTATTTAACCGCTTACAGAAAGCGCATGGTGAAAAAGCGGATATTACAACCTCAACACGCATTGGACGGCCTCAGGATGAGATACTGGCGGCGGCCGATGAATTTCATGCTGACCTGATTATTTTGGGCACTCATGGCCGCACCGGACTGGACCATTTTATTTCGGGCAGTGTTTCTGAGAGTGTCGCCCGGAAAGCAAAATGTCCCGTATTGATAATTCCCAAGGCTGGAAAAAAATAGGCATAAAAAAAGCGGCTCTTATGGCCGCTTAAAGATTATCTCATTATTCTACGTGAAGCCAGGCTTTCTTGGCGAGCAGTTCTTCTCTTGTTTCACGAACATCTTCGTCATCAACGCAACAATCTACCGGGCAAACCGCAGCACATTGAGGTTCATCATGAAACCCAACACATTCAGTACACTTATCTGATACTATATAATAAACTTCATCGGATATTGCCGACTGGGCTTCTTCAGCATCCAGGGTTGTTCCATCCCCAAAATCAATCACGCCTTTTAATCCGGTACCGTCTGAAAATCTCCAGGCTGCGCCGGCATCATAAATTGCATTATTCGGGCATTCAGGCTCACAAGCCCCGCAGTTAATACACTCATCGGTGATTTTAATTGCCATCTCTATCTAAAAGTCTATTTGTAAAGTTAATTTTGTACTCTCAAGAGTATTTATCTCGCTTTTCAAAGCGGTACAAATATAACATTATTTGAAGTAAATTTTTGGATGAATAAGATTTTGACAACCAATCAACGAATAGAAGCCTTTGCCCGATTAGGCGTGTTTATGTCCTCCCCTGAAGCAGAGCTACAGGATCTGATCACCAGAGCCGGGCAATATAACGCATGGTTCACCCCCGAAAGTACAGCGAAAGCCATAGCTTCCATAGCGGGTATGTTAAACAGAAAAGATCTTGAAAAGTGGCTTGCTTCCGGCCGTGAAAATGAAAAAATGCTGTCCGTTGGTCTCATACTGGCTGGGAATATTCCCCTTGTTGGGTTTCACGATATTCTTTGTGTTTTAGCTTCAGGCCATAAGGCACTGATCAAGTTATCTTCACAGGATCAGAAACTAATACCCTATCTTTTAGGAAAGCTGGTAGAATTTGAACCCGCCTTCGCTGAACAGATTGAACATATCGACAGACTCAAAAACTTTAACGCAGTAATAGCAACGGGAAGTAATAACACTTCGCGGTATTTTGAATACTATTTCAGCAGTGTTCCCCATATCATCCGGAAAAACCGCAACAGCATAGCTATATTAAGCGGGCAGGAAAGCCCTCAAGATCTTAAAGCCCTGGGCAATGATATTTTTGATTACTTTGGCCTTGGATGCAGGAATGTTTCAAAAATATATGTTCCCAAAGGCTATGATTTCGGCGTTTTCTTTGAATCAATTGAAAAGTTCAAGTATGTTGGCGATCACCATAAATACAATAATAACTACGATTATAACAAGTCGATCTTCCTTGTAAACCTCGACAAACATCTTGACAATGGTTTTTTATTGTTGAAAGAGGATTCCAGGCTGGCCTCCCCTCTTGCCGTTTTATATTATGAACAATATGAAGATCTAAAGCAGCTTGAACATGATCTTGAACAAAAGTCGGAACAGATCCAGTGTATCGTTTCAAACCTGAAATCTGATCTCAGAGTGTTTCCTTTCGGTGAAAGTCAGCATCCCGGCCTATGGGATTACGCCGATAATATTGACACCATGACATTTTTACAAAGCCTGTCCTGAAATGATATTACCCTGTTTTTTAATTAGGCAGACTGCCTGATCCCTCAGCAAAGGGGGTTTTTAAACCTAGATTTATAAAAATTAAGAATTAACTTTGCCGGAATGTATGTAATTAAAGTTAAGGGTGTCGCCAAAATACCGGATTACGTCCAGCTTAGGGATGAAAAATTCACCCTTTTAGCCTATTTTCGTTTAGACAGGCCTGAGAAAGCCCTGGATAAAGCAGGACTGAGTCACCAGGCAGATTACATTATGGATAAAATCAAAGACCTGCCCTTTGGGCAAATATTAAAACTTGAGATCTGATATGACTGACAATTCTGTTATAAAGCTGGAGGGGGTAGATGTATACCAGCAGAAACACCTCGTACTAAGTAATGTTAACCTTCAAATCAACCCCGGGGAATTTGTTTTCCTGATCGGACAGACAGGCTCCGGAAAAAGCAGTCTTTTAAAGATTATTTATGGTGATCTTCATATCGGGAATGGTGAGGGCCAGGTAGCAGGATTTAACTTAAAAAAACTTACCGAAAAAGACATTCCATACCTGCGTCGTAAGCTGGGCATAGTTTTTCAGGATTTTCAGCTTCTTACCGATCGTTCGATCGAGCAAAATCTTGAATTTGTTATGCGGGCAACCGGCTGGAAAGATAAAAAGCTGATATCTGAGCGGATCCGGGATGTACTTGAAAAAGTTGGCCTAAGATCGAAAATGAAAAAGATGCCTCATGAATTATCAGGAGGAGAGCAGCAAAGGGTAGTAATAGCAAGGGCCTTACTAAATGATCCTGAAATCATACTGGCTGATGAACCCACAGGAAACCTGGATCCGGAGACATCTGAGGAAATTATAACCTTGTTAAAGCAGATCAGTCTGTCTGGTACATCTGTATTGATGGCTTCCCATGATTACCATATCATCAGAACTTTTCCATCCAGAATAATTAAATGCGAAGGCGGTATAGTGCATGCCGACGTAACTATTTAAATCAGAATAAGTTTCGGCAAAAATCTTTAATAAGCCAGCCGGGTCTATTCCGGCAGGCCGGATTTCTATAAAATGCTGACAGCTTGACTGATTTCAACTTTGGCAAAAAAATTGTCAATCAATAATATGAACTTTTCAGACATGTTGAATAAAAAGAAGAAGAACCATATGGAAGATACTCCGAAACCTGAAAACCAAGAACAGAAGGAGGTGCTGGAAGATCCGGAAACGAATGAAATAGATCCAAACGACGGGGAGGAAAGCCCTGCAGCTGTTGCAGAAGAAGTAGACAATCTGTCTCCGGAAGACAAATTAAAGGCTGAGGTTGCTGATTGGCAGAATAAACATCTTCGTTTATATGCAGAATTTGACAATTTTAAACGGAGAACCAGCAAAGAACGCTTAGAACTGCTTCAAATAGCAGGTAAAGATGTTATTGTAGATCTTTTGCCTGTTCTTGATGATTTCGAGAGGGCTCAAAAATCGATGGAAACCGCAACTGATATTGAATCTGTTAAAGAAGGAATCAAATTGGTGCATCTTAAATTAAAGAATATCCTGCTGCAGAAAGGTCTTAAGGAAATGGAATCCATTGGAAAAGATTTTGATGCTGATGTACACGAGGGCATAACTAATATACCGGCCCCTTCAGCGGAACTGAAAGGAAAAGTTTTAGACGAATTGGAAAAAGGCTACTACCTTAATGATAAGGTGATCCGTTTCGCAAAGGTTATAATAGGAGCATAAAATAATAAGCCGTTTTGATTGATCCTAAACGGATCTGCATTTAACGGCCTGTTGTGAATTAAAAAAATGGCGAAAAGAGATTATTACGATATACTTGGTGTAACCCGGTCTTCAAGTGCAGATGAGATAAAAAAAGCTTATCGAAAAATGGCGATAAAATATCATCCCGATAAAAATCCGGGAGATAAAAAGTCAGAGGATAACTTTAAAGAGGCAGCAGAAGCTTACGAGGTTCTGAGCAATGCCGATAAGAAAAGGAGATATGACCAGTTCGGCCATGCAGGTGGTGCAGCAAGTGCAAATGGTGGCGGCTACGGTGGTGGAAACATGAACATGGAAGATATCTTCAGTCAGTTCGGGGATATTTTTGGTGGCGGCGGAGGCGGCGGAAGTCCTTTTGACAGTTTTTTCGGAGGCCAGCAGCAATCGCGCGGAGGCCGCCGGGTTTCACGCGGCAGTAATCTGCGAATTAAAGTAAAGCTTACCCTTGAAGAAATAGCTAAAGGCGTTGAGAAGAAAGTTAAAGTCAATAAGCAGATCATCTGCAGCACCTGCGACGGGAGCGGCGCAAAAGATAAATCTTCATTTCATACCTGTTCCACCTGTAACGGAAGCGGAGCAGTAAGGAGGGTTACCAATACCATATTAGGCCAGATGCAAACTACAAGCACCTGCCCGACATGTAATGGTGAGGGAACCGAGATCACAGCTAAATGTAATGTTTGTCATGGTGAAGGTCTGACACGTGGTGAGGAGACGATCAGCATTAATATTCCTGCAGGTGTAAGTGAAGGAATGCAGTTATCCATGAGCGGAAAAGGTAATGCTGCTCCGCGTGGTGGTATTCCTGGTGATCTGATCATCCTGATCGAGGAATTATCTCATGAAACATTAAAGCGGGAAGGCAATAACATTATATATGATCTCCATATCAGTTTTATTGAAGCGGCAATTGGAGCAAGCGTAGAGGTGCCGACTATTGACGGAAAGGCAAAAATCAAAATAGAGCCCGGTACCCAGGGTGGCAAAATACTTCGCCTGAAAGCCAAAGGTATCCCCGAGGTGAACTCATATCATCGCGGCGACCAGCTTATTTACGTCAATATCTGGACACCTAAAGCTTTATCAAAAGAAGAACGCGAGATATTGGATCAGCTTAAGGAATCGCCCAACTTTAAGCCGCAGCCAGGCAAAAACGAAAAGAGCTTTTTTGACAAAATGAAGGAATACTTCGAATAATAAGCTAATTAATTCTATTTAATCAAGCTCATCTATATAAGATGAGCTTTTTTTATGCCCTAATACATGGAAAAAGCACCCTACGGCTTTCATATCATAAATAAAACATACAATTCAATTCATCCTGACAGACAAAATACAGCCAATTCGCAAAAATTTTACACAAGATCTGGCAGAATAGGAACATAAGCATAAATAAACTCGGGAAGATTTGATAATTTAGCGAGGCCTGGGCCAACCTGATCCGGGAATGATTATTCTTAAAATGAAAATAGCCGTCAAATATTTATTTCTACGCCCAGCGTTAATCATGTTTTGTATATTTTGCATTGGCAGCAGTTTTGCTCAAAGCAAAGTCGATTCAATTCAGAAGATGGATGAAGTGGTCATCAGGGCCTATTTATCTGATCAGCCAATCTTACGTATACCTTCTTCCGTAAGTATGATAAGTAATAAGCAGTTAAGAGACCAGCCAGGGATCTCGATGGTGCCGGCCTTTAATGCCGTACCAGGAGTAAGGATGGAAGAACGTTCACCGGGTAGCTATCGTTTATCAATCCGCGGAAGCTTATTACGCTCACCTTTTGGGGTAAGAAATGTAAAGGTATATATTGATGAGTTTCCTTTAACCGATGCAGGCGGGAATACCTATCTAAACTCGCTTGATGTCGGAAGTATCTATAATATTGAAGTATTGAAAGGTCCGGATGGAAGTTTATTCGGAGCGAATTCAGGAGGCGTGGTATTAATCAATCCTGTTGATAAACGTTCTGATAGCAGCTGGGCATCAGCAGCTTTAAGCAGCGGCTCATATGGCCTTTTCCAGGAAAAGCTTGCTCTTCAGAAAAAATGGTCAAACCAATTCCTGAATGTGAACCATTCATATCAAAGATCTGATGGATACCGCGAACACAGTGCTATGAGCCGGCATTATGGTCAGATAATGCACCGCTGGAACTATTCCCGTTCCAATGAATTAAGAGTTCTTGCCCTTTATTCTGATCTAAACTATAAAACTCCCGGAGGCTTAACCCTTGCACAATATACAGCTGATCCCCGCGCTGCCAGGCCCTCTACTGCATTTGCAGCCGGACCCGTTGTACAAAAGGCCAGGATCGAAAACCAAACATTTTATGGCGGGATTGTCAATGAGTCGACTATTACTAAAAACCTTCGCCATGTTCTGGCCTTGTATGGCTCACATACCGATTATACCAATCCTTTTATCACTAATTATGAAATTCGGGATGAAGGAACATTAGGACTTCGAACCTATATTGAACTTTCCGGGAATACTAATTCGTATGTTAACTGGAAATGGAACGCCGGACTTGAATTACAAGGTACCAGCGCAGATATTGCAAATTACACTAATAATAAAGGTACAAGAGGAAATTTACAGGCTCAGGATGATATCATTTCAAGGCAGTTCTTTTATTTTAGCCGTTTCTCTGCCAATTTAGGAGAAAAGCTGACTGCAGAGATTGCGGCAAGTTTAAATTATTATCAAATTCACTTTGATAAGGATATCAGTACTCCAACATCAAAATTCAAGCGTAAGTTCGATCCTGAATTAATGCCACGTTTTGCATTATCTTATCAGATCGCGGATAATCTTGCTCTGAGGACATCCGTCAGCAGGGGTTATTCTCCGCCTACCATTGCCGAGATCAGGGCATCAGATAATAAGATCAATACTGCAATTGGCTCCGAAACAGGATGGAACTATGAGACAGGCCTCCGTTTCAGGGATTTGCGCGACCGGTTATGGCTGGATGCGTCAATATTTCATTACCGCTTAGAAAATGCCATTGTTCGCCGGGTGAACAGTGATGATACTGAATTCTATTTAAATGCAGGCGGGACCAGACAAACCGGCTTGGAAACACAGGCTTCTTACTGGATCATTGAACCCGGCACGCAGGGCTTTTTAAGCGGATTTCAAATACAGAACAGTTATACGCTCAGCAAATATTTTTTCAGAAACTACATCAGCGGAACATCTGATTTTTCAGGAAACCGTTTAACCGGTGTTCCCAGAGGTGTCTTTGTAAGCGCTATGGATTTTCGTTTTCAAAAACACTTCTATCTCTTTGCTCAGCATAATTATACCTCAAAGATCCCATTAAACGACGCAAACAGTGTTTATTCAAAAGATTATAATCTGATCCATTTCAAGGCGGGATGGAGAAGTTCAAGGCCCGGCAAGCCTGCACTGGATATATTTGCAGGACTGGACAATGTGCTGAATGAAAAATACAGCCTGGGCAATGACCTTAATGCCTTCGGCGGACGCTATTTTAATGCCGCACCTCTCCGTAATTTCTTTGGGGGAATAAAGGTTACTTTTTAAAATATTTAATTATGCATTTTGCTAAATTCATCCGGTGTCTGTTTCATCGGATGAATTATTATTTAAGCCCAGGCTCCCCATTGCCCATACTCAGGCTATTAATTCAAAGAAAATTCCCTGCTGTTAAATTGTTCTTTATATTTAAGGCTATTGATAAACTGCATTTAATATGTTTACATCATATCCTTCTCTGACCAAAAGCATTTCGGTACTGTTTTTTTTGTTTTTAATTATTTGCGGTTTGTATTTCGCAAGGGAGTTTCTGATACCCTTAGCCATCAGCGCTTTACTTGCAATGCTGCTGATTCCGCTTTGCCGTTGGTTTGAAAGCAAGGGAATTAGCCGTGTTTTTTCCAGTTTATTTTGCATACTCGCTCTTCTGGCAGGCCTTGCAATAATTGTATCCCTCCTGTCCTGGCAAGCCTCGGGTATTGCTGAAGATCTCTCCCAGATAGGAAAACGTCTTAACCAGATTTTAGATGACATCAGAAAGTTTATAGCAGAAAATGTCGGTATTTCAACCTATAAGCAAAAAAAATGGATGGAGAGCCAATCTCCGTCAGGAGGTTCAGGCGCAATGGGAATGGCAGGTACTGTTCTGAATTCCCTGATGGGACTGGCAGTAAATACTATACTTGTATTGGTTTACCTGTTTCTGTTCCTTTATTCCAGATCTCACCTGAAGAAATTCGTACTTATGCTCGTTCCGGATACAGCAGGTAAGGAAACTGAAAAAATAATGAGCGAAGGCGGTAAAGTTGCTCAGAAATACATTTCAGGCCTGGGAATGATGATCGTGATGTTGTGGATCATGTATGGAATTGGATTTAGCATCGTAGGAGTAGAAAATGCTTTGTTTTTTGCAATTCTTTGTGGCCTTCTGGAAATTGTTCCCTTTATAGGCAACCTGACGGGGACAACCCTTACAGTTTTGATGGTTATTTCGCAGGGCGGGAATAACGGAATGATCATTGGCGTGCTGGTTACCTATCTATTGGTTCAGTTTATCCAGACATATATCCTCGAACCCCTGGTTGTGGGTTCGGAAGTAAATATCAATCCCCTTTTCACCATACTTGTTCTGGTTTTAATGGAAATAGTATGGGGAATTCCGGGTTTGATCCTTGCTTTACCCATGCTTGGAATAGTTAAGATAATTTTTGATCATGTAAAGCCTTTAAAGCCTTACGGATTTCTGATCGGAAAAGAACCGTCTGGAAAAGAATCAGCCCTGGCCGCCAGAATTAAAAAACTATTCCCGGGGGGGAAGAAATAATTCCCGTTATTTTAATAAGAGATTTCCACTTAAATTATCATGGAAAAAAGGCATGATCGTGTAACTAAACATGTCGTTTATTATCTAAAAAAATTAAATCAAAAAAAAAGATGCTGAGTATCCGAAATATTGTCAAGCAATATGCCAATCACCGTGCCCTTGATAAAGTATCCATAGAAATAGAGACGGGATGTATTTTCGGACTTCTGGGCCCTAACGGGGCCGGTAAAACATCACTGATCCGAATCATTAATCAGATAACAGCTCCTGACGAAGGTGAGATATTCTTTAATGGGGAAAAGCTTAACCCTTCTCATATTGCTAAGATCGGCTATCTCCCGGAAGAAAGGGGTTTGTATAAAAAGATGGAAATCGGTGATCAGATGCTCTACCTCGCACAGTTGAAAGGAATGTCAAAGCATGATGCTACCGAACGCATAAAATATTGGTTTGAAAAAATGGAGATCCAGAGCTGGTGGAATAAAAAAGTAGAGGATCTGAGTAAGGGTATGCAGCAAAAGGTCCAGTTCATCGCTACAGTGGTACATGGTCCTGAACTGATCATCCTGGATGAACCTTTCTCGGGATTTGATCCGGTGAATGTCCAGATGATCACCAATGAGATCCTGGAGCTGAACAGAAAAGGTGCCACCATTATCTTTTCAACTCACCGCATGGAATCCGTTGAACAGTTGTGCGACAGCATTGCGCTGATCCATAAATCAAAAAAGATCCTTGAGGGGAAAGTAAAAGATATTAAAAACCTCTACCGAAGTAATATCTTCCGGATTGCATTTGAAGGTACTACAAACGTGGAAGCTAACCCCATGTTCAATATTGTCAATCAGAATAATATTGAGGGGAGCAGCCATATGACCATTCGGATAAATGAGGGCTATTCAACAAATGATATCCTGAAATTTTTAATACCCCGGGTACAGGTTACCGAACTCATGGAGGTAATCCCGAGCATGAATGACATCTTTATCCAAAACGTAAAAAACTAAGCCAGCTCATGAACAAAACTTTTCTTATTATAAAACGAGAATACTTAAGCCGGGTAAAGAAAAAATCATTCCTGATCATGACCTTCCTGGTGCCATTACTTATAATCGGGATGTATGCGCTGGTATTCGCACTATCTATTCAGGGTGGGGATAATATACCGACCGTTGAAGTGATTGATGACAGCGGTATATTCAGCTCTGATCTGAAGGATAAAAAATCAGTTAAATTTCAATTATCTGAACAGTCCTTAGCAGAAGCCAAAAAAATGGTCATAGAAGATGAAAATGCATTCGTTCTCTATATCCCAAAAACTATAAGTTCCGGAGGGAACATAGAATTGTTTTCTCAAAAAAAACCAGGATTATCTGTAATTAGTAATATCGAAGCGCAAATGAATGATATGATGCGTATCAAACTCCTGAAAGATGCCGGTATTGATGCAGAAACGCTTGATAAAATCAATCCCGATCTTTCCATTGTCTCCAAGGAGATTACGATTGAAGGCGAAAAGGACAGCAGTTCAGGAGCAGCCATGGCTGTTGGATTTGCAGCTGCTATACTTATCTATATGTCCTTATTCATATATGGAATCCAGGTAATGCGCGGCATTATTGAAGAAAAAACAAGCCGCATTGTAGAAGTGGTGATTTCTTCGGTCAAACCCTTTCAATTGATGATGGGTAAGATCATTGGAATAGGCCTGGTAGGATTAACCCAGTTCCTCCTCTGGATAGTATTATCGGCAAGTTTGATGGCAGTTGCCAGCAATGTGCTCTTTAAAGACAAAATGGAGATGGTGAAGGCTGAGATGCCCGTTTCCCAGCAAGCTGGTCAGGGTACAAGCCAGGGACCGGGGGGAGATATTCTAAAGGCCGTACAAACCGTACAGTGGGGATATATTCTGCCTGTGTTTATTATATTCTTTCTTGGAGGATATATGCTCTACAGCGCTTTATTTGCAGCCGTAGGCTCAGCCGTGGATACGGATACAGAAACCCAGCAGTTTATGCTTCCCATAACCTTACCGCTTTTGTTCACCTATATCATGTCCTTTAGTTTTATAGTTAATAATCCAGACAGCAGTTTATCATTCTGGCTTAGTATCATTCCGTTTACTTCACCTATAGCCATGATGGTAAGGCTTCCTTTCGGTGTGCCAAACTGGGAACTGGCATTGTCTATTATTCTGCTGATTGGCGGCTTTTTATTTACAACATGGATTGCCTCCCGTATTTACCGCGTGGGTATCCTGATGTATGGTAAAAAAGTTAGTTTTAAGGAGCTGGGAAAATGGTTTATGTATAAGGAGTAGGCCGGCAAGTACTGTATTTATTTGTTTTAGGCTTTAGGTCCATCAGTCATTACATAACTCCGGGAAACTAAATGTATTCAGAAAACGAATGTCACGCATAGCAATAATTGATCTTGGTACAAATACCTTTCATTTACTGATTGCCGAGATCAGCGAAAGTAAAACTGTTTCATTAGTTTATAATGAAACAGCTGACATAAAACTTGGAGAAGGAAGCAGTAAAAGCAGCCGGATAAGTGTATCGGCCTTTGACCGTGGAATTGCCGCTCTTAAGAAATTCAAACTCCGGATCAATGAATATAAAGCTGATAAAACCATCGCGGCAGCTACCTCTGCTATTCGAACTGCTTCCAACGGACAGGAATTCATTGAAAAAGCAGGACTTGAAACCGGGATCGAACCCATTATTATTGAGGGGGAACGGGAGGCTGAATTGATATACAAAGGTGTAAAAGAGGCTTCCCCTCTACCTGAAACCACTCTGATCATGGACATCGGAGGCGGAAGTGTTGAATTCATTATTTGTAATAATGAAGAGATTTTCTGGAAAAAAAGTTACCCTATAGGTGCAGCCAGAATGATGGAACGCTTCCATCATTCGGATCCTGTTTCAGACACCGACAGCAAAGCATTTATTAAATTCCTGGATCATAATCTGGCAGATTTAATGGATGAACTGTCTAATTTTAAGCCTTTGGTACTGATCGGTTCTGCAGGAGCTTTCGAGACTTTCGCCGCACTGGCCGATCCCCCCTTTTTCGGTTCCTTTGAAAAACCCGAATACACATTCAATTTAGAGGAATTTAAATCCATAGCCGAGGGCATAATTAAAAGTAATCACGATCAGAGGATGGAGATAGCCGCTATCCCTGAGGTCAGGAAAGACATGATCGTTATTGCAACGCTTTTAACTGTTTATATTCTGAATAAATCTGCAGTCAGAGCTCTTAAACTTTCCGCATACTCTCTTAAAGAAGGTTTACTTTTCAACTATCTTGCTAAACCCCGGAACTGACCTTAAGGATCATTTGAGCTTACTTAATTCCTCATATAAACGATGTGTGGGAAGTCCAACTACATTGGTATAGGATCCGTTAATCCGTTCTATGGCGATCAATCCAATCCACTCCTGAATTCCATAAGCTCCTGCTTTATCCATGGGATTTCCGGTTGAAATATATGATCTGATCTCATCGGCACTGATGGGCTTAAAGTAAACTTCAGACACTTCATAAAAGCTATTTATCTGATGATTCTTTAACAAACTGACGCCTGTGATTACTTCATGCCTTTTGCCCGATAAAATGGAGAGGATCTCAAAAGCATGCTCCTCATTTTCCGGTTTTCCCAGGATCTGATTATCGATACAGACAATTGTGTCTGCTGTAATCAGGATTTCATTGCTGATCTCCTGATCAAAGGCCTTAGCCTTTTTTTCCGAAATATAAACGGCGACCTCTGAAGGCTGCAGACCGGAAGGATAAGATTCATCAACGTCCTTAAGTACCACCCGAAAATCTATTCCCATCAATTTTAACAGCTCCTGCCTGCGGGGCGATTGGGAAGCCAGAATAATGGGAGGAAATTGCTTATTCATATAATTAGATTTTCGTAAAAATAAGAAAAGCGGCTGTAGCCGCTTGATAAAGAATTGAAAAAAGGCAGATTAACGATTTCCTCTTTGTCTGCTCCGGCGTTCCTCAAGTATGGCTTCATAGGCCTTCTTCTGGTCGTCATTTAACAAAGCGTTTACCTTTTTGGAAGTTTCAGCCTGCAGCGGGGCCATTTTCGCACGCATAGCCTGGAAATCACCAGAGTCCGCGATAGTAGCTCTCAGGCTGTCAGTCTGTTTTGCCTGCACTAAAAAAATTTCGGTGAGCCTGCTTTTTTGATCCGCGGACAATTTTAAAGGTTCCAGCTGGGCGATCTGTCGCTCTGCTCTTTCAGCCGGGGTACCCATTTGTCTGCCACCCTGGGCCTGGGCGAAAGTGGCCATACATAAGACTAATCCTAAAGCAATAATTAATTTCTTCATGTTTGTTGATTTTCCTGTTTGATGCCTTATTTACCAAATGGTTTAATAAGCTGATAATTAATTATAGAAGAGTTCCGTCAGCTGCTGAAGGGTCCTCATCATACCAGGAATTCTGGATCTTCATCACCTTCTCAATAATATCCCTAACACAGCCTTCACCTCCCCTTTTTGGAGAAATATAATGCGAAATAGATTTTATTTCCTCAACCGCATCTGAAGGACAAACAGCAAGTCCGACAAGCCTCATTACGGGAAGATCCGGAATATCATCACCCATATACAATACCTGCTCTGCGGAAAGGCCAGACTGCTCAAGAAAATTCTGATAAGTTGCAGTTTTTGAGCTCAGATTCAAAAAAACATTCTCAATGCCAAGTCCCCTAAGCCGCAGTTCAACTCCTTTTGAACGGGCACCTGAAACAGCAAGAATACTGTATCCACGCCTAACTGCGAGCTGCATAGCATACCCGTCTTTAATATTGAACTGCCTGAGCTGCTCCCCTGATTCAGTCACATGAACCATTCCGTTCGTAAGAACGCCATCCACATCTAAAACAAAAGCCTTAATATGTTTAAGTTTTTCTAATAACATGGGTCAGGGATCTGAGGCTTAAAGATTATTGATTATCACGCCATTCATACACCCAGGCGGATTGAATTTGCTCAAGATGACCTTCATTGCTTTCATCACGGGTTCCCGCAAAGTTCGGAAGGCTCAAAACCCAATCAAGTAGTTCGGTAAAGCGTATCCTGTAGATCTGTGACTCACCAAAATCATCGCCGAATTTCTCATAAAGGCCCATTGCTATATCTTCGTAATCGTTCCAATGAATTGGTAATTCAAATCTCTCGTTTGCCATAAAATTATGTTGCTTTGTTTGCTTATTAGTGCCCTAAAAATTGATTTTGATTCGGCAAGGTTACTTCAATATCGCCATCAATGATAATACACTGACAACCTAAACGCGAATTAATCCTGGGATTAATTGCCCGGTCGATAAAATCCTCCTCCTTATCTGAAATCTCCTGAATATTGTCCATGCCGGAATTCACATATACCTGGCAGGTACTGCAACCGCAAACACCTCCGCAATTATGCTGAAGTTCTATGCCATTATCCAGGCAGACATCCAATACGGATTCGCCTTCGGCTATAGGAAATTCAACAGAAGCCTTTGAGGTTTCTTCAAAGTTAATTTTTATCTTAAAAATATTCATCAGGGCAAAAATAACAATTTAAATTCAGCCATCCGATTGCTGATGTAAATTGACTATGCTTTGACTGAGGTTCCTGTAAAGATCCATCAGTTCAGGAGTAGCACTGAGCAATTCCAGATGGGCATTGATGGTACCCTGATCGCCTCGCACGGCCGGACCGGTTTGTACAAAGAAGGGATCCTGAAGCTGTATTTTATTAGCCGTTTCAGCTATTAAAGGTCTTAACAGATCAAAGTCAAGCCTCTGCTCGTTTAAAAGTTCCTGGGAAAGAGCGTAGAGATGATTTGTGAAATTACACGCAAATACAGCTGCAACATGAAGTACCTGCCTCTGAACGGAACTAAGCTCTATCACTCTTTCAGACAGTCGGTCGGCGATCGAGCGAATTATTGAGGTAACTTCAGCACTGTTTCCTTCAATAGCAATTGGAACTTGCCTGAAATCAACTGCGGTACTTTTTGAAAATGTTTGAAGAGGATAAAATACACCAGTCTGCGAGGAGATCCCTGACAGAACATCCAATGAAGTAGAGCCCGAAGTGTGAACGATCAGCCTGTCATCCAGGTTTAATTCCGAGGCCACAGAAGAAATAGCTTCATCACTGACCGCAATAAGGTAAAGATCGGCAGTCCGGTCCAGATCAGAAATTTCGGAAACTGCCTCAGCGGCAAGGGTATCAGCTAATTCGCGGGCATTCGTAATATCCCGGCTCCAGACCTGCTGGATATTCTGACCGGCCATTTTAAAAGCACGGCCTAAATGGGTGGCCAAATTGCCACTGCCTAACAGCACAATATTCATCAGGCTTATTTTAATTCTTTGTTTCTACGAAATATGGATAATAAAAATCCTATTACCATAATGATCGTTCCGCCCCAAAAAAGATTTATAAAAGGAAATTCTATAGCTTTCAAAACGACCCAGGTCTTTTCAGCTTTCGGCTTTTGATACACCATAAGTTCAAGTTTATCCTTATCGGGATAAACGTTTGAAAATCTTAATTTGAGACCCAGGTCATCCACCGTTTTACCAAAGTCGAATTTCGAACCGTCCTTTAACAAATATACCGGTTCTGAGGTATAGTTTTTACCGTTGGAGTTAATATCAAGCTCCATACCAATAGCTATATCATTTTCGGCAACAGGTATGTTTTGTATTTTGGCATCACGGTTTATTCCTTTAACCACCATGAACCCCTCCCGGAAACGTACAGTATCTCCAACATTCACTTCATAGCTTGCCGGTTTCTCATAATTTTCCTCATCAGAATGACCTTCATGATCCTCATGCTCTTCCTCCTTGAGCGGAACACTGCTTACGTGAGTATAAATATCGTGCAATAAGTAATGCCGGGTATCCGGCGAAGCAATGATCTGCTTCATTTTAACGTTTTGCTGCGCATTCGGGAAAAGGGTGAAATTTTCTTTTACTTTACCGTCTTCATCCAGAACCTGGTAATTGATCCGGTAATATGTATTTACCCCTTCGGTGGAATCACCAAGATAAGTCACAGTGTAACGATCCATTTTTATAGGTTCATCCTTATAAAGGATCACATTCTCCCTGGGATTATTACTTTTTGCAAAATCATCTCCGAAACCTATTCCCGTATCATTCACAGATATCACATTATTAGTAGCAGCAGCTACCAGAGCTCCCACGAGCAATAAGGCAAAGCCGATATGAGCCACGGCTGAACCTGCAAGCCTCCATTTTCCTTTGAAGGAATCGCCAAGGATCTTGGCATTTGCGAGTATTGAGAAAACAGCAGCGTAAGTAAGTATGATATACATCATATTGGTGTATATCTTCATAATATAAACTGCTCCAGCAGTTATAAGCAATGCCAGAACAAGGGATACGGATATACTTATATAGAACTTTCTTATATCGGTCTTTTTGTATTTCAGGAACTGAGAGAACGCCGAAATAAATGCAACAACGACTGCAAAAGGAACCTGCCACTTATTATAATGAGCGATCACATTCGGCGGAGGTGCTATCTGCGTACCAAATATCGCATTAAACACGGGTACCGAAGTAGAAGCCAAAATCTGAATACAGGCAACAGATAATATAAGGGCTCCTATAAACAACCAGAATTCGCGTGAATAAGTTTCCTCATCTTTTTTAGTGATAGGAAGTTCTTTCCAGCGGATGACAAGAAACCAGACAGCAAGAAAAAGAAATACCAGTAAATAGAGAACCAGGTGCCAGAACATCCCGAGGTCCGTAAAGGCATGAACTGAAGTTTCTCCTAAAATGCCGCTCCGGGTTAAGAATGAAGCATAAAGTACAAGGACAAAACTGATCAAAATCAAAAAAGTTGCTGTAAAATACGAGTGTCCCGAATTTTTATACGCAATCAGGACGTGTACCCCAGCGATTAAAGTTAACCAGGGAATAAGGGAAGCATTTTCAACCGGATCCCAGGCCCAGAAACCGCCAAAGTTAAGCGCTTCATATGCCCAGAAGGAACCCATAATAATACCTGTACCTAATATCATTACTGCAAACAGGGTCCATGGCAATGCTGGCTTGACCCAATCCTTATAACGCTTTTCCCACAAACCGCCAATTGCATAAGCGAAAGGAACGATCATGGAAGCAAAACCCAGGAATAATGTTGGAGGATGAATTACCATCCAGTAATTTTGAAGCAGCGGATTTAAACCATTACCGTCTGTAACAAGTGTTAAATAATCCGGACGGGAAAATATCGGCCCCGGTACCGCATCTCTTAAAAGAATAAAGGGCGAGCTGCCGATACGTGCTCCGAAAATTTCCACACCCACCAGCATTGAAGCAATAAATGCCTGTGAAAGCATGATGGTTGTCATTACTGAGTTTTCCCAGGTTTTTCCTCTGAGAAAAATAACGGTGCCTAAAACACCCTGCCAGAACATCCATAACCAGAAACTACCCTCCTGTCCTTCCCAAAACGAGGAAATAATATAATAAACAGGGAGCGTTTTTGAGGAATGAGCCCATGCATAATGGTACTCAAACAGATGATTATAAATAATATAAAACAAGCAGGACCCAATACCAACAATCGCAAAAACATTTAGACTAAAGGCCATTCTGGCTATTCGCTGCCAGCCAAGTGAATTTTCTCTGCGGGATGGATCATTCCCCCAGGAATTAACTGTTGCAAAATAATAAGAGATCGTTGCCAGAAGAGCTGAACAAAACGATAAGATTATGAAGAACTGACCTAGCTTTCCCGGAAGAAGGTTTTCTCCAACGTACTGTATATCCATTTAAGATTTAGAGTTGTGCGGTTGTAGCTGATACTTCTGTAACTTCTACTTCGTCTTTAGTATATTTAGAAGGGCATTTCATTAGGATCTTCGAAGCATGAAACTCATTGCCAACCATCTTGCCGGTTAATACAATTTGTTCCGAACGCTCAAAATCCTGCGGCTTGGAGCCATTGAAGACCACCTTACATTCCAGACCCTTATTATCCATCATATAAAATGAAAAATAATTAGCATCCTTCTGTGGGTTATAAAACAATTCTTTCTCTTTATTCAGCTGTCCAACAACATGTAATTCTGATGTGGTTTCTTTAGCATCGGTGAAAGATCCGTAAGTACTGGAATCTGCATAGGTACTGATAATAGCACCAATAGCTAATGCTATTATTATTATGCCGGCGATTGAACTTTTCTTCATTGTAATTTTGCTTTAACTTATATAAATCAATGCATGCACAAAAGTACGAAATACTAACCTGTTGTACTATATATAACAACATTGTTTCTATATTAGAATAATTCTAAATAAAAAAAGAGCGGTCCCTTTAAGGATTCGCTCTTTTTTTATTTAAAAGCCAGAAAATTTATGGCCAGATGCCCATATTCATATACGATACGGCTACTTTATCAATAGAGCTTACAAAAGCCGCAGTTCTCAGGCCATCGATCTTAGGATTGCTCATCTTTATTTCACGGATCTCATGGTACGAGCGGATCATGGTGTCTTCCAGCCCGGAATTTACAAGTTCAAGCTCTGATGCTCCCTTGACGATCAAACTCCTTTGTAAGGGATCAAGAATAATACCGGTAGATTTTTCAACCATATTAACCAGATTCATATTGGCATTTTCTTCATAACGCTTGTCCATGCGCCCAAAGGCTACGTGGGAAAGGTTTTTAAGCCATTCGAAATAAGATACCGTTACCCCCCCTGCATTACAATACATATCCGGAATAAGGATACAGCCTCTTTCTATCAGGATTGCAGCCGCAGCCGGAGTTGTTGGTCCGTTTGCTGCCTCAGCAATAATCTTAGCTTTGATATTAGCCACATTGCTTTCGGTGATCTGATTTTCAAGGGCTGCAGGAACCAGAATATCACAATCCTGTTCTAATCCTTCAGCAGAGTTTTTAAATTCTGTTTTAGCACCTGGAAAACCAAGAATTGATCCGGTTAATTTACGGTGACTGAATACTTCGTCAAGGTTTAGTCCGTCGGAATTATAGATAGCCCCTTCAAATTCACAGATACCAACAATAGTAGCACCCATTTCAATCAGGAATTTAACGGTATAATAACCTACATTTCCCAATCCCTGAACAATGACACGTTTACCCGATAATCCGGGCTCAAGTCCCAGTCTTTTCATATCCTCAACTACACTAACACACTCGCGTATGGAGATCGCAACTCCGCGACCTGTAGCTTCTCTGCGCCCGGCGATGCCATGCAAAGCCAGCGGTTTGCCTGTAACACAACCCAGGGCATCCAGCTGACCCGGATTCATAGTTTGATATGTATCAGCGATCCAGCTCATTTCGCGCTCACCTGATCCGTAATCGGGCGCTGGCACATCAATCCCGGGACCGATAAAATTTTTCTTGATTAACTCTACAGTATACCTGCGGGTTATATTCTCCAGTTCAGCCAGTGTATAGTCTTTGGGATTGATCTTTATACCTCCTTTAGCCCCGCCAAACGGAACATTTACTATTGCACACTTGTAGGTCATGAGAGCGGCAAGAGCCATAACTTCATCTTCATTAACCATCTCACTGTACCGGATACCCCCCTTTGTAGGCGATTTATGGTGTGAATGTTCAACCCGCCACGCATCAATTACCTCAAAACCATTCCCTCTGCGGATTGGGAAACGGAAACGGTATACACTGTTACAAGATCTGATCTGATCAAGCAATCCTTCAGGGTGGGAAGTGAATCTCGCTGCATTATCAAAATACTCGCACACATCACCAAAAAAAGATGTTTCGGAGTGCGCTGCGTCTATAGACTTAGCCATAACTTATAATAAAATTGGTTTAATAATTGGTTTTCTGACGCAAAGTTGATAGAAATTATCTGATACTAAAAATGAAAATCGCTTAGTGTACCGAATACATCGCACCATCCCCTTAAAAAAACAGTCTTCAGAGATTTTAAATGCAGGTTTCTAGTCTTTCTTATTCTCTAATTTTTTTAATCTATTATCAATAGAAAACAAATAGAATGCCAGCCCGATGAATATTACGGCAATAACTGTAACTACAACATAGATTTTGCCCGAACCTCTGAGGCCGGTAGCCATTTCCACTTCAGCAGAGGGCTGAGCAAAACTTATAATAGAAAAGAACAGAAGGAAACTGAATGTGAGGAGGAATCTTTTCATGCTAAAATGAATGTTGTTTATTTTCAATTTTTCGGATACGATATCTTATAGTGGTTATCCAGGCGCTGATTAAAATCCATCCCAGTACTGCAGGATAAAATACTGGCCTTAATTCGGGCGCCATATCCTTGGTATTAAAACCAGGATTACCTCCGTTGCCGGGATGCAGGGAATCGGTCATACGTGGAAGTATAAATAATAACACAACCATAATAGGGAATGCAAAGACATTATAAACAGCGGAAATTCTGCCTCTTTTCTGCTCTTCCTCGAGTGAATTGCGTAAAACAAGATAGGCCAGATAAACAAGGAGGGCAATAGCAGCACTGTTCTGTTTGGGATCATTGCTCCAAGCTTCACCCCAGGTATACTTTGCCCAGACCGCCCCGGTGACCAAACCCAGAATTCCAAATACGATTCCAACATTTGCACTCTCCACAGCGAGAAGATCATCGTTTTCATTTCCCGAGTTCAGATAGCGGATGCTGTAAATAAATGAGCCCAATAACATCATAATCATGGCAAACCACATGGGAACATGAAAGTGGATGTTTCGGATTGATTCGTTAAGGATGGGTTTTGCGGGGACAGAGAATAAAAGACCGCCGATTATTGAGAAAATCACAAGAACTGTGGCTAAAATTTTCCACCAGTTTTTAGTCATATTTTTTAAGATTAATCACGCCAAAGGTAAGGAAATAACAATAAAGAAGTTGTGACAACAATCACATTTATAGCGACCAGTACCCCGATCTCATTGTAAGAAACAGACCTGTCCAATCCATCCATAGCATTCTTTGATAATTTGATCAAAACCACCAGAAGCGGAATTATGACCGGAAAACTAAGTATAGCCATTAAGGCCCCGCCATTACTAGCCTTTGAGGCTATCCCTGAGATCATTGTAAAAACTGAGGCAAAGCTGATACTGCCTAATACTACCGAAAGCATGTAAAACAGTGGATCACCAAGTGGGTTTTTAAAAACCAAAGTATAAAAACCAAGCGCAATAACAGAAAGCAGAAGCATCAACATCATATTGTAGATGATCTTTGAGATGATTATTGCCTGCGGCCCTGTAATCGTATAATAATATAACTGCCTTCCGCGGCTTTCCTGAATAAAACTCTTAGTTATCGCATTTACAGAGGCGAACAGCATAATGATCCAGAACAAGGCATTCCATGTAGGTGCGTTGCTGATCTCGCGGAAAGCCAGATAACATACAAATACAGTTGAAACAACATATAGAAGAATACCGTTCAGGGCATATTTAGAACGCCATTCAAGCATTATTTCCTTCCGGATGAGAAATTTGACCTGCTTAAATAGACTCATTGGAAGCAAATATAAAGTTTGAAATTCAATTATACACAGGGTTTCAATTTTCCCCTTCGGGGGATGTGCAGCTTGATCGTGATATTGAATTGGGAAAATGTACTTATCGGGTTTTTCTTTGTAATTTGTCTTTTTTTCAGAGAAATGTACATTTCAACACTTATTACTCCCCTTGGGAGGATGGTTATAGAAGCCAGCGATCAGGAAGTATATGCAATAAGCTTTCCGGAGATCATCCCAGATGAAGCGCCTAATTCTATCTCTGAGCTGGCCAAAGTTCAGTTTTCTGAATACTTTGAAGGTAAGGCACTGCTATTCGACTTCCCAATGTCCCAGACTGGAACTGATTTTCAGCAGGAAGTATGGAAAGAACTGATAAAGATCCCGGCCGGAAAGCCGGTGAGTTATGCAGCCTTGTCCAAAAAATTAAATAACCCGCTGGCAATCCGTGCGATCGCATCTGCAAATGGAAAAAATAAATTAATGATCGCTGTTCCCTGTCACCGGGTTATCGGAAGCAATGGAGACCTGGTTGGTTTTTCAGCGGGCCTATGGCGTAAAAAATGGCTTCTTGAGCATGAAACAAAAATGACGGGGATCGGGCAGTCTGCATTATGGTAGGATTACAAATCAGTTTTCCTTCTTTTATGGAAACAAAATCTGATATTTCATTAAAATCTCTTAACCTCCCCAGGTATCTTTTTATTCACCAGACTGAACCAAAGCGGCGGAATTAATGCAGGCAGGAGCATACTGGCATAGCCCCCGGGCAGTACCGGGCTTCCTGAATAGGAAACCAGTTGGTTAAAGGGTTTGGATGCATGGTAATGGTGGTCGGAATGACGGCTCAGATCAATCAGGAAAAATCGGCTGATCAGCTTATCGCTTTGCCATGAATGCTTCTCATTCACCCGCTCATTATCCAGGCGGCCCAAACCATAATGTTCAATATAGTTGGTATACTCCAATAACAGATTCGCGAAAACTGCCTGAAGAAGCAAGGCAGCAGGGAGTTCCCAACCCAAAAAGTAGCCGGCGAGGACAAGAATTAAAATATACCCGATAAGGGAGCTCAGCATATAATTATGGAACCCAAAAACTGGAAAGCCTTTACTCTTACATCGCTGTTTTTCAAGATCAAAAGATTGTTTAATCTGCCCGGTAATAGAACGGATGACATACCTGTAGTAGCTTTCCCCAAATTTTGCCGTTACAGGATCCGAACCGGTCCCCACATATTTATGGTGAATACGCAAATGGTGTATAAAAAAATAAGGATTGAATACGCTGAACAGTAAAAACCTGCCTGCAAAATTCCAGAACTTGTCTTTCCGGTGAATAAGTTCATGAGCAACAACAATAGCTAAAGTACCAGAAGAGGTCCCGGTTGAAATTGCTGCGGCTATGACCCAGTGCTCTCTGATTATTCCGGAATAAATGCCGTAGATAAGGCTTGATATCGATAAGATCTGTGCCAATACAGACAGGGACATGAGAATTTCCGGCAGCTCGTCATCAACAGAATCATCATTGGTCCGGTCCTCCGGAAAAATGATTTCAGCAATACCCAATACAACAAAAGAGAAAAGAAAATTCAGCAGGGTGAACCATCCGCCATTCAGATTTCCGAAGATGACAAGCATTACCGGAAGTAAATTGAGAAAATATTTCCAGTTCCGGAATGACCTTATTCTTCTGTTAACTGCGATATCCATTAATAATTCCTATCCAAATTAATTGATCAGGCAAAAGGTACCGAAGACTAAAGACAGATTTCTGATTTTCTTCATAAAAAAAAAGAAAGCGCATCTATACCTTTTTCAGCATCAAGCCTGAATAAAGATAAGCATTAAAGTTCCGCAGCAGAGATAACCTGGAACTTCTTAAAACAGATCAGTTAAATTTTTTCTTTTTTTTTATCTCCTGAAAATATAAGCATGAACGATGAACCGAGAGCAATCAGAGCCCAGCCCGTCCAACGGTAATCTATCATTCTGCTGGCTGAAGCAGCAAGCTTTTTCATAGGAATAAAGCTGAAATAGTTGTTTACCTTGAAATAAACCGCACCAAAAGTAAATATCAGCATCAGGATCAACCCCCATCCGCAAAAGCGCAGTAAACCCCTTTTATTGCTGGCAGATGCGATAAGGGCAAGAGCAGCCAGCGCATAGACAATGGAAGCAAGCACGGTATCGAGGTCCCAGTAATTCCAGTTGCCAATTACAGGTATATGAAGCATCGGCGACATTCCTCCTGCAATGACCAGAAGGGCGCCTGCTATTCCCATATAATTCTTAAATGTCATAGATGATAAAATCAGCCTTTTAATGCAGAATGAGGGGTATTTCCTTCCGACAGCTCCATTTTCTCAGCAAAGTGTGCGCAGTAATCACGCAGATCCTCAACAATAGCTTTTTCGCCGGTTGCCCTTTCAAAACTATCACCCATAGTTTGAAGCGTTTCATAAAAAAACCGCTTCATCTCATCCACCGGCATATCCTTAGTCCAGAGATCGATCCGTAAGGAATTTTTATAATTATGATCCCAGAGTGCAAGCATCATTGATTTTACCGGCAAAGCTTCTTTATTCTCGGCATCAGTTGATTCCCAAAGAATATTTTCGGGAACATTTTTATCATCTAATTCAATAGTAAGTTTTATTTCGGCTTTCTTCATTTTAAATATTGGGTAATGATTGTTGAGGTATAGGATCTGAAATTATCAGAGTATGAATTTTTTGATCAATAATATTAATACGGTCACAAAGATGATAAATAGTATCTCAAATAACCAAATCCGTTTTATACCGGGAATTAATCTTCTGAAAATAAGATCGCTGACAGTACACAGCAGAAACATCACCAGGAGGGGAATAGTACCCAATTCCCGCCATCCGCTTTCATCCGCATTAACCAGCAGATAAGCTATACTTACAAGTAAAACGGATGAAAGAATATTGAGCGGGGTTAATCGCAGGGTCATTTTCTTTTCTTATCCTTTTTATGAACGGCATCGAACTTGACACTCTTCTTTCTGCGTGCAACACCGGGCTTATTATTTCTTGCCTTAACTTCCGGTTTGGCAGGTTTTACGCTTTTGGTATTTTTAGCTTTCTTTTCATGGAATGCTCCTTTAAATTCAGGATCGTCCCTTCGCTTTTGAAGATCAATCTCCCGGGCAATATCCTGCCGCTCTTCATAAGGCGTATCGTCAATAAATACAGTTTCAGGCATTTCGGCAACCGGTATCTGCTGACGGATCAGTTTCTCGATCTTTTCAACATAGTATTCTTCAGAGGGACTGCAGAACGTAATGGCATCCCCGGTTTGCAGGGCCCGTCCTGTGCGGCCAATCCTATGTACATAATCTTCAATGATTATGGGTACATCAAAATTGATCACGTGACTTACATTACTGACATCCAATCCGCGTGAAGCGACATCCGTGGCAACGAGTATCCTGACATCACCTTCCTTAAATGCGTTAATGGAATTGATCCGTGTGTTTTGCCCCTTATTCGCATGGATCACCCTTACCTGCTCCTTGCCGTATCTGCGTTCAAGAAAATGAAAAATATTATCAGCCACCGTCTTGGTCTTACAGAAAATAATAAGCCGCGTAAAATCCTCAGTGTCTTTAAGCAAGTGCTGAAGCAGGTTAAGCTTAGTTTTGAGATTGGGTACCTTATATAAAACCTGGCTTACTGTTTCTGCCGGAGTAGCCTGTTCAGCAACTTCAATTACGGTTGGATGCTTTAGAAAATCCCCTGAGATCTTATGCACAAGCTCGCTCATTGTAGCTGAGAATAATAAATTCTGGCGTTTCCTTGGAACGATCTCCAAAATCCGGTGAATGGAGCCAATAAACCCCATATCCATCATTTTATCAGCCTCGTCCATAACCAGGAACTTAAGATACTGCGTATTGATATTTCCGCTGAGATAGAGATCTAAAAAACGACCTGGTGTTGCAATGATGATATCTGAACCTTTCTTAAGTTCTGCAATCTGCGACTTGGGTCCAAGTCCTCCGTAGAGCACCACAGTCCGCAGGTCAGTATATTTTGCAAAAGTTCGCACGTTTTCTTCAATCTGCATAGCCAGTTCACGCGTAGGGGCTATGATCAGTGCCCGGGGATCGACACCCTGGGCATACTTAAGCTTCATTAATATGGGTAAAACAAAGGCAGCAGTTTTTCCGGTACCCGTCTGAGCAACACCCATTATATCCTGCCCGGATAAAATTGGCATGATCGCTTTTTCCTGGATAGGTGTCGGCACCGTATAGCCGGCATCAGCAACAGCATTAAGGATTTGACGGTTTAGTTTAAAGTCTTCAAAAGATTGTGACATGGGGCAAAGATACGGGTTAGTTGGTTAGTAGTTGTTAGTCAGCCTGGTTTAGATATCGGGCAATAGGTTTGCCGGAGGATTCCCTGCATAAATAAACCGGATTTGACTCCCTGACATCAAGCAAGAAACCAAAATAATTGCGAAATTGCACCCTCATTCACCCGGCACTAAAACTTAAAGATTATGTCAACCATTCTCATCAAATCAGCAATAATCGTAAATGAAGGCCGGCAGTTTGTGGGGGATGTCCTTATAAAAAATGGAATTATCGAAATCATAGGGGATCAGGTTTGCCTTGCAGCAGATAAAGTGATCAATGCTGAAGGATTATACCTGTTGCCAGGATGCATTGACGACCAGGTGCATTTCCGGGAACCCGGCTTAACACATAAAGCTGATATCTATACAGAAAGCAGGGCGGCGGTGGCCGGAGGGATAACTTCCTTTATGGAAATGCCTAATACCGTTCCGAATACCTTAACGCAGCAATTGCTTGAAGATAAATACCAGATCGGGGCCCGCACTTCAGCGGCTAATTATTCCTTTTTCATGGGCGCAGGAAATGATAACCTGGAAGAAGTATTGAAAACTGATCCGCAAAACGTGTGCGGAATAAAGGTATTCATGGGATCTTCAACCGGCAATATGCTGGTGGATAATGAAAAAACCCTGGAGGGGATCTTCAGTAAGGCTCCTATGCTGGTTGCGACACACTGTGAGGATGAAGCAACTATCCGCGCAAATACTGAACATTTTAAAGCTATGTACGGGGATAATTTAAAGATTGAAATGCATCCCCAGATACGCAGTGCGGAAGCCTGCTACAAATCCTCATCCTTTGCTGTGAACCTTGCAAAAAAATATAATACCCGCCTCCATATTCTTCATATTTCCACAGCTATTGAAACATCCCTTTTCGATAATTCAATTCCCCTTGACGAAAAAAGAATAACAGCAGAAGCCTGTATTCATCATTTATGGTTTTCTGATGCAGATTATGCCGAAAAGGGGAACTGGATTAAATGGAACCCTGCTGTAAAATCGGCAGCTGATCGCAAGGCGATCTTTGAGGCATTGCTTGATGACCGGATCGACATTATCGCTACAGATCATGCGCCGCATACCATTGAAGAAAAATCACAGCCATATATCTCAGCCCCTTCCGGAGGCCCACTGGTGCAGCATGCCCTTATAGCAATGCTTGAATTTTATAAGAAAGGAAAGATCAGTCTGGAAAAAATAGCCGAGAAAATGGCCCATAACCCGGCAATCTGTTTTCAGGTAGAAAAACGGGGTTTTATCCGGGAAGGCTACTGGGCCGACCTGGTACTGGTGGATCTGAACAAGTCAGCCACAGTAAGCCGGGAAAATATTTTATCAAAATGCCGGTGGAGCCCTTTTGAGGGACAAACTTTTACTTCCACGGTAGTTAGCACGATCGTATCGGGTAATGTAGTCTATGAAAACGGACGTGTCCGGGATGGGATCTATGGCAGCAGATTAAGGTTTAATCGATAAAACCCTTTTCATTCTCACGAAGGAACATAATAAAATCACTGGCTGACTGATCGGTATAACCCACATGTCTTAACATATTCATAACCTGTCCCCGGTGAAATGTAGAATGATTCATACAATGAAGAATAATTTCAGCATTGTTCTGAGTAAAACTCTTCCCTTTCAGATTTATATATTCGGTACTTGAAGTAAAGAAATCCTCGTCTTTTCTGAAAATGAAATCTATAAATGTCAGAGAATTCTTCTGAATCATCCCGCAGAGGACGACAAAACTGCCCAGCGGGTCCAGATTGTGCATATGAGGAATGTTTTTTCCGCTTAATCTTGCCAGCCAGGTCTGCTCTCCGTCAGCAATGTGCATAATGATCTTTTTGATGGTCATGAATTCCGACTCTTTATCGGGTTCAATATCGGGTTCATGAATGCCCGCGAGATATTTACACAACTTCTCATTTGCCCAATGATTATATTCCATGTAATTCAAAAGTAAAGGCTTCATTCTCCAGTTGATTAGTTAAATAAAAATACGATAATTTGCCAACAATAATCCTCTTTGCTGCCTTTGTTCAAAACTAATCGAAATGTAATAAAATGTCAAAAGAACCCGATTAGTTCGGGATTGGCGCCAAACTGTTACCTTTGCACCTTGTTTATTTATTATGGCTACAGTATCAATCAATATCGCAACCGGTTCCGTTCAGAAAGAAGAAATAATTGCAGGTATCGATCTGGGTACTACCAATAGCCTGGTTGCCTTTATTAATCCTGATGGAAAACCACAGGTTATTAACGATACGGGAAAAGGTGTGCTGGTACCATCGGTCGTTCATTTCCGTAAAGACGGAAGCGTGATTGTAGGCAATGAAGCCAAAGAATTCCTGATATCAGATCCTCAAAATACAATTTTTTCAGTTAAACGTTTACTTGGCCGTTCCTACCGGGATATTGAAGCACACAGTGATCTTTTCTCTTATAAGATCATTGATGACGATACCGAAAGTCTGGTAAAGATCAAGGCCGGAGATAAGTATTATACACCTATTGAGCTTTCGGGAATGATCCTGAAAGAATTAAAGGAAAGAGCAGAACATGCTTTAAAAACTACGGTTAACCGGGCCGTAATCACTGTTCCTGCATATTTCAATGACAGTCAGAGACAGGCTACCCGTGATGCCGGTAAATTAGCCGGACTTGATGTACTGAGAATTCTGAATGAACCTACTGCAGCAAGTCTGGCTTATGGAATAGGCTTAAACCCGGAAGAGGAAAAGACCATTGCCGTGTATGATCTGGGAGGTGGAACCTTTGATGTTTCCATATTGAAGATACAGAATGGGATTTTTGAAGTGTTGTCCACAAATGGGGATACTTTTTTAGGAGGTGATGATTTCGACCAGGCAATAGTGAACTATTGGGTTGAACAAAATCACCTTCAGGACCAGTTAAACAGCACGTCTCTCCGTCAGGCATTAAGGATGAAAGCCGAAGATGCCAAAAAAGCACTCACTACCCAGAATATTTTCAACAGTTCGGTAAATGAAATTCCCTGTGCAATTACCCGGTCAAAATTCGAAGAACTGATTCTCCCCCTGGTAGAAAAAACAATTCAATGCTGTAAGAATGCGCTTAAAGACGCCGGACTAAGCATCAATGATATTCAGGAGATTGTAATGGTCGGCGGCTCAACCCGTACGCCCCTGGTCAAGAATAAAGTTGCCGGATTTTTTGAGAAAGCAGTACACGATCAGATCAATCCGGATGAAGTTGTGGCCCTGGGTGCGGCCATCCAATCGGATATTCTTGCAGGAAACAGGAAAGATATTTTATTGCTTGATGTAACCCCTCTCTCCCTGGGTATCGAAACCATGGGTGGATTGATGGATGTCATTATTCCCAGAAATGCGAAAGTTCCAACCAAAGCCGGAAGGCAGTATACGACATCCATAGACGGACAGGTGAACATGAAGATCTCTGTTTATCAGGGAGAACGCGATCTGGTAAGCGAAAACCGGAAACTTGCAGAATTCGATCTGAAGGGAATTCCGGCAATGCCTGCAGGATTTCCTAAAGTAGATATCAATTTCAAACTTAATGCCGATGGGATCCTTACTGTAGAGGCTGTTGAACTCAGGTCAGGTGTAAAGCAGGAAGTAGAGGTTAAACCTACTTACGGTTTAACGGATGAACAAGTGGAAAAAATGCTTATTGACAGTATTCAGAATGCCAAAGAAGATGTCAGCCGCAGAATGATTATTGAAGCCCGTACCGAAGGTGAGCAAATGGTTTATACCGTTGAGCGTTTCCTGAACAAGAACAGTGAACAAGTATCAGAACAGGAGGCGCTTGATACCCAGAAATTGCTTTCAAAATTGAAAGATTCCCTGACTTCAGGCGATAAGGACCTCATATTGAAAAATATCGACGGATTGAACGAATTCACACGTCCATTTGCGGAACGCCTTATGAATCAGGCTATATCCACTGCAATGAAGGGGAAGGCGATTGAATAGGTTGGAATTGGCTTGCTAGTAATTAAACTACCGGTTTTCGCATGTGGGCAGCGCGGCGCAGGCTGCGTATTCCTTTAAAAGAGATCATCCGGTGATTTTATAATCACCGGATGATAAAATGTGTTTATTTTTCTCCGCCTTCCATCGCTTCGCGGATGGTTTCCTGCTCACGTAAGGCCTCAATATTATTTTTCTTACCGTACTCATCCTTGGCTTCTTCAAAACTGGAAAAGATCTCAGCAATTTTATCCAGGTTATCAGCAACATTCTGATGCATCTCCGGAAGAATACGCTCAAGTGTTTTATTCCCCAGATCGAAATTATCAATTTCAATTTTTCCTATCTTCTGAACGATTGCCGTCTGACTATTTTTTAAATCTTCTAGCTCATGAGAAATCTTTTCCATGAGGTCGAACTTTTTCAACTTATCCATAATAATTGTGATTGATTTACATCCTTAAAGCAATTATGCTGCCAGTAAATGAAGTTCTTATGAATTTCAAGTCATTTTTTGAGCAATAGATTTACATCTGATGATTTGCAGATCTGTTACCATAAAAAAATGTTAACTTGTTTAGGCATTTGAACTGGCAAGCCCCAAATACCAGAAAAGAATGCTTCGTGCCGGAGATGGAAACATAGCTTTAAACCCTTAGTTAACCCATTCTAATATATCTCAGATGAAAAATTTAGTAATCCTTGTTCTGATGCTGTTTTCATTAAGCGGCATTGCTCAAACTAAAGAAACCGATAATTTATACTTACTCGATCTGTTTCAAAGCCAGCGTTATTCTGAAGCCTCAGATTACCTGAGGAAAATGCATCCCGAGCCTGTTACCGATAAAAAAATACTTTCCAGATTTGGATACAGCCTCCAAATGGCAGGAAAACTTTCCGAGGCAGAATCCTATTATAACAGAATCCTTGAACAGGAACCCTCAGAACTGGCTGTACTATTTAGCCTGGCGAGCATTAGCCAGCGTAAGGGAAATTACTCAAAAGCAACTGATTATTATAACCGGATATTGCTGATCGACAGCAGCAATTTTTCGGTCTACCGCCAGCTGAGCAATATGATAGAAGCATCAGAAGGTCTTTTATTTGCGTTGCCATATCTGGCGAAAGCCAATCAGCTTAATCCCGCGGACGGAGATATCGCCTATAGCTTTTCTAAAGTCCTTAAAAGTGCCAAACAATACAAAATGGCTGATAGTGTTTTAAACATGGCATTGGCTGCAGATTCCACTAATTTAATCCTCCTAAAAGGTAAAGCTGAACTAGCCTATGCTTTGGATAACTGGCCTGTTGTGATTGAAACCGCGAATAAATTAATTATGGAAGGGGATCAAAGTGCGGCCTTGCTGAAAATGCTGGGTGAGGCCTATTACATGACAAAAAAATATTCAATGGCCATCGAATTACTTGAAGGAATGGAGCAAAACGCTCAGCAGAGTGAAACAACCCTTTATTTTATTGCCATGAGTTATAAGGCCCTGAAAAATTATACTAAAGCCATAGAATACTTCAATAAAACACTCCGGGAATCCATTTCGCCCAATACTTCAGAATATTATGCTCTGATCGGAGATTCAAATCAGAAAAATAACCAGATCCGGCCGGCGCTTGCCGCTTATCAGAAAAGCCTCTTTTTTGAAAACAAGGCATTGACCATTTATTCCATGGCTACTCTTTATGATCAGAAACTAAAGGATAAAGCCACAGCACTGAAGTATTACAAGAGATATCTGAATTCAAACCCACCGATAGATCACTCTCAATATATAGATTATTCAAAGTACAGGATTGCAGAACTCAGCCGTTAGGCTTAACCGCAAGATAAATCCTATTTTCCAGACATCAGTCTGGCCACGTACTTGCCGATAATATCAAATTCCAGATTAACGGTATTGCCTTTTTGTAGCTGATGCATATTGGTATGCTTCCAGGTATATGGGATTATAGCCACTGAAAAGGAATTCGATTCAGAATTAATTACCGTGAGACTTATACCATTTACGCAAACAGAGCCCTTTTCCACTGTAATATTTCCAAATGAAGGATCATACGTGAAAGTATATTCCCAGCTTCCCTCCAGTTCTATCGCCTCAGTACACAGGGCTGTCTGATCTACATGGCCCTGAACAATATGCCCGTCAAGTCGTCCGTTCATCTGCATGCAGCGTTCAATATTTATAAGACTGCCCGGCTGTAGTTCCGCAAGGTTAGATTTCCTCAGAGTCTCTTCTACCGCAGTAACCGTATGTGTACCATCCGCAACAGCTATAACCGTCAGGCAAACCCCGTTATGAGCTACCGACTGGTCAATCTTTAGTTCATGAGAAATTGAGGATTCAATATTAAAATGAATATTTCCCTGATCTTTTTGAAGACTGCTTATCTTTCCTATGGTTTCTATAATGCCTGTAAACATGCTAAATTGAAAATTAATATTCTTTTCTGTTTTTACCCCATGAGGTTCTTCCTGCAGATAAGATCGATGATGCACCGGATTCCTTCTTTTTCATAAATACGGCTCCGATCATAGCAGCTATCATGGCCTCATCCGCATCGTATTCCTGGAGATCTTCGGGCTGGAAATATTTCTCTACAAAATGTGTATCGAAATCACCTGAAATGAATGCCTGATGCTGCATGACAAATCTGCCAAAACCAAGGGTTGTTTCAATCCCCGTGATATGGTACTCATCAATGGCCCGGATCATCCTCTCAATAGCTTCGGTACGATCTTTCCCATGGGTTATAAGTTTGGCGATCATCGGATCATAATAGATCGGGATCTCCATCCCTTCCTCGAAACCATCATCTACCCTAACTCCAGGGCCTTTTGGTGTCCTGTAGGTTTGAAGAGTGCCAATATCCGGAAGAAAATTATTAGCAGGGTCTTCGGCATAAACTCTTACTTCAATAGCGTGTCCATTGATCTTGATATCTTCCTGTTTGAAACTGATAGCTTCCCCCCGGGCAATCCTGATCTGCTCCTTTACCAGATCTATGCCAGTGATCATTTCCGTTACCGGATGTTCAACCTGCAGGCGGGTATTCATTTCAAGGAAGAAAAAATCCAGGTTTTCGTCCAGAATAAACTCTACGGTGCCTGCACCGGTATAATTACATGAGCGGGCTGCATTCACTGCGCTTTTGCCCATCTTTTCCCTTAATTCAGGTGTCAGTACAAAAGAGGGGGCTTCTTCGATCACCTTCTGATGTCTTCTCTGCACTGAGCAATCCCTTTCGAACAGATGGAGGATATTTCCATGCGTATCTCCCAGCACCTGGATCTCTATATGCCGTGGAGAGGATACGTAACGTTCAATAAAAACCGAACCATCCCCAAAAGCTGAGGTGGCTTCACTTACAGCCAGATCCATCTGCTCAATAAAATCCTCAGCCCTGTTAACGATCCGCATCCCCTTGCCACCACCCCCGGCAGCGGCTTTTATCAGTATAGGAAATCCTATTTCTACAGCCCGTCTTTGCGCTTCCTGAATATCTGTTACAGCTTCCTCGGTTCCGGGGACCATAGGAATTTTGAATTTTAAAGCTGCTGCCTTTGCAGAGAGCTTATTACCCATGATCTCCATTGCTTCGGGCGAAGGACCGATCAGGATAAGTCCGGCCTCTTTAACCATCCTCGCAAAACCTGCATTTTCGGATAAAAACCCATATCCGGGATGAATTCCCTGAGCGCCCGTTCTTATGCAGGCCTCAATAATACGATCCCCGCTAAGGTAGGATTCTGAAGAGGCAGCGGGCCCAATGCAGACAGCTTCATCCGCATACCTTACATGCAGGGCATTTCGGTCTGCTTCAGAAAATACCGCCACTGTTTTTATACCCATCTCACGGGCAGAACGCATTACACGCAAGGCAATTTCACCGCGATTAGCTACAAGGATTTTTTCCATTTATGCAATAATTAATAAAAAGACGGCACTGTCTTTACTGAATCAGAAACTGTTAGTGAATTTTGTTTAAAACCTCGATGGTATGGCCGACCATGCTTTCAGTGATATCCAGATGGGTTACAAACCGGATCATCTGCTTTCCAAAGGTGTTGCATTTTACTCCATGGTCACTTAGCTTTTCAACAAATGCTTCAGGATTATGCTTTTGATCAAGTTCGAATATCACAATATTAGTATCCACAGGCATTATGCTCTTAACATATGAACAGGATCCTAAAGCATCACCGAGCATCTGGGCATGCCTGTGATCATCTTTTAAACGATCCACATGATTATCCAGAGCATATATACCCGCCGCTGCAAGAAAACCGGCCTGTCTCCATCCTCCGCCAAATACTTTCCTAATTCGTTTTGCCTTCTGAATGGTTTCCACACTGCCAAGCAGCACCGAGCCCACAGGAGCTCCAAGTCCTTTGGAAAGGCAGACAGAAATCCCGTCGAACATCCTTCCATATTCTTTAGGGTCATCGCCCGTTTCAGCCAAAGCATTAAAGATCCTTGCTCCATCCAAATGAAGCCTGAGGTTTTTTAAGCGGCATAAATGATAAACAGGCTCTATTTGTTCAAGGGTATAAAAACTTCCTCCTCCCCTGTTCACCGTATTTTCCAAAACCACCAGGCTGCTTTTGGGGTAATGAATATTATCCGGATTAATATGAGGTTCTATCAGATCAGCATTCAGCCTGCCCCGGTCACCGTAGAGTAGACGAACCGAAGCCAGAGAATTAAAAGCGATCCCACCCCCTTCATAACGGTACACATGGGCGGTTTCATCGGTGATCACCTCGTCCATCGGATTAGTGAAACACTTAATAGCGATCTGGTTGGTCATGGTTCCCGAAGGACAAAACAATGCGTCTTCCATACCAAACAATTCGGCTATCTTTTCCTGCAGCTGATTTACAGTTTCATCTTCACCAAAAACATCATCTCCTACCCGGGCATTCATCATTGCCTCCAGCATTCCGGGAGTTGGTTTGGTCACCGTATCGCTGCGCAGGTCAGCTGTCATTTTATTCTCATCCATGATTAAAATTGCTTTTATTCCTTCCTTTTCGGTTATTTTAATTATATTATCAACTCAGGGCCCGAATTCTACAATCATTTAAATAGGCCCGCCAGCATTTTCTGTAAAATTAGCTTTTACGAACTATTTTAAAGTATTAATTGTTTTGCAAGAAATATAAGACTTCATGCATGTTTTATTACAAACAATAATTTGAATAAAGTGAGGAAAACAATTATAGTTTCAAACAGGCTTCCAATTAAAATTACTGAGGAAAATGGTGAATATAAATATTCTCCAAGCGAGGGTGGTTTGGCAACCGGACTTGGCTCCATATATCAAGAAGGAGAGAATATCTGGATAGGATGGCCCGGGCTTGAGGTAGGTCAAAGGAAAAAACAGGAGAAGATCACTCAGGAACTTAAAGGGATGAAGTTACTTCCCGTGTTTTTAACCCAGGAGAACATTTCGGAATATTATGAGAGTTTTTCAAATGATATCTTATGGCCGATATTTCATTATTACGCCTCCACATATACCAATTATCAGCAATCCAACTGGGACCATTATCAGATCGTCAATCAAAAATTCAGGGATGCTGTCCTGAGTGTGGCCGAGGCGGGCGATACTATATGGATCCAGGATTACCAGTTATTGCTGTTACCCGGAATGATCCGGGCTAAAGCGGCCGATTTATCGATAGGATTTTTTCTTCACATCCCTTTCCCTTCATATGAAATGTTCAGGATTATTCCCTGGAGAGTTGAACTTCTTGAAGGAATGATTGGGGCAGATCTGTTGGGCTTTCATACCTACGACGATGTTCAACATTTTCTCAATACTGCAACCCGCTTATTGCCTTTAAATTCCTCCTCAAATGTGATTACAGTTGGAGACCGTCCTGTCGTGGCTGAAGCTTTTCCCATGGGGATTAATTTTCATAAATATGCAGGACTTCCCGAGAATGAAAATGTACAGGTACAAATAAGACAGTTAAAGGAAAATTTCAAGGGTTTGCAGGTTATATTATGCGTTGACCGTCTTGATTACAGTAAAGGAATTCTTCAAAGGTTAAAGGCATTCGAGCTTTTATTGGAGCTGCATCCAGAATATATTGGGAAAATAGTTCTCTACATGATCGTTGTACCCTCCAGAGATACAGTACCGCAATACAAGGACCTGAAAGACAGGATTGACAAACTAACAGGTAATATCAATGCCCACTACCGAACGATGGGATGGTCTCCTATTTTATATTTTTACAGGTCATTCCCAATAGAAACGCTTTCTGCATTATATAATATGGCTGATATAGGCCTTGTAAATCCTATGCGTGACGGAATGAACCTGGTGAGTAAGGAATTTGTAGCAAGCCGCACTCAAAATACCGGAGTATTAATACTCAGCGAAATGGCAGGGGCATCCAAGGAACTTATTGATGCTCTGATTATTAACCCTAACAACATCGGGGAAATTACACGGGCTTTGGTCAGGGCATTAAATATGCCATTAACAGAACAGGAAAGCCGTATGAAACAAATGCGCGGGCTTGTAGCACGGTTTAATATTTTTCACTGGGTGAAAATCTTTATGGAAAAGCTTAAGGAAGTAAAAGAATTACAGAACTCCATGCAATCCAGGCATGTGGATTTCAGTATTGGCAAAACAATTACCGATCTGTATTCAAATGCTTCCAGAAGGATAATTTTCCTTGATTATGATGGAACCCTTGTTGATTTCAATGCGGATATAGATTTGGCTATGCCAGATGATTTATTGTACTCACTTTTGGAAGATCTCACTTCAGATCCGGCAAACGAAATTGTACTTATCAGCGGCCGCGACTATCAGAAAATGGAGGAGTGGTTTGGGCATAGCAAGGTTCATCTGATTGCCGAACACGGAGTTTGGCAAAAAAGTAAAGGAAAACAATGGAAAAGTGTCCCCGGCTTAAATGATCAATGGAAGTCTGATATTTTCCCAATATTGAACATGTATGTTGACCGTACACCGGGAGCCTTTATTGAAGAAAAGAGTTTTTCCCTGGTTTGGCATTATCGTAAAACTACCAAAGGCCTGGGCGAATTGAGAGCATCAGAGTTAATAAACAACCTTGGATACCTTACCAGGGACAAAGGGCTTCAGCTCTTACCGGGTAATAAGGTGATTGAAATTAAAAATATAGAGATAAATAAAGGGAAAGCGGCACTATTACATATGTATGGTCAGGAATATGATTTTGTAATGGCGGTCGGAGATGATCATACCGATGAGGATATTTTTAAATCACTTCCCGAAACCGCTTTCACTTTTAAAGTAGGAAGCGGTATGTCCGCCGCCCGATACTATCTGAGGAACACGGATGAAGTAAGAAGCTTTTTGGGCCGGCTTACAACAGCTAATGCTTTATAATTTTGCCGGGCCCTTTCAGCTATAAAAAGACTGGGCTGTCAAGCTTTATAGCAATACGGTAGGCCGCATTCATTAAACCTACATGGCTGTAAGCCTGTGGAAAATTACCCCATTGTCCCCCCGTTTCCTCATCTACATCCTCACTAAATAAAAGCAGGTGATTTGAATATTGAAGAAGACTCTCGAACTCCCGGATTGCATCATCAATCCGGCCCACACACGCAAGTGCTTCAACATACCAAAAGGCACAGATCAGAAAGGTTGTCATAGGCTTTCCGAAGTCATCCGAATGGAGGTAGCGGTAAAACAGGCCATTGGGAGTTTTTAATTCTTTCTCGAGTGCCCGGAGGTGATTTTTAGCCTGGGGAGAATCAGGCTTAAGATAATTCATCATTATCAGCTGAAGTGTACTTGCATCCAGATGAGGACTGCCAACGGCATGTGTATATACTTCCCGCGCGGGATCATAGCAGTTCTCTATATGAACAGCTGCACGGTTTTTTAAAGAAATGGCTTTCTGCATAAGTTTATCATCACCAATTGCCAATGCCATTTTCTCAGCAGCTGAACAACCAGCCCATTGAAACAGATTACTGTAACAATGAATATTTGCAAGGTTCCGGAATTCCCAGATACCTGCATCCCTTTCATCAATAGTCAATTCTACTTTGGAAAGAAGGTAAGCAATCCAGCGGGCAGAATCTTTTCTTTCAGCAACTATAAACCTGTGATCAATGTACAGGGGCAGCAGGGAAATAAGTACCTGCCCATAGATATCATTTTGTATATGTTCATAAGCCTGGTTCCCAATCCTCACCGGTTTGTTTCCCAAATATCCTTCAAGATGGTCGAGGGTTTTTTCGTAAAGAAATTTTTCACCGGTAATCCCGTATAGAGGCTGAAAACGTCCCTTTTCCGCAAACGAAATATCCGACACATAGCTGAAATACCGCTCCATTTCCTCGAAATGGCCAATATGATTTAGTGCCGTGATCACATAATAAGTATCCCTGAGCCAGCAAAAACGGTAATCCCAGTTTCTACCGCTTCCAGGGAATTCCGAAAGGCTTGTGGTACTTGCGGCTATAATTGCACCAGTGTCTTCATACTGATGAATCTTTAGGGTTAATGCAGATCGGATAACATTTCTTTGGTAAAATGCTGCAATAGAAGAGTGTTTTATCCAAAGTCTCCAGTAGGAAATAGTCTCTCTTAAAAAATGCTCGACTGTAGGTCCTAATGGGGCTTCCAGAGGATTACCATATGTTAAAACCAGATATTTTGTTTCATTAAGAACAGAAAGCTGTTCATCAATTATATAATTAATTGGAATATTAGTAGTTAACCGGATGCCTTCATCAATTCCCTTATAATCGATGTGACTGCTTCCCCTGCAAGGTTTGAGTGTTTTAAGTCCATAATCATATACCGGCCTGCATTTTACCAGCAGACGGGGCGTACCCTCCAGCAATTCAATTTTTCTGACCAGCATTAAAGGCTTAAAATATCGCTCATACTGATTAAAACGCGGAGCAAAGTCGGTTATCCTGTAAGATCCTTCAGTACCGGTGATCTCTGTACAAAGTACATTTGTGTTTTCCAGATAATATTGTTTCGACTGAAATTCACCTTCAGGTAAAATAGAAAATTCACCTCCTTTATCCTTATCCAGCAAGCCGCCGAAAACAAAAGTGCTATCAAAACGAGGCCAGCAAAGCCACTCAATATTGGTATTTTTATGGACATGAGCTAAAAATGCGCAATTGCCTATAATACCGGTTTCGTATGTGTGTTTTCCCATCTTTTCGCTTATTCCGGGTTCCGCGTTTTTTCTCCGGAGTTAATATTCCGATCAATAATTACACCAAAAGTTGATGACAAACCCTGATTTTTCTTAGAAATTATGCAATCCAACAGTCAATTCAAAATTAAAAAGCGGTTCCTCCGGATAATTATTTATAGATACTTTTTCATTTTAGGAAGTGTTATTTTAACAATAAGTATAAATTCATACATTTAGATTTTATTAAGAATAATAAACTATGATCATAATTGCAGACGGAGGGTCTACTAAGACCAATTGGTGCTTATTGAATAAATCAGGTCAAAAGATTTATTTTAATACAGAAGGATACAATCCATATTTTGTTAGCAGCGACTATATTGTTGAGTCTCTATATAAAGGACTCCCTTCCGATCTTGAACTGGATCAGATCACAGAGGTTAATTATTATGGAGCAGGTTGTTCTACTGAAGATAAGGTTAAGATAGTAGTTGATGCGATGGGCATTGTATTTGAAAATGCCAGTGTTTATGTCGGTCATGATCTGCTGGCAGCTGCCCGGGCATTGCTCGGCCTGGATAAGGGATTTGCTGCAATTCTGGGAACCGGAACCAATACAGGGCTTTACGATGGTAAAGATATTTCACTTAATATCGACTCTGCTGCTTATATCCTTGGAGATGAGGGAAGCGGCTGTTACATAGGTAAAAAACTAGTAACTGATTATTTACGTGGTTATATGCCGGAAATAGTAAGGGAACGTTTTTGGGAAACTTACAAATTAACCCCGGAAGAAGTAACAGACAATATATATACTAAGCCTCTGGCAAACCGTTTTTTAGCCAGTTTCAGCAAATTTGTGTACGACAATAATGTCCATGCAGAATATTCAAGAAAAATTGTAAAGGACTCTTTTGTCGATTTCTTCGAAAACCTGGTAAGCCATTATCCGAATTACAAAGACTATACATTTAACTGCATAGGCTCGGTCGGATATAATTTCAGAAATGTACTTGAAGAAACTGCTGTTGAATATGGAATGGAGGTAGGTAAAATCATTCGCTCGCCAATAGATGATCTCGTAAGATATCATGTGGAGCTTGCACCAAGAACCAACAAATAGCTTTAAGCCGGTGAACTGCTCACTGGCTTAAATTTTAGATTTAAGGTTAAAATTCAGCCCTTTATGTTCGGAAATTGATTATCGCGGCAGCATCAGAATCAGAACCTGCGTGATAATGCTATGTTCAATGAATGATCAGCAAATGCTGCATCACCATTAACAAACTTGTTCTGAATTATTGAATTTTCCTTGTCTGTAACACTCTGAGTTCTGTTACGGCTGACTGCAATTGGCACAGAAGCAATTAAATTAATTTTATTAAAACTGTATCTCAAACCGGGCTCTGCAGAAATAACATACCCGGGGCGTCTGAAGCCCTGACTTCCTCCTACCACATCATACACCGGAATCCCTTCCATCCGGCCCCCTGCATTCAGAGACAAATTCTTAAGCTTGCGATCAAAATCATAATTTATTCCCATTCTGATCATATATTGATCTGGAACGCTCATTATTGCTTCGTTTGCCAAAGTTGCCGAAAGGGTTTCACGATAGGTTCGTGTTCCGTTCGTTTCCCGGGGATTAACAAGGTAAAAAAGGTTGGCATAGGATCCGAAACGACTGGAAAAATTAAGGATTCCATTCAGTTCGGTAATGATACCAAACCCGCCATCCCCAGGCTGGATCGACTGATCAACCGGCCTTAACTGGGAAGCTCCTTCAGGGCCAACATTATAAAAATCATCGGTGGCCTTATATGCTCCCGTTGGGAGTTTGAAACCAAGTCCTAACTGGACATCACCTTTTTTGGCTTTTTCAGGATTTAACATCCATCGATTAGCTGTTAAACGGAGATCCCCTATATTGGCTGCACTCGATGTATGACGTTCGGTACGTCCATGTTCATACAAGGAGGAACGGTCATTATAGATCATTGGTAATCCAATGCTTACAGACCATCGCCGGTTAAATTGTCTGACCAGGGAAAGATCCAGGGTATTCTGCCAGTTGATGACCTCTGTCTGTTTGATCAGGCGATCCTTTTGTTCCTCCTTACCTCTGAAATGCCGGAATGATTTAAAATATCGAAATCCTGCATTCATTTGCCAGTTCTTTGCAATTGAATCACCCATGGGGTGTTCCATTGTACAAACCCCCGTACTGCGAATTGCCACGCAGCCCTGTGCATATAACTGGGAACTCATGCATATTACTAAAGCGAGAGATAAAATATATTTCATAGGTAAACTAACTAGTAATCAAATAATTTCTTCTTAAAAGAACTAAACTTTAATACTGATAACAGCTAAAAACTCCCCGGAGGCAGCAAATCAAATCTATTTCCCGAAGGTGAGTTCCTTCTGAAATAACCTGGCATATTTTCTTTTGTCAAATTTATACAGTTTAGCTGCCCTGTATGAAACCCCTTTCTGTTTTTCATCCAGTTCTTTGAGTATCCCATAATTCAGCATTTTTTTCCGGAAGTTCCTTTTATCCAGTTTTTTATTTAAAATAACTTCATATAAATGCTGCAGCTGGGTAAGAGTAAATTTTTCAGGAAGGAGTTCAAATGCGATTGGCTGGTAACTTATCTTATTCCTGATCTTTTCAAAACCCCGCGAAAAAATCTCACTATGATCGAATGCGAGTTTAGGCAGATCATTGATAGGTATCCAGACCGCCTTACGGGCAAAATTAGTAACAGGTTTAAGATCCTTGGTGCCATTTAACCGGATCATAGCGTAATAAGCTACAGTTATTACCCTCCCCTGGGGATGACGGCCGACATCACCAAAAGTATAAAACTGATCCATGTAAATATCTCTCAGGCCGGTAAGTTCATATAATATGCGTTCTGCGGCATTATCTATGCTCTCATCCTGGCCAACCAGATAACCAGGGAGTGCCCACCAATCTTTAAATGGGTCTTCATTTCGCTCAATGAGGAGTATTTTAAGCTCTCCTTCATCGAAACCGAAAATTACGCAGTCAATTGAAAATACAGAATTGAATTTTGGCAGGAATAATTCCACAGCTCTAAATAAAAATTAAATATATAAGGATAAAGAATAAATATATAAGGATTAAACGCAAGAGGGAGAAAAAATTATCGCAAAAATTACTTAGTGTAATAAATACACAGTATATTCGTAGATATATTGTTGATACAGAGTATTGTCTGAAATAAAAAAAATAGCAGTTTTTACGTCCGGAGGTGATGCCCCGGGGATGAATGCCTGTATCCGTGCAGTGGTACGAACTGCGATATATAAGGGCATCGGAGTAGTCGGCATACGAAGAGGATACCAGGGCATGTTGGAAAGTGATTTCTGGGATATGGACAGCCGTTCAGTAGGCAATATCATCCACCTCGGAGGCACGATTTTAAAAACTGCCCGGTGCACTGACTTTATGACTGAAGAGGGCACAAAAAAAGCATATGAGAACTTAAGGGAATATGGAATTGATGCACTTGTTGCAATTGGGGGTGATGGCACTGCCCGCGGTGCTGAAAGATTATCCAAAAGATACAACCTCCCTGTTCTTTGTATTCCCGGAACTATAGACAATGACCTTTATGGATCTGATTTTACTATTGGATTTGATACGGCAACCAATACGGTGATTGAGGCCATTGATAAGATCCGTGATACGGCAGCATCCCATAACCGCTTGTTTTTCATTGAAGTTATGGGTCGTGATTCGGGCTGTATCGCTTTAAGGTCCGGCATCGCCGGGGGTGCAGAAGCTGTACTTCTTCCTGAAAAGGAAACCGCCATAGATGAATTGATTGACAAGCTTTCAACCGATGCGTACAATAAAAAAACATCAAGTATTGTTATTGTAGCGGAAGGTGATAAAAATGGAGGTGCCTACCATGTTGCTCAATGTGTTAAAGAAAAATTCGATTTTTACGACAGCAAAGTCACTATATTAGGACACTTGCAGCGGGGAGGCAGCCCCAGTAGTTTTGACCGGGTCCTGGCAAGCCGTTTAGGGTACGCAGCGGTAAAAGAATTATTGAGAGGAAAAAGCCGGCAGATGGTGGGTTTAAGAGGCAATTCAATTGTTCTCACCCCTCTTGAAGAGGCATTGAACATTGCACAGTTCAAATTGGAGGATGACCTTTTAGAGATGGTAACTGTTTTATCGATATAAGTATGATTGCGGTAGTATATAGTGGTTCAAGACACGCAGATTGGAAACTGGCTGAAAAAGGTAAGATCATTGCAGATTTCAAAACCCCGGGCATCAATCCCTTTTTTAATGACGAAAGTTATATCACACATTTTCTGAATAAAAACGTTGATTTAATAAATAACGCTGAAAAGATTAAGTGGGTCTACTTTTTTGGTGCAGGAGCATCTTCAAAGGAACGCCAGGATATTGTTACCAAGGCATTAAGTTCATTCTTCAGATATAGCCGTGTGGTGGTAGACCACGACCTTAAAGCAGCTGCTCTGGCAGCCTGCGGCGATGAGCAGGGTATTTTAGGAATTATGGGTAGCGGTTCAAATGCAGCTTATTTTGACGGCAAAAAGATCATCAACAATAATTATGGCCTTGGGTATATTCTTGGAGATGAGGGTTCTTCAAACTGGCTGGGTAAACGCCTGCTCAAATTGTACTTGAATGAAGAGCTCCCTGCTGAATTTGCCCGGAAATTTATAAAGGCATTTGACTTCGACAGAACCCAGATCCTGGATAAGGTTTACCGTCAGCCTCAACCTGCTTTGTTTCTAAGCTCATTTGCTGATTTTCTGATGGAAAACAAAAATGATACCTTTGTTAAGAACCTTGTAATGGACGGCTTTGACAGATTTTTCAAGACCTATATCATTCCGCTTAAGGCACAATACCCTTCGGCTCCGGTGCATATGGTGGGTACAGTAGCTTCGGGCTTTCAGGATTATCTGGAAGAAACTGCAAATAAAAACGGGCTGCAAATAACTTCGGTGATTAAAGAGCCGATCTATAATTTATTAAAATATTACTCTAACAAAAATTAATAAAAGATGAAAATTGGAATTAACGGATTTGGTCGTATAGGCCGCCTGGCCTTCAGAGCTGCAATTGAGCGTGAAGGAATTGAAGTTGTTGGTATCAACGACCTGGTTGAACCAGATTACATGGCCTATATGCTAAAATATGACTCCACACACGGCCAGTTCAAAGGCACTGTTGAAGTTAAAGATGGCCATTTGGTTGTTAACGGAAAAACTATCCGTGTTACAGCCGAAAAAGATCCGTCAAATTTAAAATGGAATGAAGTGGGCGCTGAAGTAATCATCGAGTCCACGGGTTTATTCCTGACCCAGACTGATGCTCAGAAGCATATCGATGCTGGTGCAAAAAAAGTAGTACTTTCTGCCCCGGCCAAGGATGATACGCCAACATTTGTAATGGGAGTTAATCATAAGGATTTAAAAGCTGATCAGTCTATCGTTTCAAATGCTTCATGTACAACCAATTGCCTGGCGCCATTAGCGAAGGTATTACATGATAATTTCGGTATTCTTGAAGGTTTAATGACTACCGTTCATGCCGTTACAGCAACACAGAAAACAGTCGACGGACCATCCGCAAAGGATTGGCGCGGCGGCCGCGGGGCTTATCAGAACATCATCCCTTCATCAACAGGAGCGGCAAAAGCAGTAACACTTGTTATTCCTGACCTGAAAGGTAAACTTACCGGTATGTCTTTCCGGGTTCCGGTTGCTGACGTATCTGTTGTGGATCTTACAGTTCGCCTGGACAAAAAAGCCACCTATGAAGAGATTAAAAAAGCTATGAAGGATGCTTCTGAAGGCGAACTTAAAGGAATTCTAGGATATACCGAAGATGATGTGGTTTCCACTGATTTCCTCGGAGATGCACGCACTTCCATTTTCGATGCCCAGGCAGGTATTGCTCTGAATGATAATTTTGTGAAAGTTGTCGCCTGGTATGATAACGAATGGGGATATTCAAATAAGTTAATTGACCTTGTTCAGCATATTGGTACAGTTAAGTAATATTTCCTCCTGATACTATTTTTACTAACCAGACCCTGCTCTACTACGGAGCAGGGTTTTTTATGCCTTTAAAAATAGCAATGCTATATTCGCATAGTCAAATTAATATAATGGAACAAATCAACTGGGGGATAATCGGATGTGGAAATGTAACGGAAATCAAGAGCGGGCCGGCATTTAATCTTGTTCCGCATTCTAACTTAACTGCTGTAATGCGCAGGGATGCTGAAAAAGCTGCTGATTATTCAAAAAGACATCATGTGAAAAGATGGTATCATGATGCTCATAACATGATCAATGATCAAGAAGTTAATGCGATCTATATAGCAACGCCCCCGGCATTTCATGAGGAATACGCGCTTGCCTCCTTTCAGGCAGGGAAGCCTGTGTATGTTGAAAAGCCCATGGCCCTCAATGCAGCGGGATGTCTGCGGATGTTAAAAGCTGCTGAAGCAAGTTCCTGTAAACTAAGTATTGCCCATTACCGCAGGGCCCAGCCAAAATTCACAGAACTTAGAAGAATAATCAGGGAGGGGTTAATAGGTGACATACTTTCAGCTGAAATCATTCACCGGGAAGCATACCAACCCGGAGTGGAGAACACCTGGCGGGTAGATCCTGAAATTTCCGGAGGAGGATTATTTCATGACCTTGCACCCCACCAGCTGGATCTGATGGTCTATTTTTTCGGAAAGCCTCAAAAAGTAAGCGGCAATTCTTCAAACACGGGCGGTAATTATAATGCCGATGACCTTGTACGGGGTGAAATTATTTTCAAAAATGGGATTAAATTCAAAGGGGAATGGAATTTCAATGCCTCTCCTGAAGATGCAACAGAGATCTGTGAAATAACCGGCTCCCGGGGCACCCTCCGTTTTTCAATTTTCGGAAACAGTTGTGAATTGGAATCCGGTGGAAGGATCAGCGAAATGATTTTTGACCATCTGCCCCATGTTCAGCAGCCTATGATTGAACAGGTGGTTAACTACTTTCTGGATAAAGGCCCAAATCCATGCTCCGCAGCCGATGCCCTGGAGGTTATGAAAGTTATGGATACATTAACAGGTAATCAGTATCAGGTAAACGGTAACCCTTAAAACTAATACAAACCAGCTTTAAGCGGTTAAGCAGAAACTCATAAGCCGCAATCTGTTTTTTCCCTCTCCACGCTCCAAACCCTGATGTCTTCTTAAAATTCAGCTGTTAAATATTGGAGTACTGATCTTGCCCTCACCGGCACATGCTTATAAGCTATGTGTCAGCTATATGTCAGCTATATGTCAGCTATGGGAATATCGCTATAAGGTCCCTATAGGACGCTGTATGGTCGGTATAAGGTATACGGTAAGATCTTCTGAAGTGTGGAAATAGATGTATCCTGAATATACAAAGAAAATACGATTATGGCAATAATTCCCTTATTTATCTGGCATTGAAAGAAATAGCGCTGATATCAATCAGTTCATGGGCTGAATGATGCCCTGAAAGGGTATAATATGTTCGACTCTGCACTAATCCTGTACCCTCTTCAAAACCAAACCCCCTAAAGGCGGAAGGGTCAACCGACCCGACTGAGGTTTTCCATGCCATTCTACATTTTCAGAAGCAATCAGCAGATCTTCAACCATATTACTGCCATAAAATTGCTTATCATCAGAATTCAGGATAATCTGCCACTGACCCGCTGATGGAAGTCCGATACGCCATGCCTTCCTTGGTACAGGCGTCATATTCAAAGCTACCACAAGCTCATTTGCGGAATCATTTCCTTTGCGGGAATAAACCAGTACCGAATTCTCCGCATCGCCGCCCTCAATCCATTCAAATCCCCCGCTCTCAAAACTCTTCTCATATAATGCGGGCTCAGACCGGTATAAAGTATTCAATGCTGTTACAGTCTCCCTGATACCTAAATGAGGTGCATGCTCAAGCAAATGCCAGTCGAGTGACCGGTCGAAGTTCCATTCAGAAACCTGCCCGATCTCATTGCCCATAAAAAGGCATTTCGTCCCCGGATGTGTGAACATATATAAATAAAGTAAACGAAGGTTGGCAAATTTCTGCCACTCATCGCCCGGCATCCGGGCTAACAAAGAACCTTTGCCGTGAACCACTTCATCGTGCGAAAAGGGCAGCATAAAGTTCTCCGTAAAGGCGTAAACCGTACTGAAAGTTATCTTTTCATGATTGTATTTACGGTGGACCGGATCTTTTCCGAAATAATCGAGGGTATCATGCATCCATCCCATCATCCATTTCATACCGAATCCAAGTCCGCCCTGATAGGTAGGCCGGCTTACACCAACAAAAGCAGTAGACTCCTCAGCAATGGTCTGAACATCCGGAAAGCTGGAATAGACAGCTTCGTTAAACTCTTTCAGAAAACTGATGGCTTCAAGATTTTCCCTTCCCCCCGCCTCATTGGGAAGCCATTCCCCTGCTTTCCGGGAATAATCGAGGTATAACATGGAGGCTACAGCATCCACGCGTAATCCATCTGCATGATAACGTTCAAGCCAGAAAATGGCATTACTGATCAGGAAGGATTTGACCTCATTTCTTCCGTAATTAAATATATAGGATTTCCAGTCCGGGTGAAACCCTTTCCTCATATCCTCATGCTCGTACAGATGCGTACCGTCAAAACGGTATAAACCATGTTCATCGCCGGGAAAATGAGAGGGAACCCAATCCAGGATAACACCGATGCCGTTTTCATGAAGCTGGTCGATCAGGTACATTAAATCCTGAGGTGTTCCGTACCGGGAGCTTGCTGCAAAGTATCCCGTGATCTGATATCCCCATGAGGGATAATAAGGATGCTCCATTAAAGGCAGGAATTCAACATGGGTAAACCCTGTTTCCTTCAGATAGGGAATAAGAAGACCAGCCATCGTACGATAGCTTAAAAATTCTTCCGGAGATTCGAGACTTCTTGCCCATGATCCAAAATGCATTTCGTAAACCGACATTGGCTTATTCAGGGCATTTATTTCATAACGCGACTTCATCCAGGAAGTATCCTCCCATTCATACCAGGTGTCCCATACAATTGAGGCAGTGGATGGCGGCTCTTCCCATCTCAGGGCAAAAGGATCAGCCTTCTCAAGGGTCTCCCCCGAATTAGACTTTATGAAATACTTATAAACCTCGCCCGTACTTACACCAGGAATAAACAATTCCCATATTCCTGATTCATCCCAGCGCACCTGCATTGGATGGGAGTGCTGATTCCATCCGTTAAAGTTCCCTTCTACAGAGACTGCCCGGGCATTTGGAGCCCATACAGCAAAATATGTTCCTTTTACCCCTTCATTATCAATTACATGCGAACCGAATTTCTCATATAATTTATAATGCTTACCAGATCTGAAAAGACTGATATCAAATTCAGAAAATCGCGAGTACCAGCTTCTTTCTAAAGATGCCGGACCTGATAAAGAGGAATCTTTTTTTGCCATACTGTTATATTAACCTGATTTAAATTTCCTGAAATCAAAACAGCTTCTTAAGCAGCAGGTTCAGCCAGAATTTCTATCCTTTTAAAATTCTTATTCGATCTGACCCTGACTCTGCGGAGATCGTCAAAACTAAGATCACCTGTATATTCATTGCCATCGATCAATACTTTCGCCGGGATAAAGGGAAGGCCAATTATCTTCAGGTCATACGTTTCGTAGCGCGGTGTGAACAGCCCTTCTATCGATTGTGCGATCGTCATTGAGCCCGCATCCCCATTCACTACATACTTTTTCTCCATATAAATATTCTGTTCATATGCGAAGGTATCATCATGATCCTCGAAGTAAAACGAGTTCACTTCATAATCGGAATAATAAACCTGGAACATCAATTCATCCACTTCGAATTCACCTACATATTGCATCAGGGGCGATTCCGGTATAACCGAGCCTGCCTTGACAAATATCGGCATGGAATCTATAGGTGCATCCACCATATGGGCTTCAGCGCCTTTCAGCATCTCATGAGTCCAGTAATTATACCAGTTCCCTGCAGGCAGGTATACGTTTTTTGTAATGGCGCCGGGTTCAGTAACCGGAGCAACCAGAATTTTATCACCGAAGGTAAATACGTCCTGAATATGATGGGTTAAGGAATTTTCCTGTTCCTGCATAACCAGAGGCCTCAAAATCGGGAAATTATGCTTGTGATGTTCCCAGAAAGCAGAATAAATATAGGGTAACAAGCGATACCGCAATTCAATAAACTTACGGTTGATAGCTTCATATTCTGGTCCAAAACTCCAGGGCTCACGCTCGGAAGTATCACCTGCAGAATGCGCCCGCATGAAAGGAGAGAATACGCCCATCTGTATCCAGCGGGTAAACAATTCGGCATCCGGCTCACCGCTGAACCCGCCGATATCAGTACCGCAAAAAGAAATACCCGACATGGATAAACGCTGGCATTGAACGATCCCTATCCTTAGATGTTCCCAGCTAGCCACATTATCCCCGGTCCAGACTGATGCATAGCGCTGTACCCCGGCATAACCTGCGCGGGTAATGGTAAATGGCCTCTTATTTTTTTGAATCTTCTTTAAACCATCATAGGTGGCCCTTACCATCTGCATTCCGTACACATTATGTGCTTTTCGGTGTGATCCATGGAAACCGTCGTAATTATGCCTTACATCATCCGGAAAAGTTCCCGAGCCGAACACTGCCGGCTCATTCATATCATTCCACACCCCGGCAACACCGGCATCCACAAGATCCCGGAATAATCCACCCCACCATTCCCTTACCTTTGGATTGGTGAAATCAGGAAACTGGCAACGGCCAGGCCATACATGCCCTTCCATAAAATAATCATCGCAGCGTCGGCAGAAATAATTATTCTGCTTCCCCTCCTTAAACACCTGGTAATTTTCATCAACACGAATACCTGGGTCGATAATAACAACTGTTTTGAACCCATCATCGGCCAATTCCTTGATCATTCTGGCAGGTTCCGGGAAATGCTTTTTATTCCATGTAAAACAGCGGTAACCATCCATATAATCGATATCCAGATAGATCGCATCACATGGGATTTTTCGCTCACGAAAGTTTAAGGCTATATCCTTTACCTTGCTTTCCGGATAATAGCTCCAGCGGCATTGATGAAACCCAAGGGTCCATTTTGCAGGCATCTGATGAGTACCGGTCAAAGTATGATAACGTTTCACCACATCCATCATATGCGGACCGTGAATATAATAGTACTGCAATTCTCCGCCGTCTGCCCAGAAACTGGTTTTCTCCTCTTCCTCCTGTGCGAAATCAAAATGACTTTTAAAGGTATTATCGAAGAATATGCCGTAACTGATCCCCTCGCTTACTCCCATATAGAATGGAATAGTTCTGTAAAGCGGATCCTGTCCTTTGTCAAAAGAATACGCATCCGTATTCCAGTTGAGGTAACGCTTTCCGCGAAGGTTCAGATCACTTGACTTATCGCCGAGTCCAAAAAAACTTTCTCCGGGCTGGCATTTTTTTGTAGCATACACATAATATCCGCCAAAGTCAAAGTTCTCTTCCCAGTGCATGGGTTTCAGATCCTCATTGATCAGCTTTCCGCTGTTATCCTTAAAGGAGATCAGGAAAGTGCTTTTATTGATGATGCAGGATACAACATTCGTTTCCACCCGGTATTCCTCATCAGTTTCCTGAAGCTTAAATACGCTGGCAGAGTTCATGGTCTTTTCTACTGCATAAGAGAATTCTTCCAGGAACACTCCCTGGGGAGCGAGCCTTATCCTGATGATCTCATCACTTACTACCCTTACCTCGACCTTTGAATCTCCATCAGTGAAATAAAAGTTATTGTTTTCCTGAACATATTCTTTTACTGCAGAAAGATATTTTTTAACGATGGGCTCAAGCCCCACGACCGGGTTATTTATGTGCTGCAGATCATCCTCCAGATCCTTGATAGTCAACGCATCTGTTAACTGGTCTTTACTAACTTCCATATTAAATTCTATTATTAAGGATCCGCCTTTTTCAGGATATCAGGATCCACACTTATAACGCTTTATTGACTTATAACTGATTATACACCGCCAATATTTATTTCAAGCACATAGTTAGAAATAAAAATTGATTAATAATAAGGGGATCAATAAATAAGTCCCGTCCCAGTGACCTGGAACGGGACTTAAATTTATTCTGCTTTTCCAATCCGGCAATTTTCCGGATCTGCATTGAGCTTACTGGATAAATGTAAACCCTACATAATACATACCGCCCATTTGAGGGTTGCCATACGAGGTCACATAATATTTATTGAAGATGTCTGAGGCTCCAATTTTAATCATGCTTTTAACAGAAGGGATCTTCAGATTAATCTGAGCATCCACAGTTCCGAATGCCGGAACATCGCCTGAAGCAAATGAGGATGTCCAGTAGAAGGAATCCTGCCAGCGGTAAGAAACATTAAATCCTACGTTCTTTACCACGTTGCGGTTACCTAATCCCAGGTTATAGCGGATTTTCGGCGTATTGAAATCATTCACATACGTCGCCGGGATATCACCGATCTCATTGTAGGAAAGATTTCCGCTCAGATTGAAATCTCCAAGCAGATAGTCCATTCCCAATGCTGCGCCGTATGAAGAAACTTCCCCTTCGGCATTCACCGGAACACCGAATTTAGTAAAGGAAGATGCATTTTGCTGATATACCTCCACAGCAGTGATGAAGTCCTTATACTTGTTGAAGTATCCATAAGTATCAATCAGGAAATTGCTCCCTAAAAGCCCCCTGTAACCAACTTCATAAGCCTGAACGCTTTCAGGTTTTACACCCTCCGGATCAAAGGAATAGGTTTTGAGCAAAGTTGGGTTAGGTGCTCCTGCCGAAGCGGAAGCAAGGAAATTTCTATAGCTTACATCGGTAAACGGCTTGTTGGTATATAGATTATACTTCTGGATACCAGCCGGAATACCTCCGATCAGCCTTGTGGTACCTCCTCCAACGGAAAGATCAATATATTGATTCTGAGTTGTCGGGTTACGGTAGCCTGTCTGATATGAAAGACGGATATTGTTATTTGGAGCAACAGTATACACACCTGTTATCCTTGGAGTAAAACGTCCGTCAAAATTAGTGCTTTTATCGTATCTGCCCGAGAAGGTAAGTTTGAACTGCTCGGCAATTTTCTTACCTACCTGTACGAAACCACCATATTCGTTGATATCAATCTCACGGTTAAGATCATCAAAAATGGTACCTCCTGAATTCAGGTCGTAGATACGGTAGGATCCTCCCACCTGGAGTTCAAATGCATCCTTAAGTGCATTGCTGAAGTTGTACATACCTTCATAATGCCATAGATTGGTTTTATCATCAAACTTTGCTCCCAATCCTGCGCTTATAGTGGTATTCATGATCTTATCCTTAACGGTTTCGAACTGAGTGCTGCCAGGAACAAAACGACCCTGATCTGCAGCTGCACGGGCAAGTGTATGGGCCTGTGCATCCGGAGCACCGGCAGCACGTGCTCCCACGTAATTACCTACATATTGCGGAAACCAGGTTGTTGAGGCCTTGGATGCTTCATTTATATAGCTTCCCAGGATGGATGATATATACGAATCTCCGGAACGCTCCTGAGTAGTATAACCGCGCAGCATAAAGTCCTGACCTTTCAGTTCCAGTTTATACTGGCCGATGCTGAAATTACGCAATGAATAGCGGTCTGAACCGGTATATACAGATGTACCGGAACCCCAGTTTGCCTGGGCAATAGCTTCGACCTTGTCGCTGAGCTTATAATGAAAAGAAGTAGATGATTTAAATGATTTGGTATCATAATCAACAAGATACTTTTCCATATAACCTGTTCTGGAAACAGCCTGATCCGGGATAAGACCTGCTCTCAGGCCAATATTAAACGGTATCAGGTTCTGGATGGTTGGACGCAAAGCGGCTGGAAAATTACCAAGAAATGCCCCAATTTGTGCAGGAGTTGCATTTACAGGCAAAGAGGCATTCATCATTCCTACAATATTAGGAATTGCACCGCCGGTTGCTGCTGCTATTCCTGCATTCGTTGCCGATTGAACCGAATTGGCCACATTACGCATGTTTGAATTCACCTCATCCCCATAAACGTTAATACCGTCATAATTGGGGTCAGTGCTTCTGTCTCCATTCTTAAATGTACGTGAAGTACGGTCGAAATTGGTAAAATTGCCTCCCTGCCAGTCTTTAGCCTGCAGGAACGATACATTGGTTTTAAATGCGAACTTATTCCATGCCTTTGCATACCTTAAACCTGCCTCTTCGAAAGGCTCGGTTCCCTGTAATGGATCATTCACATGATTAAAGCCTGTTTTCAACTGGAAGCTGATTCCCTGTGATGTGTACGGGCTCTTAGAAGTCATCAGCATTGTACCGTTTATTCCGCCGGCACCATATAAGGCTGAGGAAGCGCCGGGCAGAAGCTCAACATTGTCAAGGTCAAGCTCAGAAATACCAATTATATTTCCCACAGAGAAATTCAACCCCGGAGCCTGGTTATCCATCCCATCAATGTATTGGTTAAAACGGGTGTTTCCATTCGCATTAAAACCACGTGTGTTGACTGATTTGAAAGTTAAACTTTGTGCACTCATTTCAACTCCTTTCAGGTTGTTCAGCGCATCGTAGAAAGAGGGTGCAGCTGCTTCACGAATTGCAGCAGATCCCAAACGCTCAATAGAAACAGGAGACTCAAGAATACGCTCCGGTGTACGTGAAGCTGCAATAACCACTTCCTGGCCTAAAATAGATTGAGATTCCATTGAAATCTGAAAATCGCTAACTGAAGCGTTAATAACCTGTTCAATGGTTTTATAACCCAGGTACGTAATAACAATTGTAAAAGGTGTGCTTTCCGTAGTAGTCAGTGTAAACTGACCATTTGCATTTGTTGAGGTACCAATTGTTCTGCCCTTAACCGTGACGGTGACACCCGCCAGAGTTTCCTTAGTTAAATTATCTGTAACAGTTCCTGAAACGGTAGTACTTTGAGCAAATACCATTTGAAATGTGAGAGAAAGTAAAACCAAAACACAGGCAAGCCGGGTAAAGATTCTTTTCATAATACGCTTATTAGTTTAGGTTAATTTATTATTGTATTTATAAACATAGTGCAATATTTCAATTCCTACAAAAGAATTAAAATATTTTATGCTTGCATAGTAAATTTATCACTTAAATAGTATTAGATTGAAATAATTGAACCATTAATTTATTTTGAGAAACTTCTGGAATTAAAAATTTACAGGAAAAATCCCGCATTAACACGAACTATATTTTAATTACTTTAACGAAATTTAATTCCTGTATTATGTTGGCATAATCTATTTTCAGTCTTCCTCTTTACCGGCCCGGGCAAATTTGAAATACTATTAATTTTTAACATATTTAAAGTTTATAACCTTCTCATGAAAATTATTAAAGCCGTAATTTCATTCCTTACAGCATTGACCTTAATCATTGTATTGAATACAAAATTCGGGGATATACCTCCATTAGCTAAATTTCTTGATCCCTTCCAGGGATTCTGGAAGAATGCTGAATCCAAAAATCCTGATGCTGAAAAGGATTTCAATATAAAAGGACTTAAAGCAGGCGTTGAAATCAGGTTTGATGATCAGATGATCCCTCATATTTTTGCTCAAAATAATTACGACCTGTATTTTGCCCAGGGCTATATTACCGCCAAAGACCGCTTATGGCAGATGGATTTCCAGACAAGATTCGCATCCGGGCGGCTTTCGGAAGTGGTAGGTCCGAAAGCCATAGAGCTTGACCGCTATCAGCGCAGGATGGGCATGGCTTACGGCGCTGAGAATATGGTGAAGGTAATGCTTCAGGATCCCCAGATAAAAGAAACCATGGATGCCTATACCGCGGGGGTAAATGCCTATATTCATTCTTTAAGTCCGGGAGACTATCCTGTTGAATTTAAACTCCTGAATTATGCGCCGGAAGACTGGAAGCCACTTAATTCGGCATTGCTTTTAAAACTAATGTCTGCAACCCTGGCAGGTGGTTCCAATGAGTTCTACATGACTAATATTTTAAATAAATATGGTCCGGAGATCACAAAGAACCTGTTCCCTGATTATCCTTTCCGGGAGAATCCTATAATCCCTGAAGGAACTAAATGGGATTTTAAAGCTCTAAAGATCCCTGAAGCTCCGGTAAGTAAAGAAAGTAAGATTGCCTATCAGGTTAAAACCCGGGAAATCGAAGAGGGAATAGGAAGCAATAACTGGGCAGTTTCAGGTGCCAAATCGGCAAGCGGATTTCCTCTCCTGGCAAACGATCCACACCTGGATCTCACTTTGCCTGCAATATGGTACCAGATCCAGTTAAGCTCTGATGACATGAATACCTGCGGAGTTTCCATCCCGGGTGCACCCGGGATAATTATCGGTTTTAATAAGGATGTGGCCTGGGGTGTTACCAATGTGGGCGCCGATGTGCTTGACTGGTATACTATAAAATTCAAAGATGATTCTAAAAAAGAATACTGGTATAATAATAAATGGAACCCGGTAAAACTAAGAATTGAGACCATTGGAGTAAATGGCGGCGAAACCCTGACAGACACTGTTTACTATACCCATCACGGCCCGGTGGTTTATACGGAGGAGCAGCGGCCCGCAGCTTTTGCCAAGGCTAATAATGTTCCAACCGGACATGCTCTGCGCTGGACTGCCCATGACGGCTCCAATGATACCCGCACATTTTATATGCTCAACCGGGCCCGCAATTATACAGATTACCGGAATGCCCTGATCCATTATTCTGCCCCTGCTCAAAACTTTGTCTTTGCCAGTACAGAAAATGATATTGCTATAACCTCCAATGGATATTTTCCGCTTAAATATCCTAACCAGGGCAAGTTTCTCCTCGATGGTACTGATCCGGCAAACGACTGGCAGGGACGCATACCTGCAGAACAGAATCCAACTGTAAAGAACCCTCCGCGTAACTTTGTAAGCTCAGCCAATCAATCCCCTACCGACCAGACTTATCCCTATTATATCAACTGGGAGTTTAATTCCTACGAACGCGCACAGCGAATCAACAAGCGGCTTACGGTAATGACCCAGGCAAATGTAGACAGCCTGAGAAATATGCAGAATGATAATTACAGTATTCTGGCTGAAAATATATTATCTACGCTGGTTAGTCTGGTAAATACAGAAAATTTAAATGCCAGTCAGAAGGAAGCCTTTAACATAGTAAGCAACTGGAACAAGTTCTTTAACAGGGATGAGATCGGAGCAAGCATTTTTGAGATCTGGCATAAAAGCCTGGCTCAGCTCATTTGGGAGGATGAGCTTGGCGATCCGAAAACTCCGATGCGTTTTCCTTCACGGGATCGGAATGTACAGCTCCTCCTGAAAGAACCTGATTCGCCCTGGTATGACAACGTTCATACAGCTAAAAAAGAAACCCGTTATGACCTGGTGAATGCAGCCTTTAAGTTTGCAACCGACAGTCTGGAACGAAAATACGGTCCTATTGACCAGGAATGGGCCTGGGCTAATGTAAAGCATTCCTATGTTCCTCATTTGGCTAAAGTAGCCGGTTTCGGCTCAAAATTCTTAAATAATGGGGGATCAAAAACGGCGATCAATGCCATGAACGAGACTAACGGGCCATCATGGAGAATGATAGTCGCCCTGGGGAAGGATATAAAGGCATACGGGGTATTTCCCGGAGGGGAATCAGGAAATCCGGGAAGTCATTATTACGATGACATGATTGATACCTGGACGCAGGGGAAACTGAATGAGCTTGTTTATCTTAAATCTAAAGACGAGAATTCTAAACGGATCATTGCCTCCTGGAAAATCAATATGAAATAGGGCTGAATTTATTTCCCGCTTTTTAACTTCCAAATTTTAAAACTTAAATTTTTGATCATGTTATTATTTATTCTCATTGCTGTTGTTTGCGGAATCTTACAGCTCTTTTTACCCTGGTGGATCATAGCCCCTGTAGCATTCGGATTATCTTTCTGGAAAGCACGTAATGGCAATCATGCATTTGGCTCGGGCTTTTTTGCCATTTTTGCCTTATGGATCATTGCGGCGCTTTTCCATACTCTGCCCAATGAGAACATTCTTGCGAACCGGGTGGGCGCTATGTTAGGCCTCCCCGAAACATCCATAAACTGGATAATTACCCTGCTTATCAGTGGAACAATTGGCGGACTGGCAGGAGCGTTTTCGGCTTTGGCCGGTGTTTATTCAAGAGAAGCACTGAACAGACCCGAAAAAAAACTGAAAGAGAATTAATTCCTCAATCTGTATCTTTGTAAGTGCCCTTTGCTGATACCGACAGAATCTTTTCTATTCAAAATTCCGGGGAATTTGAAAATCTGGCCCTGGATATTTTCCGGTATCAGGTTCGGAACTGCCTTGTATATTCTGAATTTGTTAAGAACCTGGGGCTAAAAGAAGAAGATATAAACAAAGTTAAAGACATTCCTTACCTGCCTATAGAATTCTTTAAAACCCATGATATCATCTGCGGAAACAGACAGGCGGAAGAAATATTCAGGAGCTCAGGCACCACCGGAATGGCCCAAAGCAGGCATTCTGTAAGCGATATCCGCATTTACATTCAGAGTTTCAGAACTGCGTTCAAACTATTCTACGGAGACATCAAACAATATGTTGTCCTGGCATTGCTGCCCTCCTATCTTGAACGTGAAGGCTCCTCCCTCGTTTATATGGCTGACGATCTGATCAGGCAGAGTTCAAATGAAAAAAGCGGATATTTTCTATACGATCATAAAACGCTGAACGAATCGCTGAACCAGCTTAAAAGCCTGAAAGCCCCTGTCCTGCTCATTGGAGTTACGTATGCCCTCCTTGATTTTGCAGAAAGTCATTCAGTGGAATTTCCTGAGCTCATTGTGATGGAAACCGGCGGAATGAAAGGAAAACGCCGGGAAATGGTAAGGACAGAACTTCATGAAATTCTATGCGGGGGGTTTGGCGTTCCGGCAATTCATTCTGAATATGGAATGACAGAATTACTTTCCCAGGCTTATTCCAAGAGCGCCGGCCTATTTCATTGTCCGCCATGGATGCAGATCCATATACGGGATACCAATGACCCGCTTGAATTAGTCGGAAACTCCGTAACCGGAGGTATTAACGTAATTGACCTTGCCAATATTAATTCCTGTTCCTTTATTGCCACACAGGATCTTGGAAGAACTTACCCCGACGGGAGTTTTGAGGTTTTAGGAAGATTTGACAACAGCGATATCAGGGGGTGTAATCTGTTGGTTAGCGGGTAGTGGTTGGTTAGTTGGTTGGTTGGTGGTTGTTCGGAAATAAAAAACTCATCCGGGGAATTGGATCTCCGGATGAGTTAATAACTTATTTAATATTTCAAAGATCTTATACCCCTAAACTCCAGCCCTGGCGATATTCACGTTTAACGAATCGGTTGGCTTCATCAAAGTTTGTAATTCGCATATTCGGACCGTCCCATAGTAATTTTTTATACCTGCCGGGATAGGTGAAATTATTACCATTTGGTTTACGAATATCAAATCCGCGGATTGCAAGATTTCCCATTAGTAAGGCTTCTGTTAAAGGACCTGCAACGGAAAAATCAGAGCTTAACTGGATCTTGCCATAACCGGCGATTGCCGCATCCACCCATTGTGTGTAGTGACCCGCTTCCTGTCCCGGAACCAATGCAAGAGTGGAAGGAACATTTACTTCGGCGGTTTTTGATACAGGTAAAAGGCGCGGGTTCTTTCCATAAGTACCGCACATCATCTTGCCTTTCGTACCGATGAACAGTACTCCATTCCCCCCATCACCGAATAGTTCGTCCGGACCGAGTTCCTCCGGCCGTTCAGGCTGAATTCCTCCATCCATCCAGTGGAGCTTAACAGGAGCGTTCGCCTGCTTTGCCGAATTAAAGGTCATGGTAACATGAGATGAAGGAGGACAGCTTTCAGGAAAATAACCCCTCTTAAACTCGTCAACATAAACACTTCCAACGCTGCATTCCACATCCGTAGGATAATTCAGGCCCAGAACCTTGAACGGAGCATCCACAAGGTGGCAGCCCATATCTCCAAGAGCACCAGTTCCATAATCCCACCATCCACGCCAGTTGAAAGGCACCAGTTTATTTACGTAATCTGTGAATGGTGCAGTGCCCAGCCATAAGTTCCAGTCAAGTTCTTTAGGGATTTCTGCCTTGGTTGCAGGCCATGGAATTCCCTGAGGCCATACGGGTCTGTCGGTCCAGCAATAGACCGTATGAACATCCCCGATAATACCTGCATTATACCAATCCGCAAGTTTTCTGGTACCATCTCCCGAAGCACCCTGGTTTCCCATCTGGGTAACAACCTTATATTTTTTGGCAGCTTCGGTTAATATACGGGCTTCATAAATATCATGGGTTAAAGGTTTTTGAACATACACATGCTTACGTAACTGCATAGCTGCAAGCGTTGTAATTGCGTGATTGTGATCGGGAGTTGATACAGACACGGCATCAAAATGCTTTGATTCCTTGTCGAACATATCGCGCCAGTCCTTATAATACTTTGCTTTCGGATATCTTTTAACCGAAGCCGCTGCACGCCTGTCGTCTACATCACAGAGAAAGGCGATATCCGCTTTTCCTCCCGCTGAAAAACCGGTAAGGTCGCTGGATCCCTTTCCTCCGACACCCACTCCTGCTATGAGCAGCCGGTCACTGGGAGCTACAAAACCCTTTCCCCCCAGAACATGGCGGGGAACGATCATAAAACCAGCTGCCGCAATTGCAGCATTTTTTACAAAATCTCTTCTTGAACTATTAACTGTCTTTTTTTCTTTTTTCATAAATAAATACGTTCAACACTATTTAAATTTTAAATTATGAATTAGCCCAGGCCTTATCTCCCTTTTTATAGGGAACATTCCCATCATAACTGCCTGGTGTTTCAATATAGCGCATAGCTTTAGTACACCCAATTTCCGATGTAAAAAATCCAAGCAAGGTAAGTTCCTTGATCATTCTAAAATAATGGGAAGGCTGTTCAGGCGTTTTGTTTTTCATATAGCCCTTTTGTAAAACATCCATCCTGGTCAGGAAGGCCGTGCGCTCCTCAGGCGTGCAATCCATAAAGGTCTTGCCTGTTTCATCTTTACATCGCTTTTCCAGCCTTTTGATTCCTTCCCTGAATATCCCCTGATCATTTTTGGTGTAACAATCCTTAACCATAACGGACATAAATTCACCCACCTTAGCCTCTTTAGCTCCGGGGGTACTGGTTTTAGGTAAAATGGTTTCTCCCATTTCATTCAAAAGTGCTATGGTCGCGGTATCGAAAAAATCCTTTACCTGTTTGGTGTCTGATTTACATCCGGCCTCAAGGAAAATACTGGAACCTACAATAGTTCCTCCTAAGATCCAGCTAACCCGGGATATTGCTTCTCTCCTGTTCATGATTTCCTGTAATAAGATTAAATATTTCCTTTCTTTAACTCCGTAACAGCATGATCGACTGCACGTGCTGTCATCGCCATATAGGTTAAGGAGGGATTTTGACATGCGGCTGAGGTCATTGCTGAACCATCGGTGACATACACGTTCGGAGCATCCCAAACCTGGTTAAATTTATTAAGAACCGAGGTTTTAGGATCTTTGCCCATACGTGCAGTACCCATTTCATGAATTCCCATACCCAGGGTATACCCTGAATCAAAGGTGCTGACGTCTTTCAATCCGGCCATTTCAAGCATTTCTTTCGCATCTTCCATCATATCTTTACGCATTTTCATCTCATTCTCCCTGATTTCGGCATCAATTGACAGGACATTCAAACCCCATTTATCCTTTTTGGTCTTATCCAGGCTGACTTTATTGTCATGATAAGGAAGGGTCTCTCCGAAGGCCGTTATTCCCATTCTCCAGGCACCCGGTTCACATAGTGCATCCTTAAAATCACCGCCGATACTTAGTTCTGCCACGTCCCTGCCCCAGCCTTCGCGACTTGCAGCTCCCTGATAGCCGAATCCCCGGATATAATCCCGCTTTTCATTCCCGAGATTTCTGAAGCGCGGTATATAGATACCGTTCGGGCGCCTTCCGTAATAATATTTATCATCAAATCCTTCCACCCGTCCCGATGCCCCCAGCCTGAAATGATGGTCCATCAGATTATGACCAAGTTCACCGCTGCTGCTTCCCAAACCACCATCCCATACATCGGTAGCCGAATTCATCAGTATCCATGTGGAATTTAAAGTGCTGGCATTCAGAAATATAACCTTGGCGAAGTATTCATAGGTCTGGTTGGTTTCAGCATCCAAAACTTCTACTCCCTTCGCCTTTTTGGTGTCCTTATCGTATAGAATTTTGGTTACTATAGAAAAAGGTCTTAAGGTAAGATTTCCTGTTGCAACTGCAGCAGGAAGAGTAGATGACTGCGTACTGAAATATGCGCCGAAAGGGCATCCTAACCAACATTTATTCCGGTACTGGCAATTGGTGCGGCTTTGGAGGGGTTTTGTAATATTAGCCACCCGGCCGATAAGCATATGCCTGTTGCCGCCATAATGCGCCTTGATACGGGCAGCTACATCCTTTTCAACCACATTCATATCCATTGCTGGAAGAAAGTCTCCATCCGGAAGTTGAGCAAGCCCATCCCGGGTTCCGCTGATTCCTGCAAAACGCTCTACATAACCATACCATTTTTCAAGATCCTGGTAACGTATCGGCCAGTCAACAGCAACACCATCTTTGGCATTGGCTTCAAAATCCATTTCGCTGAGCCGGTAACTTTGGCGGCCCCACATCAGGGAGCGCCCGCCCACCTGGTATCCCCGATACCAGTCGAAACGTTTCACTTCAGTATAAGGACTGTCTTTATCGCTGGCCCAGAAATCAAGGTTCTTCTCATTCAGCGGGTAATCCCTTTTCAAGACCGGATAATCCTCGATCATCTGTTGGGTTCGCCCTCCCCTGTGAGGAAAATCCCAGGGATTTTTAGTTGCATTGACATAATCCTTTATATGTTCAATATTCCTCCCACGTTCAAGCATTATAGTTTTAAGCCCTTTTTCTGTCAGTTCTTTTGCCGCCCAGCCTCCGCTGATCCCTGAACCGATTACAATTGCATCATACGTATTGTCAGCCATTTCTCTTTTAATTTAAATTGAATCTCATTTTAAACATCACATATTTGAACTGCTGTTCTCAGCGAGCCGATCTTATCCGGATTAAGCGGAATAAACTCCTGGGCAACATAACCTTTAAATCCTGTGGCTAGAATAGCCTTCATAATTGCGGGGTAATTTAGTTCCTGAGTCTCATCAATTTCGTGACGGCCCGGAACCCCGGCGGTATGATAATGACCAATATACGGATGATTATCACGAATAGTCCTTATTACATCCCCCTCATCGATCTGCATATGGTATATATCATAAAGTAGCTTGAAGTTCTCTGACCCAAGTCTTTTGGCGAGCTCCACTCCCCAGGAGGTCTTATCACACTGATAGTCTTTATGGTCAACTTTACTGTTCAAGAGCTCCATAACTATAGTCACCTTGTTTTTTTCTGCCAGGCTCAGGATCTGCTTCAGGCCTTCCGTACTATTTTTCCATCCGTTCTCATCATCCATTCCATTCCGGTTACCGCTAAAGCAAATCAAATTCTTATACCCTGCTCTGGCCACCAGGGGGATCATTTCCTTATAATTCTTTATCAGGTTTGCGTGATATTCCTTTGAATTCCAGCCCTGAACCAGACTGATCTCGGCTCCATTACACATAGAAGATTCAAGACCATGCTTTTTAAGATAAGGCCAATCCTTCGGCCCAACCAGGTCTATTCCTTTTAACCCGATCTCTTTAGCAGCAAGACATAATTCCTCAATGGCCATTGAGTTAAAACACCACCGGCAAACCGAATGGTTAATATTGCCTTTGAGAATTCCCTGAGGCAGCCCTTCGGATTGAAAAGAAGTAAGCATCCCTGTACCGCTTATGGCAGCAGTACCGGCCAGCAAATTATAGATAGCCTTGCGGCGGGTTTCCTGCAGAGCCATATTAAACAACGGGGATAACCTGCCTTGCAGCATTTTCCTTGCTTTGGTTAAATGAAACAACAAACAAAACAGCGACCGCAGCGGCAATACCGGCGGCTACTAACCATATTTTTTGCCAGTCATGCTCTGTGGCCGATATCATATAGGCATCACTTACCAAACCGGCAACCCAAAATCCGATAAGCATTCCTATTCCATAAGTAGCCAGAGTGATCATCCCCTGGGCAGCGCTTTTGTATTTTTCACCTGCCTTGGAATTGGTATAAATCTGTCCGGATACAAAAAAGAAGTCGTAACAGATCCCATGAAGGGCTATTCCCAAAATCAGCATAAAACCAAGTTCATTTGCATTACCATAAGCGAATAATACATAACGTAGCGCCCATGCGATCATTCCTACAAGGATGGTTTTTTTGAACCCGAACTTGGTAAAAAACACAGGAAGCAACAGAAGAAATAAAACTTCCGATATCTGTCCGATGGTCATCTTACCGGTCGGATTTTCAACACCAAGTTCAGATAAAAACAGATTGGCATTCTGGTAGTAAAAGGCAAGCGGAATACAAATCAGGATGGAGGAAATAAAGAATATAAGGAAGTTCCTGTTGTTTAAAAGTTTTAAAGCATCGAGCCCAAGAATATCCGATAACGCAACTTTTTCACCCTTCACTGCTTTTGGAGGAGTTTTAGGAAGCATGAAACTAAATAAACCCAGAACTACTGAAGCTATCCCGGACATCAGGAAAGTATTTCTAAGAAGGCCTTCAGAAAAACCAGCTTCGGAATCCCAGTGAAACACAAAACTGATACACAAGCCCGCAACTATCCAGCCGATAGTTCCCCATATACGGATCGAAGAAAACTCCTTTTCGGGATTTTTCATTTGATTGAAAGATACCGAATTGACAAGTGCCAGCGTGGGCATATAAACGATCATATAAGCGAACACATATGGATAAAAACCTGCAAAGTCGGTTGAATTATACATCTGGAACATCAGCACCGCTCCGATAAGATGAAGGATCCCAAGAATTTTTTCAGCATTAAAGTATCTGTCTGCAATCAAGCCGATTATGAAAGGTGCTATTATTGCTCCAAAAGATTGGGTTGAAAAAACTGCAGCACTCTCAGAGCCTGTGGCCTGCAGGTTTTTTCCCAGGAAAGTCCCGAGGGTTACAAACCATGCTCCCCAAATAAAAAATTCAAGGAACATCATGGATGACAGTTTAATACGGTTGGTTAAGTTCATGTTTAAGCCAGGTTTTTTTGAGTTTGAATAATTTTTAAAAAAAATTAATGAGATAAAATTCAACTTATAGTTTATATAAAAGTGTTATTAATACACGAACCAGAAGGCTTTATTTGAAAATAGTCAGATAATAGCCGCCCTCAAGTGAATTTTTAACTTTTAAGTATTAAATAAATGTATATTTTTATTTTTAAAAAAACACACTCATTTAACTAAGAACATTAATTACCGGACGATTTTTATTGGCCTGAGGGTCTGTATCGCTATTATATTTTCTTATAAAATAAATGAGGTTGAAATAAAGCCAGGGGAAAAAGCATCAATGAATTACCCTGAATAGGAATGAAATGTGGCGGATGATAATAATAGAAAACTTGTTTTAAACCAATTTTTAAGAATGAAAAATAATACAAAACTAGCATTAGCTGCAATTATCATACTTTCACTTTTTTCTTTCAGCCAATGGAAACAGACCAGCAAGCCAAGGGTTCTGGTATTCAGCAAAACGGCGGGTTACAGACATCAGTCAATCTCTGCCGGAAAGGCCGCTATTATTAAGATGGCCAAAGAAGAGGGTTTCATTGCTGATACCACCGAAAATGAGAATTATTTTAATGAGGACTCTTTAAAAAGATACGCCGCTGTTATCTTTTTAAATACTACCGGGAATATTCTTAACAGCGCTCAGCAGACCAGTTTTGAGAGGTACATTCAGGCAGGAGGCGGCTATGCCGGTGTTCATGCAGCCGCTGATACCGAATACGACTGGCCCTGGTATGGAAAATTAGCAGGGGCTTATTTCCTGAGCCATCCTCAAAATCAGGAGGCAGTTCTTGATGTAATTAACCGCGCTCATGGCTCTACCAGCCATCTTCCCGCAAAATGGAGCCGGACTGATGAATGGTACAATTATAAAAATCTGAACCCTGACCTGAAAGTCCTGATCAATCTTGACGAAAAAAGTTATAAAGGAGGTACCAATGGCGAAAATCATCCCATTGCATGGTATCATAATTTTGATGGTGGCCGGGCCTTCTATACAGGTATGGGACATACCAATGAATCTTATACTGATCCCCTGTACCTGAAACATTTACTCGGAGGAATAAAATTCGCCATCGGTAATAATGTTCCCCTGAATTATTCCAAAGTTATAACTCCGAATGTTCCCGAAGAGAACAGATTCGTAAAAACCTCGCTCACCACCGGAACTTTATTTGAACCGACAGAAATGACCATACTTCCCAACCTTGATATCCTGCTTGTTCAGCGCCGGGGTGAAGTAATGTTATATAAAGAAAGCACCAAATCCATTAGTCAGGCCGGCGCTCTTAAAGTTTACTCCCAAACCTCGGTTCGCGGTGTGAATGCCGAGGAAGGTATATTGGGTATTGCCGCTGACCCGGCATATGAGAAGAATAATTATGTCTATATATTTTATAGCCCTTCGGATACTTCTGTAAACCGCCTTTCAAGATTTAAGTTTATTAATGATAAGCTCGATAACAGTTCTGAGAAGATAATTCTTCAATTCTATTCGCAGCGTGAGATCTGCTGCCATACAGGCGGTTCTATTGCCTTCGGGCCTGATGGTCTTCTTTATTTGTCGACCGGGGATAATACAACTCCGTTTGATGTTCCTAAACAGGAATTTGTCAATAAGGGGTATGGGCCGATGGATAACCGTCCGGGATTGGAACAATATGATGCCAGAAGATCTTCGGGTAACAGCAACGACCTCCGGGGTAAGATCATCCGTATACGGGTTAAACCTGATGGAAGCTATGATATCCCTGAAGGAAATCTTTTCCCCCCCAATACTGCAAAGGCAAGACCGGAGATCTATGTTATGGGTAACCGCAACCCATACCGGATCTCAATTGACCGTAAAACAGGCTTTTTGTATTGGGGTGAAGTAGGCCCTGATGCCAATGCGGACAGCCCTGAACGCGGACCCCGCGGCTACGATGAGTTAAACCAGGCAAGGAATGCCGGCTTTTTCGGCTGGCCTTTCTTTGTAGGAAATAATTACCCCTACCGCAGATATGATTATACCACAGGTAAAAGCTCTGATCCTTATGATCCGGCAAAACCTGTTAACGATTCGCAGAATAACACGGGTTTAAACATACTTCCACCCGTGCAGCCTGCTTTTATCTGGTATCCATACGCAGAATCTAAAGAATTTCCACAGCTGGGAACAGGAGGCAGAAACGCCATGGCTGGTCCGGTATACCATAGTGAATTCTATCCAAAGGAAACCAGGTATCCGGATTATTTCAATAATAAATTATTTTTTTATGACTGGATAAGGGGCTGGATAAAAGCCGTAAGCATGAAACCCAATGGCGATTACGACAGTATGGAAGCCTTCATGCCTTCGAGCCGGTTTGCCTCTCCTATCGATATGGAACTTGGGCCCGACGGCCGTATTTATATCCTCGAATATGGAAAAGGCTGGTTCTCTAAAAACCCGGATGCAGGAATTGCCAGAATTGACTATATATATGGCAACCGTCCTCCAAAGATCAAGGAATTGACCGTGAGTAAGACCAGCGGTATCCTTCCTTATAAACTGAAGGCAAAGGTGGAAGCCAGCGACCCTGATAAAGATGCGATGACCTATGTCTGGGACCTGGGACAGGGTATAAAGAAAACTACCACCATTCCAACTCTTGAATATACCTATACGAAAGCCGGTGAATACCCTCTGAGCGTTCAGGTCATTGACAAACAGAAGGCTTCCTCAAAAAGCGATGTTATAAATGTGGTAGCGGGAAATGCCCGCCCTGAAGTAAGTATTGTGTTAAAAGGCAACCGCAGCTTTTACTTTCCAGGGAAACCGATCGATTACCAGGTTTTGGTCAGTGATCAGGGTTCAGTTGTAAACAGGAGTAATATTTATGTTTCAAACACCTATGTTCAGGGAACAGATCTTGCCGGCGCATCCCTGGGTCATCAGCAGGTAGCCGAAACCCTTGTTGGGCAGGCATTGATGTTAAAATCAGATTGTCAGGCTTGTCACCAGGTAAGTGCAAAATCTATAGGGCCTTCATATACCCAGGTATCTGCAAAATATCAGAAAGATCCGCAGGCGGTCAATTTTCTGGCAGCGAAGATCCTTAAAGGCGGAGGCGGCGTATGGGGGGAAGTTGCGATGCCGGCTCATCCGACTATGCCGGAGGCCGATGCAAGAAAAATCGTTCAATGGGTCTTATCCCTGGAGAATAAAGCGATCAGCAAGGCATCCTTACCTGCTCAGGGAAGAATTCTTCCTGAAGAAAACCCAGGTTCCGAAAAGAAAACCTTCAGCCTTAATGCAGTTTACTCGGATCAGGGTTCCTCCGGATTAAAACCATTATCCGGCTCAGCATCTGTACAGCTGCGTAGCAACTGGATTGATGCGCGTGAATTCACGGAAAAATCCGGATTAACGCTTAAAGATTCCACTTCTGCAGGCTTCCTGGTCTACCCTCAGACCAGCGGCTGGCTGAAATTAAAAAATATTGACCTAAAGGGCGTAGGCAGTATTGCTTTAACCCAGATTCCTTCAACCGAAGATTCCGAATACAGTATTGAAGTACGCTTAGACAGCGAAACAGGGAAACAGATCGGAAATGCCGTTCTGAAAGCCGGGAGCTCCATGCAAAAGCAAAACACCTTAATAAATTTACAGCCTGTGGCTGACGGAAAGCTGCATGATCTTTATATAATCATAAAAACCGGCAAGGCACCAAAGAAAAGGCCTTTGCTTCAGACTGTACAATTCAATTCTTCCCTTTAGCACTTAAATAAATTATGAACAGAAAACTTAGAATGGGTATGGTTGGCGGTGGAAAGGATGCTTTTATCGGCGCCATCCACCGTATCGCTGCCAATATGGACGGCCTGGTTGAACTTGTATGCGGTGCGCTAAGCATCAATCCGGAAATCGCACGTGAAAGCGGACAGGCCTTATTCCTGCCGGAAGAAAGGACTTACCTTACATTTGAAGAAATGATCGAAAAAGAGAGCCGCCTTCCAAAGGATGAACGCATGGACTTTCTTACTATCGTTACACCCAATTTTGCGCATTTCGCCCCGGCGATGATGGCCCTGGATAATGGATTTCATGTGGTAATTGAAAAACCCATTGCCTTCACTCTGGATGAAGCAATGCAGTTAAAACAAAAAGTAGAGGCAACCGGGCTTCTTTTGCTTCTTACCCATACTTATTCAGGCTATCCGATGGTGAAGCAGGCTAAACAAATGATAAAGGAAGGCCTGCTTGGTAAAGTAAGAAAGATCTATGTCGAGTATCCTCAGGGATGGTTGAGCCGTTTATCCGAAAGGGAAGGAAATGCACAGGCCGCCTGGAGAACTGATCCGAAAAAATCAGGTAAGAGCGGCAGTATGGGGGATATAGGTACTCATGCAGCTCATCTGGCAGAATACATTTCAGGCCTGAAGATCACACAGATTTGCGCCGATCTGAATATCGTTGTTGAAGGCAGGGCATTGGATGATGACGGCAATGTGCTGCTTAAATTCGATAATGGAGCCAATGGTGTACTGATGGCTTCACAGGTGGCGGCAGGAGAAGAAAATGCATTGAAGATCAGGGTTTATGGCGAGAACGGCGGCCTCGAATGGGCGCAGCAGGAGCCGAATACGCTGCTGGTGAAATGGCTCGACAAACCTGCTCAGATTTTAAGAGCAGGCGGAAATTACAGCGACCGCCTCTCCAGTTATGCAACTCATAACTGCCGTACTCCTGGAGGACATCCGGAAGGTTACCTCGAGGCTTTCGGAAACCTGTACCGCAATTTTGCATTAACCCTATCGGCCAGGATCGATGGTACCAAAGCTTCCGACGAAGCACTTGATTTTCCATCAGTTGATGATGGGATCAGAGGCATGGCATTCATTGATAATGTGGTCAAAAGCAGCACCAGTAATGAAAAGTGGACCGCATTTAACATTTAATCAGATCAGAATATGACTACTATAAAAGGTCCCGGTATATTTCTTGCCCAGTTTCTGGGAGATAATGCGCCATTTAACAGCCTGGAATCGATTTGCAAATGGGCGAAAAGCCTGGGCTTCGAAGGGGTCCAGATCCCAACCTGGGACAGCCGCTGTATCGACCTGCAAAAAGCTGCGGAAAGTAAAACCTATGCCGATGAGATCAAAGGCATTGTAAATGCATGCGGTCTGGAAATAACAGAGCTGTCAACTCATTTACAGGGTCAGCTGGTTGCTGTAAATCCTGCTTTTGACCTGCTTTTTGACGGTTTTGCACCCCCTGCGGTTCATAATAATTCTAAGGCCCGGACCGAATGGGCGGTTCAGCAGTTAAAATATGGGGCTATGGCTTCAAGGAACATGGGCCTTAACGCCCACGCAACTTTCAGTGGTTCGCTTCTGTGGCATACCTGGCATCCCTGGCCGCAAAGGCCTGAAGGACTGGTAGAGGCAGGCTTCAAGGAGCTGGCAAAGCGCTGGCTGCCGATTTTGAACCATTTTGATGAACATGGAGTGGATGTTTGTTATGAGATACATCCTGGTGAAGACCTCTTTGACGGAGTGACCTACGAAATGTTCCTTGAAAAAGTAGACAATCATCCAAGAGCATGTTTACTCTATGACCCTTCGCACTTTGTGCTGCAATGCCTGGACTATGTTCAGTACATTGATCATTATCATGAACGTATCAAAGCCTTTCATGTAAAAGATGCAGAGTTTAACCCGACCGGCAAACAGGGCGCCTTCGGGGGGTACCAGAGCTGGGCAAACAGGGCTGGAAGATACCGCTCGCCCGGAGATGGTCAGGTTGATTTCAAGAAGATCTTCAGTAAACTTACTCAGTATGACTATAAAGGATGGGCAGTGATGGAATGGGAGTGCTCACTCAAACATCCTGAAGACGGAGCACGTGAAGGTTCTGCATTTATTAAAGATCATATCATCCGGGTAACGGATAAGGCATTTGATGATTTTGCAGGGACCGGAAGTAACGACGAGCTGAATAGAAAAATTCTCGGGATATAAGATTAATCCTTAATTTCACATCAATAAATTAATCCACATGAAACTTCATGATTTTGAAATAATCAAAAAATCGTGATCGCTTCATTGCCATTAAAAACCAAAAAATATACAGATGAAAAAATCATTAATTATTCTAGGCATTTGCAGTGTCATTATGGCCTGTACAAGCAGTGAAACCTCAGATACCACCTCAGACACCACATCTGTTGGTGCAAACCAAAGTGATGTGGCCCAGCAGTCGAGTGTAGATACTAATGTAAATAAGATTGGTACTGAAACTACTGTTGCTTCTGCAGGTTCGGCTAAGGGAAAAGAACTGATCAGTAAGTCTGACTGCCTTACCTGCCATAAGGAACAAGGTAAACTTGTTGGCCCCGGCTATGATGAGGTTGCCAATAAATACAGTGCAACAGATGCAAACATTGATATGCTGGCAGGCAAGATCATTGCCGGCGGTTCAGGTAATTGGGGAGAAATACCTATGGCTGCACATCCTAATATCATCCCGGCGGATGCAAAAGAAATGGTTAAATATATTCTTTCATTAAAGACCAATTAATATGAAATATTTCCATCTGGTAATTTTAGCAGTTCTTCTGACATCAGGCTGCGGTATTAATAAAGGCAAAATGAAAGGTTCTGAAAGCCAGGGATGGCAAAAACTATTCAATGGGACTTCAACTGAAGGCTGGCATACTTATGGAAAACCAACTGCCGGCACCGCCTGGAAGGTTCAGGATGGCTCACTCTACCTTGATGCGAAGAATAAGGCAGCAGGACAAGGAGGAGATCTGGTAAGCAATGAGGAGTTTGATAATTTTCATCTCAAACTGGAATGGAAAATTTCAAAAAATGGTAACAGCGGGATCATCTTCTATGTACATGAAGACCCTGCAAAATATCCGGCAACCTATAATACGGGTCCTGAAATGCAGGTTTTAGATAACGACGGCCATGCCGACGGTAAAATAAATAAACACCGTTCAGGAGATCTCTATGATCTTATCGCCAGCAGCAAAGAGCCCGTCAAACCTGTTGGACAGTGGAACCAGGTGGAGATAATTTCCAATAATGGAAAACTTGATTTCCTGATGAACGGAGAGAAAATTGTATCAACCACCATGTGGGATGATAACTGGAAAAAAATGGTTGCAGGTAGTAAATTTAAAACCATGCCCGGTTTCGGGATTTACAAATCCGGCAAAATTGCACTTCAGGATCATGGAGATGAGGTTTGGTATAGAAATGTTGTAATAAAGAAACTTTAATTGAACTAAGGAGATCAGGGGATTTTAAAAGCATTCATGATTTTTGTGCTTTTAAAATCCCTTTCCTATTATGGTATTCCCTGCAATATTGACCAATCCTTAGATTGTTATTTGCAGAAATAAAAGACACCCTCCATTTTTTTCTATCCCATTATTTCAGGCGATATTTCTCTCAGGAGGAGAGATAAGCTTTCAGCAGGACTTATTCCTGCTCTTGTATCAAAAAATTAGGGGAAATGGAGGTAATTAGTAATAATTATCAGGTAATTCCCGGGGATCATCCCTGGTTAATCATTCTAATCAAAAATTACTGAGATTTCCCTCGGGCCAAAACGGGCAGAATTGATTCGACCTTATCATTCCGGATTCCATAAATGAAATCATACAGGTTGACAACCGGATCACAATGGGGTACGATTAGCTCAAGTTTATCCCCTACCTTATAGTTCCTGGAAGATCTCTCGAAGGTGATTGCACCAAATTCATCAGACCCGGCATTATAGTTAAAATCAGGCTCGCCAATAACAAATGCATTGGGTTTATTTAATGTAAGTGATTTAGAGCCGGAATCCGTTGTCAGCCGGCCGGGATGATAATTATTTACAATAGTAGCCATCACGGTAAGGGAAGGAGCAAAATCATCAAACACCGCCTCGTTTTTCTCTCCACCGATCTCCATATACTGACGATCCATAAAGAGATAACTCCCTACCTGTACATCGGTAAACCCGGGAACAACAGGCATGATATCATAAGTTCCGGTACCTCCGCCACTGAATATTTCCATATTCAAACCTGCAGCCTTCATCATTTCATAGGTTTTGGCTACCGGTTCGAAAGTTTTAAGAGCCTGATCCCGGCGTTTATTAAAGCCTGCAACATGCTGTACAGCTCCGTCATATGCCAGAATCCCGCAGAAGCGAAGGTTGGGCATTTTATCGATCAGTTGAGCAAGGGCAAGAGCGGGATCTCCCGGACTAACTCCCGACCTTCTGATCACATCAATATCAACAACTACATCCGCAATAATTCCTGCTGCCTTAGCTGCATCCTGCAGATCCTGGGCATTCTGGGGATTATCCACAGCCTGAATAAAACCCTTATGTTTTTTCCGCAAATCCATGGCCTTCCGGATCTTTGGTACAGAAACGTTAACTCCTGTCATCAGAACATTGCGTATACCATTATCAAGCATAACTTCCGTTTCCCCTAACTTGGCGCTGCACACACCCAGAGCGCCGGCTGCAATCTGCATTTTTGCGATATCAGGACATTTATGGGTTTTAACATGCGGACGAACACCCACCCCTGTTCCTTTTAATCGGGCATGTACATGCTTAATGTTCTGTTCCATTTTTGTAAGATCCACGCAAAGAGCAGGTGTATCCAAATCCCATTTCGATTTACCTATCAAAGATTTCATATCTATACTCTGAGCCTGCAGACCAGGTGTCCATAATGTTGCAGCACCGGCCAGAACACTAGTCTGGATGAAGTTCCGGCGGTTAAAATGTCCTGCCATAGTATTAAGTTTAAATTATAAGCTAAATATAATCCATTTTACTGGTTTTTCCCTTCTTTAAACTATCCGGCACCTGATTCTTCAACGATCATAAAATTTGCCATAAAATTTGCTCTCAGGAAATAATATGGCGACACAAATGAATTATTAAACTTCATCTTAACTTCATTTAGGGAAGCTAGTTTTGAAATTATAAACCATAAGACTAAAACTATGAAGAAATTATTTTTAATACCAGCACTTATCCTGGCGGTTTTCATGTCTTCCTGTAAGGATGACAATAACACCGGATCTGTTACCCGCTTTAATGTAAAAATGACTGACGGTCCGGGCGCATATGATGCTTTATTGATTAGCGTCAAAGAAATTGTAGTATTGACTTCTGAAGGCGAAACTACCCTTCCCATAAATTCAGGTTCATTCGATATTTTGAAATTCCGGATGGGGAAGGATACTTTACTTGCTTCTCAGGATATCCCTACCGGAAGGCTTAACGAAATCCGCTTAGTTTTAAATGACACGGGCAATAAAGTAATTGTTGATGGAGTAAGTCATGATCTTACAACCCCGAGCGGGCAGACATCAGGTCTTAAACTTAAAATCAATGATGACCTTGTAAGCGGAATTGAATATACGTTAAAACTTGATTTTGATGCAGCCAAGTCAATTGTGAAAACCGGCAACGGCAAGTACATTTTGAAGCCTGTGATCAGAGCAATGACAAATTCAGTTTCAGGCGCTTTAACCGGGATCATATTGCCAGCGGCTTCAAATTCAAAAATCTATGCGATAACTGGTACCGACACGATCGGAGCTGTTGCAGATGCTACAGGAAAATTCTTTATACCGGGAATACAATCAGGAACTTATAAGGTGAATATCGCCCCACAAAGTCCATATTTATTGAAAAGCATAGAGAATGTACAAATCGTGACAGGTTCTGTTAAGGATTTAGGTACAATCACTGTTACCCAATAATAAATTATCCGGGATTAAAATTAACAGAAGAGGCTGTATCATCTAAGATGATACAGCCTCTTTTTTATTGGATCCGTTTTTTAAAATTTCCATATCCTCCATCAAAATGATTTTTTTTATAACGGCCGGGGCTTCACAATGAGTTCCAAAACTCTCCTTCTGTCTTAAAACACAGGGGCAAAAAAAGATTGATTGGGAACCTCAAAGGGTAGGACAAAGTTGACGAAAGCCAAGCAAAGAAACAGGGACTAAACAGGGAGGAAACAGGGAGGAAACTCGTACTAAACGCGGGCATGCCTCTGTTTCCTCCGTGTTTACCTCAGGTTTAATTACTGCTTCATTAAAACAGTTCCTAAAGGATCGAATTGAGAGTTTTTGATTAAGGAAGAGCCTCTTATTTAAAAACTATTTGTTTAAATCCTTTCCCACAGCACATCCACGAACCACTTCCTGCTGTCAAAAAAATGAGCCTGAGATCGCCAGCCATGCTCAGCAGCCAGTTTATCAATTTGATCGATAGAATATTTTTGAGAGAGTTCCATATGAACAGGTTCATACCGGAAAAACTGAACGATATCCTCTCCTATACAAACGGATTGATCTTTTAAACTGATCAGATAGCTTATGCAGGTTCCGCTTACCGGATCATAGGTGGGATAATGGTCAAAGTTCCCGGGCTTAAAGTCGGCATCCAGCTCTTCATTTATCCTGTTCAGCAGGTTTAAATTAAATTGTTTTGTTATTCCCTCCCTGTCATTATAAGCAGCCAATATTTGTTTTGGATTTTTTTTCAAATCGAAACCAATGAGCAAAAGGTCCCCCGGCATTAGATTTTTATGTAAAGAGTTCAGAAACCAAACAAGTTCTTCAGGAGCAAAATTTCCAATATTCGAACCCAGAAACAATACCAGTTTACGCTTTTGTGAGATCTGGTTCAGGGCGGCAAGCATCGTCATATAATCACCATTCAATCCCTGAACTTTCTGTCCGGGTATTTTTTGAGGGATCTGAATTTCCAGGAGCTGAATGACATTTTTTGAAATATCCACGGGAAAATACGTGAAATCTATTTTCATCCCCGCCAGGTATTTCAGTAAATGAATAGATTTTACAGCATCACCCGGGCCCAATTCAACCACATCAAAGTTATGAGAGCTGATTAAGGAGGCCGGTATCAGATCTTTTGTTTTGCGGGAAAATATTTCATGCTCGCTTCTGGTCAGATAATACTCAGGACTATCCATGATCTTGCGGAAGAGCTGGTCGCCTGCCTCATTATAAAAATATTTAGATCTCAGGAATTTGGGCTGCGAACTTAATCCGCTTAAAACGTCCTTACGAAATTTTTCCTTATCAGAATTGATCATTTGACCAGCCGTATGCCTGTGAACTGCCATTGTAATTGTGGATGAAAAAAATTCCGGTACGTACTCCTGCTATGCCCTTCGGAAGTAGACACTGATCCCCCACGCAGAACCATCTGGTTCACCATAAACTTTCCGTTATACTCGCCGATCGCTCCCTTCACTGCAGAAAAGCCCGGATATGGGAGATATGCACTTGAGGTCCATTCCCAACGCTGTCCCCAGTTGAAATTTGCTGAGCTTATTTCCCATTCCGCTTCGGTTGGGAGTCGCATTCCTTTCCATTGCGCAAACGCAGCGGCTTCATAAAAATTCACATGCGTTACCGGTTGCTTCAAATTAACTTTCTGTAAACCGGATAATGTATAATAGTACCAGTTCCCTCCGATCAGATGCCAGTATAATGGTGAATTAGTTTGTTTATCCTTTACCCATTCCCAACCTTCTGAATGCCAGTACCGAAAGTTGGAATATCCCCCGGCCTCCATAAACTCAAGATACTCCTTATTGCTAACCAGTTTACTCGAGATAAAAAATGGTTCGAGATACACTTTATGCCTGTTCAGCTCATTGTCAAAACAAAAGCCATTCCCTGTATAACCAATCTCATAAATGCCTTCACCAACAGCGATAAGTTCTTTTTTCCCAGCCTGCTCAACGTCTTCAAAGGGTCTGTTATCATAGGCTGGGAAAAGCGGATTATGTCCGAGGATATATTTTATATCCGCATAAAGCAGCTCCTGGTGCTGCTGTTCGTGATTAAAACCCAGGATAAGAACTGTTTTAATTTCATCGTCTATTTTATCCGATAGAAATACTTCCATTGCTGCGTCAACATGCCTTCTGTACCGGTAGACTTCCTCAACAGACGGCCTGCTCAAATTACCACGGTCTGTCCGGATTATATGAGCTCCGACAGCTTCATAATAACTGTTAAAAACAAAATTATAATCAGGGTTTAACTGCCGGTAGCTGCTGGCATAGGGCTTGAGTACAAAGGTTTCAAAAAACCAGGTGGTATGGCCCAGATGCCATTTAGGCGGGCTTACATCTACCACAGGCTGAACAACATAATCCTCGGTTTCCAGGGGCCGGCAAATTTCCTCTGACCGGCGCCGGATAGTTTTGTATATGCCGATTAAAGAGGATGCCGGATCAGTTCTGGAATTAGAGTGCTCATTCAAATCTTTTGTTAATTCAGTCAGGCTCATAAAGATTTTTTCGTTTATGAAAGCAGAAGAACAGCTTTATTTTCGTATACGAATACGGGCTTTGATCGGTTTCAAAGAATGAGCTGACAAAGCTGCTACGATCTGTTTGTTTATCACTATTGACACAAATAAAATCCGAAAAGGTTTTCATAGAAGCTTTCACAATAGAAATCAGGAATAAGTTTGAAATTATAAAGCGTGATATTCATCATATTTTATGTCTGCTTACTTGATTATATTTGAGTTGGCCGCAGCTTCTGTATAAAAAAAATCAGGGATCGGATTTATGGGTTGTTTATTTATTTACGCGTGTAAAACTCAGCATCATGATAACAAACGAAATTAAAAGTTCATTGAAAACTGCGATTGAAAAATTAAGAATAGCTGAGGATGAGCTTTATCGCCCGAGTGAAGATGTTGCAACCTTATCTGTATGCTTAATTGCACATCAGTATATGAGATCAATTATGCGGGTTTTCCTGCTGAGTGAATCAATAGAACATGACGAAGCAGAAAGCCTGTACGATTTACTCAATCACTGCAAAGCAGCGGATGAGGAATTTCAATCCATCAATTTCAACAATATGTTTTGTTTTGAATTAAATGAACCCCAATGTGATAACAATTACTGCCTTTCCATTGAAAAAGTCAATAATTGTATCTCAATTGCAAATCAGGTAAAACTCCACGTATTGAACAAGCTAAAATTAACAGAACTGGAACAAAGCGCCTGAAATATCACAAGCAATTACAAAGCCCTGATCAGGAAATAATTCTTTTTTCCCTTTTGAGCGACAATAAATTTCCCCTGGATCAGATCATTACCTGTAAATATATGGCCGGCATCTGATACCTTTTCCCTGTTTATTGAAACCCCGCCGCCTGTGATCATTTTACGGGCTTCCCCTTTTGAGGGAAATACAGGCGTCTTTTCTGACAGAAGATCTGTAGCGTTAATCCCGGCAATGAGTTCCCCTTTTTCTATAGTGTATTGCGGCAGTCCTTCAAAAACTTCCAATACTTCCTCTTCAGTCAGATTGTTTAGAAATTCAAGTGTACCGTTACCGAATAAAAATTCAGATGTTTTTAAAGCGGTTTGCAGCGCCTCCTCAGAATGAGTGCGAAGGGTAATTTCCTCGGCAAGTGCTTTTTGCAGGATCCTGAGATGCGGAACAAGTTCATGTTCTCTTTCCAGTTCTTCTATTTCTTCCTTTGACTTCAGGGTAAATATCCTGATCCAGCTTTTAGCATCTGAATCGGTGGAATTTAACCAGAATTGATAGAATTTATAGGGTGATGTCCTGGCCGGATCAAGCCATACCGCACCACTTTCAGTTTTACCAAACTTGGTACCGTCCGCTTTTTTTATCAATTGAGTGGTTATGGCAAAGGCTGAACCTCCTCCCTTACGGCGAATTAATTCTGTTCCGGTAACGATATTCCCCCACTGGTCGGAACCGCCCATTTGTATCTGGCAGTTCATTTCCTTCCATAGATAATAGAAATCATAGCCCTGTACAAGCTGATAGCTGAATTCCGTAAAGGACATTCCGGTTTCTCCTTCCAGACGCTTTTTAACAGAATCCTTAGCCATCATATAGTTAACCGTAAGATGCTTCCCCACATCCCTTATAAAATCCAGAAAAGTAAAGTTCTTAAACCAGTTATAATTATTTACCATTTCGGCGCTGTTGGAGCCCCTGTTAAAATCAAGGAATTTTTTCAGCTGATCTTCAAGACATTTTACATTATAATTTAAAACATCTTCAGAAAGCAGGTTGCGCTCGGCGGATTTGCCGGAAGGATCGCCTACCATGCCAGTTGCGCCCCCTACCAGGGCCACAGGCTTATGCCCGGCCCTCTGGAAATGAATCAGTGTCATAATCTGAGTAAGATGGCCTACATGAAGGGAATCGGCGGTTGGGTCAAAACCAATATAACCGGAAGTCTGACCCTTATTTAACTCTTCTTCAGTACCGGGCATAATATCATGCAGCATTCCCCGCCAGCGTAATTCTTCTACAAAATTCATTATACTATCTTCATTTGGATTGCAAATATAACAGAATTGATAAAAGGGATGCATGGCTATAATTTTGTAAATTTACTTGCTTACAAAACCCTCGGACAATTTTCGTATTTTAAGGCTAAGAAATTTAAGAGATGAATTTTCTTTCACATTTTTATTTTGATAAAACCAGCACAGACTCCCACCTCGTGCTTGGGGGCATATTGCCTGATCTGGTAAAAAATGCGAAAAAGGAATGGAATATACATCCCGAAAAAAAGACAGACCTGTTTACCGGAGGAATTGAAAGTTCCATCCTTCAGGGCTGGAAGAAACACCTGGCCATTGACCGGCACTTCCATAATTCGGCATTTTTTAAGGAACATACGCGGCTTATCCGAACGTCAATCAGTCCGGTACTGATGGATTCCCCTGTAAGACCATCGTTCCTGGCACATATCTCGCTGGAGTTGATGCTGGACAGTATATTACTTACCCAAAACATCATTAATGCAGAAAACCTCTACTCCCATCTCAGGCAATCAGATAAATTAGCTCTGGCCAACTTTTTGACACTTAACAAACTCGAAGATACCAGTCACTTTTTTAAGTTCTTCGATCAGTTTATAGAAGCCAACTACCTGAACAGTTACCGGGAAACGCATCATATCATGTATGCCCTGAAAAGAATTTGCATGAGAATCTGGAACGATCCTTTTACGGAAACTCAGATGCTTCTGTTAACGGATATCCTGTTGGAATATAATGAGCCTTTAATGAATGATTATATGTCCATTTTTGAGGATATTGAAAAAGTTCTTGACAATGGCAGGTTGATTGCTGACAATAAAATATGAAACTCAGGCTCATTATCAGTTGTTAACTGTCATCTGAAACAATTATCTTCGTTCCATGTCACTTTTTGAGATTAAAGAACGTATAGAAGCCCTGGTAAAAGAGCTTAATGAGCATAATTACCGCTATTATGTACTGGCCCAACCCCTGATCTCTGATTTTGAATTTGACAAAAAGCTAGAGGAGCTGGCCGCCCTGGAAAAGGAATACCCTGAGTTTATTGATCCTGATTCGCCGACCCGGAGTATTGGAGGGGACATCACCAAAGTATTCAAAACCGTAAAGCATAAATGGCCTATGCTTTCTTTGGGAAACACCTATAACGAGCAGGATCTGAAGGAATTTGACGAGCGGGTCAGGAAAGCTATCGGAGATAATTTCGAATATGTATGCGAATTAAAGTTCGACGGGCTTTCATTAAGTCTTACTTATGAAGATGGCAAACTGCTAAGAGCGGTCACCCGGGGTGATGGAACCCAGGGTGATGATGTAACCAATAATGCAAAGACAATTCAGACCATACCTAAAAACCTTAAAGGCAGTGAGTATCCTGAATCATTCGAAATACGCGGAGAAGTTTTCATGCATAAGCCTGCTTTTGAAAGGCTGAATAATGAGCGCATAGAAAACAATGAAATCGCCTATGCAAATCCCCGGAATTTTGCTGCAGGAACTTTAAAAATGCAGGATTCCAGCGAGGTGGCCAAAAGACCCCTTGATTGTTTCTTATACTTCCTGTATACAGAAAAACGTCTATATACTACCCATTGGGAAAGTCTGCAGGCAGTTAAAACCTGGGGGTTCCATATTTGCGAGCATATCGAATTATGCAAAAACATTGATGATGTTTTGAAATTCATTCATATATGGGAGCAGAGAAGATTTAATCTGAGCTATGATATTGACGGGATAGTAATAAAAGTTAACAATTACAGCCAGCAGCAGGAACTTGGTTTCACTGCCAAATCACCACGCTGGGCAATTGCATATAAGTATAAAGCGCAGGAAGTAGAAACCATTTTGGAGCAGGTAAGCTACCAGGTAGGCCGCACTGGTGCGGTAACACCCGTTGCTAATCTGAAACCGGTTTTACTGGCAGGAACCACGGTAAAGCGGGCTACCCTGCATAATGCCAACGAAATCAGCCGGCTGGATCTGCATGAAAATGATACCGTGCTGGTGGAGAAGGGAGGCGAAATAATTCCGAAAATAATTGCTGTGAATACAGGCAAGCGATTAACGGGAGCCCAGAAAATCATTTACCCGGATATTTGTCCTGAATGCGGAAGCAATTTGGTCAGGAAAGAAAATGAAGCCGTTCATTACTGTCCGAACGATGAGGGATGCCCTCCGCAAATAGTCGGAAAAATGCAGCATTTCATCAGCCGGAAGGCTATGAATATTGAAGGCCTTGGCCAGGAAACAATAGAAGCCTTATATCGAAAAGGATTTATTGAGCATATCAGCGACCTGTATACATTATATGAAAAAGAAGATCTGCTAAAACAGATGGATCGCTTCGGTGAGCGTTCGATCAATAATATGCTTGAAGGAATAGAAAAGTCAAAGCAGATGCCTTTTGAAAAAGTGCTTTTCGGACTTGGAATACGGTATGTCGGGGAAACAGTGGCTAAAAAGCTAACAGCCTACTTTAAGAATATCGACAGCCTGATGAATGCCAGTTTGGATGAACTTATCTCTGTTGAGGAGATTGGAGTTCGGATTGCTGAAAGTATAATAGAGTACTTCAGTGAACCCCGGCATAAAGAACAGATTGAAGAATTGCGCAGACATGGTCTGCAGTTTGAATCCGCTGAAAATAAAGTAGAATTACAAAGCAATAAGCTGGAAGGCAAATCTTTTATAATTTCAGGAGTGTTTGAAAATCATAGTCGCGATGAGCTGAAAGAGCTGATAGAATCAAACGGAGGCAAAATTATCGGAAGTATTTCTGCAAAACTTAATTACCTGGTAGCCGGTGAAAATATGGGCCCTGCCAAACTTGAAAAAGCAACCAAATTACAAATTCCGATAATTTCGGAAGAGGAATTGATGAGGATGCTGCAATAATTGTGTAAAAATAGCCCGGATATTTTAGAAATCGTTTTAGATTTGGCTATATCCTCTTAAATTCGCAAAATAATCCTTCATAAAATGAATAAATTTCATGGAACCGGCGTGGCAGTGATCACTCCATTTAAAAAAGATGGCTCTGTAGATCATTCCGGACTAAAAAAAGTAATTGATCATATCATTGATGGAGGCGTAGAATACCTGGTTTCATTAGGAACAACTGGGGAATCCGCTACTTTGAGTAGTGAAGAGAAAAAAGCAGTATGGGATACTACTATAGAACATACAGCAGGCCGGGTACCCCTTGTTGCGGGTGTGGGCGGAAATAACACCGCAGAAGTCATTCAGGATATTAAAAAATTCGACAGTCAGGGGTTTGACGCTATTCTGTCTGTTTGCCCTTATTACAATAAACCCACCCAGGAAGGTATTTACCAGCATTACAGGGCCATATCAGAAACTTCCGATCTTCCCATTATCCTTTATAATGTTCCGGGCCGTACCGGGATAAATATGTCTGCGGAAACCACTCTGCGATTAGCTCATGATTTCAGCAATATTATTGCGGTTAAGGAAGCATCCGGTAATTTCGATCAGTTCAATAATATCATTAGAGATAAACCTGAGGATTTCCTATTCATTTCCGGTGATGATCCCATCACTCTGCCATTAATAGCTATGGGAGCGGTGGGAGTTATATCGGTTATCGGGAATGCGTTGCCGGGTATATTCTCGACCATGGTACGCATGTGCCTGGACGGTAAGTTCATTGAGGCACAGCCCCTGCATCACAGTTTAACAAAGATCACTTCCCTTTTCTTTACTGAGGGTAACCCTGCAGGCGTTAAATGTGCATTAAAGCTACTGGATGTATGCGGAGATGAGGTGCGCCTTCCACTGGTAAATATCAGCTCAGAAACGAGCCAGCTGATCAGAGCAGAGCTTTCAGGCCTGCAGCTCATATAATAAGGCATAAAAAAAGGCCTGTTATTCATAACAGGCCTTTAAAATTTCTTTCGCAAACTATTTTTTCTTAGCTGCTTTAGCTGCTTCTTTATTTTTCATGTCCTGAACTTCAAGACGGATAGCCTGGGCAAGGTTTTTCAGATCCTGCATTCCTTTTCTAACACGGGTTCCAGCAGCGCTGTTTGCCTTATTATAGAATTTGTCCGCATCTGCTTCCAGTGATTCAAATAAATTTTTGGCTTCAGTGAATTTTTTCATGTTTTTAGCTCCTTTAGTTTAAGGTAAGTATTTGATTATGTTAGCTAATGTATAACGATTTTTCGAAATAAAGAATATTTGAAAAAAATAAAATCATGCGTTTTTAGCGTTTTTTTCCACATTTCTAACAGTTATAAACATAAAAAGGCCAATAAAAAAAGTTAATTTACTCTAATTCAATATATTACGAATCTTCCTTATACAAAAAATGCCCTCTAAAGCTATTCAGGGGCACTTTTTGGAATGTAAATTAGAGATTAGGCGCTTGCCAAATTTTTCTCTTTATAGTGTCCTTTTTCAAGCTTGACAGCTAATTCGCTGTAGGCATCCAAAGTCCTGTTAACATCTTCAAGCGTGTGTAATGCTGTTGGGATAAGACGCAGCATGATCAATCCTTTAGGGATCACCGGATAAACAACAATTGAACAGAATATTCCATAGTTTTCCCTTAAGTCCATAGTGATTGCTGTTGCTTCAGCAAGTTCACCTTCCAAAAACACGGGGGTAACCATAGTATTTGTGATCCCAATATTGAAACCTCTTTCCTTTAAGCCGTTTTGAAGGGTAGTTGCAACCTCCCATAATTTTTCGCGAAGTTCAGGCTTACTTTTCAGCAATTCCAGTCTTTTCAATAAACCCATAACCATTGGCATTGGCAATGATTTTGCAAAAGTCTGGGAACGCATATTATAACGAAGGAAATTTGTGATCTCCTCTGTGGAGGCAATAAAAGCTCCTATACCCGCCATTGATTTAGCAAAGGTACCAAAGTATATATCTATCCCTTCTATACAGTTCTGGGCTTCGTGAGTTCCCGCACCGGTATCTCCCATTGTACCAAAACCATGTGCATCATCAATTAGTATACGGAAATCGAATTTTGCCTTCAGATCAACGATTTCCTTTAACTTACCCTGTGCACCTGACATTCCAAATACACCTTCCGTAATTACCAGGATAGCTCCGCCAGTGTTTTCTACCCATCTTGCAGCACGCTCGAGTTGTTTCTCAAGACTTTCCATATCGTTATGGGAGTAAACAAAACGTTTTCCCTGATGTAAACGAACGCCGTCAATTATACATGCATGCGATTCAGCATCGTAAACGATAACATCATGACGGTCAACTAAAGCGTCAATTGCAGACATTATTCCCTGATAACCATAATTCAGAAGGAAGGAATCCTGTTTTCCAACAAATTCAGCCAGTTCTCTTTCTAAGGTCTCATGATTACTCGAATTTCCCGACATCATACGAGCTCCCATTGGATAAGCAAGCCCATATTCTGCAGCTGCATCCGCATCCGCTTTACGCACTTCAGGATGATTAGCCAGACCCAGATAGTTATTAAGGCTCCAAACAAGATGTTCTTTACCTCTGAATTTCATATGTGGCGCTATCTCACCCTCCAATTTTGGAAAAGAGAAATAACCGTGAGCCATTTTCTGGTGCTGACCCAGAGGACCCATATTTTTCGAAATTTTATCAAATAAATCCAATTCGTATAGTATTAATTGTTAGCGTATCTTTTGTTTGCAAAGTTAAGATTTAGAAGCCTGATTATCAAAAGCTAAATAAAGGCGTTTGTAAGAGCCCGATTAAAGACAAAATAGCCATTCAGCGGAGGGATAGGTTGATTCTTAAATGAAAGGTTTTATAAGAAAAATTTGACCGGTTTCATTGAGGAAGGAAAATAGAGAGCTAAATCTATTAAAACCCGGGGGGCGGTCGGGAGCAATCAGGAGCATTAAATTAAGTACAGGGAGAATAACAAGGAAAGGATTTCAGGCTGCACAAAAAAAATCAGGGAAACATCCAGAGCTTTAAGCTTTGGATATTTCCCTGATTCATTATTATTATCAGGATGACTTTTATTACTTAATCAACATTATCGTGCAGAAAAGAATTATTAGGTCTTATTTCAGTAATTCCCTCATCATTACTTAATGTAAAACGGGACACCTGCGATTCGGAGGAATGCGGAACATCCTGAAGGGACATTTGCTTGCGCTTATAAGCCGGCTCATTTTCAAGTTCCTGTAAACCGTTGCTCGTGCGCAATTTCATACTCAGATCCTTTAAGCGGAGTATCCTTTCTTTAGATTTACGCAACTGCTCTTCAATAGATTCATCCGTTTTATCCTCATCCGGATTGACAGGCTGCGGGGCAGCCAGCTCCTGCTTGATTTCAGCAAGCGGTTCTTCAGCAGGAGTGGATTCCTGATCCTTTATTTCAAATTCAAATGAAGGTTCATTTCTGCCCATCTCCTGCTGCTGCTGGATCTCCTCAGTCAGGCTATGGCGTACATATTCAGGTTCCGGACTTTTTTCTTCCTCAATTTTGGGACTGCTCTGAAAATAACCGGCAAAAAGGTCAACCTGGCTTTCCTCTTTTTTAAGAACGGGTTCGAAAATTTCTTCCTTCTTAACTTCAATAAAGGTATTCACATGGACAGGTTTTACAAGCGGAGCCTGTTCAGGGGTCAATAAGGAAACCTTACGCACCTGGCTTTTCTCAACTTCCCGTTCCTCCTTGGTCTGGAAGCCTGTAGCGATGATGGTAACGGAAATTTTCTCTCCAAGGGTTTCATCTGTACAGTTACCCCAGATCAGATCTGCGGCCAATCCGGCTTCCTGCTGAATGAAATCAGTAATAATACTTACTTCATCCATTGTAACCTCCTTATCACCGGAACTGATATTCAACAGGATATATCTGGCGCCTTCAATTTCATTATCTTTCAGTAATGGCGAAGCCAAAGCTCCTTCAACAGCTCTTAAAGCCCGGTTTTCACCTTCTGCAGCATAACTTCCCATGATTGCAACACCGCTTTCCTTCATCACGGTCCTGACATCCTTGAAATCAACGTTGATATAACCCGGAATGGTAATTATCTCTGCAATGCCTTTGGCAGCGGTGGTCAGAATATTATCAGCCTGGGCAAATGCAGATCCCAGGGTAAGATTTCCGAAAATCTCGCGTAAGCGGTCATTTGAAATTACCAGATAGGAATCGACATATTTCTTGAATTCCTCCAGACCTTCCTCAGCCTGGATCTTTCTGCGTTTTCCTTCAAAAGAAAAGGGAGTTGTGATAATACCGACCGTTAGAATATCAAGCTCTTTTGCTGCTTTAGCAATGATCGGGCTTGCACCGGTACCAGTACCGCCTCCCATCCCTGCGGTAATGAAAAGCATTTTGGTATTGCTTCCCAGCATCCGCTTAATATCTTCTATGTTTTCAATAGCTGAATTCTTTCCTACTTCCGGTATAGAGCCGGCTCCCATCCCCTCGGTAAGGCTGGCACCCAGCTGTACTTTATTAGGAATAGGACTTAATTCCAAAGCCTGGGCATCTGTATTACATATGATGAAATCTACACCAGTAATTCCCTGACGGTACATATGATTGACTGCGTTTCCGCCGCCGCCGCCAACACCGATCACTTTGATGATCGATGATTTCTCTTTTAACATTTCAAACTGCATATCCTTAATTCTTTAGGTAGAGCGCGTCCTTTTTAAGACAGTTTCTACAGGTAAAAATAGCCAAACTCAACAGGGAGTTTTTCACAATCCCCGGAATGTGGAAAAATCCTTATTTGTGGAAAATTAGCGTATATAATCTTCATCCTTGATGTCATCTTTAATGAATTTGGCGCCCGATTGTAAAATCTTCTCAAACAAGCCCAGGCTCTTTTTAGCTTTATCGGCAACAGGAACCTTTTCGACCGATTGACCAGGACGTTTACTTGACTCGGCCAGAAGCTCAGCCTTCTGAATTCCCTTGATCAATAAGCCAATTCCTGTAGCAAACATCGGGCTTTTCAGTTCATCATAGGTGTTTTTCGGCAGAACATCATTTTTAGCGAGATGCTCGTTCGGATAGCCGATACGGCTGTCAAGTCCGGTGACATATTCAACCAGCTGGGGAAGATGCTTAAGCTGCGCGCCGCCTCCGGTAATTACGATACCCGCGATCAGTTTTTTCTCATAACCTGAGGATTTTATCTCGTAGTAAACATGCTCGATGATCTCCTCCATTCTTGCCTGGATGACAAAGGCAAGATTCTTAACAGATATCTCCTTGGGTTCACGTCCTCTCAGACCAGGAACACAGATTATCTCATTTTCCTTATTTTCTTCGGCTAATGCTGATCCGAAACGGGTTTTCAATAACTCTGCCTGGTTGCGCATAACCGAACATCCTTCGCGGATATCTTCCGTAACACTATTTCCGCCGAAAGGAATAACTGCGGTATGACGGATAATTCCTTCGTGAAAGATTGCCAGGTCAGTAGTACCGCCGCCAATATCAACAAGCACAACACCAGCCTCTTTTTCCTCGTCACTCAGCACAGACTCAGACGATGCAAGCGGTTCGAGGATGAGCTCCTGAGTTTCAAGACCTGCATTCCCTACACATTTAATGATATTCTTAACTGCACTGACATGACCAGAAATAATATGGAAATTGGCTTCCAGGCGCACACCGGCCATACCAATCGGATCTTTGATGCCAGGCTCATTATCTACAGTGAATTCCTGCGGAAGAACATGAATAATCTCTTCACCCGGAGGCATAACAAGTTTATACATATCTTCAATAAGCTTATCAATATCTTTCCGCTGGATCTCGGTATTCAGCTCTTTACGGGTCAGGATTCCCCTGTGCTGAAGACTTTTTATATGCTGACCCGCTATGCCGACATTTACAATCTTAACATCAACATTTGACTGGGCACTAGCTTCCTCAACGGCAAGCATTATGCCCTGGACAGTTTTTTGAATATTAGAGACCACACCCCGGGTAACTCCCGCTGATTCGGCTTTACCCATACCCAATATTTCTATCTTACCATGATCGCTTCTGCGCCCTACGGTAACACAAATTTTAGTTGTTCCGATATCTAAACCGACTACTATTGGAGAATTTTTGGTTGAAGCTGAGTTAGTTTTGTCCATATGATTAGCATTAATTTTTTATTGAATCCTGAGTAATTATTTTTAAGCCAGCCGCAAGCGGTTGAACAATGGCGATGTCCTTGACAAGTGCGTTACTGTCTGCAATATTCTTTTCACAAACTATCTGGTTTGCATATTTCAGATTGATCGATTTATAGGTATCCCAACCTACTTTTGGCATGGCCTTTTTATAAAATACCAGCAGGTTTCTAAATTTCGTTTGAAGGGAATCTGCATCACCAAGTATAATTTTATGATTCCCAACCCTTGGAACGATCTCGATATCCCCTTTCAGGCTCACAAACAACTGTTCAACCTGATCATTCCAGAGTGTATCTGATTTAATGAAAAGCGCGGTATGGAAAAGATCTTTTGCCAGCCGGGAACTCAGGGTGTCCACCTTCCCCGAAAAATCTTCATCTATAAGTCCGTTTGCAACAAGTACCCTTGCGGTGAAATTTTCAGAGATGGGCATCTTAAGTCCTTTGCCATCCACATAAAAATGAACATTGGCCCTATTGATAATCCGTAAAATTGGCTCGCGCTGCCTGATCTGTACATGAACAATCCCATTCATGTCTGAATATATTTTAGCATATTCAATGAAAGGGTTTGCATTCAGGGATTTCTCAAGTTTATGTATGTTAATATCATTCAGATTTCTTCCCACCAGGGTTCCGCTGTTATCCAGCAATATCCTGTCGATCTCCTCACGTTCAATAAAAGTATAGGCCCCCGGGAGGATCACTTTAACATCCTTACACTTTAGGGTTTGTTTTTTCACATCAATAAAACTCATAAGCACTACCAGTCCGCTCAGACTGATAAGCCAGCTAAATCCGTAAAAGAGCAATCCCCAGTTAATTCGTTTAAGCATCCTGAAATACTTTTTTTATTGGTTCAACCAGGGTATCGATATCCCCGGCCCCTACAGTCAATATCAGCTCTGGCTTAACCTTCCGGATATATTCCAGAACTTCCTGTTTATTCATGATCTGCTTCCTACTGATTTTTACCTGATCAAGTATCATGGCAGAATTAACTCCTTCAATAGGCAGTTCCCTCGCCGGATAGATATCAAGCATGATCAGTTCATCCGTCATTCCCAGAACTTCCGCAAAACCCTCAGCAAAATCCCGCGTACGGGTAAACAAATGCGGTTGAAATATCGTAGTCAGTTTTTTATCCGGATACAAGCTCTTGACCGCCTGGATACAGGCTCTGAGTTCTTCCGGATGATGAGCGTAATCGTCGATATAAACATGTTCAGGACTTTTAATTATGTATTCGAACCGGCGCTTAACCCCTCTGAAGCTGGCTAAGGCAGCACGGATCTTATCGCCCGCGATCCCCAGATGAAGCGCTACCTCAATAGCAGCCACCGCATTCTCTATATTATGAAGGCCGGGAAGGCCCATCTGAATATTTTCAATTTCTGTGCTGCCGTTCCTGAAATCAAAGAAAAAACTTCCGTCCTTGATCCGGACGTTCACCGCCTGAATATCTGCAGGAACATTGGCGGCATAAGTATCCCCGTCAGCGAGTTCCAGCCCTTTTCTATAAATAAGTCGGCCGCCGCTTTTTAACTGGGAAGCAAACTGTCGAAATGACTGAACCAGATGATCCTTATCTCCATAAATGTCGAGATGGTCGGCATCCATTGAGGTCACGATGGCAATATCCGGGTGAAGTGTGAGGAAGGAACGGTCAAATTCATCGGCCTCCACAACCATGGTATTATTGTTCCCAAACAATACGTTGGAATTATAATTAGTAGCAATTCCTCCCAGAAAGGCGGAACAGTCATAACCGCTGTCCTTAAGCACATGAGCAATAATAGAGGAAGTGGTTGTCTTACCATGTGTACCGGCAACCGCTATTGTATACATGCCCTTGCTGAGGATGCCCAGTACTTCAGAGCGTTTTTTCAAAGTGAATGAAGCAGACTTGAAATAATTCAGGATCTCGGAATCTTTCGGAATCGCGGGGGTATAAATAATGAGTGTATGGGGATCTTTTTCCAGAAAACTTACAGGAATATTATCCTCCCTGTCCTGAAAAACCACTGGTATACCTTCATTCATCAGTGAAGCCGTAAGCGGAGTGCAGGTTTTATCATAGCCGCATACAACACATCCCCGCTTTTTAAAATACCGCGCAAGGCCGCTCATACCGATACCACCGATACCTATTAAATAAACCCTTTTGATATTTTCCAATTCCATGTGTTTAAATTTTAAACCTCTCCAATTTTTTTATCTGCGATTTTTAAAACTTCTCTTGCAATTATTATATCTGCATCCGGCAAGGCCATTCTCCCAATATTCTCTGACAGTTCCTTACATTTTGTTTTGTTCGAAATAAGCTGAAGGGCTGTATCTAAAAGTTCCGTCTCGGCCATGCTGTCTGAAACCATTAAAGCTGCACTGTTCTTTACCAGGGCCAAAGCATTTTTGGTCTGATGGTCTTCTGCTACATTTGGCGAAGGGACCAGTATCATCGGTTTTTTCACAACGCATAATTCTGCTATTGTACCTGCCCCTGCTCTTGAAATCACAATATCAGCTGCGGCATAAGCAAGGTCCATCCGGTGAAGGAACTCGAGCACTTTAACATTGGGATGCTCCCTCCCTTTTAGCTGCTCCGAAATCGAGGCGAAGTAATATTTTCCTGTCTGCCATATCAACTGTACATCTGCTGCAATGATCTTATCCAGACCGGCCATTACACTTTTATTAAGGGTGCCAGCTCCAAGGCTACCGCCAGTAACCAAAATGGTCTTTTTATGCGGGGAAAGACTTAGTAATTCGGCAGCTGCAAATTTCTTATTCTCTATATCCACAGCTTCCCTGCGTATTGGGTTGCCGGTTATCATTATCTTCTCGGCCGGGAAAAACTTTTCCATGCCTTCAAAGGCGACACATATTTTTTCAGCTTTTTTACCCAGGTATTTATTTGTTATCCCCGCAAAGGAATTCTGCTCCTGTATAAGACAAGGAATATTCATTTGGCCTGCGGCATACAATAAAGGTCCGGAAGCATAACCTCCCACCCCAACTGCGGCATCCGGTTTAAAGCTTTTGATAATAGACCGTGCCTTTAGGACACTTTTTAAGAGCTTAAAAGGAAGAAAAATATTTTTCAATAAGGAATCCCGCTGAAAACCCTGAATATCAAGACCTACGATCCGGTACCCAGCAGCCGGAACTTTTTCCATTTCCATGCGGCCGTTTGCACCGACAAAAAGAATCTCGGTATCTGGTGCTATTTTTTTTAGTGCATTAGCAATCGCTACAGCCGGAAAAATATGTCCGCCTGTTCCTCCACCACTTATAATCACTCGCTTTGCCATCATTTATAATTTAAAGAATCGGTATGTAAACTCCTCCTTCATCACATTAGTTATGCCATTACAGGGATTTCACCCACAATTATTTTTTCCCTGCTCTTTTCTTTTTTCTCATCAATATCCCTGCTCACACTTAAAATAATCCCAAATGCGACACTTGTGAAAAGGATTGAAGTTCCGCCCATACTTACGAGCGGGAGCGGTACCCCGGTAACCGGACCAAGGCCCACAGCTACCGCCATATTTGCAAATGCCTGAATAGTAAGGCTAAAACTTAAACCTGCCGCCAGCAGAGCTCCGAAGGCTTTCGGACTTTGGGTTACAATCAAAACGCACCGATAAAGGAACACCAGGTATAAAAGCACCAATCCCACACCTCCCACCAGGCCGTATTCTTCAATGATCAGGGCGAAAACGAAATCAGAATAAGGGTGGGGTAAAAAATTTCTTTGTGTACTATTCCCCGGACCCTTTCCAAATATACCGCCGGTAGCAATAGCTATTTTTGCCTGATTAGCCTGAAATGATTTATCAGGATTTACCTTTTCAGGATGCATATAAGTTTCTATCCTGGAAAGGTAGGTCTTACGACGCGGGCCCAGAAGCATCACTCCGCTCAATAAGATTAAACCCGCAAGGCAGACAATAGATATCTGCTTAATACTGATTCGCCCCATAATAAGCAGTAAAATACTTACCCCGAAAAGCATCAGAGCCGTAGACAGATTTGCAAGGGCTATAAGCAGGAATACACCGCAAACAGAACCCATAATTGGTACAAATGCTTTTTTAACATCTTTAATATTCTCCTGCTTTTTACTGAGGCTGCGGGCAAGGAATGTTATCAGGGCCAGCTTGGCAAGATCTGAGGTTTGAAAGGTCTGGTTAATGATCGGAATGGTTACCCAGCGGCTTGCATCATTGACGTTTGTACCGAAAATAAGGGTATATAATAAAAGAGGGATGGTGATTACCATAAGGATCTTGGAGATACCTGCATAGTAACGGTAATCCAGCAAATGCGAAAAATACATCAAAGCAATACCTCCAATGATCATAACCAGGTGCTTGATCAGGAATTGCTCTGAAGCGACACCCTTCTTATAGGCTAGCGTACCTGTAGCACTGTATACAGCCAGAAGCGACCATACCGATAGCAGGATCACAATAAGCCAGATCCAGCGATCCCCTTTAGTTTTGTTGATTATTCTTTCCATTTTTTTTGTGTTATGTGTTACAGGTTGCATGTTGCAGGATTCCCTCAACTAATAACCCGTAACCCGCAACATTATAATTCCATCACCGCCTTTTTAAACTGATTTCCCCTGTCTTCGTAATTCTTAAAAAGATCAAAACTTGCACAGGCCGGAGATAATAGTACAGTATCCCCCTTTTTTGCCATATGATAAGCGATCTGAACAGCCTCACTTGCAGAGAAAGTGTTAACGATCACCTCTACATCATCTTCAAAAGCTTCATGAATACGCTTATTGTCTTTTCCAAGACATACAATACCTTTAACCTTGCTTTTTACCAGATCCTTCAACATGCCATAGTCATTGCCCTTATCTACCCCACCAAGGATAAGAACAACCTGCCCCGGCATACTTTCCAGTGCATACCAGGTTGAATTCACATTTGTAGCCTTGGAATCATTTATAAAATCGATCCCCGAAATTTTAGCAACATGTTCAAGCCTGTGCTCGATATTGCTGAAACTTCCCATACTGTCGCGAATGGATTCATTGCGTAATTCAAGTACTTTGGCAACTATGCCGGAAGCCATTGAATTGTAGATGTTGTGCTTGCCCTGAAGAGCTAATTCGGTAATTGACATGGTAAATGGTTCCTGGTTATCTTGGTGAAGGTTTATAATTATTTGATCATCCTGAAGAAAAGCGCCCGTTTCAAGCGGTTTCTCAATAGAAAATGGGTAGGCTTTGGCTTTTACGATGTGTTTTTCTAATCCAAGCTGAATTTCAATATCATCAGCACAGTAAATGAATACATCATCCTCCTGCTGATTTTGAATGATACGGAACTTCGAATCAGAATAGTTCTCCATCTTATAATCATACCGGTCCAGATGGTCGGGCGTTATATTCAGCAGTACTGCAATATCAGCCCTTAAGCGATACATATTATCCAGCATGAAACTGCTGATCTCAAGAACATAGTAATCGTACTTTTCGAAAGCAACCTGCCTGGCAAAGCTTTTTCCTATATTTCCGGCCAGACCCACGCTTAAACCTGCATTTTTCAGAATGTGGTAGGTTAACATGGTAGTGGTCGACTTTCCATTGGATCCGGTGATACAGATCAGTTTGGCATCCGTATACCTGCCGGCAAATTCAATTTCAGAAAGAATCGGAACCTGTTTTTCTATGAGTTTTTGTATGATGGCTGCCTTATCAGGTATACCGGGACTCTTTATAATAGTCCAGGCCTCCAGGATCCGCTCTTGGGTATGTCCGTTCTGCTCGTATTCTATCGCAGCTTTATCCAGATCTGCTTTATACTTATCCGAAATGGACCCTGCATCAGAAACAAAAACTGAGAACCCTTCTTTTTGCGCAAGCAGCGCCGCTCCCACTCCGCTTTCGCCAGCACCCAAAACAACAATATGTTTTCTTTCTTCCATCAGCGAAGCTTTAATGTTACTATAGTTAAAATTGCCAGCATGATACTCACGATCCAGAACCTCGTCACGATTTTGGCCTCATGATACCCTTTCTTCTGGTAATGATGATGCAGGGGAGACATCAGAAATAAGCGCCGTCCCTCTCCGGTTCTTCTTTTGGTGTATTTAAAATAAGAGACCTGCAGGATCACAGACAGGTTTTCGATTAGGAAAACTCCGCAGAGTGCCGGAATTAATAATTCCTTTCTGATCATTATGGCAAAGGCTGCTATGATCCCGCCAATTGCAAGGCTGCCTGTATCTCCCATGAAAACCTGGGCGGGATAGGAATTATACCATAAAAAGCCCACGCAGGCCCCAACAAAAGCCCCGGCAAAAACTACCAGCTCACCGGATGAAGGGATATACATGATATTCAGATAATCCGCAAAAATGGTATTTCCGGATACATAAGCCAGAATTGCCAGCGTAATGCCTATGATAGCTGATGTACCCGTTGCAAGGCCATCAATCCCATCGGTAAGATTAGCCCCGTTAGAAACAGCCGCAACAATTATGATAACTACCAGAAGGAATACAACCAAAGAGTATTTTTCAAATTCCTCACCAAAAACGGTTAGTACCTTGGCATAATCGAATTCATTATCCTTATAAAAAGGAACATTGGTTATGGTGGATTTCAGGTCCTGGGTATAATAATACTGATCGCCGCGTTTATGCACTTCAAGGGGCGCACTCACCTTGGCAGGTAAGGTAACCTGTTCCCTGACAACAATATCAGGATGGAAATACATGGTCCAGCCAATGATCAGAGCCAATCCAACCTGTCCCATTATTTTAAACCGTCCGGCAAGACCTTCCTTATCCTTCTTAAATACCTTGATATAATCATCAATGAAACCGATCATCCCCATCCAAACGGTAGTTCCGAGCATAAGAATGATATAAATATTATCCAGCCTGGCGAACAATAAGGTGGGAGCCAGTATTCCCAGAAGGATGATAAGACCTCCCATTGTAGGAGTACCCTGCTTTTGCATCTGGCCTTCCAATCCAAGATTTCTGACAGGTTCACCTACCTGTTTCGCCCGAAGTATTTTAATAAGCCGGCTGCCGTAAATTGTGGTTAAAAACAAAGACAGGATCACTGCCATCCCTGTACGGAATGAAATAAACTGAAACAGGCCTGCTCCAGGTATATCATATCTTTGGTCTAACCAGGTAAATAAATAATACAACATCAGCTCATCAGATTTAAGAGTTCGGTTAAAATCATCTTGTCATCGAAAGGAAGTTTTACTCCGCCTATATCCTGATACTTCTCATGTCCTTTTCCGGCCACAACAATAATATCCCCGGGCTTAGCCAGATGGCATGCGGTACGTATAGCTTCTTTTCTATCTGTAATTGAGAGTGTTTTTTTCTTGTTATGCGGCATCACACCGGCTTCCATTTCCCTGATGATCTGTTCGGGAGACTCACTTCTTGGGTTATCTGATGTCAGAATGACCTTATTGCTCCAATCGCAGGCTACCTGGGCCATTAAAGGGCGTTTGGTTTTATCACGGTCACCGCCGCAGCCGACCACAGTAATTACCTGCTCGGTGCCTTTACGGATATCCTGGATCGTATTCAATACATTCTGCAGGGCATCCGGTGTATGAGCATAGTCTACAATTCCGATGACCCCGGCCGGAGAAATCATATAATCGAACCGGCCTTCTGCGCCGCTTAAACGGCTGAGAGAGGTAAGGACTTTGCTGCGGTCCTGCTCTAGCAGTAAGGCTGTGGAATAAACAGCAAGTAAATTATACGCGTTAAAACTCCCTACCATTTTAAACCATACCTCTTCTCCATCAATATCCAGAAGCAGGCCGCTGAAGTGGTTCTCTATGATCTTGGCTTTAAAATCGGCAATGTTCTTAATTCCATAGGTTTTTTTATAAGCCCTGGTATTCTGAAGCATGACCATTCCATTTTTATCATCAATATTGGTCAGGGCAAAAGCTTTGGTTTCAAGTTCATCGAAGAAAGACTTTTTTGCTTTCAGATAAGCATCGAATGTATGATGGAAATCGAGGTGGTCGTGGGTGAGATTGCTGAATATCCCGCCTGCAAAACTTAAGCCCGCAGTCCGGTGCTGTGCAAGCGCATGAGAGCTCACCTCCATAAAACAATAGTCGCAACCGCTTTCGACCATATCATTCAGGAGGCTGTTTAAGGATATAGGATCAGGGGTGGTATGTGTTGCAGGTATAATGAGATCTGAAATTTGATTCTGCACAGTTGAGATCAGGCCGGCTTTATAGCCAAGATCTTTAAACAACTGAAAAAGGAGGGTCGCTATAGTGGTTTTCCCGTTCGTTCCTGTCACCCCTACCAGTTTCAATTTGGATGAAGGATGCTCAAAAAAGTTTGCTGCAATTATTCCAAGCGCTCTGGCAGAATTTTCAACCTGAAAATAACTTACATTCTCACGCAGTTTGGAAGGCATTGTTTCACACACGATTGCGACCGCGCCCTGATCGATAACCTGATCAATAAATATATGCCCGTCCGATACTGTACCCGGAACGGCTATAAATAAAACACCCGGGCCTGCTTTTCTGGAATCAAAACAAATTCCGGATACATCCAGTTCAGTTGAACCAGTTACCTGCTTCAGTGATACACCGTATAATATGTCCCTGAGCTTATTCATCATTCAAGTTCTAAAACTATCGGATACCCTTTTCCTACACGTGTTCCGGGAGCAATTGATTGTCTGACAACCCTCCCGCTACCTCTTACCAGCGTTTTCATGTTTGAATTGCCTAAAACATACAGGGCATCTTTAAGACCCATTCCGTTCACATCAGGAACCAGACCTTCGGTGATCTTAACTTCATGATGCTCAACACCTTTATTGGTATCAACCGCTACATATTCAGCATTCGCTGCAAATAAAGCTTTGATACCGAAAGCTTTATAAACCCGCTGTGTTGCCTTTTTTTCACCAGCCTTTGCAGAAGGCATTTTCAGGTTACCGGCAAATTTCAACTCTTTCACTGTATCATACATATTCACATCACTCGCATAAACCCGGTCAGCAACCTCACGGAATACAGGTCCAGCAACAGATGCTGCGTAATAAGTCCCCTTACGCGGATTATTAACTACAACGATCATTGCATATTTCGGATTGTCTGCAGGGAAATAACCGCAGAATGATGCCTGATATTTCTTATCGACCCTGTACCCTTTATTGGCATCAGCAACCTGGGCAGTGCCTGTTTTTCCGGCAATTCTATAGAGGGGAGATGCAAGTCCCTTTCCGGTCCCCAGAGTAACAACTCCTTCGAGCAGGGCCTGAACTTTTCCAAGCGTTTCATCTGAACAGATCTGCTCATTAATCACACGGGCATTAAATTGCTCAACGGTATTTCCGAGCCGGCGAATTTCCCTTACAAATATCGGGGCTATATATTTTCCGCCATTTGCAACGGCATTATAAAAAGCGAGCATTTGCAGGGGTGTGATCTGCATTTCATAGCCATAAGCCATCTGCGGAAGAGTTTGCTTTTTATTCCAGCTTTTGTTCTCAGGATTTTTGATCACTGGTTTTCCCTCACCGGGGATCTGAAGCTCCAGTTTTTTATTAAGCCCCCATTCATAGAGATGCTCTGAGAACTTTCCCTGATCGTTCTGATAAGCCGAGTTGATCATTTTGGCAATAGCTACGTTCGATGATTCCTCAAAAGCCCGTTTAACAGTTACTCTTCCAATACCCCCATGAGAATCGCGGATCGTATGTCCCGGGATCCTGTAAGTTCCGTCCCCTGTTTCAACCATAGAACTGGTATCAATTTTTTTATCTTCAAGCAGAGCCATGTAGGAGGCCAGTTTAAAAGTTGATCCGGGATCCTGGCTTGCGGCAATTGCATAATTGAACTGTTCCTTGTAATCCCCATTATCTGATTTAGTGAAATTGGCAACAGCCCGGATCTCACCTGTGGCTACCTCCATTAATATTACACAGCCATGGTCTGCATCACTTGCGATCAATTGTTTTTTTAATGCCCTTTGAGCAACATCCTGCATATTGATATCAATGGTGGAGATAATATCTGCGCCTTCTTTTGGGGCAATTTCTATGTCCTGATTGACCGGCATCCATACCCCGCCGGCAATTCGCTGCATCAGGCGTTTTCCGCTTTCACCATCAATATAGCTACCATAGGCACCCTCCAGGCCCACCGGCTGTACATTTTTGTTCTTATAGCCAATTGTTCTGGCTGCCAAAGATTGAAACGGCATGATCCGCTTATTCTGCTGAACCGAAATCAAACCACCCTTGTAACGCCCCATATTAAAGATCGGGAACTTACGGATCAGCTTTAATTCCTGATGGGTAACATTTCTTTTCAAAAGGACATAGCGGGCCTTGTCACTCCTTGCTTCACGGAGCATCCGTGAATACTGTTTACTGGATTTATCTCCAAAAAAAGAAGATAATTTCCGCGCCAGGGAGTCTACTTTTTCGTAGAATACAGCATCCTTTTCAATTCCGCCGGCAAGCATATCCATACGTAATTCGTATTCCGGGACCGAGGTGGCGAGTAAACTTCCGTCAACGGAATAAATATTTCCCCTTGCTGCCTCAACATTGGCAAAACGGGTAGATAAACTATCTGCCATCGCTCTCCATTTACTTCCCTCAGCATACTGAACATGAAATAATTTAAATAAAACCGCAAACGCCAAAAGCACAATAAGCCCGAAAGCTATGTACACGCGTAGTAATATGTCGGTTCTAATGTTCAATTTGTTAATTGGTTTGTTGGTTGGTTTGTTGGTTTGTTAGTTTGTTGGTTAGTTTTAATCAATTAAATTCCCCGGCGGCAATAACAATCTTCCGGGGTGGCTCAACTGGTTCAAGTAAGCCCAGGGTATCCACCATTCCGGCTACTTCTGTCTGAGTGCTTTTTAGCATCAGATCCGCTTTCAGAGTTTTAAAATCCCAGCTTAATTCTTTAACCTCCCTGCTTAACTTATCAATATCCCGAATATTATTTTCAGCGAAATGACGATTACCGATATATATCATCCCTAAAAAGGCGATGAATATGATAAAGGGGAGCATATCTGTTGCTGCCTGCTTCGAGATTACTCCTTCCGTAAACATCAGGGTAAAGAAGTTGCGGGGAAGCTCAGTTTTTTCCCTTACCGGGGACTGAATTTCCCTTTCAACTTCATCCTCAGTTGTATCGTTTTTAAATTGGTTAGTCATATGTTTATCAAGCTTTCTATGCTTAATTCTTTACTGCTATTCTAAGCTTGGCACTGCGGGCCCGGTTATTTATTTTAATCTCTTCCTCCGATGCAACAATTGCTTTTCTGGTTAGGCTTTCCAAGGGTTTAACCGGATTGCCAAAAAAATCCTTCTCCACATCCCCGTAGAATTTACCCTTGGCAATAAAATTCTTAACCAGGCGGTCTTCGAGAGAATGATAAGAAATGACAACCAGACGCCCCTGTGGTTTCAGCACATCCACAGATTGCTCAAGAAATTCTTTTAGGGCCTCCAGTTCCTGATTTACTTCAATGCGCAGAGCCTGAAACACCTGAGCCAGGTATTTATTTTCCTTGCCCTTAGGAATAAGTCGTGAAATCGCCTGCTTAAGATCATCTACCGTTATAATTGGCTTATTCAATCGAACAGTGACTAGGGTATGGGCAAGTGTTTTTGCATTCTTAATCTCACCATAAATACCAAAGATCCGGTGCAATTGTTCTTCAGAATACGAATTCACCACCTCTCTGGCAGTGAGCGAACCTGCCTGATCCATCCGCATGTCCAGTTCGGCATCAAAGCGAATAGAGAACCCCCGTTCTGGCTGATCAAATTGGTGCGATGAGACACCGAGATCAGCCAGAATGCCATCTGCAGAAATGGCGCCCTGCAAACGGCAATTATTTTTCAAATAGCGGAAGTTCTGATCAATAAAGGTTAATCGATCATCTTTGGGTAAATTCTTCTGTGCATCAGCATCCTGATCGAATGCCAGCAAACGACCTTTCGGGCCGAGGCGTTTTAATATCTCCCGGGAATGCCCGCCACCTCCGAAAGTGACATCCACATATATCCCGTCTGGTTTTATATTTAATCCTTCAATACTTTCCTGCAGTAAAACAGGATTATGGTATTCACTCATACGCCCCCCTTCCCGAATTGCCCATTACCTCTTCGGCGAGACTGGCAAAATTCTCAGGCTCATTATCCATCTGGGATTCATAAGCATCTTTAGCCCATACCTCAATTTTATTGAGCTGGCATGATAAAACTACCTCCCCATTGATACCGGCATATTCCAATAAAGCTTTAGGAAAAAGTATGCGATTGGCCGAGTCTAAAGTCAGATCTGTTGCGCCGCGGGTGAAATATCTTATAAAATCCCTGCTCTTCTTTTCATACTGGTTGAGTTTGCTCAGCTCATCAGTAATGATATCCCACTCCTTTTTAGTGTAAATAACGAGATGCTTTTCAAAGCCACGATTGATCACAAGCCCTTCACGCTCAGCGTCAGGGAGCTGCTTCTTAAGGTTTGATGGTACCATCATCCTCCCTTTAGCATCAAGTTTACAATCGAATTCTCCTAAAAAATGGGACATTATATCTAAATACTCAATTATTCAAGAGTAAAAGTAAATAACTTACCACTTTTTACCACTATCTCCCACAAAAAAAGTTTTCCACAGTTTTGGCCATTAAATTCTCTCAATTTCAGCTGATAGGGAAAGAGGAATTTACTTTTTCCTCCGGTGAATTGCCCTCACTCTGGCCGGAATTTTAAACAGTTCTACCCGATAGGGAAGCTTATACAACACGCTGATAACGGATCTCAGCAGTGCAGCAAAGGGTATGTGGCTCTTCATTTTGCCAATGATACAAATTTAGAGTGGACGGAAATGGTAAAACGGATGAAAATGAACCAGCTGAACGGGTAAATGGAAAACTAAAACCGGGTTTCAACCGCTATCATTGATCACGTGGTCATGAAGATACCAATAGAAAAGCCGACTAAATTATTTAGGCATATAACAATACCTCAGACCACGCAGCAGATTCGAATTCATACCCCCTGACAGGCACACATAAAAAAAGGAATCCTAAACATGAGATGGAAAAACAGGAATGACAGATCTTTTGAAAAATTGCTTGGATAGTTCAGGCAGGATTGCCAATTTAGACTATTAAATCAGCACAGAATAATTAACCAATTTGTCAAGCTATTTAAGGATGCGACGTACTGCTACTTTTGTACCGGACAGGCCACTTAAGTTCGTCTTAGGTTCGTCTTGTGTTCGTCTGGAGACCGTACAAAATGGATAAGAATTAATACTTTCAAGCAGCATGAAAGAGGTTCTCTTTTTTAGGATGATTGATGAATTCTAAAGCCTTGTCAGCAGACCAAAACAGGGGCTTAAAAATTCAGATTTTATTTATACAGTCTGTAGCTGGAATGATCCTGATTTACTAACAATTATGTATTCACTATAAAGATATCCCCGATTAAAATCCGGAAGAACACCCTTATAATTATAAAAAATGAGAAAAAAGCTAATACTACTCATCCTTATTACTTTTTGTCTTGAAGCTTATGCTCAGCATAAGGATGATCCGGACCGAAAGCAAATTCTTAATAAAGTACAGCAATTTTTTGATGCACTGGAATTACAGGACACGGTATTGTTCAAATCCATTTTACTTATGGAAGGTGAAACCTGGGCAATCTCTGAGAAAGACGGATCTGTAAAATATTCCATGCGCACGTTTCAGGACCGGTTGAAAACATTTGTCAATCCTGCGAATGTGATCCAGGAAAGGATGCTTGGAGCTGAAATAAAGATCCATAAACTGATAGCAATGGCCTGGGTTCCCTATACCCTTGATATCAGCGGTAAATTTTCTCATTGCGGAATTGATGTTTTCACTTTCCTTAAGACCAGGGAGGGATGGAAAATAGCAACTGCTGCCTTTACTGTGGAGCCCGATGGCTGTGAAGCCCTGAAAAAGGAAATTCCGCAAAATTAGATCATGTTTTAAAATGAACCATCACCCCATGATAACAGCAGGCTATTTCCAGGCGGCGGTAAAGAATTATTCTTCGCCCGCGAAATCATACAGGAGATCATCGAAATAAGAAGAACAAGAATCAACACTTTTCCCTTCATAATACTCATCCTGGGACCAATATTCATTCTAACCTAAAGCCGGGAACCTATGAATTGATCGCCTTTACGCCCGGGAGTTCCTTGCCTTCCATATATTCAAGCAAAGCGCCACCTCCGGTAGAAACATAGCTAACCTGATCAGCAAAACCAAATTTTGCAACTGCTGCGGCTGAATCGCCACCTCCGATCAATGAAAATGCTCCATTTTTTGTGGCTTCAACAACAGCCTCTGCAACAGCTTTGGTTCCTGCTTCAAATTTCTCCATCTCAAAAACACCCATGGGGCCGTTCCATAGAATTGTTTTTGAACCTTTTATAACGGAGCTAAAGTCCTTTACTGAATCGGGGCCAATATCCAATCCCATCCAGCCATCTTTTATATTGTCGTTTTGAGCTTTTCCTGTTTTCGCATCAGCTGAAAAAGCATCTGCAATGATTGAATCAACAGGAAGCAGGAGATTAACTTTCTTTTTTTTTGCCTTGGCGATCAGTTCTGAGGCCAGTTCAAGTTTATCATCTTCAACCAGGGAATTTCCAATCTTTCCACCCTGAGCTTTGGCAAAAGTATAAGCCATACCTCCTCCGATTATCAGATTATCCACCTTATTCAGCAGCTGTTCAATGAGAAGTATTTTATCGGAAACCTTTGCACCGCCCATGATAGCCGTAAATGGTTTTTGAGCCCGGTTTAGAATTTTTTCAGCGTTGGCAAGCTCTCCGGCCATCAGATAACCGAAATATTTTGCATTGGGAAAAAACTTCGCAATTATAGCAGTTGAAGCATGAGCGCGGTGAGCGGTTCCAAATGCGTCATTTACATATACATCTCCCAAACGGGCTAATTTTTCAGCGAAGGCTTCATCCCCTTTTTCTTCTTCTTTATAAAACCGCAGATTCTCAAGCAATAATACTTCACCCGGCTTCAGAGCTTTGGCCTTTTCCAAAGCCTCGTCACCGATACAATCATCAGCGAATTTCACATCAGTATTCAATAAAAGTGAAAGATGCTTAAGCAAGTGAGAAAGCGAATATTTTTTAACGGGCCCATCCTTTGGCCGGCCCAGATGCGACATCAGAATAACCGAGCCGCCGTCTTTTAAGATTTTTTCTATGGTAGGAATTGCTCCGGTAATCCGCTTATCATCTGTAATGTGGAATTTATCATCCAAAGGCACATTAAAATCTACCCTGATGAGGGCTTTTTTTCCTGAAAAATTTAAAAAATCAATTGTTTTCATATTCATTCTCTACAAATAAGCCTGAGCTAAGTTTAGTTTAATTTTAATTATCATCACCTGAGGGCATTAAAATCCTGAGCCGGACTGATCTTTAAGTACATAACCCGGTGCAACCCGATATTTTCAACTTCAAATTCATCCGAAATAAACTCAAAACCTATCCCCTGATAAAAATGGTAAGCAGTTTTCCGGGAATTGCACCAAAGATAGTTCGCATTCCTTCCCCGAAGGTAAACGATTGAAAAGTTTAAAAGCTGATTTCCAATTCCCCTGCCCTGATGTTCCGGAGAAGTCACCATCCCGCGGAGCTGAAATCCTGAACCTTCAAACCCTTCACGCTTGGCACTATGGAAAGTAGCAACAGAAATTAATTGATCATCCTTCCAATATCCCAGATGGAAAGAAGTTTCATCATCATCTCCTTCAAAACGGCACAGGTCGGTGCTGAGGCCATTTCGAAGTATCATACTCCTTAAAGGCAGAGTTTCATCTGTGGAAATGAATTTTATCATGTTTATAGGTTAATTGAATTCATAGGCCTGCCGGTTTTTAACCGGCAAATTTTCACCACAAGATCGGCCAGACGGTTTGAGTAACCGGATTCATTATCATACCATCCTACAACTTTAACTAATTCACCAACTACGGAAGTGAGCTGCGAATCAAATATACAGGAATGGGGATTATCTATTATGTCAACAGACACGATCGGGTCTGAAGTATACTCAAGGATCCCTTTCAAAAATCCTTCCGAAGCTATTTTAAAGGCTTCATTAATGGCGTCTGCAGTAGGCTGATGCTTCAGGATACAGGTAAAATCAGTTAATGAACCATTCAAAACAGGAACCCGGATTCCTGCACCTCCAAGTTTCCCCTCCAGGTGAGGAAAAATACTAGTAATGGCTTTTGCAGCTCCTGTAGAAGTTGGGATAATAGAAGCCGAAGCCGCCCGGGCCCTCCGGAAATCCTTATGAGGCGCATCATGAAGATTCTGATCTCCTGTCATCGAATGTACAGTTGTTATATATCCGTTTACAATGCCCCAGTTATCGTCGAGAACTTTAACCATCGCCGCCACATTGTTTGTTGTACATGAAGCATTCGATAATATCGGTGAACTAAGATCTGTCAGATGATCATTAACCCCGAGTACAATCGTCGGGACTTCACGGCTCGCTGAAGGAGCGGAAATGATAACCTGCTTTGCTCCTGCCTGCAGGTGGAGGCTTGCCCCTTCCGCACTGGTGAATTTGCCCGTTGCTTCAATTACCACATCAATCCCAAGTTCCGCCCAGGGAAGAAGGGAGGGATCTTTTTCGGCATAGGTACGGATTACTCGATCGTTAACATACAAAATCCCCTTAGCCGCCCGCACTTCTCCTTTAAATGTGCGATGAACCGAATCATATTTAAAAAGATGAGCCAGGGTTTCCGGATCAGTAAGGTCATTGATCGCTACAAGCTCTATTTCTTTCCTTTGAAGCAAAGCACGCATTGTTATTCTCCCGATACGGCCAAAACCGTTTATAGCTACTTTCATTTCTCTCTGAGGATATGGTCCAAAGTTATTTAATTGTATCATAATACAGATTGTAAAAACCAATGACAATTAATAAAGTATATAGCGAAGCTTAAACTCCTTTAATAAAATACTTGAATAGCCTTTAAAATATCAGAATGGGTTGATAAATTTTATCTGAGGCTTAACTGCTTTGAATAAAAGCTATTCATTTTAATCAGCGGATAATCAAACATTCAACAGTGCTGATTGTTGAAGAGAGAATGAAGAACCAAAGCGGTAAACCGGAAAAGCTTGAGCCTCAGGACTCAAAGCAAAAGAACATCAAACATCCTCAGGACGACAATGAGGCAGTTGTGAAGCCTGCAGACGAAACTTATACAAAAGAGGAGGCCGATTTCGGTAATATATCTGCAAAAAAAGAGCTCAATGAGCAGCCGGTAAGTCCAAATAAAAAGGAACCAAAGGATTAACTCCTGATAAACTTATTTGCCCTGTTTTTTTTCCTTCGCTCTGATTTAAGAAAATTCAGCAAAATCCTCTCATCATGATTCAGACCTGTCTGTCCCGTCAGGCTTGTATTTTTATTTAGTTTTTTGAGGTAGGGTTTTAACCCGCCATTTTCGAATTCCTCAAGAAGCGCCGGAAAGACATATGATTTTTTACAGATTGCCCGGGTATTCCCAAGTTTTGTTGCCACCATATCCAATACGGAATTAATGATCTTTTTCCGTTGAGTTTCATTTTCAGGATAATCAAACTCAGCAAGAAATTTCATTGCCTGCAGCGTTCCTGCCCAGGTTCTGAAATCTTTGGCAGTAAAGTCACAGCAGCTGATCTCCCGGATGTAATTATTTACCTTTCCGGAGTCGATCGACCTTTTCTCCCCGCCCGGAATATAATATTGGAATAGTTCCTGTCCGGGTATATCCCGGCATTTTTTAACCAGCTTTGCCAGGTTTTTATCCGTGAGCATGATCTCATGATAAATCCCCTTCTTACCTTTAAAAGCTAAATAAATCGTATTCCCTTCAATTTTGACATGCTTATCTCTGAGCGTCGTAAGCCCATAAGAACCATATAATTGCTTGTAAGATTCATTACCTACCCTGATCAGGGTCTTTTGCATCATATTCACGGATATGGCAAGCACTTTCCGTTCGTCCAGCTCTTTCCTTCTCAGATCCTTTTGTATATTTCTCCGGAACTCAGGCAATTTACTTCCAAACTCAAGTAATCTGAAGTATTTTGTTTCATTCCGCTGACGGGTCCAATCACTATGATACTTGTATTGTTTTCTGCCTGCCTGATCGATTCCGGTTGCCTGTAAATGGGCGTTGGCTTTGGGGGCTATCCATACATTGGTCCACGCGGGGGGTATTGCAAGTTTTTTGATCCTTTCCAGAACCTTCTCATCTGTGATGATCTGTTCGGTCCTGTCCCGGAAGTAAAACACCTTGTTTTCTAGAATTCGCGTAATTCCGGGCTTGGAATCGGTCATGTAAATCAAACTGGTTTCTTCCAGTACATACTCCAGGTCGGTCATATTGCAGGAACCATTAAATAACTGAATTGTTTATTGCATGGTTAGAACCAACAGAACATAATGCAAAATTCCGGGCTTCCTAAATACGCGGCAAGAAAGAAATGGGATTAAACCAGGATATTATTTGATCTCAATCGTAGATTCAATTGCCTCCAAAGGAGAATTATCCCCATAGTCCAAAATGGCTAAGGCAGAATATTTGCCTTTGGGGAGAGTGGGCGGAAGTTTGAAATCAACCAATCGTTTACCCCCCGGGAAAACCGGAAAGTCCTGAACATCCAATTTGAACTCCTGACCGCTTTCTATATTGGTCAGCTCCATATGAGCATAACAGCTTAACATGGTAGAACCCGTGTTCTTCATTTCAAACACATAGGTATCTGTGCTTTTCTTATCCTTGTTTAATGAAACTGCAAGGGCGGATTTAGCTGAAATATTGGGAGGGGTCTGATAGATATGCAGGCCCACACGGAATATTTCCCGGATTGTTGTTGTTATCCTTGCGGCCTTCTGTACAGTAGAATCATCAGAAATATAATTTTGAATAAAGAGCATGGACCATTTCATGGCATCTGCTTTTGAGTCAGCCGGAATATCCAGGGTGACCGGGATATCTACCACCTGATCCGGGGCAAGGGTTACCACATTAACTCCCAGCTTCACCGATGATGAACATGATTCTTTCATTGCACCAGGCTTAAGATAAACATGATTCCCCAATGAATCGCGGTACCAGTCTGCAAGTGTCAATTGAAATGTATGCTGCTTATTTGTAATATTTCTAACGCTGATATACTTCGTTTCAGAAGTTCCCGGAGCCAGATTAAAGGTTAGAGTAGAGGGATTCACATTCATCTGCTGGGCAAAAAGAAGTGACGGCATGATTAAGATGCCTGACAATAAACCGTAAAGAATCAGTCGTATCATACTGCAAATAGAGCAAAAAAATTCTACTTTAGAATATAATTGCATTATTTTTACCCGGTTAGATCTGAAAAGATGAAAAAATCCATCCTTTGCTTACTATTTTCAATTCTCTTCCTTGGAGTAAATGCTCAGAAGATGAGCCTTGATATAACCGGCAATGCACCTGATTTTAATTATTCTACCATAAGTGATTATGAAAATCCTAAAATAGCAAACAATGCTATCCGCCTGGATGTAGATACCAAGAAAAACGGATATCATGTATCTTTCAGGTCTGACGGTCCTATAAAAACCAGTAGCGGACAAAGCATCCCTGAAAGTAAATTCGGCATAAGAATTCATAATACTATCCCCGTTGTCCCTTTATCCTCTACAAACGATCAGCTGCTGATTAATAACAACCGGAATGACAGGGACGAGGAATCCTATTATCTGGATTTTATTGTTGCTCCTTTATTATATGACTATGACCCGGGAAGCTATGTTGTTAATATCCTGTTTACTTTAATTAAGGATTAAGATGAAACATACTTATGTATTTATGCTTCTGTTTTGGGGAAGCCAGGAAATCGTATTTTCTCAGAACAAGGCTGATAGGGAAGATTATGAAAATACCCAGGTCCGGTTAAATCTGAGCCCGGCCTTTGAACTTGAACTGGATCCTCAAAATGATATCTCTTTTAATTTTGCTACTTCTGATGATATAGAAAAGGGAGTGATAAAGAGTCAGTTTACGCGCTTTAAGATCAGGTCTACACGGCCATGGACATTAAGCGTTAAAACATTAACACCCTACTTCAGTGCAAGCGGATCGTACGCAAGCCAGAATATGCCTCCTTCAGTTTTAGGTATCAGAAAAAGCAACGGTTCAGAATTTATCCCTCTGGCATATGCCGATGTTCCCTTATTTAGCGGCAGCCGGGGCGGTACATTTACTCCTGGCAACGATTTTAAGGCTGACATTAAATTTACTCCCGGTTTTGACTACAGCGAAGGCTATTACTTTATAACTCTGCTATATACCCTTACGGCATTGTAACATTTTCATTGATTACAGGGAATTTATTCCCCGTAATTCCACACAATGTAGAAAATATTACCCTATCCTTTTTCCAAATACTCTTATTTAGCGTTAATAACTAGGTTTAAAGCATAAATCTGAGGATTTTTTTGCGATGGCATTTAATTTGTCTTAAGCTGTTTATGAAAATTCTAGATCAGATTATGAAAAAGTCTCTACTTACATTATCATTAATACTAATGGCTAGTTTTTATGCTAGTTCCCAGACTATCAGTGCTGCAATAAGCTCTTCTGTAAACTCTGTAGTAACCGGAACTCCAACCCTGGCCCCATTTACTACGGATACAGATATAGAAAATGGACTTATAACGGATCCAGTTAGTTTTGCTGTAAAATCAAACAGATTATGGAAATTAACTACGTCCATAACTAATATTGTAGGAACTCCCATCGGAGGCGGCCCTGCAACAATTACTGCTCCATTACAACCCTTAAACATTTCATGGGGAACAATAAATGGAGCAGCCGGAACTGTAACTTCATGGACAGCTTTTGCTAACACTACTACTACTACTGCAGCCGCAGTTGAAGCTAAAACCGGTGCAAGAGGCGCTCCAGGTGTTTCAGGAAATACTTTTACGTTAAGATACAAGGTAGTCCCTGGCTACACCGTAGACCCTGGAACTTATGCTGTTGACGTTACTTATACAGTTAGCGCCCAGTAAGAGATAAGCTTCAAGCTAAATCATATTAAGCACGGAAAAGTGGGGTTTATTTAACAGACCCCACTTTTTATGTTTATACTCTAAAAATCCGGATCATTATTTCCGGCTCCCAATCATGAAAAGATTTATCGTTATCATTTCTTTATTGATATTGGCTCTGCCTGTTGTACAAGCTCAGCAAGGAAACTTTATTAATAAAAGCGGAGCCTCCAGCATTGCCGCCTCAATTAATTTAGCTATTACCACCGGTGCAATTACCATTGCCCCATTCAACACGCAGAGCGAAATAGAATCTGGCCTGGAAACTTCCACAGTACGATTTGTGATCAAATCGAATAAAGATTGGAAACTCGCTACAGAAATAGGAGTAATTACAGCAAACCCACTTGCAGGGGGTGCCGGGCCTGCGACAATTACATCTCCCCTCTCTTTTAATCACATTAAATATTATACGACACCTACTGATAATGAGGTTTACAGCAATATGATTGAATTTTCAGGCCCGATCGCTAATATTAAAACCGGATTTAAGGGAAATGTGCAAAAGTACGGCAATACCTTTAATATGAAATTCAAGATCATACCAGGGTTTGAAGTTGACCCTGCTTCCTATACCATCCCTATTATCTATACTCTCAGCGCACAATAATTAAAATTGATTTTGAACCTCTCAACCGGAATAAAGAGAATTATTTTTACCCTCGTATTGATGGTAAGCGTAATTTGCCTGGCCAAGGCTCAGATGAGCGCAGGTGTTCCTTTATTTGTTGACATAGAGCTTGAGTCCGGCGCTATTACGGTTCCCTCCTTTGCAAGTGGAGCAGATCTGACCAATGGTTTAGAAACATCTGTGGTAAGGTTTAAAATAAAGGCGAATGCAGACTGGAGGGTTGATACAGAAATCGGGACAATCATTTCAACACCTGTCCCGAATGGCCCGCAAACCATCCTGCATCCACTGACATACAGCAATTTTACTTACCTTGTATCTCCGGCTCAGGATAATGTTTATAATCCCGGGGTAGTATTTTCATCTTCCCTGGTAACAATTCTAACGGGTACAAAATCAGGTACTGACAAAAGATTTAGTGTTAAGTTTAAGATTACTCCAGGATTTTCCGTAGATCCCGCAGCCTATACTATTCCGATAATTTATACCATAAGTCCACTCTAACCGAAATCATGAAAAAAGGACTCATAATACTATTTCTTATTCAGGCATCTGTCTTTGCAGCCTTCGCACAAGGCAACAGAAATATAAATCAAACTATTTACTCTAATTTATATTCTACAAATATAGATCCTACACTAATATTATCGAGCAATTCGACACTTACACTGCCTTCCTTCACCAGCTCAAGCGAACTGGAAAACGGCCTGGAAAGTTCAGCACTTAATCTGGTAGTTCAATCCAATGTAAACTGGAAGCTCACAACTGAAATTGGGGTTATTACTTATGTACCTAATTCAGATAGCCCGGCATTAATAACCTCACCGCTTACATATGCCAATTTTACATTTTCCACAACCAGCACCAATAATATGGTGTTTCCAGGATTTACACCCTTCAACATTAATTTTCAAGCGGTTACCAAGGTAGGAACCCTGGGAGATGAAAACGTACCTGGCAATACATTCAATTTAAAACTAAAAATAACCCCGGGTTATGAAGTGGATCCTGCAAATTACACAATACCGATCATTATGACCCTGAGCGGTCAGTAAGCTTCCAAGGACAGTTATGGTCTGCATTAAACTTTTATGGCATTCTTTTCCTCTGACCTTTAAGGAAAATAATCAGGCAAATTTCCTGCTACTCCCCGATTTTTTGCGTAAATTCCTTTGTTAAGCAGCATTTTGCATTGAGGAATAAATAGGGTACGATCGGGCCAGATAAACGGAAAGAAATTGATAGAAGTTGCTTTATTTATTGAGGAAATGATCACCAATTCTGTCATAAGAAATGCTTAAAACTAGCGTCCGGTTTTCTTGTACGTTAATTTTTATGCAATTGCTTTCGGTATTGGCATTCGGACAGAATTCAGTTAAAAGAATTTCCAATCTTGAAATCTCCCTGCTAAGAGATACCCTGACCCTTGAAGGCAATGCCTATGTTTTTAATAATATCCGGGTAAACAATACGGGTTCTGCCTCACGTTCATTTAATATTGATATTGAGATTCCTCCCGACTGGTCAAAAATCATTGATCTCCAAAAGCTTTTCACCATCCAACCCGGTGAAACCCTCATTATTCCATTCAGAATCGCAGCATCCTCCCTTTCACAAAGCGATAAAAGATATACTGCCGGATTAAAGTTTCTAATTCCTTCTGAAAATATAAGCGAAGAACTAAAGATCACCTGCTTTGTAAAGTCCAGGTCCCTGTGGAAAATAACTCTTCCAAATAACAGCATTCTAAAGCAGGTAACGGGTGAAAATGCAAGTTTTCCCGTATTGATAAGAAATTCTGGAAGTATTCCGGAGCAGATAACGCTAAGTTTTAAAGACAATGCGGGATTGAATATTCCGGATATCCTCAATTTAGAGGTGCGCCCCGGAAGCGATACCCTGATACAGGTTAACATACCCGCAGATGACCGCTTTCAAAACGCAAAGGAAGTAAGGATCATTGTTGAGGCCACCAGCAAGTCAAAAGACAAACAGTCAGCAGAACAGGTAATCTCGGCTTTGAATTCCACGCTCAGGGCAAATAAAACGCCCTGGTTTAATTTACCACTTACACTCGAAATAGTAGGCCAGAATGCCTTTTCACCAGGTCAGACCTTTACTATGAACGGCGAATTGGCACTCAGTTTTAAGGATGAGCGCACATTTTCAATAAACTATCAGAGTGAAAGTCTTTATGGAGCCAGGGGCGGGCAGTCCTATTACCAGGCGCAATACCGGTCGAAAGGATTAAGCATCAGCGCCGGAGACCAAACCGGATTTAAAAATTTCCAGATCATCGGTTATGGAATGCGCACCGTTCTTCCGATAAGAAACAAAACACAGGAGATACAGCTTTCAGCCATAAAAAGCAAATATTACCGTACATCCCAGTTTACCTACCAGCATCAGTTTAATTTTAAAAAAGGCTCTCTAAGTATAGAAAATTTTGGATTCTTCGATCCCGACAAGGGAATGAACAGTTATATCTCGGAGCTGCAGATAAAAAGGCCGATTGGTAAAAATACAACGATCGGCATATTTCAGGCAGGAGGTCTGGAAGATATTAATCAGGCGGCTTTAGCAGAAAAAAGATTATCATCCCGGACAGCCTTTCAATTAAACAGCAAAATAAATAAGATCAGTATACGGTCGAGTACAGACAGGGCCTCCAAATATTATCCCGGGTTCAATAAGGGACTTTTTACAACTACGAATGACATCGGCTATATAGGAAAGGCACAATCACTTTCTGCTTTCGGAAATATTAATTACCGGGCTGCCTTACTGGATTCGGGAGTATATGAAACATTGCTAAGTCTGAACAGCCAGGAATATGGACTAAAATATGGTATTACGGCAAAAAAATGGAGCAATTATCTAACTGCATCCTTCCTTGAGCAGACAGAAGCCGGGGTAGATTCCGTGAAAAGCAATACCTATAAATTGGGCATGGCCATGAGTAAACGATTCGGGCAGAGTGCATTTTTGAATCTTTCTGTCAATGTAGGGAAGATCAGACTTCCCGGACTGGACTCTGTTAAATCAACAAGCTTCAGCGGCGGTGGCACATTTCAAAGAAAAAATATCGGTGTTAATACCCGCTATGAGTATGGATTTTCGCAACTCGGAGATATCCATTCATTCCTGAGAACAGGGAAGATCCCTGAAAGACTGAATGGAAATTTATTTATAGAAAATTCGGTTTTTAAAAAATCCCTTCAACTCAGAAACCAGGCAGATTTCAATCTGAACTATAGTGATCAGACAAAGAATTTTTCAGTAAGGTCTGATGTTATTTATAATCTGCGCAAAGCAGGAACACAATTTAAGGTATCCTATTTAAGAACTTTTAATAAGGTCAGTAATTCAAATGTAAATCTGAGTATCCGTAAAAATTTAAATCTTCCGCTTCCCGGCATCCGGAAATTTGAAACCATGGAAGTTATGCTGTTTAAAGATATCAATGCAGACAGCGTGTATAATGAAGGTGATGAAGTGCTGCCCGATGCCACAATCCGGATTAACGGAAAATCATTTATAAGCGATGAAAAAGGGAAGGTTTCGTACCGGAATGTGACCAGAGGTACTTATGATCTTGACTTAACCCTGAGTGCCCAGAAGAGCTGGATACCACGATCAACCTACCGTCAGTCTGTTGATGTGAGCAAGACCACACAGGTGTATATACCCTTTAAAAAGACGGCTTTCTTTACCGGGAAGGTTATTCTGAATAAAGCATTGAACTCGCAAAAGAATTTCAGCATCAATAATATTAAAATAATGGCGGTCAGTACAAAGGGAGAAACCTTTACAACCTTAACAACCGAAAATGGTTCTTTCTCCTTCAGCATACCTGAAGACCGGTATGAAGTAAGAATATTTTCTTCCGGATTTGATTCCAGTTTTCAGGTGGTAGAAAGCGTGCTTTATGCTGATTTGAAAAACCAGGCCGATATAAAACCTCTTGAATTTATTGTAAATGAACAAAGAAGGCAGATCAATATCAGAAAACCTGTGAAGCCTTAATTTTAAGCATTAATCGCTTTCCAGAGTAGGTCTTTTAATTCCATAAGTCCTTTTTGCGCAACTGATGAAATAAATAGTGAAGGAATGTCAGGCAGGTCTTTTTTCATTTCGGCCATCAATTCATCATCAAGCATGTCAGATTTACTGATTGCCAGAACCCGGGGCTTTTGCATGAGTTCAGGATTATATTCTGAAAGTTCATTCAAGAGAATATTATATTCTTCGGTGATCGTGCGGCTCGTATCTGCAGGAACCATAAATAATAGAACAGAGTTCCTTTCAATATGACGGAGAAATCGAATGCCCAGGCCTTTACCTTTTGATGCACCTTCAATGATGCCCGGAATATCAGCCATGACAAATGACCTGTTATCCCTGTAAGAAACGATTCCAAGGTTAGGAACCAGGGTTGTAAAAGCATAGTCCGCAATTTCCGGCTTTGCAGCTGACATAACGGAGAGTAAAGTTGATTTTCCGGCATTAGGGAAGCCCACCAGACCGACATCGGCAAGGATCTTGAGTTCCAGTACCATCCACTCTTCTTTACCCGGCTCACCGGGCTGCGAAAAGCGCGGAGTCTGTTTAGTGGATGTTTTAAAATGCCAGTTGCCTAATCCCCCGCGCCCGCCAGCTGTTAATATCCTGGTTTCGCCATCTTTGGTTACTTCGAAGAGGATCTCCCCTGTCTCGGCATCCCGAGCGATAGTACCAAGTGGAACTTCCAGAATTTCATCATGTCCGGTACGACCGGACTTTTGACCGCTTGAGCCTGGAAAGCCGTTCTCTGCAATAATATGTTTACGGTATTTTAAATGCAGAAGGGTCCAAAGCTGACTGTTACCTTTTAATATTATATGTCCGCCCCTGCCGCCATCACCGCCATCCGGACCGCCTTTAGAAGTTAAAATATCACGATGTAAATGGGAGGAGCCTGCCCCGCCATGACCTGAACGGCAGCATATTTTAACGTAATCAACAAAATTTGAACCCTGAGACATAATTATTTTTTAACAGAGAGCAAAATGCGTACAGCAATCTTATTGATCTCAAAAGATGATTTGCTGACGGCTAGTTAAAAGGTATCAACAACTTTACAGATAGAATCAAATATTTCATCAATTGTGCCAATTCCATTGATACTGGTGAACTTGTTTTGATCCTTATAATAATTTGCCACCGGAGCGGTCTTGGAGTTATATTCAACGATACGTTTCCGGATAACTTCGGGATTTGCATCATCGGGCCGGCCCGAAGCCTTTCCCCTGTTTAATAAACGCTTTTCTAATTCTTCATTATCTACAACCAAAGCTACCATACCTGAAATTGCTGATGATTTGGTCTCGAGAAGTTCATCCAAAGCTTCAGCCTGGGCTACCGTGCGTGGAAAGCCATCAAATATAAACCCATTTGCATCTTTGTTGGAATCAAGCTTATTGCTGATCATGCCGATCACCACTTCATCAGGAACCAAAACGCCCTGATCCATCAGCTTTTTTGCTTCCAGACCTAGTGAAGTTCCCTGGGTGATTTCGCTTCTGAGAATATCCCCCGTGGATAAATGAACAAGTTTATACTTTTCAATCAGTTTTTCAGATTGTGTTCCTTTACCAGCTCCCGGAGGGCCAAACAGTACTAAGTTCAGCATTCGAATTATCTTTATTTTAAAAAATCATTGGGTTATGCCCAAACAGATGGATGACAAGAATGATTGTTATAAAATTAAATGCCTTTCCGTTGGATGGTCGAAAAGGCATTTCAATTTATGTGCACCTGAAGGGAGTCGAACCCCTAACCTCCTGATCCGTAGTCAGGTGCTCTATCCAATTAAGCTACAGGTGCCTTTTTTAACGGAATGCAAAAATATGCTTTCTTTTCAAACTAACATAAGTTTTTTTCAAAAATTTACCAATCAGTTAAAATTAATAAATCTTTTGCATTCATTTTATTCAACTTACTGCTTCCCGGATCGCATTAAAATCAGGAAGATCTGTAGCCAGCTCTAATACTTCCGAATATAAAATATCCTGATTTTCATCCAGTACAAAGGCCGCCCTTTTAGAAACTCCTTTAAGATCAAACACGAATTCTTCATAGATGCAATCATAAGCCGTGGACACATCTTTATTAAAATCCGACAGCAAGGGAAACTGATAGTTATTCACTTCTTTAAACTTAGCCAATGTGAATGGCGAATCAACAGAAATAGCTAATTGCTGAGTATCCAGATCCTCATAATAGCCAAACGAATCACGCATGGTGCATAACTGAGTAGTACAGACCCCGGTAAATGCCATGGGAAAAAAATGGATAATTAATTTTTTGCCTTTATAATCACTTAAGCCTGTTTCCTTTAATTCGGAATTATATAATTTAAAATCAGGAGCTTTTTGTCCTATTGTTAATGCCATAATTGTTAATAATTTAAATAAAAATGTTAATGCGGGAGTTGGCTAACCGATGTAGGCTCGTTAGCAATTATCCTTCACGCTGTTTCAACTGCTGATCGACAAGGGTCATTCCCTCTTCAAAAGAGTGGGGATTATAATTCAATTCCCGGATGGTTTTATCAAGAATAAATCCGGTTCTTTTAGGACGACGGGCTGCCTGGTTTAAACTATCCGAAGATATTGGCTTGATCAATGACTTATCTAATTTCCAGAAGTCCGCTACACGCTCAACCAGCTCAATGATACTCATAAAATCCTTACCCGATGCATTGAATATCCCCTGAGCATCTTTAAGTGAGGCTAAAATACAACATTCAGCAAGGTCCTCAGCAAGTGTAGGCATTCTCCACTGGTCATAAACAACATTAATAGGATCACCTTTCTCTAGTGCTGCCTTAGCCCAAAGTACAATATTACTTCTGCTCATATCACTGACTATCCCATACACAATAATCGTCCGTAAAATAACCCACCTGCATGAGGATTGCTGCAAAATATTTTCTGCTTCCAGCTTGGTTTGCCCATAATAACTTAATGGATTTGGCTTATCCTCCTCAACATATGGGCCTGATTCACCGTCAAAAATGAAATCAGTAGAAAGGTGAATCAATTGGATATTCAGCCTTTCACAAATTGAAACCAGACTTTTCACAGCTTCAACATTCAGCGCATAACAAAGCTCCCGATCGCTCTCACAAGCATCAACATTTGTCATTGCGGCGGTATTGATTATGGAATCAGGCTTATGTTTTTCAATTAATTCAGCTAAACGCACCGGATCAAGAATATCGAGATCTTCATATATATACCCTGATTTCTGGGGATGCCTGTTGGGACCTTTGGAACTTGCAATAAGCTCAATGTCGGGATTATTAATGCTCAGGTCGGTTATTTTCTGGCCGAGCAGGCCATTACTTCCAGTAACGAATATTTTTTTCATTACCCAAATAAAAACAGAATTTCATTTATATGATCAATAAAATTGAATTTTCGCAAAAAAAGGGAGCATTTAAAGATTAAATGCTCCCCTCAAGACTATAATTTAAATTAAGCGCTATTTCTGTTGCTGCGTGTAATTGCAATAATAATAACAATAAAAATTGCTACTCCTACAGCCCATACCCATGGCTGGCCGTACCATACGCTATCACCACCCGCATTAATATCTACATCTACTTTTTCAGGAACGCTCTGTGCGAAGGTTTTCACAGATGTGTACATACCGGATAGGATTACTGCTAAAGCCAGAAAAAATTTACCGGTTAAGTTTAAAGGATTGTTTGTGATTGCTTTCATGATGTTAAGTTTAGTTTAATGTGTAATTATTATCATTACAAATAATTCGGATATAAGTTTGAACTTAATTATTTATTTTTTCGCAATAAAATAAAACCTGACCGAAATAAATTTCTGTAAACAAATAATGCAGCTTGTCCCCATTAAGTTTGAAAGTCGGTATTTGATGTTTTCAAAAGCGCAATTTAAGCTCATTCCATCCCTTGGAAAAGAGCAATCAATTTAATTAAAGAAAAATCTTGTATTAAGTATTTGATTTCCGGTGATAAAGAGTATTTTTGCAGACCAAAAAATATCCCTGAAAACGGGCGTAAATTGTTGATTTAATAAAGTTTTACAAAAATTTATATGCCAAACGCTGGAAAAATAGCACAGATCATCGGACCTGTAGTAGACGTTAGCTTTACTGATAATAGCCACTTGCCTAAAATCTATGATGCTCTTGAAATTATAAAAGATAACGGACAAAAGATCATTCTTGAAGTTCAGCAACATCTTGGAGAAGACCGCGTGCGGGCTATCGCAATGGATTCAACGGATGGACTGGTTCGTGGAATGAGAGTTACGGATACGGGGTCTGCTATTAAAATGCCCGTTGGTGATAAAATAAAAGGTCGTTTGTTTAACGTAGTTGGACAGGCAATCGATGGAATTGATACCATGGACAATTCTGATGGTTATCCAATTCACAACACTCCTCCGAGATTCGATGAACTATCTACCGAGACAGAAGTATTGTTTACCGGTATTAAAGTAATTGACCTGCTTGAGCCTTATGCAAAAGGTGGTAAGATCGGTTTATTCGGTGGTGCTGGTGTAGGCAAAACGGTTTTGATTATGGAATTGGTAAATAATATTGCCAAAGCGTATTCAGGTTTATCAGTATTTGCCGGCGTTGGCGAGCGTACTCGTGAGGGAAATGACCTTCTTCGTGAGTTTATCGAATCAGGCGTTATAAATTATGGTGATGCTTTCAAGCATTCTATGGAAGAAGGCGGATGGGATTTGGCCTCTGTTGATAAAGAAGCATTAAAAGACTCAAAAGCAACTCTGGTATTCGGACAAATGAATGAGCCTCCTGGTGCACGTGCACGGGTAGCCCTATCCGGATTAACCGTAGCTGAATATTTCCGTGACGGAGAAGGTGAAGGACAAGGAAAAGATATCCTTTTCTTTGTGGACAATATTTTCCGCTTTACCCAGGCGGGTTCTGAAGTATCCGCTTTATTAGGCCGGATGCCATCAGCGGTAGGTTATCAGCCTACCCTGGCCACTGAAATGGGATTGATGCAGGAAAGGATCACCTCCACAAAAAGAGGCTCAATTACATCTGTACAGGCTGTTTACGTTCCTGCGGATGATTTAACTGACCCTGCACCGGCTACAACATTTGCTCACCTTGATGCAACAACGGTATTATCCCGTAAAATTGCTGAACTAGGAATATACCCTGCAGTGGATCCATTGGATTCAACTTCACGTATCCTTAACGCAGCAACTTTAGGTGATGAGCATTATGGTACAGCTCAACGGGTAAAAGAAATTCTACAGCGTTATAAGGAATTGCAGGATATTATCGCCATCCTTGGTATGGACGAATTATCCGAAGAAGATAAACTGGTAGTAGGCCGGGCACGCCGTGTACAACGTTTCCTTTCACAGCCTTTCTTCGTAGCTGAACAGTTCACCGGACTTAAGGGAGTGCTTGTTGATATTAAAGACACCATTAAAGGCTTTAATATGATCATGGACGGTGAAGTGGATGAATATCCTGAAGCTGCCTTCAACCTTGTTGGCACGATTGAAGATGCCATAGAAAAAGGTAAAAAATTACTCGCTGAATCAAACGCATAAATAAGTACTGAGTATTGCTTCAGAGAAAATCTTACAGCCATACTCATTTCAATACTCATTAAATGAAATTAGAAATATTAACCCCTGATAAAAAGATCTTCGAAGGCGAAGTTAGGTCTGTAACCGTACCTGGTACGATGGGATCTTTCGAGGTGCTTAAGGATCACGCACCGATCATTTCTACTCTGGAAGACGGAAAAGTAATTATCCGTTCCGACAAAAATGAAGAAGTCATTTTTATCAAAGGAGGAGTTATAGAAGTGCTTAACAATAATATTATGGTTTTGGCCGAAGGAGCTGAAAATTCCTAAGGTAAAATTTACAAATAAGAGCCCTTCAGATTTAAGTATCTGAAGGGCTTTTTTTATTTATATGCAATTCGATTTTTTCAGGTCAACAGGTTTTTTAAGCAGAAAAACCACAGATTAATTTTTATTTATATTTTTTGTACCGAAAACCCAAAACCGTTTTGGTATATTTACTCAGAATTTAATATAAGTAATTTTAAAATACTCCATATATTATATGGAGTTATGCCAATTATCATAGTTTATATTCTTATTTAAAATATTTCAATTCGCTATTGATATAACTGGACGAAGGACTTAAATTGAGATATAAATAAAACATGACAAATGAAAGTTTGCAAAACGAACGCTGCATTGATTTATACACCTCAGATACTTAGCAATCTGCTGGTATTTCTCGTCATTTATATTCTGCTGAATAATCTACTAATTCCCCTCATATAGGCTCAAGATTTACAACAATTACATATTAAATCCGGCGCCTTCCTCAAAACAGAAAGGCTTTTTTTTTAGAAATCAGAACATGCAATACTATACCGATAAAACAATCATTTACCTGAACGGTGATTTTGTCAAAGCTAAAGACTCTGGTGCAGATCTTTACGGACAGACCCTCCATTACGGGTATGGTGCATTTGATGGTATAAGGGCATACAAAACACATAATAATACCAGAATTTTCAAGGCCGAAAAGCATTTTGACCGATTAAAGCGATCCTGCGAACTGATCAATATACCCTATAAATGGAATAATGAGCGTTTAATAAAAGCAAGCTATGATCTTTTAAACATGAACGGGTTCAAAAATGCATATATCCGTCCCCTTGTATTCTGCGGACCTAATATGTCCCTGAATGATGCCGGGGAAGTTTCAATATTAATTTGTGCATGGGAATGGGAAGCCTATACAGGCAACAATTCGCTGAAGGTATGTATATCAGACATGCAGCAGCCTTCTCCTAAATCGATGAAAGTGGGAGCAAAAGCTACCGGATACTATCTGAATTCAATTCTGGCTTCAACCGAGGCTAAAAAACAAGGATTTGATGAGGCATTGCTCATGGATATGAATGATCATGTTTCAGAAGCTCCGGGAGCCAATTTCTTTCTGGAAAGCAAAGGCTGCCTCTACACCCCTGCTGAAGGAAACATTCTTCCGGGCATTACCCGTGAAACTGTTTTTGAGATCGGGAAATTATTAGGCATTGAGGTTATTGAGAAAAACCTGACCCTTCAGGATATTGAGGAAGCTGAGGGCGCTTTCTTTTGCGGAACTGCAAAGGAGATTGTCGGCATACGTTCAATTAATGAAAAAGTGTTTGATACTCCCTGGAATGAGACTCTGGGCTCTACAATTCAGCGCACCTATAAAAATTTAGTATTGGAAAAAGAGAATTACGAAGTTATAATCTGATAAATGGAACTTAATAAATATAGTAAAACCGTAACACAGGATCCCACCCAGCCAGCTTCACAGGCCATGTTGCATGGGATTGGATTAACTACCGAGGATCTGGCAAAAGCTCAGGTTGGAATTGTAAGTATGGGCTATGATGGAAATACCTGCAATATGCATTTGAATGACCTGGCCCGGATAGTTAAACAGGGTGTCTGGAACAATGACCTGGTAGGTTTGATGTTCCACACTATAGGAATAAGTGACGGTATTACCAATGGCACTGAAGGAATGCGCTTCTCCCTGGTTTCAAGGGATCTGATTGCCGATTCAATAGAGACGGTTTGCGGAGGACATTATTATGATGGACTTATCGCATTGCCAGGCTGTGATAAGAATATGCCCGGCGCTATTATGGCCATGGGAAGGTTAAACCGCCCTGCGATCATGGTATATGGAGGCAGCATTCACTCCGGAGAATACAAGGGCCAATCATTAAATATTGTTTCTGCATTCGAAGCGCTGGGTCAAAAAATGGCCGGAACCCTTGCAGAAGAAGATTTTCAGGGAATAATCCAGCATGCCTGTCCCGGTGCAGGAGCATGCGGGGGAATGTATACAGCCAATACCATGGCTTCAGCCATCGAAGCATTGGGAATGAGTCTGCCATACAGTTCTTCTTATCCTGCTCTTAGTGAAGAAAAACAAAAGGAATGCCTGGAAGCAGGTAAATATATAAGGATCCTTCTTGAGAAAGATATTAAACCAAAGGATATTATGACTGAAAAAGCATTCCATAATGCTTTAGTTACTGTGATTATCCTGGGAGGATCAACCAATGCAGTTCTGCATTTAATTGCCATGGCAAAATCAGTAGGTATCAGATTATCACTTGCTGATTTTCAAAAGGTAAGTGATGAAACTTCAGTGATTGCCGACCTCAGACCAAGTGGAAAATACATGATGGAAGATGTTCATGCCATCGGTGGATTGCCTGCAGTATTGAAATATCTTTTACAAAAAGGTTTACTGCATGGCGATTGCCTGACGGTAACCGGCAAAACCCTGGCAGAAAATGTAGCTCAGGCTGCTGATCTTAATTTCGAAACCCAGGATGTCATTCTTCCTTATGAAAATCCGGTCAAGAAAACCGGGCACCTGCAAATGTTATATGGCAATCTGGCCCCTCAGGGTTCCGTAGCTAAAATCAGCGGTAAGGAAGGTGAATTCTTTAAGGGTCCGGCCAGGGTTTTTGATGGAGAATTTGAACTTATTCACGGAATTAGCAGCGGCAAAGTTAAAGCAGGCGACGTGGTGGTGATCAGAAATGTGGGACCAAAAGGGGCGCCGGGCATGCCGGAAATGCTTAAACCTACTTCGGCAATTTTCGGTGCCGGACTTGGATCTTCAGTGGCTTTAATAACTGATGGCCGTTTTTCAGGAGGAACCCATGGTTTTGTAGTTGGTCATATCACACCTGAAGCTTTTGAAGGCGGGAATATCGGTCTGGTTAAAGATGGCGATCTGATTGAACTTGATGCAAGGAGCAACTCGATCAATTTAATGATCTCCGATGAGGAATTGGAACAAAGAAGAATACTCTGGCAGCAGCCGGAACCTCCGGTCAAAAACGGAGTATTATTTAAATATTTCCGACAGGTGAAGAACGCCAGCGAAGGCTGCGTTACAGACGAGATATAATTTATTTGACCGCATGCGGAAAATTCATACGGTCAACAGCAGAGATAATAGAATACACAAGAAAGAAATATTATGGAAATCGAGCCAAAGGCATTAACAATCACTCAGGAAAAGAAAACGGTAAACGTTTCTGGTTCTGTTGCCCTACTGGAAGCTTTGATCGCGGAGGGAACAGATGTCATTTTCGGATACCCGGGTGGGGCGATCATGCCGATCTATGATGCTTTATACGATTATAAAGAAAAACTTAACCATATCCTTGTCAGGCATGAGCAAGGTGGAGTTCACGCTGGTCAGGGCTTTGCGCGAACCTCCGGTAAGGTAGGGGTTGTATTTGCCACCAGCGGTCCTGGTGCAACTAACCTGGTAACAGGCCTTGCAGATGCGATGATTGACAGCACCCCTCTTGTTTGTATAACAGGTCAGGTATTCGCACATCTTTTAGGAACCGATGCCTTTCAGGAAACTGACGTAATCAATATCACTACTCCGGTAACCAAATGGAATTTCCAGGTAACAGATGCATCTGAAATTCCCGAAGTGATCAGCAAAGCCTTTTATATCGCTAGAAGCGGCAGACCTGGACCGGTACTTATTGATATCACTAAAAATGCCCAGATCCAAAAATTTGACTTTGAAGGCTATACACCATGTGATCATATCCGAAGTTACAGACCCAAGCCAATTGTTAGAAAAGAATATGTTCAAGCGGCTGCTGACCTGATCAATCAGGCAAAAAAACCTTTTATTATATGGGGCCAGGGAGTGATTTTGGCTGAAGCCGAAAAAGAGTTTAAGGCTTTCGTTGAAAAAAGCGGCATTCCATCAGCCTGGACTATTCTTGGAGCCGGAGCTATTCCTACTGATCATGAACTGAATGTGGGTATGCTGGGCATGCACGGAAATTATGGTCCGAATGTACTGACCAATGAGTGTGATGTACTGATAGCCATTGGAATGCGGTTTGATGACCGGGTAACTGGGCGTTTAGATAAATATGCAAAGCAGGCGAAGGTGATACATCTGGATATTGATCCTTCGGAGATTGATAAGAATGTTCAGACAACGGTTCCTGTTTGGGGTGACTGCAAAGAAACCCTTCCTTTATTAACAGAACTCACCGAGGAAAACACACATAAGGAATGGCTTGGCAAATTCAGAGAATTTGAGCAGAAAGAAATAGACGCAGTAATTCAAGCTGAGCTTCACCCTGCTTCCGGGGAGCTTACTATGGGCGAAGTGATCCATCAGTTAAATGAACTCACCAAAGGTGAGGCGATCATTGTCACAGATGTTGGTCAGCATCAGATGGTTGCCTGCCGTTATGCGAAATTAAATAAAACGCGGAGTAATGTAACCAGCGGCGGGCTTGGCACAATGGGTTTTGCCTTACCTGCAGCTATCGGAGCAAAATTCGGAGCACCGGAACGCACTGTTGTTGCAGTTATAGGTGACGGAGGTTTTCAAATGACCCTGCAGGAACTTGGTACGATCATGCAAAGTGGTATTGAGGTTAAGATCCTTATTCTGAACAACCGCTTTTTGGGAATGGTACGGCAGTGGCAGGAGCTTTTCAATGATAACCGCTATTCATTCGTTGATATTACAAGTCCGGATTTTGTGATGCTCGCAGCCGCCTACGGCATAAGCGGAAAATGCATATCTGAACGTGAAGATCTCAATCAATCCCTGGCGGAAATGCTAGGACATAAAGGTTCTTTCCTTTTGGAAGTAATGGTAACTAAAGAAAACAATGTGTTCCCTATGGTACCTCAGGGATGCAGTGTAAGCGAAATCAGATTAAAATAGATCCAGACTGGCCCCTCCGCGGAAGCGAGGCAAAAAAAAGTATATGAAAACGAGCAAAATTAATAATGTTTTAGCCCCTGCCCTTTCTGATGGAGAAGAAAAGGAAGCCAAACAGGAATATAATATTACGGTATATACGGAAAATCAGATCGGCCTGTTGAACCGGATAGCGATCATTTTCACCCGGCGTAAAATAAATATTCACAGCCTTAATACGTCTCCCTCAGAGATCGAAAGCATCCACCGTTTTAATATCGTAGTGCATGAAACAGAGGATGTAGTCAGAAAACTAGCGCGGCAGATCGAAAAGCAGGTGGAAGTTCTCAAGGTATATTTTAATACAAATGAAGATGTGATCTGGCAGGAACTGGCCCTTTATAAAGTGCCTACAGATATAATTGCAGAGAAAGCCAGTGTGGAGCGTTTGCTCCGGGAAAATGGAGCCCGTGCGGTCGTGATCCGCAAAGATTACACTGTATTTGAAACTACCGGACATCGTGAAGAAACCGATGCCCTGATCAGAATTCTGCAGCCTTTCGGACTCATAGAATTCGTACGCAGTGCAAGAGTGGCAATTATCAAACACAGTGACGGGTTCAATCTAAAGCTTCGTGAATTTGAGAAAGCGGAACCGGGAGAAGAGGTTTCAGAAAACGAATACCTCAATGATGGAAAAAAAATATTCACCATGTAGCCTGGCCTTCGGACCAGAATGCTGTACAATTTATATCAAGCAATAATTCATTAAATAAAAATAAAAAGTAAAACAAAACAAGATGGCAAAAATCAATTTCGGCGGGGTTATGGAAGAGGTAGTAACCCGCGAAGAATTTCCCTTAGATAAAGCCCGTGAGGTTTTAAAAAACGAAACCATAGCAATCATCGGATATGGTGTTCAAGGTCCTGGCCAGGCATTAAACCTTCGTGATAATGGCATAAATGTCATCATCGGCCAGCGTAAAAACTCTAAAACCTGGGATAAGGCAGTTGCGGACGGATGGGTACCTGGAGAAACCCTTTTCGAGATTGAAGAAGCAGCAGAAAAAGGCACTATTATACAATATCTATTATCCGATGCCGGGCAGATCGCTCTTTGGCCAACGATCAAAAAATACCTGACACCGGGCAAAGCGCTTTATTTTTCCCATGGCTTTGGTATCACTTACAAAGATCAGACAGGAATTATACCTCCGGCCGACGTGGATGTAATTCTTGTGGCTCCGAAAGGGTCCGGCACTTCTTTGCGCCGTATGTTCTTAGCGGGAAAAGGATTGAATTCTTCCTTTGCAGTTCATCAGGATGCTACAGGAAATGGCCGCACACGTGCGATTGCTTTAGGTATCGGGGTTGGATCCGGTTATCTGTTTGAAACAGATTTCCGTAAAGAAGTGTATTCTGATCTTACTGGTGAACGCGGTACTTTAATGGGTGCGATCGCTGGAATTTTCGAAGCTCAATATAATACCCTTCGTACCAACGGGCATTCACCGTCTGAAGCGTTTAACGAAACTGTTGAAGAACTTACTCAAAGTTTAATGCCTCTTGTAGCTGAAAACGGAATGGACTGGATGTATGCCAATTGTTCTACCACCGCACAGCGTGGCGCTTTGGACTGGAAAGGGCGCTTCCGTGATGCTACCCAACCTGTTTTTGACGAATTATACAAAAGCGTTGCCAGTGGTAAAGAAGCTGAACGTACGATCAAGCTGAACAGTGAGCCGGATTACCGCGTGAAACTGGAAGCTGAACTTAAAACTCTTCATGATAGTGAAATATGGCAGGCAGGCAAAGCGGTAAGAGGCTTACGCCCTGAAAATCAGCCTGAGAAATAGGTAACGGTCTAAGCGGCAGGTTCTAAATTCAACCAAACTTAGAACCTGCAACTTAAACCAAATAAATAAAAAATGGCAAATACATTGTTTGATAAGATCTGGAACGAGCATTCCGTAAGCAAAAACCCCGGTTTCCCGGACACTTTATATATTGATACTCACTTTATCAATAAGGTAACGAGTTCCCGGGCTTTTGAGGGTTTGCGTAAGCGAGGAATTCCTGTTTTCCGACCTAAACAGACTATTGTCAAAGAATCAGGATATAATCCTCACATCCCCTTAAACGATATTTCCAGACTTCAAAGGGATATGCTCATACGAAATTGCAATGATTACGAACTCGACTTTCCCGAACTGCCTATAAACAGTGAACGGGGAAATTTTGCATTGCCAGGGCAAACACTTGTTTGTGAGCCAAACGACCGGGACAACCTGGGAGCCTTCGGAGTAATTGTTCTGGGAATAGACGAATTACAGGTTGAGCAGGTACTGGCAACCCAATGTCTTTTAAAGCAAAAACCTAAACGGATGAAAATCGAAGTAAATGGCAGGTTAGGTAAAGGACTGGGTGCAAAAGACATCAACCATTACCTTATATCTGAAATATCCTCTATAGGTGCCAGAGGTTATTTTATTGAGTTTGCCGGAGAAACGATAATAAATCTGGATATGGAAGGACGCATGGCTATTTGTAATATGAGTATGGAGATAGGCGCCGTCGGTGGGATAATGGCTCCGGACGAAAAAACCTATGATTACTTAAGCCAGCTGGGTGTAATTACGGAAAATAATTCTGAAGATCTTCTGGCCTCATGGAAAGCTCTGCATTCTGATGAAAGCTCTGTTTTTGATGAAGTGCTCGAATTTGATGCTGAAGATATTCCCTTAGGCAATTACGGCATCGGGATATCCAGGTTAATTCCATCCTTATCAGGCGTAGATATTCCGGTTCCTTACGAAGGATACAGTATTATTCAAGCTTGTACTGACACAGATTTTATGCTTAGCCAGAAGGAGGATATTAAGGATTTTGAAAAAACAAAGACTTACATAATATTTAATGGAGTTGATGCTTCATTAGTTCAACTGGGTGAAGATTGATTATAAATCGAAACAGCCCAAAATAAAGCAGTAATGCTTATCAAATAAATTAAACATGTTACACGACCCAAACCGCATCTATATTTTTGACACTACCCTTCGGGATGGTGAACAGGTACCCGGATGCCAGTTATCTACCATAGAAAAGATCGAAATAGGCAAAGCCCTTGAAGAACTTGGTGTAGATGTCATTGAAGCAGGATTTCCTATCTCAAGCCCCGGGGATTTTCAAAGTGTGCTTGAGCTTAGCAAGGCCGTGCGCGGCCCTGTTATCTGCGCCCTGACCCGTGCTAACAAAGGAGATATTGATTGCGCAGCCGAGGCACTGAAATTTGCCAAGCATCCGCGCATCCATACTGGTATCGGTGCATCAGACAATCATATTAAACACAAGTTCAACAGCAACAGGGAAGCAATTCTGGAACGTGCGGTTGAGGCGGTTAAATATGCGAAAAGCTTTGTTGAAGACATTGAATTTTATGCTGAGGATGCAGGGAGAGCCGACAATGAATATCTGGCCAAAATGGTTGAAGCGGTTATCGCGGCTGGAGCCACAGTCGTCAATATTCCGGATACGAACGGATATTGCCTTCCCGAGCAATATGGAGAAAAGATCCGCTTTCTGAAAGAAAATGTTAAAAATATTGACCAGGCCATAATTTCAGTTCACTGCCATAATGATCTGGGACTGGCTACGGCCAATAGTATTGCAGGCATCGAGAATGGGGCACGTCAGGTTGAATGTACCATTAACGGGATTGGCGAAAGGGCGGGTAATACGGCTCTTGAGGAAATTGTGATGATCCTTAAAACTCATCATACTCTGAACTTTACACATAAAGTTAACAGTAAACATTTGTATGAAATAAGCGGAATGGTAAGCCGCATGATGCGTATGCCTGTTCAGCCTAATAAAGCTATAGTGGGTAAGAATGCATTTGCACACAGTTCAGGAATTCATCAGGATGGAGTGCTTAAAAATCGCGAAACCTATGAAATTATTAACCCTGAAGATGTCGGTATTGATCAGTCCGAGATCATACTTACAGCACGAAGCGGAAGACATGCTCTAAATCATCATCTTGAACGCCTGGGTTATACCATTGAGCGGATTGATCTTGACCAGGTATATGATCGCTTCTTAACGCTGGCCGATGGCAAAAAAGAGATAAAGGATGACGACATCTTATTTTTAATGGGTGATGAAACCGAGAATAATTATAAAAATGGCCTGGCTATAAAGAAACTGCAGGTAAGCTGCGGTGACCAGGCCAGTCCGCAGGCAACTATAAAATTGAATTATAATGGAGCAGACCATGAAGCTACAGCTTCTGGGAATGGTCCGGTAGATGCTACGATCAAAGCCATCGAGAAGATCATAGGCAGGAACTTTAATATTAAGGAATTCAATATTCACGCTATTCACAGCGGAAGCGACGACGTAAGCAAGGTTGATATGCGGGTGACAGATGAAGGAAAGTCCTATGTAGGATATGGGTTCAGCACGGATATAGTCAGGGCATCGGCCAATGCCTACCTGGATGCATTGAATAAGTTTGTTTAAAGAACCGGGAATAAAGGAATTAAGACAAAGGAATTAATTAAAATAAAATGAGCAAGACATTATTTGACAAGGTTTGGGATACGCATGTTGTTCGTAGTATTGAAGGCGGGCCTGACGTGCTGTTTATTGATCGTCACCTGATCCACGAGGTTACGAGTCCGGTGGCCTTTTTAGGCTTAAAAAGCAGGGGTATAAAAGTTCTGTATCCTGAGCGGACATTCGCTACCGCTGATCATAATACTCCGACCATTAACCAGCATCTGCCGGTTGCCGATCCGCTTTCTGCAAATCAGCTTAAGGCACTCGAATCCAATTCGAATGAATATGGCATCAGTCACTGGGGCCTAGGCCATCAAAAGAATGGGATTGTACATGTGGTAGGTCCTGAATACGGTATCACTCAGCCAGGTGCAACAATTGTTTGCGGCGATTCCCATACATCCACTCATGGTGCATTTGGAGCAATTGCATTCGGTATCGGAACATCAGAAGTTGAGATGGTCCTTTCTACCCAATGCATTATGCAGGAGAAACCCAAAAAAATGCGGATCAACATAAATGGATCTCTGGGTAAGGGTGTCACTCCGAAAGATGTGGCCCTGTTTATCATTTCACAGCTTTCAACTTCAGGTGCCACCGGATATTTTGTTGAATATGCCGGCGAAGTTTTTGAAAACATGAGTATGGAAGGGCGTATGACGGTCTGTAATTTAAGCATAGAAATGGGAGCCCGCGGCGGTATGATCGCCCCGGATGAAACAACTATTGAATATGTAAAAGGTCGTGAATTCAGCCCGAAAGCTGAAGCATGGGACACTGCCCTTGCCTATTACAAAACTCTGAAAACGGATTCTGATGCAGTATTTGATAAAGAATTCACCTACGATGGAGCTGGTATTGAGCCGATGATCACTTACGGAACTAATCCGGGAATGGGAATGGGTATCTCCGACAGCATCCCGAATGCGGAAGATGTTGAAGGCGGGGTAGCAAGCTATGCCAAATCTCTGGGTTATATGGGATTCTCCGAAGGAGAAGCAATGATGGGAAAACGGGTTGATTACGTATTTGTAGGCAGCTGTACCAATGGCAGGATCGAAGATTTCAGAGCATTTACTTCCATAGTAAAAGGCAAGAAAAAAGCGGATCATATTACAGCATGGCTGGTTCCGGGTTCTCATATTGTTGAGGCCCAGATCAAAGAAGAAGGTTTGCTCGACATTCTTACTGAGGCGGGATTCACTCTCCGTCAACCCGGATGTTCTGCCTGTCTGGCCATGAATGACGATAAGATCCCGGCAGGAAAATATGCAGTCAGCACATCCAACAGAAATTTTGAAGGCCGCCAGGGTCCGGGCTCAAGAACAATGCTTGCAAGTCCGCTGGTTGCAGCTGCTGCCGCTATCACGGGAGTGGTAACCGATCCAAGAACGCTTATTTAACAGAATTATATCCGGCGAAGCTCGCTTAAAAAAAATAAAATGGCATACGATAAATTCAATGTACTCAGAAGTACTGCGGTTCCACTGGCAATAGAAAATGTGGATACCGACCAGATCATCCCTGCACGTTTTCTCAAAGCTACTGAACGGGTGGGTTTTGGAGATAATCTCTTCCGCGACTGGAGATACAATACTGACAATAGTCCTAAGACGGATTTCGTGCTAAACAATTCCCTTTACAGTGGAAAAATTTTAGTTGGCGGCAAAAATTTTGGATCCGGATCATCAAGAGAACATGCTGCATGGGCTGTATACGATTATGGGTTCAGATGTGTGGTATCCAGCTTCTTTGCTGATATTTTCAAAAACAACTGTCTTAATATCGGCGTGCTTCCTGTTCAGGTGAGCCCTGAGTTCGCTGATAAAATTTTCCGGGCCATAGAAGCCGATCCGCAAGCCGGGATCGAAGTCAATCTGCCCGATCAGACCATTACAATCCTGGCTTCCGGTGAAAAGGAAACCTTTGAAATCAGCCCTTATAAAAAAGATAATATGCTGAACGGCTTTGATGATATTGATTATTTACAAAACATCAAGACTGAAATCCAGGAATTTGCATTACACCTTCCTTTATAATCAGGCATTAACATTTTAAAAACGGGAAGCTATATGAACAGAAGGAAAATAGAAATAATGGACACTACTCTTCGGGATGGAGAACAAACATCCGGAGTATCATTTTCCATTTCAGAAAAGCTGACTATTACACAGTTATTGCTGGAAGAACTTCGGGTCGACCGGGTTGAGGTAGCATCAGCCAGGGTATCGAATGGAGAATTTGCTGCCGTTAAAGCGATTATGGATTGGGCAAATACGAATGGATTTACTCAAAAAATAGAGGTTCTTTCCTTTGTGGATCAGGGAGTGTCTGTAGAGTGGATGGAAAAGGCTGGCGTTAAAGTTCAAAATCTTCTTACCAAAGGCTCCTTAAACCACCTCACCCACCAGCTTAAAAAAACTCCGGAACAGCATTTCGCTGAAATTGCAGAGGTAATTGAACTTGCCCGGAAAAAAGGTATTTCTTCCAATGTTTACCTCGAAGACTGGAGTAATGGCATGCGAAATTCTCCGGATTATGTCTTTCAGTATCTTGACTTTTTATCCGGCCTGAATGTTGACCGTATCCTGCTTCCTGATACACTGGGCGTATTAACACCTTCCGAAACATTTAAATATATTTCCGGGATAAAATCGCGGTATCCAAATATCCATTTTGATTTTCATGCACATAATGATTACGATCTGGCAAATGCCAACATTCTGGAGGCTGTAAAAGCTGGTGCAGATGGCTTGCATTTAACGGTGAACGGTATGGGCGAAAGAGCAGGAAACGCATCCATGTCTAGTGCTGCTGCCGTGCTGAATGATTTTCTGCCCGAAGTAGAGACCGGCCTTAATGAATCAGCGATTTATACAGTCAGCAAGCTGGTAGAAACATTCTCAGGTATCCGCATCCCATCCAATAAACCTATCGTGGGAGAAAATGTATTTACCCAGACAGCCGGAATTCATGCCGATGGTGACAATAAGAATAATCTGTACTTCAATGACCTCCTGCCCGAGAGATTTGGGAGAAAGCGTACCTATGCGCTGGGTAAAACTTCAGGTAAGGCCAATATCGAAAAAAACCTCCAGGAGCTGGGTCTCAAATTAAGTGAGGAAGATCTGAAAAAAGTTACACAGCGTGTGATTGAATTAGGGGACCAGAAGGAAACGGTAACCAAGGAAGATCTACCCTATATCATTTCGGATGTACTGGACAGTAATTCTTATTCGGATAAAGTTATAATCGAATCCTATGTTCTGACCCATTCCAAAGGTTTGCGTCCTTCAGCGACAATTTCGGTGCTGATCGATGGTGAACTTTTTGAGGAACATTCACAGGGTGACGGTCAGTTTGATGCCTTTATGAAGGCGCTTTCAAAAGTGTATGCCAAAAAGGATCTATGTCTTCCAAAATTGATTGATTATGCAGTAAGGATCGCGCCCGGAAGTAATTCCGATGCCCTTTGTGAAACTATCATTACATGGGAAACTTCCACCAAACAGTTTATAACCAGGGGCCTGGATTCAGACCAAACGGTATGTGCGATAAAATCGACACAGAAGATGTTGAATATTATTTAGGGAGTTGGTTGATTGGATGGTTGGTTGTTAGTTGGTTTGTTGTTAGTTTCCAGCTATGAAGCTATCCGGGACATGACAAGCTTTAACTTAATTTAAAAACTACAACGTATAAATTAAAACGTATAAATTAAACATATGAAATTAAATATCGCCCTTTTAGCAGGAGATGGAATTGGTCCGGAAGTAATAGATCAGGCAGTTAAGGTATGTAATGCTGTAGCCATTAAGTTTGATCATGAGATCAGCTGGACATCTGCCTTAACCGGTGCCTGCGCGATAGATGCCGTTGGGGAACCTTATCCTGATGAAACCCATGAGATCTGTATGGCTGCGGATGCGATTTTATTCGGTGCAATTGGCCATCCAAAATACGATAATGATCCAAAAGCAAGCGTCAGGCCAGAACAGGGCTTGCTGAAAATGCGAAAAAAACTGGGGCTTTTCGCAAACGTCCGTCCTACTTTTACCTTCCCATCCTTAATAGATAATTCTCCTTTGAAAAGAGAACGGATCGAAGGCACTGATCTGATCATCCTGCGTGAATTAACCGGTGGTATCTACTTCGGGGAAAGAGGCAGGAAAGACAACGGTAATACTGCCTTTGATACCTGCACCTATACCCGTGATGAGATAATCCGCCTGGCTAAGCTTGGTTTCGAGATGGCAATGACACGCAGCAAGAAACTCTGCTGTGTGGATAAAGCCAATGTGCTAGAAAGTTCACGTTTATGGCGCGAAACAGTTCAGGATATGGAGAAGGACTTTCCGGAAGTAACCGTTAGTTATGAATTTGTAGATGCCGTAGCCATGCGTTTAGTGCAATGGCCAAGTTCCTATGATGTACTGATAACCGAAAACCTGTTTGGCGATATATTGACCGATGAGGCCTCTGTTATATCAGGTTCCATGGGATTGATGCCTTCTGCATCGATCGGTCTCCACACATCCTTATTTGAGCCTATTCATGGCTCTTATCCTCAGGCTGCAGGAAAAGATATTGCCAACCCACTTGCAACGGTATTATCGGCAGCTATGATGTTTGAAGATGCGTTTGGATTATTTGAAGAAGCAAAACTGATCCGTGAGGTTGTTAACCGGTCGCTTGCTGAAGGAATAGTGACAGAAGACATATCCGGCAAGAACAAAGCTTATAAAACCAGCGAAGTAGGTGACTGGCTGGCTAAAAACATTTAATATACTCAGGGCTGACAGTGTTTGACTTCAGCCCTGATCTATTCCCCTTTAACAGCTGCCGTTTCTAAATCAAATTCCAGAAACCGGCTTATCTGAACCTGAATCTTCTGCCCCTTTTGGTACATCCCCGGTTTCTGATTAATCGAAACAAGTTCAATTCCATCTCTTTCCAGAAGCAGTTCTTCATAGAATCCTTTGAAGAATATCTCCTTTACAGAATATTTTTTACTTGTCCAGCTGCTTTTTAGCTGAACCCATTCAGGATAGATCATCACACTGTTTTTCGCAGATCGGATTCCCATCCTTTTAGCTTCATCCGCAGGAAGAACAAAAGCATTTCCCAGCAGACGGGCTGTATATATATGCGATGGGCCGGCATAGATCGTGTCGGGTTTACCCGATTCAATAAGCTTTCCATCTTTTAGGATGATCATTTCGCTTGCCAGTGTCAAACCGTCCAGCGGATCGTGGGAAACCAATATGATCGTAATTCCCAGAAATGTACAAAGTCGTTTAAGGTCAGCGCGGAACTGCATTTTTAATACCGCATCCAGCTGACTGAAGGGTTCATCAAGAAGCAAAACTTCCGGCTCAGTAATGATGGCTCTTGCTAGGGCCACGCGCTGCTGTTCACCCCCGCTTAATTCCACAATCCTTTTATCAGCAAGCTGATCGATCCCAAGGAATTCCATCATTTCGAGCGTTTTTTGCTTCTTCGAGCGAATATCCTCGTTAGAAAGCATGCTTTCAATGTTTTCGTACACCTTGGCATAAATGTTCAGATCAAAATTCTGGCTCAGCATTTTCATTGAATCATGCCCGGGGATCAGCTTTTCATGAGGTCCGGGGAGATGTCCGCCCTTGAAAAATATTTCACCCGAATTAGGAGCCAGTAAACCATAGATCAGCTTGAGCAAGGTGCTTTTACCGCTGCCGCTTTCTCCTACAATAGCAATAAAGTCACCTTTATTTATATCAAGATCAATTCCGTTGACTCCTTCAGCGGAATCTACGGAATAATGCTTACTAACGTTTTTCAGGGAGATAATGGGAACAGACATGGAACCAAATATAATAAAAAACCCCGCCTCCTGATTTAACAAAAGACGGGGCTCCGGTAATTGCTGTTCTGTTAAAACCCAAACATAAGGCCAAAAGAAAGGTTTTTAAAATCTTTGGGTCCCTGCCCGTCAGCAAAAACATCATTTGCGTAATATTTTACATATATCCCGGTACCGCCATAGCCTATTCTTGCAAAAGCTCCGTAGCGGAATGGGTTCAGATTAAAATCATCCTTGAATTTATCCTTGCCATTCTCATTACTTACCTGTTTTACTTTCCCGTTCAACAGAAACCCAATCTCTGGACCAAAGACAAAATTCCATTTATCTCCCTTCCGGTCGTCTTTTGTACGCAGCTGAATGGATAATGGGATGCGCAGGTACTGACTGGAGAAGCGATTCTTTTTAAAATCTACTGTTTCAGTTACATAGGTAAGGGTCGGCTTATCTTTTTGAAAAGTTATATTTTGCTTAAGGCGCATGTGATTCCAATCCAGGCCCGCTCCGGCGTATATTTTCACATAACTATTAAAACGGTAGCCCATCTGAAAAAACTCAAATCCGAAATTACTGCTCTTCCACCTTTCATGCTCCAGATAGGAATTAGGAGCCGTTAAAGTATAGCTGCCATTATCAGTATATGTACTCAATCCAAAATCGAAACGGGCCGCAACAAACTGAAAGGTAAATTTTGAGGAAGGTTTAAATTCCTTTTTGGTAGTGTCATCTTCACTTTCCCCAATACGGATCGTAATGCTTTTCTTTTTGTCCTTTTTCAGCGTATCAGTTGTAATAACAAGAATAGTATCCTTATTATCCTGCGCAAAAGTTTCGGCGGCAAAAAGTGATAAGAGAGCGCAAATTAAAAATCGTTTCATTGTTTTTTTTAATTAAGTTTAGTTATTCCTTAGTTGTTAATTTAATTAATCCGAGATTGATTCCCGAGATTGCTGATCCCTCTTCACCATCATTAAATTCAATGATTTTATCCTCACGCTTGTCGACCTTAGCTATCACAAAATTCACAAGACTGCCGATACTCCGGATTTTTTTATGTTCTCTGACGGGCTCCTCTGTGAATTTATCGGTTACTGGAGCTTCAGCCCTGGCAATCATATCAGGCTGGGTAACATCAAGTTTTGATTGATCGCCTGAATATCTTGCCGGAATTTTAACTTCCCTATTCTGCTGGGAATCCTGAGGAACAATCTTTCTGACCGGAGTATTAGAAGCGGTACTGTTTAAAGGCTGCCCGGCTATTACTGCCTTGTTTATTTCTACAGCAGGCTGGTTTTCCGGCAGGTTAAAATCTTCAGGAACTGCCTTAACAGATTTAGAGATCTTAATCTCAGCACGCTCCGCCGGAGAAGAAGGAATAGAAATTTTCTGTCCTGCTGCTTCCAAATGAATTTGTTCATTAGTATCCTTGACGGCTACCCGGGTAGTTCCCTGCAATTTAATCACTTCTCCTGGTCGGTAAAACCATAAGCCCGCAGATAAAACCAGTATTACACTTGCCGCCGCCATCCAGAAAAGAGGAAATGAATTCGCTCTTTTCTTCGGATACATTGTATCGTTTATCTTTCCCCACAGTGCTTCCGAAGGCTCGATCTCGGCCTCTTCAAAACGCTGTTTGAATAATTTATCCAGTTCCTTATCCGATATGGGATGCATAATTTAAGCCCTCCATTTTAATAATTTTTTCTTTTAATATTGATCTTGCCCTTGATAACTGCGATTTAGAAGCGCCTTCGCTGATGCCTAGCTGTTCGGCAATCTCCCTATGTGAATACCCTTCGATCACATACATGTTAAACACAAGCCGGTAACCGTTTGAAAGCTGCTGAACCAGTTTCAACAGATCTTTCATTTCCAGTCCGCTCATATCAAATGTGCTTTGCGGCTGATCATACACTTCATCAATATCTACAAGATTCAGGGATCTTAGATTCTTACGATAGGTTTCAATGGCTGTATTAACCATAATACGTCTTATCCATCCTTCAAAAGAACCATCACTTCTAAAATCTGAAACTTTGTTAAATACTTTTACAAAACCCATCTGCAATATATCTTCAGCTTCCGAAGTATCCTTCGCATAACGCATACAGACCCCCATCATCCGGGAAGCAAGAGTTTTATAAAGGTTTTCCTGAGCTTTACGTTCTCCCCTCCTGCATCCCTCCAGCAAACTCTCTATAGTAAATGTATGGTCCAAATTCATATGCTTTAAAGGTAAGATGTTCAGGACTATGAATTAGTTGCATAGGAAGTAAAAAAAATATTCCTACCCCCTCTGAAGGCTTAAAACCCGCTGGATTTCATTATCTTGTTTAAACAAATAATGATCAGCAGCCAGGGTTCCTCCTATTTGCAAAATAAAAAAATGCCGGAGCATATCAGCCGGAACAGGAATGGACTTAAAATTGTTATCCATGCAGATAAATAGAACCGCTGAGGCCTTGACCTTTTTATTATGAAGGATTTAAAACATAATTAAACTTTTAATCTTAAGTATTTCATACCCGGCACGAGAGGCGGTAAACAAAAAGCAATAATATTATGGCATTTGTAGATTATTATCAGGTACTGGGACTAAAGAAGGATGCTACTGACAAAGAGGTTAAAAATGCTTACCGGAAATTGGCCAGAAAATACCATCCGGATGTAAATCCGAATGATAAGGATGCACAGAAAAAATTCCAGGAGATCAATGAAGCCAATGAAGTTTTGAGCGATCCTCAAAAGCGAAAAAAATATGATCAGTATGGTAAAGACTGGAAGCACGCCGATCAGTTTGAGGCTGCAGGCCAGGCCAGGCAGCAATCGCATCGCGATGCCGGAAGACAAACTTATTCAGGAAACTTCGGAGAGGATGATTTTTCAGATTTCTTTAGTTCAATGTTCGGAGGATCAGCAAGACAGAGCCAGCAAACGCGTTTTAAAGGCCAGGACTTTAATGCAGAGTTAAGGCTTTCTTTAAGGGATGTTTATACTACCCAGAAGCAGACTTTAACGGTAAACGGGAAGAACATCCGTCTGACTATCCCAGCGGGAGTAGAAAATGGTCAGACCATTAAAATAAAAGGTCATGGCGGTCCCGGATATAATGGCGGTCCTGACGGAGATCTTTATATAAAATTTTCCATCGCCAACGATCCCGAATTTAAACGTGTGGGGAATGATCTTTATAAAAATGTTGAGATCGACCTGTATACGGCAGTCCTGGGCAATGACATCACTGTAGATACATTAACTGGCAAGGTAAAGCTTAATGTAAAACCCGGAACACAGAACGGGTCGAAAGTTAAGCTAAAGGGAAAGGGCTTCCCTCTCTATAAGAAAGAAGACCAGTTTGGAGATCTGTATATAACCTATACGGTTAAGATCCCCGTCAATCTGAGCGAAAGGCAAAAAGAGTTATTCACGGAACTGTCTAAACTTTAACAAAGAAAGCCATGCTAAGAGAAAACTTAATTTCGGCAGATGAATTCTGCATCTATCATAATATTGAATTTTCATTCCTCAAAAACCTGACTGATTTTGGCCTCCTGGAAACAGTAATTGTTAATCAGGTTAGTTATATACCTGAAGATCAGCTTGATAAACTTGAACGCATGCTCCGGATGCACCGGGAGCTTGAAATTAACATGGAAGGTATAGACACGATCGACCATTTGCTGAATCGATTAAATCAGCTGCAACAGGAGGTTATCAGTTTAAAGAACAGACTTCGTCTATACGAGGATATCGATTAAATCTTTTTAATCAGACCATGAGCACCGGGCCGCTTCAGTACAAAGATCTATTCTTCGTTTAGAGGCGATTACTGCAGCACCAGAACTGATACCGGGATTTATTTATTAGACTTAAGCAATCTGAACTCCTGCCTATAAACCAGGAAAGAAGAGTTGGAAAATTCAATTTTCCTTGAACCGGAAGGCCTGTTTAGATCCATTAATGGTTCAAACCTGAAATCGAGGTAAAGATTTGGCAAAAGCTTCTGCTGATAGGAATACCGGAGCATAAAAATCCTGCGGTTCCTTTCAGTAAAACCGCTGTAATTTATATGCTGCGAAACAGACTGGTACAAAGCCATACCATTTGTTGAAATAAAACCTGTTCCGTTCCAAAAAGTTCCCATCAGACTTCCATACCGTGTATCAATTCCTCCATTGAGATACCAGCCATCACCCTTATCATAGGCCTGGATACCTGTGAATGAAAAATCCCTGTAAGAAACATAATAATTTTCTGTCCGAAAGGCATCAATAAATCCTGTTAAAGGTAATTTCATTTTAAACCCTATGGCAGTATTTACCAGGGTTTGCAGGGGATCAGGATCCAGATCAATCTGTCCCCCCTGATGGAAGGCAGTAAACTGAACCGGAAGCGAGAAACTTAACTTCGGGCTGTTAAGCAGGTTAATCTCGGCAGATAATCCACCCAATATCTGTTCCTGTTCGGCTGAAGGCTTATAGATCATACGCTTCCAGTTAATAAACGCATCCAGAAAGAGATTTTTATTGCTGATAATGAACTGGGTTCCATATTCAGCAGGATCTGTAATTTTCTTTTCAAAATCGAATACCGGGTCAATCATCCTATGATGAATATTGCCTTCCAGAACACCATTAATCAGGATTGTATTTCCTTTCTGATATCTGACACTGAACAAAGGATAGCTGCGATATATCCCTCTGCCACCAAAATCCTTTCTCAGATTGACGCCTGCTGTGATAGCAAGTCGCGGATGTGCATAATAAACCAGCTGCGGTTCGAGATGAGCCCCAAATAAGGTATAACCATCCTGAATTTTATTGAAATATTCATAATTACGCAGGTAATTGAAATTATAAACACTGAAGTGAAGTTCCCCGGTTTTAAGTGAGTCGGGACGGATACGGTATTCTAAGCTATCATTAACAATCTGAGCTTCGGATGCCAGAGCTAAACTTAATATGAATAAAATGGTAAAGATTCTCTTCATGGGCAGGGTGAAAGCAGGAATAAGCAGGCACAAATTAGTATAAAATTAGGCTTATTAAAATTCTGATAAAATCAGAATAATACCAGGCAGGGATTGGTAAGACTCCTTTTAATCCTGTTTCTTTAATCGATAATACTTATAAATCTTAACAGCCGCCATGATAAGCATACTGAAGAGTATCAGTCCGGTTAACCCATAAAGCCAATCGATCGCACTTTTCAGGATCACTGTGAATACGATAGCAACAAGAAATATAGTGGCCAGTTCATTCCAGAATCTCAGCTGAGTTGATGACCAGGTGAAAACTCCTCTTTTTAATTGATAGATTATATTCTGACATATGAAATGGTAAATCAGCAAGCCAAAAACAAAAGCTAACTTAACAAGCATCCAGTTCATTTGAAAAAGAGCAGGATTTAAATAGAACATTCCGATACCGGCTAATAGGGAAAGGATCATAGCAGGTGTTGTGATAATATACCACAGCTTATTCTGCATAATCTCAAACTGACGATGAAGAATTATTCTTTCCTGGTCAGGACGATCATTAGCTTCAACATGATAAATAAAAAGCCTTACTATATAAAACAATCCAGCCATCCAGCTGACGACAAAAATTATATGTATGGCCTTTAAGTATAAATATGTCATAGTTTAAAGTCAAAGTTCAAGGATTAAGGATAAAAACTTAAACCCAGGTTTTTCCCTGATCTAATATCGGAACTCTTTGATCAATTCAACCGCATATTTTACATTATCGAAAGGGATATCAGGCATAATGCCATGACCAAGATTGAATATAAAACCATCCTCGCCGCGCATGCGTTCAAAAAGCCTGTGTATCCGCTCTTTGATCACCTTTTTATCTGCATACAAAATATGAGGATCCAGATTGCCCTGAACAGCCATCCCGGCAGGAAGTTTTCTCTTAATATCCAGCAGATCTGCATTCCAATCCACAGAAATAACATCCGGTTTTGCTTCAGCCATCAGCGGAGCAAAAACAGAACTTCCTTTACAGAATGATATGACCGGAATATCCTTCCTGTCAAGTTTTGAAATGATCTCTGTATTATAGCTATGTGAAAATTCCTTATAATCATCCCATGATAAGGCAAGGGCCCAGCTGTCGAATAGCTGCACCGCATTTACACCTGCATGGATCTGAAGGTTAAGATAGTCAATGGTCACTTTGGCGATCTTGGCGAGCAACTGATGAGCTAATTCAGGATGATTATGCAGCATTAGCTTGGTCAGTTTAAAATCCTTTGAGGAACCTCCTTCAACCAGGTAACTCATCACGGTAAAAGGAGCCCCGGCAAAGCCGATCAAAGGTATCCGGCCATTGAGGCGCTGCTGAATTACTTTAATTGCATCTGCCACATATTGAAGCTTACCATCAACTTCTGTCAAGAGCTTATCAACATCAGCCTGGGTACGGACAGGATTTGCAAATCGCGGGCCCACACCTTGCGTAAAGCTCAGATCACCGCCCATTGCTTCAGCAGTTACCAGAATATCTGAAAACAGAATCGCTGCATCTATTCCCAGAAGGTCTACCGGCAGCATGGTGACATCCGCTGCGATCTCAGGGGTTTTACACATCTCCAGAAAGGAGTATTTATTTTTGATCTCCCAGTACTCGGGCATAAAACGTCCGGCCTGGCGCATCATCCAAACCGGAGGACGCTCTGTACTTTTTGAAAATGCTGCCTTTAAAAAAAGACTGTTCTGTAGGTTGTTCTCGCTCACTATGCTTTGTTAATTTCGGATTCGATCTTAAGAATAATATTTTTAACCCTGGCGGTTATTTTATAGGTTTTAGCTTTCTCAACGTAGGCTGAGGCTCTTTCATAATCCTTTTTACGGAGATTGATATTGGCAAGGTGCACCAGTACGATCGCTTTATCGTTCTGATTCCTTAGAGGGAAATTACTTGCGATCTGAAAATGCTTTTCGGCCTCCTCATAGTTTTGCCGGTGAAGCTCCAGATTTCCATAAATGAATTCGTAAAATCCTCGGCGGTGTCTTCCCAGACGGGCAGGATCTTCTATTTCTTTCAGCAGTTCCTCTGCCGTGTCATAATTTTTTGCATGAAATTCTCTGGCGGCCATTACAACGGTTCCTTCCCGAAAATAACCCCATACAAGCAGAGCAATACCAATTGCAATAACAGCTGTAATTTCATAAACCTGCTGACTTATAGTCCAGGCAAGCAAAAGCAAGGCAATTCCAATAACCCATAAGCGGGCCTTCCTGGTGAGCATGTTTATTGAGTATCAGTAAATTTATATCCTACTCCCCGGATGGAATGAAAATAGGTCGGGTTCTTCTGATCAGGTTCAAAATACTTCCTGAAGGTTAGAATAAAGTTATCAATTGTCCGTGTAGACGGATAAACATCATAATTCCACACAGTTTCCAGGATCTGTTCTCTAGATACAGCTTCATTGCGACGTTCAATCAGAAGCTTTAAAAGCATGGTTTCCTTTTTTGTCAGGGGGGTAACAGTACCATCGTCACTCTTCAGTTCAAATGAATTAAAGTAAATAGTTTTATCCCCTATTTTATAAGAATTCAACTCCTTCAGCTCATCCCCTTTTAAACTCCGCCTTACCAGTATCCCAACCCGCAGGATTAGCTCCTCAAGATTAAATGGTTTTACAAGGTAATCGTCGGCTCCCTTTTTCAAACCCATCACGCGATCCTCACTGGTATTCTTAGCCGTTAAAAACATAATGGGAACCTCTGTATTCTCCAGGCGGATGGTTTCGGCAACCTGGAAGCCATCAATTTCAGGAAGCATTACATCAAGTATCACCAGATTAAATCGCTCTTCCTTAAATATTTTAAGTGCTTTCTTTCCATCGGTAGCCGTGGATACTTTATAGCCTTCCAGTTCCAGATTTAACTTAATGGCCTCGAGAAGATGTTCCTCATCTTCTACCAGTAGAATTCGTTGTTTACTTGCCATGTGCGTTGAATATTACTTCGAAAATCGTTCCCGAAGGCTGATTGTTCTTTACTTTTATAGATGCCTGATGCTTATCAAGTACCTGTTTAACTATAAATAAACCTAATCCTGTCCCCTTTGTTTTCCGCGTATCCTCACTTCCAACCCGATAAAACTTTTCAAAAATACGCGATTTTTCCTGATCATTTATTCCAATCCCCTCATCGGCCACTATAAATTGTATTTGCCCATTGCTTCTTCCTAACTTGACATGGACATCAGCGCAGGGAGAGGAATACTTAACCGCATTTTCAATGAGGTTTGTAACCATAGAAGTTAAAGCAAACTTATCCCCTTTAAGTGTTATCCCCGGCTCAATAGAGGTTTTAATAATCTTCGTGGCGCAGGTATGCAATTGTAAACGATCTGCCACTGAGGCAACCAGCTCTGAAAAATTAAAATTTTCTTTCGGATAAGTATATGAATTGCTTTCGATCTTAGTCGCTATAAGCATATTCTCAACAAGGTCATCAAGCCTTTCAATATCCTTTAATGAATTAGTAATAAAGCTTTTTTTCTGTTCCCATTCGAGATCCCGCTTTAGAATGGTTTGCAGATATAACTTTATTGAAGCCAGAGGCGATTTCAATTCATGAGTTACAGAAAGAAGAAAATTTTTCTGCTGCTGATGAAGTTTACGTTCTTTATTCAGGGCTTTGTGCAAATAATAAGCACCCGCAAAAAATATGAAAACGAATACGGCAGTTTCCCCCAATATCATTCCTTTACTGTTTGGCTTGGCATCAAGCAACAGCATTCCCCACCAGATAAGCTGGAGAACAGCATAAGTAACCAGGCAATAAAAAATGATAAGCGGTCTTCTCATTGACTTAAGCTCTGGGCCTGAAAACTATATCCAAACTTTCAAAAATGGCTCGTTTAGCTTTCTCCAATTCGATCTTTGAATGTGCCGATGAGATAAACCCTACTTCATAGCCTGAAGGGCCAAGGTAAACTCCCCTGTTGAGCAGTTCGCGGTGCATCAATTTGAACTTCTCCATACTCGATGCATCAATTTCATCAGCTGAACTTATTGTTTCCTTTTCAGTAAAGGCAAACCAGAAAATCGAGGCTATATTAAACACCTTGAATTTATAGTTCCGTGCTGTGGCAAAACGCTGGATAGATTCTGTGAATTCCAGAGTTTTACTGTTCAGGTTATTGTAAAAACTTGATTTTGAAAGCTCCGTCAACTGAGCTATACCAGCAGCCATTGCAACCGGATTGCCCGACAATGTGCCGGCCTGGTAAACTGGTCCATCCGGGGAAATATGTCCCATGATCTCCGCTGAAGCTCCGTACATTCCGACCGGTAAACCTCCGCCGATAATTTTGCCGTAGGTGATTATATCCGGATGGATGTCGTAAAACCCAGCCGCCCCGTCAAAACCAACGCGAAACCCGGAGATAACCTCGTCAAAAATCAGGAGTGATTGATTTTTTGTACAGGTCTCCCGGAGAAAGTCCAGAAACTCTTTGGTCTGTAATAACAGCCCGTTATTAGCCGGAACCGGCTCGATGATAACAGCAGCAATCTCTCCTTTAAACTGTTTAAAGGCCTCTGTAACAGCCTTCTTATTATTTAAAGGAACTACAATAGTTTCATCTGCGAAAGCCTTGGGAATACCTGCAGATGAGGTTTCTCCAAAAGTTACAAGACCAGACCCGGCCTTAACCAATAATGAGTCTGAATGTCCATGGTAACAGCCTTCGAATTTAATTATTTTATCCTTTTTGGTATATCCGCGTGCCAGCCTGATAGCCGACATAACCGCTTCTGTACCGGAGCTTGTAAAGCGAATTTTTTGAATGAATTTATTGTTTTTCAGGATAATTTCAGCCAGCTGATTTTCCAGTGCGGTAGGTGCGCCGAAGCTCATACCATTCTGCATTACTTCAATTACCTTTTCACGAACTGCACTGTTATTATGGCCAAGAATTAGCGGTCCCCAGGATGCACAGAAATCTATAAACTGATTGCCGTCCGCATCCCATATAAAGCAGCCGTCGCCTTTTTGAATGAATAATGGCGTGCCATGTACGGATTTAAAGGCCCTTACCGGCGAATTGACGCCTCCGGGAAAATACGTCCTGGATTTTTCATACAGCTCAGCCGATTTTTCACGTGGAATATCGGGCTTACCCGTAGTTGAAACCGGTTTTTCTTCTTCCGATCCTGAAAATATTTTTTTTAATGATCCTAACATTGTTGTAAAGGTATTCTAGAGAGTTAATATGACTTTTATTCTAATTTTTATTACATCCAGCCTTTTTCAAGGATTTCCCGTGCATGATATGTGATTATTATATTTGCTCCGGCACGGCTGAAAGCATACATATTTTCCATGATGACCTTTTGTTCATCTATCCAGCCCTGGGATCCGGCAGCCTTTACCATCGAGTATTCTCCCGAAACATTATAACAGGCCACAGGCAGATCTGTGTTTTCTTTTAACCGATAAATTATATCAAGGTAAGCCAGTGCAGGTTTAACCATCAGTATATCAGCGCCTTCCTGCTCATCCAGTATAGCTTCACGCATAGTTTCCCGGGGATTTCTAAAATCCATCTGGTAAGCCTTCCTGTCGCCTTTTCCCGGAGCTGAATCTGCAGCCTCCCGGAAGGGTCCATAATATGCAGATGCAAATTTTATACTATAGCTCATAATAGCTATATTTTCAAGACCGTTGTAATCGAGTTTTTCCCGGATTCCAAGTACGCGGCCATCCATCATATCCGAAGGAGCAACCATATCAGCCCCGGCTTCGGCATGCGTCAGGGCCATTTTGGCTAAGACTTCCACCGTTTTATCATTCTGCACATAATTATGATCCAGAATACCGCAATGACCATGTGTGGTGTATGCACATGCACAAACATCGGTAACTACATACAAGTCCTCGCCGAAAGCTTTCTTTAATTCACGGACCGCATTCGCTACTACAGAGTTTTTGCTATATGAGGAGCTGGCATCTTCGCTCTTTTCTTCCCCTACTCCAAAGAGCAGGACTTTGTTTATCCCCAGTTCAAGTGAGCGTTCAACATCTTTAACCAGCGAATCTGCCGAAAAATGACTGATTCCGGGCATGGCATCGATACCGTGAACAATATTTTTTCCGGGTACAACAAAATAAGGATATATGAACATATCCTTGGAAAGCCTGGTTTCTGAAACCATTTCACGTAAAACAGGCGATTTTCTCAGCCTTCTCGGACGAATTAACATAACCCCATTATTTAATATGATCTCAGTACAGATCAGTAATCCAATGCAAAAACCGCCTCAGCCAAACCCATTTCATCCGGTGAATAAGGCAGCGAATATTTAACACCCATCTCCTTAAACTTTTTGCCGGTCGAATTTCCGATACAGATCACCTGCTGATCGGGTTCCAGTAAGTTATTAACAAAATAAGATTCGACATTGGATGGGCTCGTAAAGATCAGTACCTCGGCAAATGACTGAGGAACATCCTCATCGCTTACAGTCTCATATACAGTAAGTTCAATGATCTTGGTATCGGGAGAGAGGGCTTTTTGAATGGTTCTTAATGATCCCTTAGCGCTTGGAAAAAGCACATGAGAGCCATTTGCAAGTTTTGCAAATTCCTTTGCAATATCCTTGGTATCAATCCCTTCCTCTTCACCATTAAAAGCAGGCTGTTTACCAAAATACCGGAGTGCATCTTCTGATCCTCTTCCCAAAACACCAAACTTTGCCTTTTTAGGAAGCTTCGGATCCAATCGGAAGAAATATTCAATAGCATTTTTACTGCTAAAAAATACCCAGTCAATATTTCTTAATATATAAGGATCAAGTTTATTTATCGAAGGATATGTTTTGATCAGGGAGCGGCCTTCAATAGTTATATTATGTTTTTCGAGAGCATATCTGAGGTAACTGGTTTCAGATAGCTCGCGCGTGATGAAAACGTTTCTCGGAAACCTACGATCAGGTGAAAACTTGGAAACAATCTTTTCTGCAAGTCCCAACGTGGTTTTTGTTTGTATAAAATGGCGGTCAGGGAATTCTTCTCCATTGTCTGCTTTGGATGTCCAAACCTGGTATAGCGGCCCATCTTTACGGCAGTAACAACCCAGGGGCATCTGACATCCCCCCTTAAACATATTAAGAACCTGGCGCTCAACTCCTATCTGTTCGGCCACATCAGGATGATTTAATGCCTGCAGATGTTTAAATAATTCAGTATCGCTTTCGCGGATCTGAAGCGCAAGTACCCCTTGTGCAGGTGCTGGAATCAGCTCAACTGGTTCAAGTTCCTCGACGTAAAATTCACTCAGGTCGATTCCTAAACGCTGAACCCCCGCCTTGGCGATCATAATTGCATCGTAATCTTCAACCCTTAATTTATTGATCCGGGTGGGTACGTTTCCCCGCAGGTCTTCAATTTCCAGATCCGGACGAACGGCCAGTAACTGGGCTTTTCTCCTGTTGGAGGAAGTCCCTACCATACCCCCAAACTTTACAGAAAGCTTATGCTGAAGATCAACACAATCCTTTAAAATAATTAATAATTCTGAAGGATCTTCCCTCTCCGAAACCGCTGCAATGATTAATCCCGGAGGTTGGTTGGTAGGAAGATCTTTATGTGAATGAACAGCCAGGTCGATTTTACCATTTAAAAGTTCCTCTTCCAGCTCTTTTGTGAAAAAACCTTTACCCTCCAGTTTATCGAAACTGAGGTTCAGAATTTTATCGCCCTGGGTTTTGATAATCTTTAATTCAGAATCAAGGCCTATTTCTTTCAATTGACCCATTACAAAATTAGCCTGCCAGAGAGCAAGCTCACTGCCACGCGTTCCAATGATAATCTTAGCTTGTTTTGTATCCGCAGAGGAATGATCAGACATATTAAATAAATTGTTTGGGCTTTTTCTTCCGAGGGGTAAAAATAACCAAAATGATTGGCATCAATTCAGTTTCAGGTATTATTTATCAATATGTCCTTGGCCATCACCATTGGAACACTGATATACTTCTTTTCCATATAATCCATCACCTTTGCTAATACCACGCGTGAGCTTTCGTCCATACCTTCGATTTCATCTGCAAAAATGCGGTTAATAGCTGTGTGCTTAATCTCCTTAATCTTTGCAGGGACTTCACGCATAGCTATCTCAACACGTCTTTGTTTAAGGATTGGCTTAAATTCCTGAATATTCTGATCAATGATACGTTCGGCAAAAATGAGCTCCTCATACCTTTCCTGTAAATTATTGTTGGCAACTTCCTGCAGACTATGAACCTCAATAAAAGTTAATGGGTTATGAGCAACAACGTGCGGACAGGTATCATTAGGTACCGCAAGATCTACAATAACTTTTCTCGAGGTGTCGCCGTTAAGAAGCGACTGATAAATTTCATTACTTATAATAGGTTCTGTAGCGCTTGTACAGGTAATAATTACATCAAAACCATCCTTATAGGTTTTCAGGTCTTCCAGGCTGAATGCTTTACCTCCCAGTTCATCTGCTAAATGCTGCGCATTAGCAAGGCTGCGATTGAATATGGAGAAATTGGAGAATTTATGCTTTTGAAGGTATTTAGAAATATTCTTATTTGTTTCACCCGCCCCGATGATCAGGATCCGGGCATTGGTACACATCTTCAATTCCCGCAGTTTGCGATAAGCCAGAGATACAACTGAAATAGGCTTGCGTGCAATGCCGGTATTGGTATAAACCTCTTTTGCAGTTTTTACAACCCTGTTCATAACAAGCCTCAGATAATCACCTGTAAAGCCGGCAATACGGCAGGCTTCATAAGCCCTGCGAACCTGGGCTAGGATTTCCTTCTCTCCTACTACAAGACTTTCCAAGGAACAGGAAATGCGAAGTAAATGATTGAGGGCCTCAATATCCTCATATACAGAAACCTGACTGGCAAAATTATCCACCTGCTCCTGAGGAATTGGCAGGTTAAGAGCCTGAATAAATTCTTTTACAAATTCACTATCCAGATTTTGTTCGGCCGTGAAAATAAACTCAACCCTATTGCAGGTACCGACATAAAATATTTCAGGAATATCAAACTTTTCCCTTACACTTTCCAGACTGCTTCCCAGGGATTCGTTGCATATAACAAATTTTCCCAAATCCTTGAGATCAATGTGCTTATGAGTAAAGGCAATAACTTTTAAATATTTCAAGTTTCGGATCCTAAGTAAAAACAGCAAAACAAATGTAACAAATATGGTATTTCGTCTGTGTCACCTCTTTGTAAACACCCGCATTTAGAAAGATTATAAATAGATGAATTTTTGTGATTCAACTCACAGTTTATTGTGTTAAATATCACGATATTTAAAAAATATGCTGCAATTGGCAATAAAATGAAGAATCACACCAAATATCAACAAAAACGTTTTTAGTGTATGATCATCAAGCAAACCTTTATTATCGGTGGGGCGGCGGGAAAACCTATTCTTGCAGACCTGACTTTCAGAACCGGACATCAGGATGTACCATTAATTATTTTCGTTCATGGGTTCAAAGGATTTAAAGATTGGGGAACCCATAATTTGGTAGCTGATTACTTTGCAGGACAGAAGTTCAGGTTCCTGAAGTTCAATTTTTCCCATAATGGCACAACTCCGGAAGATCCGGTGAATTTTGTAGATCTTGGAGCATTTAGTGATAATACATTTACAAAGGAGTTTGAAGACCTGGATCATGTGATCACTTTTGCCAAAAGCGGCAAGGAGTTTTCGGCTCCAAGCTCTATCTATCTTTTGGGACATAGCCGGGGAGGAGGAACCAGTATAATACAGACCGCTAAGGATGAACGTATAGATAAGCTGGTCACATGGGCTGCTATCTCTGATTTCAGCAGCCTTTGGAAGAAAGAAGATGAGGAAGAATGGAGAAAAAAAGGGGTAATCTTTACTTTTAATACAAGAACCAAACAATATACACCCTTAAAGATCGACCTGCTGCAAGATCTGGAAAAGCATCCCCGAGCTTATAATATTCTGCTTGCTGCAGAGCAGATTAAGAAACCCTGGCTGATAATTCACGGAGATGAGGATGAAAGCGTAAGTCCTGATCAGGCTGAAAAATTAAAGCAAAAATCAGGCAGTGCAGAATTATTCATTGTACCTCATGCAAACCATGTATTCGGAGCGTCCCATCCATATACCAGAGAAGAATTACCCATGGAATTACAGCTGGTTTGTGAAAAAAGCGCGGAATTTTTAAAAAAGCCTTAATAGGTCTGGTCAGCTAAGCTCTTCAGGTTCAAGCCAGTTACCGTCTGCGCGGATGATCCCGATAAGCTCATCGAGTGCGTTTTCGGTGTTTACATTTTTCTTTACAACTTCTTTCCCGCGATATAGCGTGATCTTTCCAGGACCGGTTCCTACATACCCATAATCTGCATCCGCCATTTCGCCCGGACCATTTACAATACAGCCCATAATACCGATCTTAAGCCCTTTTAAATGATCAGTACGGCTCCTGATCATCTGCGTAGTGATCTGAAGATCAAACAAGGTCCTTCCGCAGCTGGGGCATGAAATATACTCTGTTTTTGAAATCCGTGATCGGGTCGCCTGTAAAATTCCGAAAGATGTTGTAAGAACAACTTTAGTTGGGATACCGGCAGCTTCAGCCCAGATTCCGTCACCAAAACCATCAAGCAATAATCCGCCAATATCTGTTGCAGCATACAATTGAAAATCAGTTTCCTGAGGAAGGATGGTGGAGCCTGAAGTTTCTGAGCCCTTCAAACTGTATGACCTTCTGATGATTACCGGAACCTCAAGTTCCATTTCAATAAGTTTAAAAAAAGCCTGACGCTGGTCCTGCAAGCCGCAGTCTGAGCTTGTCTCCAGAACGAATACCAGGGTATCGCTGAGGGGAATATTCTGAAAAAGGTCTGATGTGATATCCGAATATGAAAGCCGAACAAGATTTAGAGCATTATCGCGCCCCCCCGGTTCCAGATATTCCTGAAGCGTATATAAAGGATGACAGTTCGTTTTGTTCTCTAGTGTTTTCCAGGTCTGGTAATTATACAATTGCTTCAGATTACCCGGAAAACTGAATGAGGGAAGTTCATCACCCAGATAAACAAAGTCAGTAGACTGTTCAGCCATGTTGTATTTGTCGAGGGCTGCAGAATACAAATACCCGGTATCACTTAAAATGGCGGGATCCTTCAGGTTCCGGGATGAAAGATCTATGATCACACGCGGAACCTGGTGTCCACCGATAAAGGTGTTCAGTTCTTTGGTTTTACGTTTTTGAAACTCGTAGGGACTGTGGGTCGTGGGTTGCAGGTTGTGAGTTGCAGGTTGTGGGTTGCGGGTTGCAGGTTCTGAAGTGAATTTCAAATGGTTGTTCAACTGGCCAGCCTCCTTTAATTCGTAACTCCTAACCCGTAACTCTCTATCCGTATACCGATCGGCCAAAGCAATTGCAACTGGTGCTTCAAATTCAGGATCTTCTGTCAGGGAAACCCGGATTGTATCTCCCAGTCCATCTTCAAGTAAAGCCCCTATTCCAACCGCAGATTTAATTCGGCCATCTTCTCCGTCGCCCGCTTCAGTAACTCCAAGGTGAAGGGGGTAATTCATCCCTTCTTTTACCATTGTTGCCACAAGCAGACGATAGGCCTGAACCATTACCTGCGGATTGCTGGATTTCATGGAAATGACCAGATTATAGTAATTCAGGTCTTCACACATCCGCATGAATTCCATTGCCGATTCCACCATTCCGCGGGGTGTATCGCCATAATGGCTCATTATCCTATCGGAAAGGGATCCATGATTGGTTCCAATGCGCATTGCGGTACCATATTCTTTACATATTTTAACAAGTGGAGTAAATTTTTTATAGATACGCTCCAGCTCATTCTGGTATTCAGCGCTGGTATATTCAAAATTTTCAAAACGCTTTTTATCGGCATAATTTCCGGGATTTATCCGGACCTTTTCGACGATCCTTGCAGCTTCTTCGGCGGCATTGGGAGTAAAATGAATGTCCGCGATAAGCGGCACATCATATCCCCGGTTTTTTAATTCCTTTTTTATTACGGCCAGATTCTTGGATTCTTTAACGCTGGGGGCGGTGATACGTACGTATTCACAGCCAGCTTCAACCATACGAATAGATTGTTCCACTGTACCCATAGTGTCCATGGTATCGGTGGTGGTCATACTTTGAATACGGATTGGATTCCGGGCTCCCATTGGAATATGACCGATGGTCACCTCCCTGGTCAAAAATCTGGAATAGGTATTAAGGGAATTACAATATTCGCCACTTAAAGCAGTAAAAGCCAATTTATTCATTCAGAGGGATCAATAATTTACAAAAATACATAATCTGATCCTTATGTGATGGTAAATTTAAAGACCTGCAGGGGATAAGACTATACCCCCATCGCATAAAGAATGATATTTACGCCAAATTTTGTATTATCCTCGGCGTAAAATCGCTTGTTTCTAAAATCATAATCCCATTCACAGCCATAATCCTTATTACTGTACAGAACTCCAATCCTTCCTTTTACTTCAATAGCTTTTAAATAATCATGCACCAGGTCGTCTCCCCATCCGTTTAGTTCGAATGAAGTGGTGGGAGGGCCTTTTTCAAACTTGAAAAAAGAACGGTATATTTCATGACTATCAGGAATTTTCTTGAGTGCCGCAGGCCCGAAAATAGAACTCATCTGGGCTTCGAATGATTTGGCAAAAAGTCCGTCTACATCATGATTGCAGTCGTCAACGAATACAAAACCGCCATTCTCAACATATTTCTTAAAATTGACTTTTTCCTGTTGATTGAACTGGACCAGTTTATGTCCGCTGAGGTAAGAAAAAGGGTATAGAAAAAGCTCATTACCACCCAGATCCACTATTTTTTCATCCCGGTTAACCGGAATAGTCGTGTATTCAACCAGAGAATTGATCAGGTTTGCCGGCATACGCTGATCAGTATCCCAATCGCCGGAACGATATCTTATACGGGTAAAGGTGAACTTTGAACCAAACATTCAACTAAATTATTGCTATAATTATTGCGAAAAGAGTTTTCAGGAAGATTTCTTGTAAAATATCTGCGACTTCCGACATAATTCATCCGCATTCAGCCAATTTATTATAATTTTCTAAATTCATTGACCATCTATAACCAATTATACAACACTTGGAAATTTCAGAAAGTAGTATTAAAGCAATCATTGGGAAGCTACCCGGATTAAAAAAAGAGGTTCAGAAAATCATTGTTGGTCAGGATCAGGTTCTCGAAGAACTCATTATCGCTTTAATGGCCGGCGGTCATTGTTTACTGGAAGGCGTTCCGGGTTTAGCGAAGACCCTGATGGTAAAAACCCTTTCCCAGGCTTTGCATCTTTCTTTCCGCAGGATACAATTCACACCCGACCTGATGCCAACCGATATTATCGGTACGGAGATCCTTGAAGAAGATCACAGTACGGGCAAGCGTTTCTTTAAATTCAACAAGGGTCCTATTTTCGCGAATATAATTCTGGCAGATGAGATCAACCGTACGCCACCAAAGACCCAGTCGGCCCTGCTGGAAGCTATGCAGGAATTTGAAGTGACATACGGGGGACAGACCTACCCCTTAGACCGGCCATTTTTTATTCTTGCCACCCAGAACCCGATTGAACAGGCGGGAACATACCCCTTACCTGAAGCGCAGCTTGACCGCTTTTTGTTATTTGTAAAGATCGGCTATCCGAGTGAACAGGAGGAATTTGGCATATTAAACACCACAACCGGTTCAAAATCGCAAAAAATTGAACCTGTGTTAAGCGGTGAGGAGATCATACAGATCCAGGCACTGGTCAGGGATGTTAGCATCAGCGATGATCTGATACAATACGTCAGCAAACTTATCCGTTCAACAAGACCAGACACTACAGATATCAGTTTTGTAAAGGAATGGGTAAGATGGGGCGCCGGACCCCGGGCAGGACAAGCCTTAATTTTAACGGCTAAGGCTAGAGCCTTGCTCAAAGGCAGATACGCCGTGCTTATGGAAGATATCCAAACTATGGCTTACCCTGTTCTACGGCACCGTATCCTGGTGAACTTTAAAGCAGAAGCAGAAAACGTAAGTTCCGATCAGGTCACTGCGGAACTGATAAAAGCCATTCAAAGACCCCGGGTTGATCTTTAGATCCCAGCTGAACTGAAATGATGTTTCACCAACCACAGGAATAAGATTGAAATGAGCAAACTATTAGACCCGAAAGTCTTAATGGCAATTAAAGACCTTGCTCTGGCAGCCAAAACTGTGATTGATGGCTTTATGACGGGGGTAAATAAAAGCTCAATAAAAGGTCCGGGACTTGAATTCAGTCAATACCGGAGCTACCAGCCGGGCGATGATCTGCGATGGTTGGACTGGAAGATGTATGGCCGTTCGGATCGCTTTTATATCCGGGAATCTGAAGTTGATACCAGTATTTCTGTACGCTTTCTGATCGATGCCAGCGGCTCCATGAACCATGAAGACGGAGGATTCACCAAGATCGATTATGCCCGATATCTGGCTGCTTCTCTGGCCTATCTGGCAAACCTTCAGGGAGATGCAACCGGTTTATATGTATTTAACGATGGCAGTTTATATTCACTCGCTTCAAGACAGGATTTTCAGCATTTATCCAGAATGTTCCACCAGCTGGAAACAATTAAGGCTGGCGGGGTATTCACCAGACCCATCCATTATAAAGATATCTATTCCGGAACCCGTAAAAGGGAGCTGCTTATTTTTATAACCGATCTGTATGAACAGAACGGGGAAATATTTGAGTTGCTCGATACGCTTACAGCCCTGAAGAATGAAATTATTGTGTTTCATATTATGGGAAAAAATGAATTGGATCTTGACTTTAAGGGTTATTCTGCTCTGGAGGACCTGGAAACAGGAAAAACAGTAAGCATTGATCAGAAAGCATCAAAGAAGGAATACCAGGAAAAGCTGAAAAAACATCTGGCTTCCATCCGGATGGAATTACTTGACAGGCGCATCCATTACAGGCTGATCAGGATGGATGAACCCCTCGACCAGGCCCTGAGGGATTTTTTAAACCAGCGCAATAAACTCAGATCCTAGGTGTTTCAGGTTTTAAATCCCATATGGCTCTTTGGAATCGCCGGTATACTTATCCCGGTCCTTATTCATTTATGGAACATCAAACAGGGTAAGACTCTTAAAATAGGAAGCGTTATCCTGCTCGGTGAAAGTTCAAAACAGAATGCCCGAAGTCTCAGGCTACAGGATCTTTTGCTACTCCTGTTAAGATGTTTACTCATCATTATTCTTGCCTTTTTACTGGCGCAGCCGGTTTGGACAAGACCATATGATATAACTCAGAATAAAGGCTGGATCCTGACGGGAAGAGCGGATTTCAAAGAAGCTTATTCCCGGTTTAAAGCGGAGATCGATTCCCTTGACAGGCTTGGCTATGAATTTCACTTCTTTGAACCCGGATTTAAACTGGCTGACATTCAGTATCTGGCAGAAGATCAGAGCATGGCAGATACCAGTAGAGTAAAACTATCTTACTGGTCAGTTGCCCGGATGCTGGATCATGAAATCCCTAAAGGTTTCAAAGCCTTTATATATACGTGCAACAGCTTAAGCAGGTTTAAAGGTGAGCGGCCCCTTATTTCCAATTCAATAAACTGGAAAACGTATACCTCCGCTGATTCTACCACTACCTGGATAGGCAGTGCTTATTTCACCAACCGCGACAGTATCAGGGCCATTATTTCTACCAGCGGACCGGCAGGCACCTTCCACCGAATAGAAAATATTGATCCTTCAGACAATAATTCGCCTTATACAGTTAATATTAAGGATGGAAAGGCCAGACTTGGGTTTAAAACTGTTCCTTCACAAAATGATGATGACCGACAGGCTGACATCGATACCTCTACCCTTCGCATTTCCATTTTTACAGATAAGTATCAAAAGGACGCCGCTTACCTGGAGGCGGCAATCGGTGCCGTACAATCCTATACCGGAAGAAAATTAAAACTTAGCAGGTTTTCTTCCGGAACGATCCCTGAAGGTCAAAACCTGATCATCTGGTTATCTGAAAAGCAGTTATCTCCCGCTCAGCTCAAAAAACTGCCGGCAGGCTCATCAATCCTTGCCTATGAAAAGGGAAAAACGGAATCTCTGAATAGTTGGATTGAGGAATCTCAGGTTCAGCGTTCGGTTCAAAAAGAACCAATAACATTGTACAGGCGCATTGCCTATCCGGAAAAACCAATGATGAGCACTTCAATATGGGAAGATGGCTTTGGAAGGCCTGTTCTGGATCTGTACCGTAAAGATCAGGTTTCAGTTTATCGTTTTTTTTCACGGTTCAATCCCGAATGGAGCGATCTGGTTTGGAATACAGATTTTGCAGAAATGCTTATTCCAATAATACTCCCCCATGAGCGAGTAAAGGAAATTGATGAATATGATCGCAGGACGGCTGATCATCTGCAGATCTTACCTGGAAAAGCCGGTTCAGAATCAAAAAAAGTGTTGCTCGGATCCCATGAACAAATGGATTTGAAAGACTTCTTCTGGCTGGCATTAATTATAGTATTTATTTGCGAAAGATGGCTTTCGTACAGACAAGATCAAATCTGAGATGAAAAATTCAGAGGGAAAACGATATCTTCAAAAGCTGCAGAAACAATGGATCTTCTCAGGTCTTGTTTCTGCTGTTTTTATGGCAGCTGCCCTATCTGTCCTGATCATTTCTGTATGGAAAGAAATATCACCGTTATCCGCCTGGTGGATACTTCCTTTAACTATCCTGATAAGTATCCTGTTAATCCTGCAATGGGGAATTTTAAAACAGGATACTATGGAAGTTTCCCGGCTGCTTAACCAGTTATACCCCCAACTGGAGGAAAGCACAACGCTTATCCTGCGATCTGCAGAATCCCTCAATATCCTGGAAAAATTCCAGGTCCGGAAAATTGAACCTGAACTTGCAAAAATTAGCACGCCAAAGGCGATTTACCGGCGGCTGAAAATTTCTGCACTGTTACTTTTTCTTGCTTTAGCCCTGGCTTTCGGCCTGTCAAAAACCAATTTTTTTAATATAGGTGACCCTGATCCTGAAGGCAGCACAAATCTGATCAGGGAAAGGAATCCGATACCCGATAAAATCCTTCCGGAGATTGAATCAGTCCGCCTTGCTATTAATCCGCCGGGATACACCGGCCGGCCGCCAAGACAGCAGCGCCAATTTTCGGCAGCAGTGGAAGAGGGTTCGGTTCTGAGATGGGATATCGAAACTACCCATTCTGTAAAAAGTTTTCAGTTTATATTTAACGACAGGCAGACTGTTCCTTTACGTCCGCTTGATAAGCAAAGAACAAGGTGGACCCTAAGCAAAACTATAAGTACAACAGGTTTTTACCAGGTCAGCCTGGATGGCAAGCTTTCTGATCTTTATAGACTCGAAACTATCCGGGATCTGCCTGCAGTGATAAAGATCCTTAAACCCTCGCAGTACAGCAGCATAGATTTCGGAGAACCGCAAAAGGTGACCCTGGATGTAGAGATTAGTGATGATTATGGGATAAAGGATGCTTTTATTGCTGCAACTATAAGCAGCGGAAAGGGTGAAGGTGTTCAGTTTAAGGAGCAAAAGATAGGATTTACAGAATCCTTTAATCGTAGCCGGCAACACAGGTTAAGGAAAATTCTCAATCTGGCAGCTATGGGGATGGTACCGGGAGATGAACTTTATTTTTACATAAATGCCAGGGATAGCAGGCAGCAGGAGAGCCGTTCGGATATGTATATTGTCACCATTCAGGATACCACACAGCTGATGAGCCTTGATGGCATGCTTTCGGGGGTAAACCTTGTTCCTGAATATTTCCGTAGCCAGCGTCAGATCATTATTGATTCGGAAAAGCTCATCAGAGAAGAAAAATCAATCAGTAAGGAGGAATTTAATACCAGGAGTAATAATCTGGGAATGGACCAGAAGCTTCTTCGCATGCGTTATGGGAAATTTTTGGGTGAGGAAACTGATGAAGATATCGGAGGAGATCATGCAGACGGAGAACATTCTGAAGCGGAAGAAGCCGCAGACTTTGGTAATGCCGAAAAACTGATGGATGCCGTTGCCCATAAACATGACATTGCAGAAGACGCAACTTTTTTTGAACCTGAGCTTAAAGCCCAGCTTAAAGCAACATTGGCTGAAATGTGGAAATCAGAATTGCGTTTAAGAACTCATAAACCTGCCGAAGCATTGCCCTTTGAATACAAAGCCCTGCGGCTGCTTAAAGACCTGCAGCAGAAATCAAGGGTTTATGTAGCTAAAACTTCGTTTAAGTCTCCACCCATTTTGGAAGATAAACGGTTAAGCGGCGAACTTGATAAGATTTTTTCACCTTCTGCAGAAAGGGCCCTGACAGGAATTGAGGAAATGGATTTTTTAAAAAGGTCAACAGCTGTACTGGCCCGTTTGAAAGAAGGGGGAAATCTGAGTGCCTCCGACCGTGGAATACTTCAGAGTTCAGCGGTTAAACTCGCTGCTGAAGCTGCCAGGCAGCCTTCCGTTTATCTAAAATCATTTGCTTCCCTCCGGAAAATACTTAATCCGGCAAATTCTAAAATTTATCCCTCCGACATCAATGCAGTGGAATCTGCATTACATCGTATGATCAGGGAGGAAAAAAAGACTCCCCAACTTAAAAAATCGGGACCGGGTACTGCGCTCTCAAGGGAGTATTTTAATAAACTACAGCGGAAGCCATAAAAGATGGAAAGGACTTATATCATTCTGATTTTCTCAGCGATCCTGCTCTCGTTCCTCATCTGGAAAGAGGTCGGGAGGAAAAATAGAGTAAACCTTATCCTTCGTCTTGCCGCTTCGGCAATGGCTGTAACAGCTCTTGTTTTGATAGCCCTGCCAATAAGCTATCAGCGAACACTAGACCCTTCCTTGGCAAACATGGCATTAATCCTTACAGAAGGATATCATAAGGACAGCATCACCCGGCATAAGAATTTGCCGGCTTTCAGCACAGATCAAAACCTTGCTTCGAAAAATAAGCGGGTCGAATTCATACCTGATCTTGAAGGCTTTCTAAGCTTGAATCACAGGTTTAAAAATTTTTATATCCAGGGATATGGTTTGGAAAAACATGAGTTAAATGCTTTGCGGAATTACGGGATCCAATTTAATCCTTCAAGTCTGCCTCAGGGCATTATCTCAGTTCAATGGACCAGAAATATGACGTCCGGTGAGCCTCTTCTGGTTCAGGGAACCTATAACAATACTTCCCGAAGACCGGTTAAACTTATTTTGAAAGGATTAGGTACAACCCTGGATTCAACAACTGTTGCTGCCGAAAAAACTGAAACCTTCTGGCTGAAGAGTATTCCGAAAAATCTTGGCAGAGCCTTATATTCATTACTTGCTATCAGCAGGAAAGACACTATTTCAAACGAAAAGATCCCGGTGATTGTTGAGGAACAATCAGCCCTCAGGGTTTTGATTTTATCCTCTTCTCCGGATTTTGAGAATAAATTTCTGAAGAACTGGCTTTACGAACAAAAGTACGCTCTGGCCGTCAGAACCGCGATAAGCAAAGATAAATTCAGCACAGAATTCCTGAATACTGAAAAACGCGATCTTAGCCGGATAAATCCTTCACTGCTTGAAAGCTTCGATGTGCTTATTGCTGACATGACAGAATTATCCCGCTTAAATCAGGCCGGAAGGAAGGCTCTTCAAAACCAGGTAAGTGAAGGAATGGGTCTGATCATTAAAACAGATGCTGAAAGCGAGCCTTCAGGTTTTTTCAAAAACGAATTTCAAATAAGAGAACGGCAAGCAGCAGATGAAAAAACAATTTCCCTGAACTGGGCTGGGAATTCGGCAAAAAAGATGCTGCTTCCGGCTTCGCGCACCTTTAAAATTATTGCTCAACCGGGAAATCAGGCTCTGGTTAAAGACGGAACCGGAAACATATTAGTGAGCAGCAAATTATATGGAACAGGCAGACTTGTTCTTAGTACAATCGCTGATTCATATACCTGGATGCTTGGGAACAATGCTGCGGACTATACCTCATATTGGGCGCATATACTCGAAAAAGCAGCCAGAAGAACAGAACTGACTGAAAGCATACGCTTCAAAGATCAGTATCCAATTGTCAATAAAGAAATCCAAATACAGCTGGTGGTCGAATCAGATACCTTACCCTCGGCAGAATCCGATGGAAGACCCTTGAAATTCATCCAGGATCCACTTCTGCCCTTTCAATGGAATGCATCTTACTGGCCTTCAAAAATCGGATGGCATTCCATAAAACACGGGAATACTGAAACACAATGGTATGTATTTGACAAGGATGACTGGAAGAGTATTCAATCGGGTTTGAAAATAAAGAACACTAAGGAATTCATCGAGCATGCAAGGACTGAATCCATAGCAGCAAAAACTCAAAATGCGGTCTATACCACAAGGGTTCCGGCTATCTATTTTTTCATTTTATTTATTGTTTGTTGTACATATTTATGGCTTGAAGCAAAATTATTATAACTTCAAGCTGTGAAAGAGGGCCATGCATAGTGTGAGCTCATTTACTAACCAATTAAAAGGAGGATAACGTATTGAAAAGAAGTGAATTTCTCTACCTGAGCGGAATGGGTGCCGGTGCATTAATGCTGCCAAACCTAAACCTCTTCGGTAATCCTATCGATCCATTGCAGGCTTTGGATGGAATGGATGTTAAATTAAAAAAGGCGCTATCGGATGTCGCTTTAAATGCAGCCAGGTCAAAGGGTGCAAGCTATGCAGATGTCCGTATCGGCCGTTATCTGAACCAGTTTGTTGCAACACGCGAAAACCGTGTTCAGGGAGTGGCTAATACAGAATCTTTCGGGGTCGGTATACGGGTTATCGCTGATGGCTGCTGGGGTTTTGCCTCCTCAAATAATGTTACAAAAGAAGACATAGCAAGAACTGCTGAGAAGGCAGTGGCCGTGGCGAAGGCAAATGCAAAGATACAGGGAACTCCAGTGCAGCTTGCTCCGCAGAAAGGTTTTGGCGAAGTTAGCTGGAAGTCGCCGATAGAGAGAAGTTCTTTTGAGGTTCCTGTTAAAGAAAAAGTCGACCTCCTCCTTTCTGCTAATGCTATTGCCATGCAGGGCGGTGCAAGTTTTGTAAACTCCCTGATCCTTGCAGTTAATGAGCAGAAATATTTTGCATCAACGGATGGTTCATATATTGATCAGGATATACACCGCATCTATCCAAGCTTTACGGTAACTAAAATTGACCGAGGCAGCGGAAAATTCGATACCATCAGATCCTTAAGTACTCCGATGGGTATGGGCTATGAATACCTTGAGCCTAAAGCTGCAAGTAAGGTCAGCGGAATTGTAACCCGTTACAAAGACCGGTATGATATTCTAGAAGACATTAAATCAGCCACAGCGAATGTTGAACAGAAAATGAAAGCTAAATCAGTGGAGCCAGGCAAATACGACATGGTGCTTGATCCATCTCACCTTTGGTTAACTATTCATGAATCTGTGGGTCATCCTACTGAACTGGACCGTGTACTGGGATATGAAGCAAATTATGCCGGAACCAGCTTCTTAAGCGTTGAAAAACTCAATTCCAAAAAATTCAATTTCGGAAATAAGCTGGTTAATGTAGTTGCCGATAAAACGCAGGTAGGTTCACTGGGTGCTGTGGGATATGATGATGAAGGAGTGAAATGTAAAAAATGGGATATAGTTCAGGATGGTATTCTGGTAAACTTCCAGGCTACCCGTGATCAGGCACATATGATAGGCCTGAACGAATCTCAGGGGTGCTCCTATGCACAAAGCTGGCAGGATGTTCAATTTCAGCGTATGCCGAATATTTCACTGGAACCCGGAAAACAGAAGTTAAGTGTGGATGACATGATTAAAAATGTTGAAAAAGGCGTTTATATCATCGGGGACGGATCATTCTCCATAGATCAGCAGCGTTATAATTTCCAGTTCGGAGGTCAGATGTTTTATGAAATCAAGGAAGGTAAGATCGTAGGAATGCTAAAGGATGTTGCATATCAGTCGAATACCCAGGAATTCTGGAATTCATGTGCGGCAGTTTGCGATGAAAGTGATTACCGTCTGGGAGGTGCCTTTAATGATGGCAAGGGTCAGCCTGGCCAGTCGAATGCGGTATCTCACGGATGTTCAACAACACGGTTTAATGGAGTTAATGTAATAAACACAGCTAGAAAAATTTAAGATATGGGCATATTAAGTAAAGAAGAAGCTCAGGCCATTCTAAAAAAAGCTTTGAGCTATTCAAAGGCAGATGAGTGCGAAGTAAGTCTGAACGGTACCGAAGGCGGTAATATTCGCTATGCACGCAATGCGGTTTCAACTGCAGGTGATATCAGCACCATGGGACTTGGAATAAGTTCCACTTTTGGTAAAAAAACAGGATCGGCAACGATCAATGAATTTGATGATGCCTCCCTTGAAAAGGTGGTCAGAAGATCCGAAGAGCTGGCTCAGCTGGCTCCGCCAAATCCGGAATATGTGTCTCTTGAGGGACCAAAAACATTTGCAGAATCCATCACCTATAATCCCGCTACGGCAGCTATCACTCCTGATATCAGGGCTGAGGCAGTGAGAAAAAGTCTTGAAGTGGCCAAAAATGCCAAGCTTGAAGCAGCAGGATTTCTTGAGAACTCCAACAGCTTTCGTGCGATCATGAATTCAAAAGGATTGTTTGCCTATAACCGGGACACCGATGTTTCATTCTCTGTTACCACACGCAACCAGGCAGGCACAGGTTCAGGCTATGTGGATCAAAGTTTCAATGATGTCCGTAAACTGGATACTTTAACGCTCACTAAAATAGCGGCTGGAAAAGCTAACGGATCCGCTGGTGCCAGGGCAATTGAACCAGGCAAATATACGGTCATACTTGAGCCTCTGGCAGCCAGTGATATGCTGGCCAATATGGTCAGGAGTTTTGATGCACGCAGCGCCGAAGAAGGCCGGAGTTTTTTAAGCAAGAAAGGCGGCGGTACCCGTTTGGGCGAGCAGCTTTTTGATGAGAAAGTTACTATTTATTCCGATCCTTTTAACCCCGAACTTCCATCCGCAACCTGGAACGGTGACGGCCTCCCTGTCCAAAAGACTACCTGGGTTGATAAAGGAGTGGTTAAGAATCTGAGCTATTCCCGTTACTGGGCCCAGCAAAAAAATGTAAAACCTTTGCCAGGAGCAGGAAGAGTGATCATGGAAGGCGGAACTGCTTCCCTTGAGGACCTGATCAAAAGTACTGAAAAAGGCATTCTTGTTACCCGGTTCTGGTATATCCGTATGGTGGATCCCCAAACTTTACTCCTTACGGGATTGACCCGTGATGGTACTTTTTATATAGAGAACGGAAAGATCATGTTCCCTGTTAAGAACTTCAGGTTCAATGAAAGCCCGATTATCATGCTGAATAATGTTGAGGCATTAGGAAAACCACAGCGAAGCGGTGGAATGATCGTTCCGCCGATGAAAATCCGGGACTTTACGTTCTCATCACTATCTGATGCCGTATAGATCATAACCATATTTACTCTGTTTTAATTAATTATCGTTATGAGAAGAAGAGACTTTTTGTACATATCAGGAATAGGTGCCGGAGCAACCATGCTGCAATCAATGCCTTTAATTGGTCGTGATATTGCCATGGAAGAGGCATTGATCCCCATTGATACGGCTTTAAAGAAACGACTTGCCGATATTGCGCTGAATGCCGCACGCTCTAAAGGCGCTACATATGCAGATGTCCGCATCGGAAGATATCTGAATCAATTCCTGACCACCCGTGAAACCAGGGTTGAAAACATCAGCAATACCGAATCTTACGGTATGGGGATCCGGGTTATTGCAAACGGAAGCTGGGGTTTTGCTGCCATCGATCAGCTGACTGAAGATAACATTGCAAGGGCGGCGGCTTCCGCAGTTCAGATCGCTAAGGTAAACTCCAAACTCCTGACGGAGCCTGTAAAACTTGCACCGCAAAAAGGCTTTGGAGAAGTTAGCTGGAAAACTCCTTTTGAGAAGAATGCATTTGAGATCCCTATTAAGGAAAAAATAGACCTTTTACTCGCTGTAAATGCTGCTGCATTAAAAGGAGGCGTGAACTATGTAAATTCATCCCTCTACCTGGTTAATGAGCAGAAATATTTTGCATCGACTGAGGGGTCCTATATTGATCAGGATGTGCACAGGCTCTGGCCTACCTTTACGGTAACCAAGATCGATTCCAAATCAGGGAAATTTGAGACCCGCAATTCTTTAAGCTCGCCCATGGGTATGGGTTATGAGTATCTGGTCCCTAAAAAGGAGGAAGAGATCAATGGTTTGTTCACCATCTACAAAAAGCGCTATAATATGCTCGAAGATGCTGTCACTGCAACCAGGCATGTAGAAGAAAAATTGAGATCCAAACCTGTTGAACCGGGAAAGTACGATCTCATTATCGACCCAACCAACCTTTTCCTTACCATACACGAATCTGTTGGTCACCCGACAGAACTTGATCGTGTTTTGGGTTATGAGGCCAATTATGCAGGAACCAGCTTTCTTACCCTGGATAAATGGGAAAGCAAAAAGTTTAATTTCGGCAGTAAAATTGTCAATTTCCAGGCCGATAAAACTGAGGCAGGTTCACTTGCGGCAGTTGGATATGATGATGAAGGGGTTAAATGCAAAAGCTGGGATATCATAAAGGATGGAGTGCTGGTAAATTATCAGACCATCAGGGATCAGGCGCATATTCTTGGATTACCCGAGTCCCAGGGATGCTGTTACGCGGACAGCTGGAACAGCGTACAGTTTCAGCGGATGCCTAATGTTTCTTTAAAAGCAGGCAAAAATGCTATGAGTGCCCTTGATATGGTAAAAAACGTTGAAAAGGGAATATACATTTTCGGCAGGAACTCCTACTCGATCGACCAGCAGCGTTATAATTTTCAATTCAGCGGACAGTTATGTTTTGAAGTGAAGGATGGGAAGATCGGCGGACTTTTAAAAGACGTTGCTTATCAGTCGAACACCCAGGAATTCTGGAATTCATGTGCGGCCATATGCGATGAAAAAGATTACCGTACCGGAGGATCATTTTTTGACGGAAAAGGGCAGCCAAGTCAGGTAAGCGCCGTTTCACACGGATGTGCCACTACCTTATTTAAGGGAGTTAACGTAATTAATACAGGAAGGAAAGTATAATCCTACATTCCCCCCTAAATCATTTTCTTAATTATCATAACCGGTCTTTCACATACAGACCGGTTTTTTTATTAAGCCAGATCTTCGTTTTATCCAGCGCGCCTTTCGCATGTCCTGAAATTGGAAACACTTTATTCACCGGGAAAACACGTGATTATGGCATATTAAAGAAATAATTATTTCTTTATATTTAATTTCTTATTTCCAAAGCATCTTTCCAATCCTAAAGAATAAGACTTAATCATAAAACCTAACCAATTTAAATGAGAAGAAGAGATTTTGTTTACTTAACGGGCATGGGCGCGGCTGCGGCTATGCTTCCGTCAATTCCAGTCTGGGGAAACCCTGTTCCGCTGGATGCCCTGACTGACACGATCGATCCGGCTTTAAAAAAGCGGATGGCGGATGTGGCGCTTAATGCCGCCCGCTCCAGGGGCGCTACTTATACAGATGTGCGGATAGGGCGATACCTAAATCAGTTCGTTGTAACCCGCGAAGATAAGGTCCAGAATATTGTAAACACCGAATCCTATGGAATGGGCGTAAGGGTGATCGCAAATGGCAGCTGGGGATTTGCAGCAACCGATAAGATGGATAATGACAGTATTGCCAAAGCGGCTGAACTGGCAGTTGCCATCGCCAAAGAGAATTCACGTTTGCTGTTGGAACCTGTTCAACTGGCCCCGCAGAAGGGTTATGGGGAGGTAAGCTGGAAGGCACCGATCGAGAAGAATGCATTCGAGGTTCCAATGAAGGAAAAGGTCGATCTTCTTCTATCTGTAAATGATGCTGCAATGAAGGGCGGAGCAAATTATGTGAACTCTATACTCTTCCTTGTTAATGAACAAAAGTATTTCGCTTCTACAGACGGATCCTATATTGATCAGGATGTGCACCGCATCTGGCCAACATTTTTCCTGACAAAGATCGATGCTAAAACCGGAAAATTTGAAACTAGGAATGCTTTAAGCGCTCCTACAGGTATGGGTTATGAATATCTCGAGGCTCGTCCTGAACATAAAATCAAAGGTATAACCACCTTATATAAAGGCCGCTATGATATGCTGGAAGATGCCAAATCAGCGGCCGTCCAGGTGGGACAAAAATTAACGGCCAAATCTGTTGAAGCAGGTAAATACGATCTTGTCCTTGATCCTTCCCACCTTTGGTTAACGATCCATGAATCTGCAGGACATCCTACGGAGCTCGACCGGGTTTTGGGTTATGAGGCGAATTTCGCTGGAACCAGCTTCCTTACTCTGGATAAATGGCAATCAAAGAACTTCAAATATGGCAGTGATCTCGTCAATATTCAGGGAGATAAAACTCAGCCCGGATCACTTGGCGCTGTGGGTTACGATGATGAAGGAGTAGAAACAAAGAAATGGGATATTATTAAAGATGGTGTTCTGGTGAATTACCAGGCGATTCGTGACCAGGCGCATATTGTCGGTTTGAAAGAATCCCAGGGCTGCTGCTATGCAGATAACTGGAGCAGCGTGCAGTTCCAGCGGATGCCGAATGTTTCCCTTATGCCGGGCAAACAGAAGAAGAGCATTGACGATCTGATAAAGAATGTAGAAAAAGGAATTTATATCATCGGAGACGGTTCATTCTCTATCGATCAGCAGCGGTATAATTTCCAGTTTGGCGGGCAATTATATTACGAAATCAAAGATGGGAAGATTGGAGGAATGCTTAAGGATGTAGCTTATCAGGCTAACACACAGGAATTCTGGAATGCATGCAGCGACCTCTGCGATGAGAGCGATTACCGTTTGGGAGGCTCCTTTTTCGATGGAAAAGGGCAGCCTTCGCAAAGCAGTGCGGTTTCACACGGATGTGCCACCACCAGGTTCAATGGAGTCAATGTAATTAACACAGCTAGAAAAATCTGAGGAAAACAATCATGCCAATATTAAGTAAAGAAGAATCTCAGGCCTTGTTAAAAAAGGTGCTGAGTTATTCAAAAGCAGATGAATGCGAAGTAAACCTGAATGGTTCGGATGCGGGGAATATCCGATACGCACGAAATTCAGTTTCCACCAGCGGTGGGATCAGCCAGGACAGCCTTGTGGTATCCTCAGCTTTTGGAAAGAAAATGGGAGTAGCCACCATCAATGAGTTTGATGATGACTCCCTGAAGAAAGTAGTTCAGAGAGCAGAAGAACTAGCCATGCTGGCACCAGAGAACCCGGAATTTGTTTCCTTCCTGGGTCCGCAAAACTATCCCGAATCTCCTACTTTTGTAAAAAGCACTTCGCAAATCGGTCCGAAAGAACGTGCCGATGCCGTTGCTGCAAGTCTGCAGATTTCTAAGAACAGTAAACTGACAGCAGCAGGCTTTCTTGAAAATAACACCTCCTATGCCGCCATGATGAATTCAGCGGGATTGTTTGCCTACAATACCTCAACAGGTGTCAGTTTTAATGTGACATTACGTACCGAGGATGGCAAAGGCTCAGGCTATGCCACTAAATCATACAATGATTTCAATAAACTGGATGTGAAAGCAGATACTGCATCAGCAGCCTCCAAGGCCATACGATCTGCCACTGCCCGGGCCATCGAGCCAGGTAAATACACCGTGATCCTTGAACCAGCCGCGGGACTTGTACTCCTGGAAAATATGTTTTTCGGTATGGATGGCCGGCAGGCGGATGAAGGACGAAGTTTTATGAGCAAACCAGGCGGTTTAACCAAACTAGGTGAAAAACTCGTTGATGAACGTATAAACATCTATTCGGATCCTTTCAATCCTGAACTTCCCTCAAGCACCTGGAGCGGAGACGGAAGACCGCAGGAAAAAATAAACTGGATCGAAAAGGGGGTGATGAAAAACCTGTATTACTCCAGGTTCTGGGCACAAAAAAAGGGGGTGAAGGCCGTTCCAACTCCAGATGCTGTAATTATGACGGGCTCGAATCAGAGTCTGGAAGATCTGATAAAAAGCACGGAAAAGGGAATCCTGGTAACCCGTTTGTGGTATATCCGCAGCGTGGACCCGCAAACCGTTTTGCTTACCGGTTTAACCCGTGACGGCACCTTCTATATAGAAAACGGTGAGATCAAATTCCCGGTCAAAAATTTCCGTTTCAATGAAAGCCCTATTATTATGCTGAATAATCTGGAAGCATTGGGCAAGCCCGAGCGGACAGTCAGCGGGGAATCCGGCATCAATGCGATGATACCTCCTATGAAGATCAGGGACTTTACTTTTACTTCCTTATCGGATGCGGTATAAAACCTGAAAATAAAATGCCGGCCGTAATTTTGACCGGCATTTTTATTTTTAACTGATTAGCCTGAAGGGCATTTGAGAGTAGGCCATTGCCCCCGGCTTCTATTTTTTGACGACAGCTTTCGCATATTAAAGCAGAAGCAGAAAGATTTTCCTATTTTGCTTCCTATGAAAAGCCTCCTGCAAAAATTAATAATCTTTTGTTTTTTCGTTCTTTCTGTATCCTGTACTGCACAGAGAAATTCAGGTAAAGGCTGGATCAGTCTGTTTAACGGAAAAGATCTGAACGATTGGAAAATCAAGATCAAGGGATATCCACTGAATGAGAACTTTGCCAATACATTCAGGGTTCAGGATGGTATTTTGAAGGTCTCTTATGATGGATATAAGTCATGGGACGAACGGTATGGTCATCTATTCTACAAAAATCCATATTCAGCCTATATACTGGTTGTTGAATACAGGTTTACTGGACAGCAAATTAGCGGAGGTCCGGGATGGGCATTCCGTAACAGTGGTGCAATGCTTCATTCACAATCTCCCGAAAGTATGCTGATCAATCAGGATTTCCCGATCTCCCTTGAAACTCAATTTCTGGGCGGCAATGGTAAAGAAGAGCGAAGCACCTTAAACCTCTGTACCCCGGGCACGAATGTTTATCTGAATGGCAAACTATTCACTCCGCATTGTGTCACCTCTTCTTCTAAAACTTATCATGGCGATCAGTGGGTCAGGGCTGAGATTGTAGTTCTGGGGGATTCCCTGGTAAGGCATCGCCTGGAAGGAAAAACTGTATTCGAGTATACCAGGCCAACAATTGGTGGCGGTAATGTATCAAATTTCGATCCGGCCGTAAAGCTTGATGGGAAAGCGTTGAAAGAAGGATACATATCCCTCCAAAGTGAAAGCCATCCCGTGGAATTCAGAAAAGTAGAATTATTTGATCTCAAAAAATACATGAGCGATCCGTTGAAGCTGGAGCAGATCCTTTCTGGTTTGCTTCAAAAGGAAGGCTTCTGAAGGCCACATCAGTCAGGGATAATATTTTTGCAAATGCACTATTTACTGGAGAGTGAGAATGCTGCCGCCTGAATAAATCTTCACTCCAGGTTTGGATGTTGGTGATATGTTTTTTCTCCTCCGCCCCTCCAAATTCAAATATTGCAAAGAAAGGATTGTCAAATTCAGAAAAGCCGAAAATCCAAATTTTTCGATTGTAAAAATAAAAACTAATAAAATAGTTGTATAACTAAAAAATTAGTTTTAACTTCATGTCAGCTATCCGGAATAGCCTGAAATAATTCATTTTACATTTAACAATTCAATGGAAATTAAAGAACTCACCAAAGCAGAAGAACAGATCATGCAGGTTTTATGGGATCTCGAAAAGGGTTTTGTAAAAGATGTGATTGATCAGTTACCTGAACCGAAGCCGGCATACAATACGGTATCCACAATCATCAGGATCCTTGAAACCAAAGGTTTCATCGATCATGAGGCATTCGGCAAAAGTCACCGTTATTTCCCTGTCATCAGTAAGGAGGAATACAAAAGCTTTGCTACCGAAAAACTGCTGAACGGTTATTTCAGCAATTCAGTTGAGAATATGTTTTCCTTTTTTGTGAAGGAGAAGAAACTCGACCTTAAAGAAGCTGATGAGATCATTAAACTGATTGAAAAACTAAAAAATAAATAATATGAGCGGCCTGAATTATCTTTTACAGACAAATTTGTATCTGGTCATGTTTATGGGGTTTTATGCACTGCTGCTAAAAAATGAAACCTTTTTCAGACATAACAGAATCTACCTCAATTCAAGTATTATTCTATCATTCGCCATTCCATTCTTTAATACTCAATGGTTTCGTGATCTTTTTATTACTCAAAAACTACGGGACGTAACGGCCATGCCAACAACTTTAGTTTATGACACTGTTGTTGTCGGATTGAAAGATGAAGCAAACGCATGGTCACTGGGGAATATAATTATCTGGATCTACGTTTGCGGGGTGGTTTTCTTTCTTTTGAGGTTTTTGGTAGGACTTTTTCTGCTTCGATCCAATCTCAAATTAGAAAAAGGTTCAGCCTTTTCATTCTTCAACCACCTTGTTGTTGACAAGGAGCTTCCCAATGCGGCAACTATCATAGATCACGAGAAGGTTCATATAAGACAATGGCATTCAGCAGATATTATTTTGATAGAAATGGTTGCTATCCTGAACTGGTTCAACCCGGTCATCTATTTGTATAACATTGAGATCAGGCATATCCATGAGTTCATTGCTGATGAAGAAGCAGCAAACCTGATGCAAAGCAAATCTAATTATGCCCTTTTGCTATTCAGCAATACAATGGGGATTGATCCAACTCGATTAAGTAATAATTTTTTCAATAAATCACTCTTAAAAAGAAGAATCAGCATGTTAAACAAAACCAAATCACGCAGAACCGGCCTTTGGAAGTACGGATTTTCAGCCCCACTGTTCGCAATGATGCTGATATTCTCAGCAGCAAGCGTTGCTACCGAAAAAACTGAACTAATTGCCAGAGCTGAGCAACTGATCAGCCCATTAAAAGCTGATAAGAATACAAAGATTATTTTTTCTGAACCAACTTCTAAAGACATCTATAAAAAAGAACAAAGCAGCCCATCCAAGCCTAAGTATGAAAAATCGGCTTCAGAAAGCAAAAACATGGATGATATTAGTGCCCTACGAAAACATATTCAGAGAAATATAAAATATCCATCATCTGCTAGACAGAATAAAATAACGGGTTATGTGTTAGTAAATTTTAAAATAAAGGACAAAAAAATAAGCAATGTACAGGTAGCTAAAAGTTTACAGAACGACGTGGATAATGAAGTACTGCGCACTTTAAATTTATTTAATGATGCTGTTCAGGCTGAGGATGATAACTATTCCTTAATTATTGCATTCCAGTTAATTGGCATTGAGGCTAATCTCGGCACCCTGCCCTCCACGGGTAAAAATCGATTTTTAGGATCTATTGTGGTTTCTGCAATCGCTGGATCCGAAAAAACGGAAACATCTGGTCCAACCTTACAATTATCTGAAGTAGTTGTAAGGAATTTTACAGATATAGAGGTTCTTCCGGAATTTCATGGCGGTATGTCTGCATGGTCTGATTACATGAGAAATACACTTAAATACCCTGAAGAAGCCAAGAAAAATCAAGTGCAGGGTAGAGTAATTCTACGATTTATTGTCATGAAAGATGGCAGTATTGCTGAAATCAAGGTACTTAGAGGCATTGGTAGTGGCGCGGATGAAGAAGCCATACGGGTAGTGAAGGCGAGCCCAAAATGGAAACCAGGATTGCATAAGGGGGAACCTGTAAACGTGGCATATACGATGCCTATATTTTTTACATTACCTCCACCAAAAACTAACTAACAAATAAATTTACAAAGGATATATCTGATAACTTCGGATATATCCTTGTTTATTTCAGATACCAACATGAAATGCATTTTCTCAGTGCTGAGATAAAAGCTTTATAATAGTCTGTCCTTAATCACCAGCGTTCCCGCTAGTCTGTCATGTAAGCCCTGCTGTCTTTTATCGAAAAAACCGATTATATACCCTAATCCAAGGGTGGCTACACAAAGGAGTTTAGACATATTGCGTACAATCGAGCGGCTCAGGGTAATTGGCCGGCCCTGCTCGTCACTTACCTTCAGGCCCATCAGGACTTTCCCGTAGCTTGCCTGCCTGGAAGAAGCTTCCATTATAGTACTGTAGATCATTTTAGCAAGCGGAATGATAGCCAGGCCAGACAGTGCCACTATTGTCCGTTTTTGCTGGTCATCTAAAAATGCCACGACCACAATTGCCAGGACGCAGTAAACAGCGAAGATTATGAAATAATCAATAATAACTGCAAGCAAACGGATATCAAGTGATGCGAAATACTGAGGTTTTCTGACACGGGATTTCAGGCCAAGCTCCTGGCAAAGTTCGGGGATCTCCTGAACTTCCTTATAGTCATCCATGCCTTCTGTTTTCACAAAAGTGCCCTCCCGGATACCCAGTTCCTTCATCCGGTCAACCGTATAAGGCCCTGAAGGCTTGCCATTAATAACAACAAAGTACTCGTTCATATTTTCATAAAAAGCGGAAGCTTCCCGGTCAGGAAGCCTCCGCTCAATTTATACAAATATATTTAATACTTTCTTACTTCGAACGATGACAGGCCGCCTTTAAGGCTGATATCTATCTTATTGGCAGCGGTCTTGTAATTGTCCGTTTCATAAGTTCCATCTGCCTGTTTTATAAAACCGCTGAAATCTTTTGAAGACAGACCGCTGTCAACTACAATACGGCATCCGGAAGTCGAAGGAACTTCTATTTCCACACTGGCTACCCCGGTTTCTACCAAAACCTCCGTTTTAGGCTCAGCGGATCCTAATTTCGCTTCAAAGGAGGCAGCCCCGCCTTCAAATGTAAGGCTGCGGACTTTATAGGAAGTCAGATCAAAAATAGCTTCGCCAGCTCCCATCTCCACTTTAATATCCCAAACAGGAGCACTGTTAATACGTATTTTGGTTTCATTGGCATTCATATCATCCATTCTCCAGCTTTTCTTTTGATTTCTCATTTTGAAGTTAAGCACTTCAATTGAATCCAGTAAGGTTCTGTCCAGTGTGAACCTTCCGTGTTTCTGATCAACCTCTGCATCAAACAGATTGGATGTGCTGTCATTAAGTCTGAAGCTGGTGGCACCACCCTGGATATATAATTTAGCTCGTGCAGTGCCGGGAGTGAATGGTTCAGTAAAGGAACTCGAGCCCGTCCAGCTTGAATCCGCATCCCAGTCCTTATTTTTGCTGTCGTAACCAAACCTGTGCCAGCTGCGGCCTGTACTTGGCTGTGATCCCTGGTATCCTATAAAGGCCAGAACCCCGATTGTAAGAACGGCTACCAGTATGGGTGCGGTTTTACTATTACCAAATCTGCTCAGAAGCATGTTAGCTCCTATAAGGATGAAGATCACCGGCCAGAAGCGCCATACTGAGCCCCAGTAAAAATCGATAATATTAAAATTATCCAGCAGGAAAACACTTCCTATAAAAATGAGGATCAGGCCCCATACAATTTTTTCAGTTCTCATAATGTATTATTTGAAGATTGATCAGTAGTTGATTTGGATTCTGCCGGACCTTCAGTTGTTTTCGCCGGCTCAGTACTTACAATGATTTCATCCTGCTGAACAGCAGTTTCCTTAAAGGGTTCCTGTTTCCATGGCTCTTTTTTATCAGCCCTAAGCAGTGTATATAAACCTATACCGATCAGGATCAAAGGCCAGAGTTTATGCATTTCAAACCAGTAAGGTATAAGATCGAATTCATTGAGCATGAAAAATAATCCAAAAGCTACGAACAGAATTCCTGCGATCATCCTTCCGTTACCACTTTTTTTTGGGCTAAGAGGAGGACCTGTATAAGCAGGATCTGACATCGGATCATTTGAATAAGCTTTATTCTCATAAACTTTATAATCAGCATTGTACTGACCATAATCCGGAGTAAAAGGTCTTGGTGGTACAGCAATCCAAAGGATGATATAAGCCACAACTCCTGAGAGGCCGGCCATAACCGCTACCACAAAGGCTATTCTTACCCAGCTTACATCTACATCAAAATAATCTGCCAGTCCGGCGCACACTCCGGCAATCATTTTCTCCTGTTCGTTGCGTTGTAATTTCTTTTCCATTTTGATTAAGTTTAGTATTGGTCTTTATTAATGATCAATTTAAGTCCTTGCTTTTAATTGATAGATCAAAACTACGTGATAGATGATATTTCATAAACACCTATTAGGTAGGTTGTCCTTAGTTCTCGGTAAAGACCCTTAATTTGTCGGTAAATAAAGCAAAGACATTCAGGCAATCCGCATCGGGCGTTTAAATATCCCCCTGAAGGGGTCTGATAATGATTTCATCGATATTTGCTCCCGCACTCATCTGCATACAGTTAATCACCGATTTGGCAACATCTTCCGGATCTATAAACCGCTGCGGGGGAAGGCTGGTTCCAGCCCATGAATCGGTCAGGGTAGACCCCGGCAATATAGCCGTAACCCTTATTCCATGAGGTATCAGTTCTTCCCGCATAACTTTAGTAAGACCCAGGAGGGCCATTTTTGTTACACTGTAAGAGGCTGCGCTGATTACAGGCCTGATACTGGCTATGGAACATATATTAATGATGTGTCCATGCCCTGCTGCTATCATTTTTTCAGCAAAATACTTACTCAGGTAATGAGGAGCATATACATTTACTTTCATTTGCCGTTCAAGGGATGTCTCTCCTTCCTTCATGAGCTCTGAAGGAATAAACAAGCCGGCATTATTTATCAGGACGTGGGTGGTTGACAAGCATTTGTGGGAAAAATCGGCAAATTTCATTACATCCGCAATATGTTCCATATCGGCGGATATACCATAAAAATTTTGACGGGGATAGCGTGAGGAGAGATCCAGGAGTAAGGTTTCAATCTCTCTTTCATTTCTTGCACACAAAGAGACGTTAAAGTTGTTAGCAGCTAGATGCATAACAATCGCCCTTCCTATTCCCTTAGTTGCACCGGTTACAATTGCATTCATAGATTAAAAGTAGCAAAATCAATGATGGAGCTATAATAAATTCAGCCATTTCAGCATTTGAGATTACCTTTGTTTAAACCCACCCTTCATGAGGGGTGATAATTTTGTATTATTGTATAATTTTCACATTAAATTTAAGAAATGATATTTCACCCCTTAGGTAAATATATACTATTGTTAAAGGCTGTTTTCCGGAGACCGGAAAAGTGGAACATCTACCGGAAGGAGATCATGCATGAAATGGTTTCCATAGGAGTCGGTTCCTTAGGTATCATTTCAATTATTTCCTTATTCCTGGGTGCTGTAACTACGGTTCAAACCGCATTCCAGCTAGTCAGCGACTTTATTCCTAAATCCGTTATCGGGATGATTGTAAGAGATTCTTCCATCCTGGAGTTAAGCCCCACCATCTCGGCCATTGTATTGGCCGGTAAAGTCGGTTCGAGCGTATCCTCCCAGATTGGTACCATGCGGGTTACCGAACAGATAGACGCGCTTGAAATCATGGGTATTAACTCTCCTGGTTTTCTGATTCTGCCCAAAATTATTGCAGCGGTAAGTATGATCCCATTATTGGTCATCATATCCATCGGTTTAAGTATTTCGGGAGGTTATTTAGCCGGGACAGCTTCGGGGGCAGTTACCTCACAGGATTTTATCAGTGGCTTAACCACAGATTTTATTCCATTTACGTTCACTGTGTCCATGGTTAAATCGGTTATTTTTGCATTCATAATCACCTCAGTTTCCGCCTATCAGGGCTTTTATACCAGCGGAGGGGCTCTGGAAGTAGGACAGTCGAGCACTAAAGCAGTAGTGATCAGCTGTATAGCGATCCTCTTTTCTGATTATGTTATCGCCCAGTTACTTTTATGATAGAGATCAAAAATATTCACAAAACATTTGGTGAAAATCATGTTCTTCGGGGCATTTCTGCAGAGTTCAAAGAAGGGATGTGTAACCTGATCATCGGAGGATCAGGATCCGGAAAGACCACTCTTTTAAAATGCATGGTTGGTTTACATGAACCCGAAGAAGGATCTGTTATATATGATGGAAGGGATTTTACCCGCATGAACTTTGAAACCAGGATCGAAATACGTACCGAGATCGGAATGCTTTTCCAGGGCTCCGCATTATTTGATTCCATGAATGTGGAAGACAACATCATGTTTCCCATTAATATGTTCACGGAACAGAGCCGTAAGGAAAAACTGGAGCGGGCAAATTTTTGTCTGGAAAGAGTGAATTTGGCCGGAAAAAATAAACTTTTCCCTGCTGAGCTTTCAGGCGGAATGAAAAAAAGGGTTGGTATAGCCCGGGCTATTGCAATGAATCCCAAATATCTTTTTGTGGATGAGCCTAATTCGGGACTTGATCCAAAAACGGCAATTGTTATTGACGACCTGATCCAGGAACTTACAGAAGAATATAATACAACAACAATTGTGGTTACTCACGATATGAACTCAGTAATGGGTATAGGTGAAAATATCATATTTCTGCATGAAGGTGAAAAATGGTGGGAAGGATCCAATAAAGAAATCTCCGGCACGGATAACAAGGAATTAAACGAATTCGTATTTGCAAGCAAATTCATGCGGGCTTTAAAGAAAAAATAACCTCGCTGGATTACCGGTATTCATCTATTTAATACGTCAAATTTCCCTTTAAAAATGATCCAACTGTTAACACCAAAAAACTGGAAAGATTACGAACTCATTGACTGTGGTGATTTTGAAAAGCTCGAGCGTTTTGGGAATATAATATTGATCCGCCCTGAGCCCCAGGCTGTATGGGCAAAGGTCCTTTCCGAAAGTGAATGGACCAAACTACATCATATCCGGTTCAAGGGGCGTTCGGCAACATCCGGTGAATGGGTGAAGAAGGATTCAAAAATACCCGACAGATGGCATATCGCCTATAAGCATAATGATATTACACTTCAGTTCCGGCTTGCTCTGACCTCCTTCAAACATTTGGGCATTTTTCCGGAACAGGCAGTGAACTGGGAATATATTATCGACAGCATCAAAAGTTTTAAAACCGAACATGCAAAAGTTCTCAATTTGTTCGCCTATACAGGGGGAGCATCTTTGGCTGCCTGTGCAGCGGGAGCGGAAACTACCCATGTTGATTCCATTAAGCAGGTTGTTTCGTGGGCAAATGAAAACCAATCCTTATCCGGATTGGAGAATATCCGCTGGACGGTGGAAGACGCTCTTAAATTTGTAAAACGCGAGGTTAAAAGAGGGAAAAAATATAACGGTATCATTTTAGATCCTCCGGCCTACGGGCATGGTCCTAGCGGGGAAAAATGGAAACTTGAGGATAATATCCAGGAGATGATGAAGGATGTTGTGAAACTGCTGGACGAGGATGAACATTTTTTAATTCTTAATACGTACTCCCTGGGATTTTCATCCGTTATAGTTGAAAATCTTATCCGTTCATCTTTCCCGAAAGTTCATAATCTGGAAACCGGTGAATTATATTTACAAGCCAGTTCAGGGCCGAAACTGCCTTTGGGCGTATTTGGAAAATTCTGCAAGAGCTTGAAAAATAAATAAAGAGAATATAATTTGTAAATCAGATGCTTAAGACCTAATTTAAACCGTTAAAGCAAATTGAAACTACAATAACAATTAAAACAAATAATCTACCGGCAACTGAACGTGGGAAACCATGCATGGAGGCCACATCACCCTTAATCTCAATATGATAACCGGAAAACATTTAATTTTTTCTTTAGCAGTTAGTGCTACTACGCTCGGCATTTTCACCAACTGCAGCGATTCTTCAAGCAAAGCGAATGGTAAAACTGTCGTAAACGATTCCACAGGAGTGGAAACTGCTGCCACAGAGGAAGTGGAAACAGGCAGTACTGCCACAGGCAGCATCGATACTGCTTTGTATAATAAAAAATTAACCGAGCTTGCCAATGGCGATACCACTGGAAAGTGGCCGGTTAAGAACCAGCCTTACCCATTGCCGGGTGCAATATTGCCATTCAAACGGGTTGTGACTTATTATGGCAACTTGTACTCTAAGAGAATGGGGGCCCTTGGTGAATATGCGCCAAAAGAAATGCTCCGGATGCTTTATTCTGAGGTAGCGAAATGGGAAAAGATAGATCCAAAAACACCGGTTCAGCCAGCTCTTCATTACATTGCCGTGGTTGCTGCAGGTGATCCTGGTAAAGACGGTAAGTACCGGAACCGCATGCCTGATAAACAGATCGATTCTGTTTTCACCATCGCTGCCATGAAAAAAGACATGATCGTTTTTCTTGATATACAGGTAGCATTAAGCACAATCCGTGAAGAATTGCCGCGATTAGAAAAATACCTGAAACGTCCAAATGTACACCTGGGAATAGATCCTGAATTCTCCATGAAAGGCGGGATCCTTCCGGGAAGAAAAATCGGAACTTACGATGCTTCTGAGATCAATTACGTTTCTGATTACCTGGCGAAGCTGGTTAAAGCAAATAATCTTCCTCCTAAGATCTTTGTAGTACACCGTTTTACTAAAAAGATGGTTACCAACTCTCAAAATATTAAATTACGTCCTGAAGTTCAGATCGTTATGCATATGGACGGATGGGGTGAACCTGAATTAAAGCAGGGAACACACCGTCACTTTATCTATTCAGAACCGGTTCAGTTTACCGGGTTTAAAATCTTCTATAAAAATGACCTTAAAAAAGCACCCAACCGCCTGATGACTCCTGCTGAACTGATGAAATTAAAGCCTCAGCCAAGTTATATTCAGTATCAATAAATACACATAAAAAAAAAGCCATTCATTTCCAGGGAAGTGAAAGGCTTTTTCTTTACGCAGGCATTATAATTTTTCAATTAGAAATTGTCAATTTTGTTTAAAACGAAATAATATGGAGCAGGCAACATTTGGTGGCGGTTGTTTCTGGTGTACAGAGGCTGTTTTTCAAAACCTGAAAGGTGTATCAAAAGTGGTTTCCGGATATATGGGGGGACATAAAGCCCATCCTACGTATATGGAGATATGTAATGGCGATACCGGCCATGCAGAGATCATACAGATCGAATTTGATCCTGAACAGATCTCCTATGATGACCTGCTGCTGGTTTTCTTTAAAACCCACGACCCTACTACATTAAACAGGCAGGGAAATGATTCCGGCACACAATACCGTTCTGTTGTTTTCTACCATAATCAGGAGCAAAAGTTAGCTGCGGAACAAATGATTGACAAGCTGGAAAAAGAACTGGTGTTTGACCAGCCGATCGTCACTGAAATTTCCCCCGTAACTGATTTTTACGAGGCGGAGGATTATCATCAGAATTACTATCAATCTAACACAGGCAAGCCTTACTGCGCTTTCGTCATACAACCTAAGCTTGCCAAGTTTACAAGGGATTTCAAGGAGAAGCTGAAGACCTAAACTCATACACTTCCCTCGTCATATCGAACACACAAAACGTATGTTCTTAATTACTCTGAAGTTGAAGTGTGAAAGTCCGTCATATCGAACACACAAAACGCATGTGCATAATTACTCTGAAGTTGAAGTGTGGAGATATCTGGTGACGATTACCATACACATGAATGAGATTTCTCGTCGTGCCTCCTCGAAATGACGGGAAA
>JAKFCV010000016.1:0-57228 GCA_036676435.1 Pedobacter sp. | reverse complement strand
CCCTGAAGGTCAGAAAGAAGAAAATCCGCTTTGACAGATCGCAGATCAACTATCCGGCAGACCGTAAACTGGGGATAAAATTGTTTAAAATGGTGGAGGCGGAACCTCCGGTGTTGGTTAAGCCATCACACAGAAAGAGAAGAGTGAGGAATATTGCCAGATACCGGCGGGACAGAACCGGTTTTGATCGGGATTGGAGTACTGCAGAAACTGTAAGTTCAGCCTGGCCGGGTAGCTGATCAGCTCAAAATAATCAGAAAGGCATTCCGGAATGACAGGGCATGGAATGAACTATGTATAAGGGTTAGTATAAACTCTACATGCAAGCTTATTCTCCGGAGCCCCAGAAATTTGAACCTGATCCTTAAGTAACAAACCTCTAAAATCAAATTTTTATCCGATCTCCACAAATTTGAACCTGATCCAAAGTTTGGAATACTACTCCGACTGTTAGGTCAACAGACCAGGCACAAATAAAACGGGGCAAAATCCTCCTAAAAAAGACTTTGCCCCGTAACGGGTGGCTGATGGGGCTCGAACCCACGACCCTCGGCACCACAAACCAATACTCTAACCAGCTGAGCTACAGCCACCGTTTTGTTTGTGCAAAAGTAAGCATTTCACCATATTCTGCAAATTTTTTTGGTTTATTCATCCAATGAATTGATTGACAGGAGAAATTGAATAGTATGCTGTCATTTAAAGACCATATAAATAAGTACTTAAGGAAAAAAGCCTTTATTAATATTAATTTTGTTTAACAGGGTAAATATCTAAAAATGGAAACAGAAGAATTAGTTGAGCTGCAGGTAAGCGGAATGCATTGTAATAACTGCGCTCTGTCTGTTCATAAAATGCTTGAAAAAAAAGGCCTCCAGGATATTTATGTCGACTTCGCAAACGATGAGGTTAAATTTAAAACAAGCGATCAATCCCTCACTCCTGCTATTATACAGGATATTGAAGGCCTAGGTTATAAAGTAAGTAAAGGCAGCATTCCTGTTGAGGAAAAATTTTACGATAAAGTCGAGAACAAGTTCTTTTTCAGCTTAATCTTTACCCTTCCTTTGTTCTCGCACATGTTCCTGCCTTTTCACTGGCTGCATGAGCCCTACGTACAGCTGGCCCTCTGTTTTCCTGTGTTTATCCTGGGATGTTTTCACTTCGGAAAAAGTGCATTTAACTCCTTGAAGAACGGGGTGCCTAATATGGATGTTCTGATCTTTACCGGTTCAAGTGCGGCTTTCATATACAGCCTGTATGGTACCATCCAAAACCTGGGCCCCAATTATCTTTTTTATGAAACAGCGGCCACTATAATAACCCTAGTCCTGCTGGGAAATGTTTTGGAAAAGAGATCAGTCTCCCAAACTACTTCTGCGGTCCGGGACCTGATGAAGTTTCAGGAAGTTAAGGCACGCAGGCTTCTGAATGGGAGCGTTTCAGAGATCCACTCGAGTGAGATCAGGACCGGAGATACACTTCTGGTCAATACAGGTGATAAGATCCCTGCGGACGGTGAAATAATCTGGGGAGAGGCTTCCGTTAACGAGGCCATGCTTACCGGTGAAAGCCTCCCCGTGGAAAAGTCAAAGTACGATAAAGCGATCGGGGGAACTCTGATCGAAAAAGGAAGCATACATATGCTGGTGACTAAAACAGGCAAGCATACTGTATTATCTCAGATCATCGAACTCATGAAAAAAGCCCAGGCGGCTAAACCTCCTATTCAGAAACTTGGTGATAAAGTGGCAGCCATATTTGTCCCTGTAGTGGTAGGCATCGCCATACTTACTTTTTTTATCACCTACCTGGTCTTTGACGTGAGTTTCCAGAAGTCAATGCTGAATGCCATTGCCGTGCTGGTTATTTCCTGTCCTTGCGCTATGGGCCTGGCTACTCCTACGGCAGTAATGGTTGGTTTGGGAAGAGCCGCTAAAAACGGGATATTGATTAAGGGAGGCAATACAATTGAGGAAATAGCTAAATTAAAGTACATGGTGTTTGATAAGACTGGCACCCTGACCACAGGAAAATTCAGAATAAAAAAACTTGATCCTGTTAATGCTTCCGAAGAAGAGGTGATTTCAATTATTTCTGCGATTGAGGCTTATTCAAACCATCCGATCGCGAAATCCCTGGTAGCAGAACTGGCAGCAAGGTCACCCGGTAAAATGATCTTTTCTAAGGTTACTGAGGAAAAAGGTATGGGAATGATGGCCTCAGATACAGAGGGGAACATTTACAGGTTCGGTTCGAAGAAGTTATTTAAGGATGAAGATGCTCCCGGCTACAGCTTATTCCTTAAAAAAAATGATATACTGATTGCCCGGATCGCAATTGAGGATGAAATTAAGGCTGAAGCGCCGAAACTCATCCAGACTTTGAAACAGCTGAATATTATACCCATACTTTTAAGCGGTGATATAAAAGAAAAATGTGATGAAATTGCCTCGGTTCTGGGCATTGAAGAAGTGTATGCAGAAACTCTTCCTCAGGAAAAACTGGGGATCATAGAACAGATAAGGCAAAGGGGTAAAACTGCGATGGTTGGAGACGGCATTAATGATGCTCCTGCACTAACCAGTTCGGATGTTGGAATATCAATGAGTGATTCCAGTCAGATCGCCATCCAATCCGCGGAGGTGGTCCTTCTGAAGAGCGATCTTGGAGCTATTGATTATATGCTGCGCATAGGGAAACACACCCTCCTGACTATAAAACAGAATTTGTTCTGGGCCTTTGCCTATAATATTATAGCCATACCAATAGCTGCCCTGGGTTTTCTAAACCCGATGGTTGGGGCCCTGGCAATGGCCTTTTCGGATGTAATCGTGATAGGAAACTCTATCCGTTTAAAAACAAAATCGGTATAATTGCCAATTCAAGCATATTGAACGGATGATCGAATTATATACGGATGGGGCTTCAAGCGGCAATCCCGGACCAGGGGGTTACGGAGCAATTCTTCGTTCAGGTAAACATTATAAGGAGCTATCCGGAGGATATCGCAAGACCACGAACAACCGGATGGAATTACTGGCGGTTATCACTGGTTTGGAAAGTATAAAACAGCCCGGCCAGGAAGTTATGATTTATTCTGATTCCAAGTATATCATCGATGCAGTTGAAAAAAAGTGGGTGTTCGGGTGGGTAAGGACCGGATTTAAGGGCAAGAAAAATAAAGACCTCTGGTTAAGATTCCTGGAGGTCTATAAACTCCATAAAATTAAATTCACCTGGGTTAAGGGGCATAACGGGCATATTGAAAACGAACGATGTGACGTACTTGCCGTGAAAGCAGCACAGCAAAAAGACCTTTTGGTTGATGTGTTTTTTGAAAAAGAAGAACTTAAACTGAATATCTAATCAATTCCCCCGATAATTCCCAATTGTTCCAGTTTCATATCGGCGTTTTCACTTTTAATAGTTGAAGAATCCTTTTCAACGGGTTGAGGCCCTTCAGGCTCGGATATCCTTGGTGAATGGTCATGCATCAGTTGTTCCGCCTTCAAAACCATATTTTCCGACCCTATAAAAATTGCGGAGCGCTGATGCAGGGAAACAACCTCCTTATCCAGAATTCGTTCGTACCCATCAGTAGCCCTTCCCCCGGCCTGCTCAATAATAAAAGCCATCGGGTTGCACTCATAAACCAAACGCAGCTTGCCATTGGGAGCGCTGGAGGTTGTCGGATAAATAAATATTCCACCTTTGATAATATTACGGTGAATATCAGCAACCATGGAACCTATATATCGCGAAGTATAAGGCCTTGAAGTTTCCTTATCTTCAACCTGGCAATATTTCAGATATTTTTTCACTCCTTCAGGAAAATGAACATAATTACCCTCATTCAGGGAATATATTGTTCCATCCTGCGGAATCCGCATTTCGGGATGTGAAAGACAGAATTCGCCGATAGAAGGATCAAGCGTAAAACCATTAACACCTTTACCGGTAGTATACACCAGCATGGTGGAGGAGCCATAGATCACGTAACCGGCAGCGACCTGCTGCTTCCCGTTTTGAAGCACATCTTCAAGGGTGGCTTTACCATCCGTGGATTTTCTCCTGTAGATTGAAAAAATGGTTCCTACAGCAACGTTTACATCAATATTGGAGGATCCGTCAAGTGGATCAATAGCAACTATGTATTTTGCATTCCGGGAAACTTCACCGTCTATATATACAAATTCATCATTTTCTTCTGAAGCAACTATGCAGCATTCCCCGCCGCTTTTTAAAGCTGAGATGAACTGTTCATTAGCGAACACATCAAGTTTTTTCTGACATTCACCCTGAATATTAATGGTACCGGAATCCCCCAGTATATCCATTAAACCCGCCTTGTTCACTTCCCTGTTTACGATTTTCGAGGCAATACCTATATCACGCAGCAGACGGGAAAGTTCTCCTTTTGCGTAGGGAAAATCATTCTGCTTTTCAATAATAAATTGTCCTAGTGTTGTTACTCCCTGCATATGCTTAGTGTATTTTTGACGCTATCTGTTAGCCAGTTCTATGACGTCTAAGTTATGAATTTTTTCGTCTGAAATGCAAAAGCGAAGCAATGTGCGCACTTTATGCCATCCATATTTTCCTGCTGCTCCAGGGTTTAAGTGTAAACAGCTTAAATTTTTATCATATATAACCTTCAATATATGTGAGTGCCCGCATATAAACAGATCGGGAGGATCCTTTAACAGAGATGCCCGTATTCCCGGGCTGTACTTTCCCGGGTATCCGCCGATATGTGTTATCCAAACCGAAGTTTGCTCACACTTAAATTTTAGATGTTCAGGATAGACTGAACGCACATCCTTCCCATCTATATTGCCATAAACAGCCTTGAATGGTTTGAATGCTGATAACTGGTCGGCAAGTTCTATATTTCCGATATCACCGGCATGCCAGATCTCATCACACTGATCAAAATGCTTAAAAACTGCATCATCCAGGTATCCGTGAGTATCTGATATCAAGCCTATTCTGGTCATATTTCCGGTTAAAAAATCGTTAAAAAGTCTTTTAACAGATTCGTGTATTCATCAGAATATACCCCTGGCTGTTTGTAGATAACAAATTTCCGAATCTCTTGTTTGACAGGATCTGCAGTAATTGTCAGTAGAGTCCGGTGCGGCTCCGAATGCAGGAAGGAATGGATCAGTATCTCATTGTGAATATGCAAACCACATTTTTCGCACAGGCTTTTTACCAGCCCGGCGGTTGTTAAGGGGAGTATTAATGCAAGATGGCCCGCGGGGGATAAATGAAGGGCGGAAGCCCGGATCAGATCCTGGAAGAACAGCTCTGAGGTATGTCGGGCCAGGTCTTTCAGGGTATTTTTTGATTTTAGGGAATTAATAAAAAACGGGGGATTGGAAATTATAAGATCATATTTCCGCGATGGATTTTCTTCAAAAAACTTTTCAAAAGAAGCAGAATAAGAAGTTAAGCGGCTTGAAAAATCAGAATTTGAGAAATTCGCTGAAGCCCGGGTAGCCGCTTCCACATCAATTTCTACAGCATCAATTAAAGCTGATTTATAGCGCTGTGCCAGCATAAGTGCAATTACGCCGGTTCCTGTGCCTATGTCGAGTATACCGGCCGGATCATGCGCATCGATCAGGGCAGCAAGCAATACAGCATCTGTATTTACCTTCATTGCACAATCCGACTGATCTATATTAAATTGTTTAAAGCGGAATATACTGCTCATCAGACCTCGTATAATTCTATGGGCAAACCGTCAGGATCAGAGAAAAAGACAAAACGTTTGCCGCTTAACTCATCTGTGCGAATTTCTTCGGTTTCAATACCCTTCTGATGAAGCTCAGACAGGGAGGCTTCAATATCGTCAACTTCTAACGCGATATGCCTTAAGCCGCAGCCTTCAGGCCGGGACAGACGCCCGGGCGGATCAGGAAAGGAAAACAATTCGATCTGGTAAAGATCATTGACCTTTAAGTCAAGTTTATAGGAACGGCGTTCGGATCTGTACGTTTCCTGATGAATTTCAAACCCAAGTATTTCAGTATAAAAGGCTTTGGAAACCGGATAATCAGAACAAATAATTGCTACATGATGTATCCGGTTTACCTTTAACATACTTATTCTCCGAGGATATTATGAAGAACGTTATCGTATTTTGATATGGTTTCACCTACTGAGCCGAAGCTAATATCATCCACATTCAGAGACCCAGAATTTACTTTTCCAAGCAGGCTGAATTCGGTTTCGGAAGTCGCCAGAAGTTCGATGAACTCCTCATGTCTGTCTGCTTTAACTGAAACCACTACCCTGCCCTGAGCTTCGCCGAAAAGGAATGCATCCTTTCTAAGGTCTGAATCAGTTTCAATTTCAAAGCCCAGTTCATTAGGCATTGCCGATTCCAATAAGGTAATATATAAACCGCCATCAGAAACATCATGAGCCGATTGGATAAGCCCCTGTTTTATTAGCTGCTTGATCACCTGATGCATGGCATATTCCTTCTCCAGATCAAAATGAGGTGCCGGACAAGAGGTAACCTGGTGAAAAGATGCCAGATATTGGGATGATGATATATCATTGACGCTCTCGCCTATCAGGTAAATAAGATCGCCGGCCTGTTTGAAATCTGAAGTCATAAAAGTGCTGATATCATCAAGTACACCGAGCATACCTATGGTAGGAGTTGGAAATACGGGGCCTTCATCAGATGACTGATTATAAAAACTAACATTGCCGCCTGTTACAGGAGTTTCAAATTTGATACAGGCTGCGCTCATTCCTTTTATAGCTCCAACAAACTGCCAGTAAACTTCAGGAACATAGGGATTACCAAAATTGAGGCAATTAGTAATAGCCACGGGTTCACCCCCTGAGCAGGTAATATTTCTGGCAGCTTCGGCGACCGCAATTGCACAACCTATTTCCGGATCAGCATACACATACCTGGAATTACAGTCAACGGTAAGCGCAATGGCTTTATCGGTACCTTTAACACTTACAATTGCAGCATCACTTGGCTTGTTGGTCGTCATGGTTGCTGTGCCTACCATTGAATCATACTGGTCGGTCACCCATCTCTTGGAGGCGATATTAGGATGGGAAACAAGATGATCAGCTACCGCCTTCAGATCTGAAGGTTCCTTTATATCATCAATACTGAACAGCATATTCTCACGGTAATAGCCTGGTTCGCGATATTCACGCTCATAGACCGGAGCCCCGCCGCCCAGGACCAGGTCGTGAGCCGGAACATCAGCAACAAGCTCACCGTTCATATAATATTCAAGACGCTGAGTTTCTGTTACCTCGCCAATAATTGCACAATTCAGATCCCATTTATCAAAAACGGCTTCAACCTCCATTTCCCTGCCCTTTTCTACTACAATAAGCATCCTTTCCTGGGATTCGGATAAAAGGATCTCGAAAGGTTTCATATTTTCCTGGCGCATAGGAACCTTATCCAAATCTATTCGCATGCCGTGCTCACCTTTTGCAGACATTTCAGAATTTGAACAGATGATCCCTGCTGCACCCATGTCCTGCATCCCGATAACGGCGCCGGTCTTTATTACTTCGAGCGAAGCCTCAAGCAAAAGCTTTTCCTGGAAAGGATCCCCTACCTGCACTGCAGGTAGATCATTGATAGAATCTTCAGTGATATTTTTGGAAGCGAACGCAGCCCCGTGTATCCCGTCTTTACCTGTAGCAGATCCAACTATATAGACCGGGTTGCCAGCTCCGTATGAAGTAGCTGATACTGTTTCTCCCGGTTTAACTATCCCGGCAGACATGGCATTAACCAATGGGTTGACATTATAGCACTCATCAAAAAACAATTCACCGCCCACTGTCGGAATACCAAAAGCATTCCCATAATCACCAATGCCTTTAACCACACCCTTGATCAGCCATTTAGTTCGATCTAAAGAGAGGTCTCCAAATCGCAGTGAATTCAGCTGCGCGATGGGTCGGGCTCCCATGGTAAAAATATCACGGTTAATGCCTCCCACTCCTGTTGCAGCACCCTGATAAGGTTCCAGCGCTGAAGGATGATTATGAGATTCTATTTTGAATACACAGGCAATATCGTCGCCCAGATCAACCATTCCGGCATTTTCCTCCCCCGCTTTGGCCAGCATCCTGGGGCCATCCTTGGGCAGGGTTTTAAGCCAGGTGATGGAGTTTTTATACGAACAGTGTTCACTCCACATGACTGAAAAGATAGAGAGCTCAGTAAAATTAGGGGTTCTGCCAAGTATCTCTTTAATCCGATCATACTCTTCCGGACGCAGGCCCAGATCTTTAGCATTTTCAAGGGTAGTAAGTTGCAAATTTTCCAATGTATCGTTATTTTGTTGGGAAGTCTCAAAAGTAGGAAAAAGCCTTAAATTTAAGCATATGGATGTGGAATAATCCGCATATTAAAGAAACATTTCCCATACAGGTGAAAAACAAACTCCTTATCCTATATATAAAAAGGTGTACAAACCGGACATGAAATATTGCTCTTTATATTAAGATGCAGATTAACCGGATATAACAGTGTCTTTATTCAATTTGAAGGAAAAATGATTACTTACAGGCCAATTTCTTTTCACAAAGATGATTTTCGTGAATTATTTTTGAATTATTACACTTTAATCTACAAATTGGTATTAAAAATATTATTTTTATCAAAATTTTAATTAAAACCGAGCTAAACAATGTCATCTTTAAGATTCCAAGCATTAAATGCCGTACTTTCCAGGTCTATTCCTGACGTAAAAACACCTTCTTCCAAACTTTCAGAATATTTTGGCATAAATGTCTTCGATCAAAAGAAGATGAAGGACAATTTATCGAAAGAAGCTTATAACAGTATAGCAGAATCTATAAATCTGGGTACTCCTATCGACAGAGGTATTTCAGAACAGGTTTCCTCTGCAATGAAGTCATGGGCTATATCCCGGGGCGCAACCCATTATACACACTGGTTTCAACCCCTAACCGGAACAACTGCTGAAAAGCATGATTCCTTTTTCGAGCCAGGATCAGACGGACAGGGATTAGAGAAATTCTCAGGTGAAGCATTAGCTCAGCAGGAGCCAGATGCCTCAAGTTTTCCACACGGGGGCATCCGCAGTACTTTTGAGGCACGCGGGTATACTGCATGGGACCCGTCCTCCCCGGCCTTCCTTATGGGAAAAACATTATGTATCCCTACTGTCTTTATTTCTTATACAGGTGAAGCGCTGGATTATAAAGCTCCTTTGCTGAAAGCACTGGGTGTAATGGATAAAGCTGCTGTTGCAGTAGCACAGTATTTCGATAAGGGAATTGAAAAGGTTACTGCATCCCTGGGGATCGAACAGGAATATTTCCTGGTTGATCTCGCGCTGTTTAATGCCCGTCCGGATCTATATCTGACTGGCAGAACGCTTTTCGGTCATATGTCAGCAAAAAATCAGCAGCTTGATGATCATTACTTCGGTTCTATTCCTGAGCGGGTTCTGGCCTATATGCAGGATTTTGAAACCGAATCGATAAAGCTTGGAATTCCTTTAAAAACCCGTCATAACGAGGTTGCCCCCTCACAATTTGAGTGCGCACCTATTTATGAAGAGATCAATCTTGCAATTGACCATAATTCCCTGTTGATGGACCTGATGGATAAAGTTGCCAGAAGACATAATTTCAAAGTTCTTTTACATGAAAAACCTTATGCAGGGATCAACGGTTCAGGAAAGCACAATAACTGGTCATTAATTACCAATACAGGAAAAAACCTGCTTTCACCGGGTAAAACCCCTAAGAGCAACCTGATGTTCCTTACATTCTTTGTTAACACGATCCGTGCTGTTTTTGAATACTCGGATCTTTTAAGGGCTTCTATCGCCTCTGTTAATAATGATCACCGCCTTGGAGCGAATGAGGCACCTCCGGCAATTATTTCCATGTTCCTGGGCACACAGTTAAATGATCTTCTTGATGAGATCGAAACTTCCAGGGTAACAACTAAAATGAAGCAGGAGCCTTCTTTATGGACTAATATTCCAAAGATCCCGCAGATCCTTTTAGATAATACGGATCGTAACCGTACCTCGCCATTAGCATTTACAGGCAATAAATTTGAATTGCGCGCTGTAGGATCATCAGCGAATTCAGCTAATCCAATGACAATATTAAACCTGATCGTTGCCGACCAGCTGAATAAATTCAAAACAGAAGTAGATAAGCTGATCAAAAAAGGCGAGAAAAAAGACGTTGCCTTAATGACTGTAATTAAAAAATACATTAAAGAGTCAAAGGCTATCCGTTTTGAAGGAAATGGTTACAGCGAAGAGTGGGCTCAGGAAGCTAAAAAAAGAGGCTTATCTAATATAAAAACGACCCCTAAGGCACTGGACGTTCTTCTGGACGTAAAAACTGACAAACTTTTTGAAGAAACCGGCGTATTCAGCAAACGCGAATCACATGCCCGTCATGAGATCCTGCTGGAAAGCTATTACAAAAAACTTCAGATTGAAGCCAGGGTAATGGGCGAGCTTGTGGATAATGTGATCATTCCAACCGCTATCAATTATCAAACAACCCTGATCGATAATGTTAAAGGTTTGAAAGATATCGGCCTGGGTGAGGATACCTACAAAGCTCAGCTTGATATTATCAAGAAAATATCCGAGCATGTAAACTTTATCAAGACCAATAATACCGAGATGATCAATGAGCGCAAAAAAGCCAATAACATTGAGGATATCAGAGATAAATCTATCGCATATGATGAAAAGGTAAAATCCTATTTCGAACCTATCCGCTATCATGTTGATAAATTAGAACAGTTGGTTGACGATGCAAAATGGCCTCTTCCGAAATTCAGGGAGCTGTTGTTTATTAAATAGTATTGAGTATCAAGTATTGAGTATCAAGTATTGAGTATCAAGTATCAAGTACCACATCCTACCTACTTGATACTTGATACTATGTACTTGATACTATCTATGTACTTGCCACTGACAACTATGTGCTAACAAAAATTACTACTTTTGTCCGATGTCAGACCTCAAGTATAACCTGCGCGGTGTTTCCGCGGATAAAGAAGATGTGCACAATGCCATCAAAAACATTGACAAGGGTATTTTTCCTAAAGCATTTTGTAAGATCATACCCGACATTTTAGGGGGGGATGAGACCTATTGCAATATCATGCATGCGGATGGAGCGGGAACCAAATCTTCACTTGCCTATATATACTGGAAAGAAACGGGTGATATGTCGGTATGGCGTGGGATAGCCCAGGATGCCATTATCATGAACCTTGACGATCTGCTTTGCGTAGGCGCTACGGATAATATTCTGCTTTCTTCAACCATCGGCCGGAATAAAAACCTGATCCCCGGAGAAGTTATTGCCGGACTGATAAACGGAACAGAGGATATCTTAAAAGAATTAAGGGAGCTGGGAATTGGGATATATTCTACCGGCGGCGAAACTGCTGATGTAGGTGATATTGTCCGCACCATTATCGTTGATTCAACAGTTACCTGCAGGATGAAACGATCTGACATTATTACAAATGAAGAGATCCAGGCTGGCGATGTTATTGTAGGCCTTGCCTCTTACGGCCAGGCTAGCTATGAAAAAGAATACAATGGCGGAATGGGCTCCAACGGGCTAACCTCCGCAAGACATGACGTCTTTAATAAAACCATCGCCGGCAAGTATCCTGAAAGTTTTGACCCTGCTGTTCCCTATGATCTTATATTTTCCGGTCAAAAGAACCTGAGCGATGAGATTGAAATTCCGGCGGACAAAGCAACGGCCGGTTTTAATATTAGCGCTGGCAAACTTGTTCTCTCTCCTACGCGCACCTATGCACCTATCGTAAAAAGGGTACTGGATAAATACCGCCCTCAAATCCATGGCATGGTTCATTGCAGCGGTGGTGCTCAAACAAAAGTGCTGCACTTTATAGATAAGCTTCATATAATTAAAGATAAACTCTTCCCAATTCCTCCGCTATTTATATTGATACAGGAACAATCCGGTACCGGCTGGAAAGAAATGTATAAAGTTTTTAATATGGGACACCGGATGGAATTTTATGTGCCTGAGGAAATTGCCGCAGAAATTATTAAGATTTCACAGGAATTCGGGGTGGATGCACAGATCATCGGCCGGGTTGAGAATGCCGCGGAAAAGAAAGTTACTATTGTTTCTCCATACGGAGAGTTCAACTATTAAGCCTTCCCGGTTTTATCCTTACGAATAAAGCCCTTTTGAAATTTTCAAAAGGGCTTTATTAATTATAAGAATTTGCCTGCTGGATCTTTTATCCAGCTTATAATTTATTTCATTATCAGTTTTTCCTTTGGAACCGGAAGCTTGATTCCTCTGATATCAAGTTCATTGATGATATTTTTAGCGCCGCCCAAAACATCAATGCTCCATAGAACAAAACGGATATCTACAGAGATCGTGCGCTTAAATTCTTTATCAAAAGCTATATCTCCGCTCATTGCTTCCCAGTTTCCGTCAAAGGCAATACCGATCAGTTCACCGCTTCCATTCAGAACAGGCGATCCGGAATTACCACCTGTAATATCATTATTACTGATAAAGCCAACTACCAGGGTTCCCTTTTCACCGTATTGTCTGAAATCCTTTCTAGCATAGGCATCCAGCAAAGATTTCGGAAGGTCAAACTCATCATCTCCCGGCTGATATTTAGCTATCATTCCGTCTATAGTGGTTTTTATATCATAAGTGATCCCGTCTTTAGGACTGTAATTCTGGATCTGACCATAACTGATCCGCATAGTTGAATTTGCATCAGGGAAGATCAATGCACCTTTATTCTTCTCTAGAAGGGCTTTCAGATACAGGTTATCCAGGCGGTTTTTTTCAGCCTGAAAATCACTCAGTACCGTGCCGAAATTATTCTTAACATATTCCGCGGGGATGAGGTTAACTGCATACTGATAGCCCGGATCTTTCTCCAGGTCTTCCAGTTCCGGATTTGACAAAAACGTTCTCAGCTTTGCAGGATCTATCAGCTTACTGTTGGCCCATAAGTAATCTGCATAGTTTTTAAACGTTTCTTCCGGGTTGCCTTTCCAGTACTTTTCGGTAATTAAGGTAAAGAACTTCGGATGCTGTGACTTAGGAACATCCGTATAAAAAGAGGCTAAAATCTGTGAAAAGATCTTTTTATCAGCGCTTTCAACATATGTTTTTTCATAGTTGTTAACCATGTTATTCAAATTCTGCTTTACCTGGCTGATATAGGCTGCATCATCCTTCCGATCCTTCATCGCCTTCAGCAGATTTCCAAACTGGGAAGCGTTTCTTACCCAGGGAGAGGCTAATAAACCCTCATTTATATACGTTACATGAACAGCATAAGGCTCATAAGCAGCGTAGGCCGCTTTATAGTCGGCCATAAGTTTTGCACGTTCTGGCGATGCTGCAGCCCATTTGGTAAAACCTTCCTCCTGCTTTTGCTTTGCATCATAGATCTTTAAGCGCTTCAGCTGTTCTGTTTGTCCGATATAGTATTTCCAGTAATTTGCAATGTTTGCATATTGCGAGGACAATTTCAAGCGCGTATCCACACTTTTATCCATTTCTTCTTTCCAGGCTTTCAGGCGGATATCGCGTAGCTTAACTGTTGTAGGGTTGGTCATTTCGGTTGCCATATTCACGCCATACGAAGTCAGATACCTGTCTGTGCGGCCGGGGAAACCATATACCATAGAAAAATCGCCTGCCTTAACTCCCTTAATGGATACTGGCAATGATTTTTTTGGAGTATAAGGTTTGTTTGAAGCAGCGTAGGCCGCTGATTTATTATTTGCATCCGCATAAACACGGAAAATAGAAAAGTCGCCGGTATGACGCGGCCATTCCCAGTTATCCGTATCACCGCCAAACTTTCCTATGGATTGTGGAGGAATTCCTACCAAACGAATGTCATTAAAGCGCTCATAAACAGAAAGCAGGTATTGGTTGGATTTAAAAATATCCTTTACATCTGCCTCCATTGCAGTTCCTGCAGTTACATCAGCTGCGATCTGTTTGCTGATCTCGGCTATGCGGGCAGCTTTATCCTTGTCAGCGACACCTGCTAAAGCGGCCATAACTTTTGGAGTTACATCTTCCATGCGTACCAGAAACCGGACAAATAAGCCCGGGATGGGCTTCTCTTCCTGATAGGATTTTGCATAAAATCCATTATCAAGGATATTATTATCGGGGGTTGAGTTTGATGCTGCTGCATCATATCCGCAATGGTGATTGGTAAAGATCAAACCATTTTTGGAAACAATCTCCCCTGTACAAAAACCACCGAAGGATACTATCGCATCCTTAATACTGGCTTTATTTACACTATAAAGATCTTCAGGGGTTAATTTAAATCCCTGTTTCTTCATTTGTTCATAGTTCTTACCGATCAGCATCGGAAGCCACATTCCTTCATCAGCTTTTGCCAGGTTAGCTGAGCAAAAAACAAATAGAAGCAGCCATACAGCTGTGTATTTAATTGATTTCATATAATTGGTTTTTAATTGGTCGAAGCAAATATAGGGCCCAACTCTTTAATATTAACCAGAGCTTAATTTTTTGTTCAAAAAAAAACCCGCTCGAGTTGAGCGGGTCTTTAAAGTATTTACTCCTATTTACTGGAAGTTATAACGGAAACCAAATTGCATGTAATAAGTGGATGCAAAAGTTTGAGTTGTACCAAAAGTAGAACTTACCGGTTTATTATCACGTGTATTCAACCAGAATGTAGGTCTGGTGGTGCCTCCAGGACTTAATGAAGAAACATTCTGAGGAACAAGGATAGCCGAGGAATTAACAAAATCCAGGGTACCCCATTTGCTGCTCAGCAGATTTCCGAAATTCATAATATCCATGGTGAACTGGAATGAATTATCAGACTTTCCGAAATTTTTGAACACTTCCTGTGTTAGTCTGATATCCGTCTGATTTCTCCACGGAAGTTTAGCACCGCTTCTTTCAGCAAACTTGCCTTTATTCTTTTTCAGGTAATCATCCTGCTCGATATAGGCAAAGAACAGGTCGCTCTGCTGCTGTGCAGTATAGGCAACTCCGCTTGTGCCGGAAGAGGCAGGTCTGTTAGCAAAAGTGATCTCAGACGCATCCTTAGGGATGTATATCAGATCGTTGGTCTGACCATCACGGTTAAAATCAGATGAATAGGTATAAGAGAACCTTCCCTGGTGTGAAGCTTCAAAGAACACGGATAATGAAGTTGCAAGATTCTTTACATACTCTTTTCTGTAGGTAAGACCTGCTACAACACGGTGAGGGACATTAAAGTTTGAATAGCTCAAGCCCGGATCATTTCCGGTATTTGATGTCTGAGTGGATGACCATGTGTTCAGCAACTGATCACCGGTTCCATCAAAAATAGACCTTTGTTCGCTTCTTGTATAGGATAACTGAGCAGAAAGTCCGCGGCTGAATGATTTATTCAGGCTTGCGGTCAGGAACCAGGAATGTCCTTCCTGTGCATTGTCCAAAACAACCGGATTGAAGGCTCCGGTGCCTGTTGCGCTTGCCTGACCTGAGCTCGTCAGTTTATGGATGAATTTATCCACATTAGGACCAGGATACATCGGGCGGTTATCAGGATATCCTGAAACATTTAAAGGCTTAGGATCAACCAGGTTCACATTATAACCTTTGGCAATATTCAGATCCTTATTGTAAATACCTTCAAGCGTTCCAACAAATCCAAATGGAAGTTTGGCATCTACGGCTAAACTGCTTTTCCAGGTTTGAGGGAACCTGAAATCAGGATCCATTGCACTAATTGAAGCGGGAATTGAAGTTCCGGCTGCAGGAGGATTGGCCGGTAAATATTTCCTGATATTCGGATCGAAGGGGCCGGGAGTATTTGCAACACCGTTCCAGTTCTGGGTGAACTGAATAAGGCCTGCATCACCAGACTGTGCTACGATCCATACAAAGGGAACTTTTGTTGTGAAAATTCCTGTTCCACCTCTGAGCTGTAAAGAACGGTCGCCTTTAATATCATAGTTGAATCCAAATCGCGGAGACCACATGATCCTTTCTTTTGGAAGAACGCCGGTATCAAGTTTTCTGCCCTGAGAGAAAGTTAAAGGTGCTACCAAAGGATGGGTTTTAATCTCCGGCACATCAGGATAGGTCGGAAGCTCAATACGTAAACCTGCTGTGATATTCAGCTTCTCACCTACACGGAACGCATCCTGAAGGTAAGCTGAATATTGCTGGAATTTGAATGTGGGGAAGGCTTGTTCATATCCCGGAGACAGAGAATAAGTAATAGCGTAATCATTTGGTTTTGCTCTGTTTACGAAATCTTCCCATGAATTAAAGCGGTACGCACCTGTTCCAAAACGCTGGAAACCGTTTTTAGTGGTGCTCATATCTACCTGTGCTCCAAGGGTCAGCTCATGGTTCCCCAGGCTCATTGTCAGGTTATCAGTGACAGAATAAGTCTGAACATCCCGTAAATTACCATAAGTAAAAGGCTCATAACCGAAAGTGGTGAATGCTGTACCATCTTTCATAATGTCAACCAATGGAAACACACTGCTTTCTGAACCTCTTGGATCATTCTGATGAGTAAAACTTCCTCTTAATGTATTCGCAAATTTAGATCCGAATGAGGAGTTTAACTCGGCGGCCAATGAATATTGGTTGGCTTCCTGGGTGTAGTTAGAATTACTGAAGTGAAGGTGACCCGGACTCTGGCGGCCACCGTTCGTATTAAAGTTATAGCCTGTACCTGAGGTGGAAGTACTTACAAAGGATGGAGAAGCACTTTCAACCTGGTTGTATCGAACATTAAATCTATGGTTACTGTTAATATTCCAGTCTAAACGGGCAAGAAACTTATTATTATAGGTCTCATTACTGTAACCCTGGTAGATCCCCGGATCATATCCATAAGTAGATATAAGGTAAGTACGGATCATATCCAATTCACCTACTGTAGGACGCGCGATATTGGGACTTGAACCGTATGGCGCTCCTGCAGTTGCCGCTACCCTGGTTTGACCAGGTCTGATTTCCTTGCTGCGGTCAACGTTAGCAAAGAAGAAAAGCTTATTCTTGATGATCGGTCCGCCAAGACTTAAAGCAAACTGATTAACATCCAGGGGCTGCAGGGTAATTTTAGTACCGCTTACACGATCTCCCTGATTACCTTCATTTCTCATTCCGAAAAAGGCGCTTCCGAAGAAATCGTTTCTTCCTGAACGGGTTACTGCGTTAATAGCACTTCCGACGAAACCTGACATCCTTACATCAAAAGGAGCAACGTTCACGGATACTTCTTCAATGGCATCGATTGAGATCGGAGAACCATTTGCAGGCAGATTTCCACCAATACCGAACTGGTTATTGAAATCAGAACCGTCAACCGTAAAGTTATTCTGGCGATAGTTTCCACCGCCTATAGAGGCGCCGTTAGCCTGAGGGGTAAATTTGGTAAGGTCATTTACACTTCTGCTGATAGTTGGAACATTCTGGATCTGATCGCGTCCGATATTGGTTGTTGAACCTGTACGGTTAGCATTTAATACAGAATTGGGATCAGATGCCGTAATTACAACTTCCTGAAGTTCCCTTCCTGATTGAGTTAATAAGACGTTCAGTACATAAGGTTCCCCAAGTTTTAGCATAACATTGCTAAAGCTTTCGGATTTGTAACCTACATAGCTTACTTCAATGAGGTAAGGACCGCCAACACGCATATTCGGCATATTGAATCTTCCGTCTATTCCGGTAGAAGATCCGTAAACAGTTCCTGTGGGCTGGTGGGTAGCCTTAACCGTGGCTCCGATTAATGACTCCTGCGAATCACGGATAGTACCTGATAAACTGCTTGTTGTAACCTGGGAATACACGCTAAATGCAGTCAGAATCACAACAAGAGCTGAGAGTAAAATTTTCTTCATAATTTTCCTTTGATTGAAATTGGTTACTGGTTAGTTTAAAAACTGGCGCAAAGATAAAAGCATTTTTCAATCTCAAGCAGTTTTCTATGTTAAGTTAATATTAAATAGAGGAATTGTTTTTTTATACTTTTCGACATCTCCGGGGTTTTCCACAAACAGATCGAACATCATTATAATTATGCTTGGGCAATAATTTCCAACACGATCAGTATTTTATTAGATTTGCCTTTAATTCTCCATGTACTACAAATTAATTATATGAATTACGACATTATTATTATTGGAAGCGGACCAGGCGGATATGTAGCCGCTATTCGTGCTTCTCAATTAGGATTAAAGGTTGCTATTGTTGAGCGTGAATCCTTAGGGGGCATTTGTTTGAACTGGGGATGTATTCCTACAAAAGCACTTTTGAAAAGTGCGAATGTGTTCGAATACATTAATCATGCTGCTGACTATGGAATTAAAGTACAGGAGCCGGAAGCCGATTTCCCAGCAATAATAAAACGCAGCCGGAATGTAGCTGATGGGATGAGCAAGGGTGTCCAGTTTCTGATGAAGAAAAACAAGATCGAAGTGATCATGGGTACAGGCAAGATCAGGAAGGGCGGAATTGTAGAGGTGACAGGTGCAGACGGATCGACTAAAGAATATACTGCCAAAAATACTATTATAGCCACAGGAGGACGCTCAAGAGAGTTACCTAACTTAAAACAGGATGGCAAAAAGGTTATTGGCTATCGCCAGGCGATGTCACTTCCTGAGCAGCCAAAATCAATGGTTGTAGTTGGTTCAGGTGCGATCGGGGTTGAGTTCGCTTATTTTTATAATGCCCTGGGAACAAAAGTAACTATCGTTGAATACCTTGACAATATCGTGCCGGTTGAAGATGAAGATATCTCAAAACAATTATTGAGGAACTTTAAAAAATCAGGAATCACTATCATGACAGGAGCTAATGTAGAATCTGTTGATACTTCCGGCAGCGGATGCAAAGTTCAGGTTAAAACTGCAGCAGGTACTGAGACCCTGGAATGTGATGTTGTCCTTTCAGCAATTGGGGTAAGTCCCAATTTAGAAAATATCGGTCTGGAAGAAGTAGGAATTAAAATCGAAAAGGGACGTGTTGACGTGGATGATTTTTACAAAACCAATATAGATGGAGTTTACGCCATCGGTGATATTGTAAAAGGACAGGCATTGGCCCATGTCGCTTCGGCAGAAGGGATCATTTGTGTGGAGAAAATTGCCGGCCATCATCCGGAACCTTTAAACTATAATAATATCCCGGGATGTACTTATTGTTCTCCCGAAATCGCCTCTGTTGGCTATACGGAAAAAGCAGCTAAAGAAGCTGGTTATGAGATCAAGGTAGGGAAATTCCCTTTTTCTGCTTCAGGAAAGGCAAGTGCATCCGGAGCAAAGGACGGTTTTGTGAAAGTGATATTTGATGCAAAATACGGAGAGTTTCTGGGAGCTCATATGATCGGTAACAATGTGACAGAAATGATCGCAGAAATTGTCGTTGCCCGCAAACTGGAAACAACAGGTATGGACATTGTTAAAACGGTTCACCCTCATCCAACTATGAGTGAGGCTATTATGGAAGCCGCAGCTGATGCTTACGGGGAGGTGATCCATCTTTAGTTTTGCATGGAACTATGACTGTCGAAATAATCATTAACCAGTAATAATCGAGTTTGTGGGTTGGATTTATCTAATCATCGGCGGTCTTTTTGAGGTTGGCTTCACCAGCTGTCTGGGGAAAGCCAGAACGGCCTCAGGAACAGAGTTTTTACTTTGGATGCTGGGATTTTTGCTAAGTGTTTCGGCAAGCATGTATCTGCTATTTCTGGCTTCAAAAACAATTCCTATGGGCACGGCTTATGCGGTATGGGCCGGAATTGGCGCTGCGGGATCAGTTGCTGCAGGAATGATACTATTTAAAGAGCCGGCAGATTTCTGGAGATTGTTTTTTATCTTCCTGCTTATCTCCTCTATCATAGGCTTAAAATTAACAGCAAAAAGTTGACATGAAATTATATACGATCGATACGGGATTTTTTAAACTGGATGGCGGTGCAATGTTCGGGGTGGTTCCCAAAACAATATGGCAAAAGTCAAATCCGGCGGATGAGATCAACCTTTGTACCTGGGCCATGCGCTGTCTGCTTATCCAGGATGATGATCGTCTTATATTAATTGATAATGGGATCGGAAACAAACAGGACGAGCGTTTTTTAAAACATTATTACCTCCATGGAGATGATACACTCGACAAATCACTGGCTAAACATGGATTTTCCAGAGATGATATTACCGATGTTTTTCTAACCCATCTCCACTTTGACCATTGCGGAGGTTCTATCGAAAAACAGGAAGATGGAAAGCTGGTACCCGCCTTTAAAAATGCCACTTTCTGGAGTAATGAAAAACACTGGGAATGGGCTGTATTTCCAAATGACCGTGAGAAGGCTTCCTTTTTAAAAGAGAATATCTTACCCATACGCGAAAGCGGCAGGCTGAAATTTATTGAAGAAACAGACGGAATAGCTTTAACAGATCATATAAAAATACGATTTGTTTATGGCCATACGGATGCCATGATGCTGCCGCAGATAGAGTATAAAGGCAGGACAATTTTGTATATGGCTGACCTGCTTCCATCGGTGGGTCATCTTCCTATTCCTTATGTAATGGCATATGATATGTTTCCTCTCAAAACCCTGAATGAAAAAAAGCGGTTTTTACAGGAGGCACTTCAGAATGATTACATTTTATTTCTGGAGCATGATCCGGTAAATGAATGCTGTACACTTCAGGAAACTGAAAAAGGTATCCGGGTTAAGGATACCTTTAAATTATCCGATATAGATTAGTAGGATGTAAGTTAGATGGTCACTCAAATAACTAATTTCCAGGTACTTTTATACAACAATATTCTCCGGCCTGGTACCGGTTATATCATCTACTTCCTGCATAATTTTATCCGTCAGCAGGGGCACTACTTCCAGGGCGGTTAAGTTTTCTTTCAATTGAGCGGTTTTTGATGCTCCTAAAATCACGGTGCTGACATTCGGGTTTTTCAAACACCATGCAAGTGCAAATTTAACCAGGGGAACGTTTAACTTATCGGCAAGCGCTTTAAGCTTCTTTACCTTTTTAATATTGTCTTCAACCAGTAATCTATCCTTCAGCCAGCCTATACTCTCCATATTAAAGCGTGTATCCTTTGGGTCGGCATCGTTATATTTCCCGGAAAGCAGGCCCGAAGCAAGAGGGCTCCATATCGTGGTTCCCATACCGAAATCCCTGAAAAGCAGTAAAAATTCCTTTTCAAGTTTTTCGCGCCATAGCATGTTATACTGAGGCTGCTCCATGACCGGGGGAACCAAATGATTTTTTTCAGCGAAATAGTGGGCCTGCATTATTTCGGAAGCAGTCCATTCTGAAGTTCCCCAATACAAAACCTTACCCTGCTGAATAAGCTGGTGCATGGCCCAAACTGTTTCTTCAATAGGGGTTTCCTTATCGGCGCGATGGCAGAACAAAAGATCGAGATGATCAAGCTGCAAACGTTTCAGGGCATTATGGGTGCCTTCGAACAAATGTTTTTTAGACAGGCCGATCATATTTGGTTTTTTTTCTTCAGCACCGAAATAGATCTTACTGGAAACTATATATGAACTCCGGTCCCAGTTTTTCTTTTTCAATATCTTGCCCATCACAAGCTCTGACTTCCCTCCTGCGTACCCTTCGGCATTATCGAAAAAATTCACTCCGCCTTCATAGGCAATATCCATAAGATCTTCGGCAACCTTATCTTCAATTTGTTGACCAAATGTCAGCCAGCTTCCCAGGGAAAGTGCACTAACCTTCAAACCGGATTTACCTAAACGTCTATATTCCATTATTATTAAATTTATGTATTCGATGAAGACTCTAAATTAGTCTTTGTCGCATAAAAAACCATTTATCTTTTGATGATTTAAAAAATTAATTAGCTCTGGATAATTTTATAAATTAAGCTTTTAAAAAAAGATGGAAGATCGCATGGCGCGAAATTAATATATGCAGCTTACCCAACTGGAAATCAAAGGCTTTAAGAGTTTTGGCGACAAAATTACGATCAACTTTAATGAAGGCGTAACGGCTATTGTTGGTCCGAATGGCTGCGGCAAGTCCAATGTGGTTGACGCAATCCGCTGGGTTCTGGGTGAACAGAGTACCCGGATGCTCCGATCTGAAAAAATGGAGAATATTATTTTCAATGGAACAAAAACCCGTAAGCCTTCCAATCTCGCAGAAGTTTCGCTGACTTTTGACAATACCAAAAACATACTTCCTACAGATTTTACCCGAGTTACCATAACCCGTAAATTATATCGCAGCGGGGAAAGTGAATACAGGCTTAATGATGTTCAATGCCGCCTCAAAGACATCACTGATCTGTTCCTTGATACCGGGATCGGCTCAGACTCCTACTCTATCATTGAACTGAAAATGATCGATGAGATCATTGCTAATAAGGATAATTCACGCAGGGCTTTATTTGAAGAAGCTTCAGGTATTTCAAAATACAAGCTCCGGAAAAAGCAAACCTTTAATAAATTAAAAGATACCGAAGCGGATCTGAGCAGGGTCGAAGATCTGCTTTTTGAGATCGAAAAAAATCTTAAAACCCTGGAAAATCAGGCCAAAAAAGCTGAACGTTATTACAGGTTGAAGGACCAATACAAGAGCTTAAGTATTACGCTTGCTTCATTCCGGATAATCAGTTTCAGGGAATCTCTGGCCCGGCTTGAGGATAAAGAACTGCAGCATTCAATTGATAATTCAGGGATCAGTACTTCAATTGATAAGCTCGAGGCTCTTCTGCAGGAACTAAAACTCGAGAATTTAAACCTGGAAAAGAATCTTTCAGTTCAGCAAAAAGCTACCAACGAATTTATCGCCAAGATCAGGGCTTACGAAAGTGATAAAAAATTAAAAAACGAACAGTTAAGATTTTTAGAGGATAAAAAAACCAGGCTTACTGATGAACTTGAGAAGGACAAAAACCAGTTAAATCATGTCTTCTATAATCAGAAACGATTAAACGAGGAACTTTTGCAGGAAACTCAAGAGTTAGAAAAAACCCGGAACTCGGTTGAATTTAAACATACGGAGATTGAAGAGTTCAGGCTTAAGCAGAAAGAATCCAGGGCGGCTCTGGATATTTTAAACCAGGGAAACAATGAGCTCCAAAACCAGGTCTACAAACTCGAGAAAGAGATCGCCATACTGAACATCCAAAAAGAGTCGCTACTTCAGGAAAGCAATAGAAATGTAGCCGATACAGAATCCAAGGAAACCGAGCTCAATGAATTTAATAAAGTAATTAGCGCGCTTCAGAACCGTCTTGAAAGTCAGCAAAAAGAATTTCAACATGCTAAAGAGGTGGAGGAAGAACTGCAGGGACAGATTATTCGTACCTCCGAGCTGCTTAATCAGCAAAAAGAAATTCTCAATCAGGAAAGCAGGAAACTTGATGCCAAACAAAACGAATACAACCTGACCAAATCCATGGTTGATAATCTGGAAGGTTTTCCGGAGTCAATCCGTTTCCTGAAAAAGAATGCCGGCTGGACTAAGCAGGCGCCCCTGTTTTCGGATATATTATTTTGCAGGGAGGAATACAGGATCGCCATCGAAAATTACCTGGAACCGGTAATGAATCATTATGTCGTTGAAACTCAGGCTGATGCCATCCAGGCCATCCGTCTGTTAAGTGATTCGTCCAGAGGACGGGCAAACTTCTTTATTCTGGATGCCCTTAAGGTGCTGCATAAACGCCCGGTAATAAGCTCAGATAGGAAAGATCTGGTCCCTGCACTTGAAATTATAGATACCGATATCAAATACAGGAGTTTATGTGAGATGCTTCTGTATAATGTCTACCTGATCCAGAGCGGTGAAGAAGAGGAAATGAAAGCAGCCCTTCCGGATGAACAGGTAGTGCTACTGAGCAAAACCGGTATGTATTCAAAAACCCGTACAGGCATGTCTGGCGGATCTGTGGGACTTTTTGAAGGAAAGCGTATTGGAAGGGCTAAAAATCTGGAAAAACTATCTAAAGAGATCAGCACTGCTGAAGCTGCTATTTCGAAATTAAAAAACTCAATTAATGATGAAAACCTGCGGCTGAACAGTCTGAAGGAATCATCGCAGAGGGATCATATACTGCAGACCCAGCAGGAATTAAACCGGCTAAGCAACGAATTCACTTCTGTAAAAACAAAGCAGGAACAATATCTGGCATTTATTGAAAACAGCCTGAACAGGAAACAGGATATCGGGCTTAAGATCATCAGTATCAGCAATGAACTTCTGGCATCAGAACCGCTATTGATCGAATTGAAGACCAGCAAGCAGATCAAACAGGAACAAATTTTAGCTGATCAGCAATCGTATAACGCACTGGCTGAGCTGCTGAATGCACGATCTGCGGTTTATAACCAGGAGAATATCCGGTTTCATCAGCAGCAAAATAAAGTATCAGGGATTGAAAAAGATCTGGAATACCGGGAAAGTCAGCAGCACAGCCTCGAAACAAGGATTGAAGCCAATAGCTTAGAACTAGAAAAGACAACATCAAGTATCCGGGAAACTCTGAAACAATCTGATCATTCGGATGAAGACCTGATCTCTATGTATGTACAAAAGGAAGAACTGGAAAGGGCAGTGACTGAGGCGGAGCAGAATTATTATGCCTCAAGAGGCCGAATTACCGAATCAGAAAACGGCATCAGTGCCCTGCGGCGTAATAAGGAACAGTCTGACCTGATCAGTATTGAGCTGAAGGATCAGAAAACAAATATCAGGATGGAGCTTAATGCATTGAAGGAACGGCTTTCTGTGGAGTTCTCTGTGGATATTTCAAATTTGCTTGATACTGATCTCTCTTCCGATCAGCCGGAAAGCGAAGAAGAGATGCGTACTAGTACAGAACGAATAAAGCGTCAGCTAGACGATTTCGGGGCAATCAATCCGATGGCCATGGAAGCTTACCAGGAGATGAACGAAAGGTATAATTTTATTCAAAGTCAGAAAAAGGATCTTGCCGAAGCCAAAGCTTCTTTATTGCAGACCATTAAGGAAATTGATGATACCGCAAAAGAAAAGTTCATGGAGGCTTTTATAGAGGTGAGAACCCATTTTATTAAGGTATTCCGTTCCCTATTTAACCAGGAAGACAGTTGTGATCTTGTACTGGCTGATCCTGCCAACCCTCTGGAATCTGATATTGATATACTGGCTAGGCCAAAAGGCAAAAGGCCGCTATCTATCAATCAGTTGTCCGGAGGCGAAAAAACTTTGACTGCTACTGCCCTGCTCTTCTCCCTTTATCTGTTGAAACCAGCTCCTTTCTGTATTTTCGATGAGGTTGATGCCCCCCTTGACGATACCAACATCGATAAGTTCAATAATATTATCCGTGAATTCTCTGACCAGTCGCAGTTTATCATTGTATCACATAATAAACGGACCATTGCCAGTACCGATATTATATATGGAGTCACTATGGCCGAACAGGGGGTCTCACGTGTGGTAGCCGTTGATATACGTGAAGTGGCCTGATTATCGTGATCCTGAAGGTGGAATAGAAATTGCAGAAGTTTAGAATTAATACGCAGAACATATGAGACAATTCTTTTTTATAATCGCATTCCTTTCAGTCAGCTGGGCCAATGCACAAAACATAGACCGCCAGCTTTTGCTATCGGATGTAGAAACCCTTTCTTCAGATTTATATGGGGGCCGGAAAACCGGAACTATCGGGAACAAAATGGCCGCTGACTTTATTTCAAAACGTTTTGAGGATGCCGGTCTGAGTTTCTATCAGGATAGTTTTAAACATCCTTTCACTTTCAAAAACCGGAGTAATATTGATCAGAAAGGAACAAATCTGATAGGTTATATCAGGGGCAGAAGCGATAAGGTGATCGTTATTTCTGCACATTATGATCATATTGGGAGAAGTGATACCCAGATTAATAATGGTGCTGACGACAATGCCTCAGGAGTAGCTGCGCTGCTGGGTATTGCTGAATATTATAAGGGCCGCAAGCCTAAGAATACCTTACTGTTTATCGCATTCGATGCCGAAGAGATGGGATTACAGGGGGCCTATGCATTCGTAAAAAATCCTATTCTGGATAAAAAAAGGATTATGCTCAATATCAATATGGATATGGTCTCTCACAATGATAAATCAGAATTATATGCAGCTGGTACCTATAAGACTCCTATGATCAAGCAGATCATGGAAGGTGCGGATAAGAAAACCGGCATTAATATATTATTTGGACACGACCTTCCGGGATCGGGAAAGGAAGACTGGACCATGCAAAGTGATCAGGGACCCTTCGCCCAGGAAAATATTCCTTTCGTTTATTTCGGCGTTGAAGATCATAAGGATTATCATAAGCCGACTGATACCTATGCAAATATCAATAAGGACTTTTTTTATGGAGCTACCAGGGCTATTTTAAAAAGCGTCATCAAACTTGACAGGGGATTGACTAAGCTCCCGCAAGTTTCGCCTGCACTGTCGCTGGCAAATTAGTATCTTTGTATTAACAAGCTGTTCTATCGCTCTCCTCAGGGAGAGAGGAAAGTCCGGGCAACACAGAGCATCCTGCTTCCTAACGGGAAGGCTCCGGTAACGGAGACGGAAAGTGCTACAGAAAACAGACTTCCTGAAAGTTAGGGAAACCTTATTTTCAGGTAAAGGTGAAAACGTGAGGTAAGAGCTCACGGTAGTGCATGGCGACATGTATTGCGGTAAACCCCAGGAGTTGAAAGGCCAAATAGGTTCCGGCTGAAGCTGCTCGCTTTAATATAGGACTTAGTCTTATTATCCGGAATGGGTAGGTCGTTAGATCACATGAGCAATTATGTGACCAGATAAATGATAGAAGTTCCGATTTATCGGAATACAGAACCCGGCTTACAGGCTTGTTTTTTATTAATTTTACAGTCCTTTCCATAATGGGGAGGACTTTTCCTTTTATTTGGAATTTCTATATATTCAAACAATCCTTATATTCGCAAGGTTAATTTCGGGAGGTTTTCGAGGGATCAAACAACTTTATGGCAAAAATTTTAATAATAGATGATGAAAGGGCAATCCGTAATACTTTACGGGAAATCCTTGAATATGAAGAATATCAGGTTGAAGATATCGATAATGGAATAGATGCGCTCGATCTCATTAAAAAGAATGAGTATGATCTTATCCTTTGTGATATCAAAATGAATAAAATGGATGGAATGGAAGTTCTAACCGAGGGACTTTCTATACAGCCGGACCTTCCATTTATCATGATATCGGGGCATGGAACTGTAGAAACTGCTGTGGAGGCAAGTAAAAAAGGTGCTTTTGATTTTATCTCAAAACCACCTGATCTGAACAGGCTTCTCATTACTGTAAGGAATGCCCTGGAACGCAAAAACCTGGTTACCGAAACCAAGGTATTAAAGCGAAAAGCCAGCAAGGTCAGAGAGATGCTTGGTAATTCCGTAGCTATTGAACGGATAAAAGATACAATTGAACGCGTTGCCCCTACTGATGCACGGGTGCTGATCACGGGTGCGAACGGTAGCGGAAAGGAACTTGTTGCACGCTGGCTTCATGAAAAATCAGGTCGTTCAAATGCAGCATTAGTTGAAGTGAATTGTGCAGCAATTCCTTCAGAATTAATTGAAAGCGAGCTGTTTGGCCATGAAAAAGGCTCTTTCACCTCTGCGATCAAGCAAAGGATCGGAAAGTTTGAACAGGCAAGCGGAGGCACCTTATTTCTGGACGAGATCGGCGATATGAGCCTTTCAGCCCAGGCCAAAGTATTGCGTGCCCTGCAGGAAAACAAAGTTACACGGGTGGGCGGAGAAAAGGAGATCGATGTAGATGTGCGCGTAATTGCAGCAACAAACAAGGATCTTCAAAAAGAAATTGAAGCCGGTAATTTCAGAATGGATCTTTACCATCGCTTAAGTGTGATCCTTATTCATGTTCCACAATTGTCAGAGCGTAAGGATGACATCCCGATTATTGCACAGAACTTTTGCGATGATATCTGTAAAGAATACGGAATGCCCGTTAAAAAGATTAATGATTCGGCGATGGATGCACTTCAATCTATGCCATGGACGGGTAATATCAGGGAGCTTCGGAATATGATAGAACGTCTGATCATTTTGAGTGATAAGGTTATTACGGATAAAGATGTAAGAACCTTTGCTAATCCATCGTCTTTTTCAACAGTAGCTGCCGAACATCATCCAAACGGCGGATCTCCGGTAAACTTTGACCAGTTTGCAAATTTCCAGGAATACAAGGATAATGCTGAACGCGATTATATTAAGTATAAACTTGAAAAAAACAACTGGAATGTATCGAAAACGGCTGATGACATCGACATTCAAAGAAGTCATTTGTACAGCAAAATTGAAAAATACGGCTTAAAGCGAGTAGAATAGTTTCAGGATATTACAATATATAGAGCGGCTTGTTACAGTTAGAACTGTAACAAGCCGTTTTATTTTTAGATAGTTTTGATCTCTGCAACCAGCTTCTGCAAAACTGCTTTGGCATCACCAAATAACATTGAGGATTTAGGCTGAAAGAACAGGTCGTTTTCAATTCCTGCATATCCCGGATTCATGCTACGTTTATTTATGATCACCAGTTTCGCCAGGTCAACATCTAGTACAGGCATCCCATAGATCGGGGAAGCCGGATCTGTTTTTGCCGCAGGATTCACCACATCATTTGCTCCAAGAATTAATACAACATCCGTGGAAGGAAATATTTCATTAGCGTCTTCCATTTCCAGCAATAAGCTGTAATCCACGTCGGCTTCAGCCAGCAAAACATTCATATGACCGGGCATTCGGCCTGCCACCGGATGAATCGCATATTTGACCTCAACCCCTTTATCCGTTAACAGCTTCTCGAGTTCATGGCATACATGCTGTGCCTGAGCAACTGCCAGTCCGTAACCCGGAACTATAATTACCCGTTTCGCATAACTCATTACGACAGCCGAATCGCTTATGCTAATTTCTTTATACGCTCCCTGATCTTTGCCTGAAGTGCCTGCGGCTGTGGTACCGAAATTGCCGATTAAAACATTGCTCAATGGCCTGTTCATAGCCTTGCACATGAGGATTGTAAGGATTGTTCCTGCAGATCCCACAAGGATCCCTCCTGTCAGCATCACCGGATTATTATACAAAAATCCACCGAAAGCTGCAGCAACACCAGTAAATGAATTTAAAAGGGAAATCACAACCGGCATATCTGCACCGCCTATTGGGAGTACGAAAAACAAGCCATAAATAATAGATAAGGCAAAGATCACATAAAAGAGTGCGCTTGCATTGGTATCAAATAAAATGACAACATAGGCAGATAAACCCAGAATAAGGGCCAGAATAACCAGGTTAATTATATGCTGACCGGGAAATGAAAAATCCCTGATCCGTCCGTTTAATTTGCCCCAGGCAACCATACTTCCGGCAAAGGAAATGGTCCCGATCACTAATCCGGCAAAGATGATGAACAAAATCCCTTTGTCGGCAGAGTGACCCGCCCGGATATGATTGCTAAGGTGATCGAATTCAACAATAGAAATCAAAGCAGCACAAGCCCCTCCCATCCCGTTGAATAAACTTACCATTTCAGGCATAGCCGTCATTTTCACCCTTTTGGCAGCCAGGGTCCCAAGTATACCCCCTATCAAAAGCGCGGAGAAAATCCAGGCATAATTTCCCAGTTTTAAGCCATCCTCTTCATATAAGAATATGGTTCCAAGAATGGCAATTCCCATTCCCCCGGCCGCGATTAGATTACCTTTTCTGGCAGTTTCCGGATGACTGAGCATTTTAAGTCCCAGGATGAAGGTTATCGATCCGGCCAGGTAACAAAGTATTAAAATATTCAATTCCATATTATATTCAGGTCTGGGATTTATAGCGGTAAGGAATTATTTTTTCTTTTTAAACATCTCGAGCATTCTGTCGGTAACAACAAACCCCCCAACCACGTTCAAGGTCCCGAGGATAACTGCGAGAAAGCCTAATAATAGCGCGAGGTAATTCTCACTCTCTGCTTTACCCATTACGATGATTGCTCCGATTATCACTACACCATGAATAGCATTCGCACCGCTCATCAGAGGCGTGTGAAGTACGCTTGGTACCCGTCCAATTACTTCAATTCCAAGAAAGACGCTCAGAATAACAATATAGATCATTTGCTGATGCTGAGCGAGCCAGCCTAATAGAATTTCCATATATCCAAATAATGATTTGTAATAAAATATCCAGCTTTCACTGATTTACCCCCCATTCGCAACTCACAACTCACAACCCGCAACTCACAACCCTTTAACCCGTTCATTACAAATTTCCCCCTCGAAAGTAATGCAGGCACCCTTTACCAGGTCATCGTTAAAATTCAGGTTAATATGGCCATCCTCAGCTACCAGTAAATTCAGAAAATTGAGTATGTTCTTGCCATATAATTTACTCGCGTCGAATGGCATGGTACCTGGAAGATTTGAATCGCCAATAATGGTTACATTTTTATAAACTACGGTTTCTTTGTCCTTGGTTCTGGAGGTATTGCCGCCGGTTACTGAAGCAAGATCGATGATCAGTGATCCGGGTTTCATAGAATCGAGCACATTATCCGGTAAAAGTACAGGCGCCTTTTTTCCCGGAATTTGTGCGGTAGTTATGATCACATCAGCCTTTGCTGCAACTTCTGCAATTCGCTGCTGTTGCTTTAACTTGTATTCTTCGTTCTGTTCAACTGCATAACCCCCTGCATGTGAGGCATCTGAAGCCCCTTCCACTTCGATAAACTTAGCACCGAGGCTCATCACTTCTTCTTTTACAGCCGGCCTGGTGTCAAACACTTCAACCACTGCCCCTAAGCGTTTAGCGGTAGCAATAGCCTGCAAACCGGCAACTCCGGCTCCCAGGATCATCACCTTGGCGGGAGCGATACTTCCCGCTGCAGTCATAAACATTGGAAAATATTTCGGAAGCTTCATAGCAGCAAGCAATACGGCTTTATAACCTGCAATATTGGCCTGAGAACTCAAAACGTCCATGCTTTGGGCACGGGTCGTCCGCGGAAGCATATCCATACTAAAGGTAGTCAGCTTTTTATCCGCAAGTTTCCGGATTAAAGATAAGTGAGAGAGCGGACTAAATGTACCGATAAGTAAAGGTTTCCTTTCCACAAAACTCAAATCATTATCGTTCAATGGATTAATACTTAACAGGATATCTGATTTTCTTAATATGTTTTCACGGGTGGATATTTCTACACCCTGTGCCGCATACAGTTCATCACCTGCAAAAGCCCCTGCGCCGCAATTACTTTCAGCTAATACATGTATGCCCCGTTTTGTAAGTGCCGGAATATGTTCGGGTAATAGGGATACCCGGTTTTCGAAAGATGGCTCGCGCAAGATACCGATGGTCATGAATGCTTCAAATGTTAATGTTTACTGCACAAAATAGTTAAAAGAATTTAGGAGTCTTAAGCTCATCAAAAAAAATACAATAATCAGGTTAAAAATATACTTCCACCTGCATAATATTAAAGTAAAATGCATCAGAATTGGCAGAAACAAGGTCTGAATTCCCTCTTAAAAAACTATATTTGCGCTTCAAATGAAGTATATACGTAACTTTTGCATTATTGCACACATTGATCACGGTAAAAGCACATTAGCTGACCGTCTTCTGGAATATACCAATACGATCACACATCGTGAATCACAGGCTCAGCTGCTTGATGATATGGACCTGGAACGTGAACGGGGAATTACCATTAAAAGCCATGCCATCCAAATGGATTACATTCAGGATGGTCAGCCATACATTCTAAATCTTATTGATACCCCCGGACATGTGGATTTCTCCTACGAGGTTTCCCGTTCAATAGCAGCCTGTGAAGGTGCCCTGCTTATAGTTGACGCATCGCAGGGTATACAGGCGCAAACCATTTCCAATTTATACCTGGCCCTGGAACATGATCTTGAAATCATTCCAATTCTGAACAAAATGGATCTGCCGGGTGCTATGCCCGAAGAGGTAAAAGATCAGATCATTGAACTGATTGGCTGCAAACGTGAAGATATCATCCCGGCATCCGGCAAGACCGGCCTGGGAGTGGACAATATTCTTAGAGCCATTGTAGAGCGTATCCCGCCGCCCAAAGGAAATCCGGATGGTGAATTGCAGGCTTTGATCTTCGATTCTGTTTTTAATTCATTCAGAGGAATTATAGCCTATTTTAAAGTGCTTAACGGCGAGATCCGTAAAGGCGACAAAGTAAAATTTGTAGCTACCAATAAAGATTATATTGCTGAAGAAGTTGGCACATTAAAACTCACCCAGAAACCTAAGGATGTTATCAAAACCGGGGATGTGGGTTATATTATTTCAGGGATAAAAGAAGCCCGTGAAGTTAAGGTTGGAGATACGATCACCCATAAGGATAAGCCAAGCAAGGAACCGATCAAAGGTTTCGAAGAGGTAAAGCCTATGGTATTTGCCGGAATTTACCCTGTTGATACCGATGAGTATGAAGAACTGCGCGAAAGCATGCACAAGCTTCAGCTTAATGATGCTTCTATAGTGTTTGAGCCGGAATCATCAGCTGCACTGGGCTTTGGTTTCCGTTGTGGATTCCTGGGTATGCTGCACATGGAGATTATCCAGGAACGCTTAGAACGAGAATTCGACATGACGGTTATTACGACCGTTCCAAACGTATCCTATAAAGCATTTACATCCAAGGGCGTCGAGATCGATGTTCATAATCCTTCTGATCTTCCGGATCCAAGCAAACTTGAATATGTTGAAGAGCCTTATATAAAGGCTAATATTATTACAAAATCCGATTATGTTGGTGCGATCATGTCTCTTTGTATTCAAAAAAGAGGAACTATCGTCAATCAATCGTACCTCACATCAGACCGTGTGGAGCTTATCTTTGAAATGCCGATGGGAGAAATCGTTTTCGATTTCTATGACCGGCTGAAGACAATTTCCAAAGGTTATGCCTCATTTGATTATCATCAGATCGGGTATCGCCGCTCTGATCTTGTTCGTTTGGATATACTTCTGAACGGAGAACCGGTGGATGCATTATCCTCGCTTATTCACCGGACAAACTCTTACCTGTTCGGAAAGAAAATATGTGAAAAGCTTAGAGAACTCATTCCCCGCCAGCAGTTTGAAATCATCATACAGGCCTCAATCGGAGCCAAGATTATTGCAAGGGAAACAGTGAAAGCCCTGCGAAAAGATGTAACAGCCAAGTGTTATGGGGGCGATATTTCCCGAAAACGCAAACTTCTTGAAAAGCAGAAAAAAGGTAAAAAGCGGATGCGCCAGGTAGGTAATGTTGAGATTCCTCAGACTGCATTTATGGCTGTATTAAAGCTGGATTGATGATTGTTTGCAATACGCGAATTTAAAACATTTGATGTTAATAAGCCTTTCATTGTTAATAAATAAGATATTTTAATAGAATGCAGTTACTTGACGGAAAGTTTGTTTCAGAAAAATTAAAACAGGAAATAGCTCTTGAGGCAGCAGATATCTTGCAGAAAACGGGACGAAAGCCTCATTTAGTCGCCCTATTAGTTGGGCATGACGGGGGTTCTGAAACCTATGTTGCAAGTAAGATCAAGAATTGTGAGAAGGTAGGATTCGACTCCACTCTCTATCGTTTTGAGAATACTGTTACAGAAGAAGAATTATTAAATAAGATCGAAGAAGTAAATCAGGATCCGGGCACTGACGGGATTCTGGTTCAGCTTCCTCTGCCTGCTCATATCTCAGCCGACAAGGTAACAGAAAGGATTTCACCGGAAAAGGATGTGGACGGTTTTCATCCCGTTAATTTAGGGCGTATGCAGCGGAACCTTCCTTCTTTTCTGCCAGCAACTCCTTATGGCATTTTATTAATGCTTTCGGAATATGGAATTGAAACTTCCGGCAAACATTGCGTAGTAGTAGGACGCAGCAATATTGTAGGCTCTCCGATGAGCATTCTTATGGCCCGCAACACGAATCCCGGGAACTGTACGGTAACCATCTGTCACAGCCGGACACCTGATATCCGCAAGTTTACTCTTGATGCCGATATATTAATTGTAGCCATTGGTAAAAAGAACTTCATCACTGCTGATATGGTTAAGGATGGCGCTGTGATCATTGATGTCGGAATGAATCGTGAAACTTCAGCTCTTACTAAATCAGGTTATAAGCTGTTTGGGGATGTTGATTTTGAAAATGTGGCACCTAAAGCTTCCTGGATCACTCCGGTACCCGGAGGAGTTGGCCTGATGACTATTGTAGGATTGCTTAAAAACACATTAGCATCCGCTAAAAAAGAAATTTATTAATTTCATTCCCAAAATTTCCACCAGGATTTTTCAATTCCGAGATATACTCCTTCAGCTCTTACCTCAAGGGGATATTTATTAAGGTAATCCCCCTGACCGGGAGCTCCCCTTCCTGTTTCCAGATTAAATTCATGACGATGATAAGGGCATACGAGATTTCCTGCCTGGCACCATCCTTTACTAAGGTCGGCACCTGCATGAGGGCATTTGTTCTGGACAGCATAAATTTTATCATCGGTTTTTACAATGCATATCTTTTTACCCGATATAGTTACCGTTTCAATAAAATTATCCCGCAAGAAAACTCCGGGAGAAAATATTTTAATCCATTTCATTCCTAGGCAGATTGTCAGTGTGGTGTCTCAATACCTTAAAATTGATCATCAATAATTTAACTTAAGTATATTTGCATCCTAAATTACAAAATGGCACATCAAATTCCACCCGACGGCACATTATTACCTTTAATGGAAGAGTTTTACACTATTCAGGGTGAAGGTTTTCATTCGGGAAAAGCGGCTTATTTCATTCGTCTGGGAGGGTGTGATGTGGGCTGTCATTGGTGTGATGTAAAAGAAAGCTGGGATGCGGAACTTCATCCCCTAACCTCTGCAGACCAGATCGTTGAAAATTCTGCAAAATATCCAGGGAAAGCAGTGGTAGTTACCGGCGGCGAGCCTTTAATTTATAATCTGGACTACCTGACTTCTGAACTTCAAAAAAAAGGGATCAAAACCTTTATTGAAACTTCGGGAGCCTATCCCCTTTCGGGTACATGGGATTGGATCTGTCTTTCACCCAAAAAATTCAAAGCACCACGCCCTGAGATCGGACCTGCAGCGGGCGAACTAAAAGTAATCGTATTTAATAAAAGTGACTTTATCTGGGCCGAGGAACATGCTAAAATGGTTTCAGAAAATTGCAAACTCTATCTTCAGCCGGAATGGTCCAAATCTGCAGAAATAACACCCTTGATAATTGAATATGTGATGAATAATCCCAAATGGGAAATTTCACTGCAAACTCATAAATATTTAAACATCCCTTAATCCTCTTTAAATAGCCTGGATCAGATATTAATTATCTTTTCATGGTATTTCCCCTTAATCAAAAACAGGGTTTTAACGAATATTTTCTACCTTCATACAACAGTCGGATCTTCGAGTATGAATAAATTTTTGTTTTTGTGTTTATGTCTTCTCCCGGGACTGGTTTATGGGCAAAAGCAGGTTTCTTCTCCTAATAAGCTTGCTCAGAAGTCATACGTACAGGCCAGTCAATTTATTACCTATAAGCTTTACGACAAAGCGGTTATTGAACTTCAGAAGGCCATAACCCTGGATCCTCAATTTCCTGCCGCTTACCAGCAGCTTGGTGATATATACCGCAAACTGGCCGATTATCCTAAAGCCCTTACAGCCTATAAAAAGGTACTGCTGATCGATCCTGAATTCAATTCCTTTACCTATTTCGGACTTGCAGAGAGCGAACTGAATACCGGAGATTATTCCAACGCCCTCCAGCATTTTAAAAAATATGCAGCATCTCCGGGGCTCAGTAATGAAAGTAAAATTAGAACAGCCAAATATATGGCTGACTGTATGTTCAGTCTGGAAGCGGTTAAAAAGCCCGTGAGTTTCAAACCCGTAAATATGGGACCAGGAATCAATACCAGGGAAGATGAATATTTACCGGTTATAACCGCAGATGAAGAAATGATCATTTTTACCCGGCAGAAAAACCGGAATGAAGATTTTTACAAAAGTATAAAGAAGGATGATCAGTGGGCCACAGCCGAGTATCTTAGTACCGATATAAACACCTTCAATTATAATGAAGGTGCGCAATGTATCTCCCCTGATGGAAACTATTTGTTTTTTACGGGCTGTAACCGCCCGGATGGCCTGGGAAGGTGTGATATATATATATCAAAGTGGGAAGGAAAAGGCTGGAGCAAGCCATTTAACATCGGAGGGCCCATAAATACCCCAGGATGGGAATCTCAGCCATCCATAAGTGCTGATGGCCGTACTCTATATTTTGTGAGTACACGAAATGGCGGCTTCGGGGGTTATGATATATGGAAGTCAGATTTGAATTCTGATGCAGGCTGGAGCGCCCCGGTAAATCTCGGTCCCAATATAAATACAGCTTATGATGAACAATCACCCTTTATTCATCCGGATGATGAAAGCCTCTATTTCTCATCCAACGGATGGCCCGGATTAGGCAACAAAGATCTATTCATAAGCCGGAAAGATACTTCACTAAAACCTCAGAGCTGGAAATTGCCTGAAAACCTTGGCTATCCAATAAATACCTTTGGAGAAGAGAGCGGTCTGAGTATCAGCAGCAATGGGAAACTTGCTTTTTTTGCCTCCAGACAGAACAGCGGGTTCGGAGGATTGGATATCTATTCTTTTGAATTACCGGAAAAAGCAAGACCAAATGCAGTCACTTATGTTAAGGGTGTGGTTTATGATGAAGAGACCAAAGAAGTTCTGGATGCGCAAATTCAGATCATCAATCTCCAGCAAGGAAATTTCGTTTTCGATGATGTAACTGATCCGGAGACTGGTGAGTTTCTTGCAACCCTGATGGCGGGAAAATCTTTTGGCCTGAATGTATCCAAGGACGGCTATCTTTTTTATTCCCATAACTTCACACCCGATCCAAAGCTGGGTAACAAGCCCTTTCAAATAGAGGTTCCCCTCCAAAAAATAAAGGTTGGAGGAATGGTTGTATTAAATAACATATTTTTTCAGACCAACCGGTATGATCTGCTTCCGGAGTCAAAATCAGAACTTCAGCAGCTCATTCGATTTCTTAAGGAGAATCCCGGAGTTTCAATTGAGATTGGCGGACATACGGATAATGTAGGAGATGAAAAATCAAACGTACTTCTTTCGGAAGAACGGGCAAAAACTGTATTCAATTACCTGATTGTTAATAAGATACCGGCTGTTAAATTAAGTTTTAAGGGTTATGGGGAAAGTCTTCCGGTCAGTGATAATTTAACTGAAGAAGGCCGAAAAAACAACCGCAGAACAGAATTTAAAATCACTAAAAATCAATAAAATGGAACAGAATTACAAAAATCACTCGCGTATAGTTATCGGCTATCATGGCATTCTCCTGGTCCTTCTGGTTGCCGGACTGATCGGATCTGTAATTAATCTATTCCAATCCTGGAATGCCCCAACTCTTTATTCGGCAAGCCTGATCGTGCTGCTTTTCGTGTGCACATCGATTATCTATGGTTATACCCGTATTTTTCCTCTCAAAGCACAGGACAGGGCTATTCGTGCTGAAGAAAATTTCAGGCACTATCTTATAACAGGTAAAACGCTGCCTGCTGAGTTAAAAATGGACCAGATCATAGCTTTACGCTTCGCTTGCGATGAAGAATTTCAAGATCTTATGCATAAGGCTATTCAAGAAAAGCTTAGCGGAAAAGATATAAAGCAGGCAATAAAAAAATGGAAGGCCGATCACTACAGAGTTTAAAATTCTAAATGGCCCGGCATGGAACCATCAAATCCGGCCTTTTTACCCACATGTTGGAAATAGAATTAATATAAACACCTGATGATAAGACACTATTTTCTTTTTATTATTCTTTTGATAGGCTTACCCGCCTTTGCCCAGTATCCTGAAGCTGAAATATCAAATGGCCTGATTGAAGCAAAATTATACCTGCCTCATTCTAAAAATGGATTTTACCGTAGCACAAGATTTGATTGGGCCGGAATAGTTTCCAGCTTAAAATATGAAGGTCATGAATATTTTGGAGAATGGTATCCCAAACATGATCCCCTGAGACACGATGCAATAACAGGGCCTGTGGAGGCTTTTGATCCAATTGGATATAATGAAGCCGCTCCGGGCGGAACCTTTCTCAAGATCGGAATAGGCACACTTCGCAAGGTCAATACAGATGCATATCGGTTTTCCAGGCCTTTTGAAATAGTTAATGCTGGAAAATGGAAGGTCCGCACCAAAAAAAACAGGATAGAATTTATTCACAAACTCCGGGATGATTCCGGCTATGGTTATCTCTATAAAAAAACACTCCGCCTAACAAAAGGTGAACCTGAACTTATACTGGAACACAGCCTGAAAAACATGGGAAGAAAACCTATCGAAACGAATGTATTTAACCATAATTTCTTCGTAATTGACAGCCAACCCACCGGACCCGATTTTTCAGTTACTTTTCCTTTTGAGATCAGTACGGAATCAGCTAAAAAAGATCTGATTGCATTTAATGGTAAACAAATGAATTACGTACGTGTATTAAAAAAAGGTGAAAGTACCATGGAGTATCCCAAAGGATTTACCGGTGATCGGGTTGAGGAATATGATATAAAGGTTGAGAATAAAAAGACAGGCGCAGCTGTAAGAATCACATCCGACAAGCCTCTTGCGAATTTTATGTTTTGGTCTGTCCCGACAACACTCAGTCCGGAACCTTTTATTAAAGTTAATGCTTTACCAGGGAAAGAATTTAAATGGGCTATCAGATACCAGTTTTACACGATCTCTAAACCATAAAAAATAAAGATATGTCAGACAGAAGATCATTTTTAAAAATCAGCGGAGCTTTAGCTCTGGGAAGTATGTTACCACGCTGGGCGCAAGGCTACCCCTTAAATGAGTATAAATTAAAATATCCGCCATTGGGCATACAGCTCTACACCATTGGAGCTTTACTTAATATGCCAGGTGCAGATACGAGGGCAGTATTGAAACAAATAGCAGAAATAGGAATTAAGGAGCTCGAAACGGCCACTGGTGCCGGTGGATTATACTATGGACATAAGGCTAAAGAATTTGCTGCTATGACTAATGACCTGGATTTAAAATGGGTAGGAAACCACGTAGGAGGACTGCCGCGGTCAAATGCTCAGAACCAGCGGCCAGGATCACGAAATCTAAGGGATAATCTCCAGGAAATTGTGGATGAGGCGGCAGAAGGAGGCTGCAGCTGGGTTGTATGTTCCAGTTCCGCTATTTCAAATATGGATGAGATAAAAAGAACCACTGAAGTTTTTGTTAAAGCGGGTGATCTTGCGGCCAAAAACAAAATGAAGTTTGCTTATCATAATCATCAGTCGGAATTTACTGAAGTTGAAGGAATAAGTGCTTTTGATTATGTATTGAGCAATACAGACAAGAAAAAAGTATTCATGGAACTGGATCTGGCATGGGCAACGGCTGCGGGTAAAGACCCGGTTGCCCTGTTTAAACAATATCCGAATCGTTTTCCCTTATGGCATGTAAAAGACCTGGACAAGGATACCGGAAAGCCATGCCCGGTTGGTAAGGGAAAGGTTAATTTTAAGCATATATATGCCAATTCACAGCTTTCCGGTGTAAAGCATACTTTTATTGAACAGGATGGTGCTAATAATATAGAGGATCCTGCTTCAAGCGTTTTGTGGCTTCAGAAAAACATCTACTCAAAATAGGTAAAAACAGGTAAACAGGTAAGATCCGTTATTTTATAAAATGGCGGATCTTACCCTAATCAACTTTATTAACAGATCTTCAAGGCTGTCCAGCTGAAGCATGTTGGCTCCGTCAGATTTTGCCTTCAGGGGGTCAGGGTGAGTCTCAATAAATAATCCATCTGCGCCAACTGCAATAGCAGCTTTCGCGATCGTTTCTATCAGGGCTGGCTTCCCTCCTGTTACTCCGCCTGGTTGATTGGGCTGCTGAAGGGAATGTGTGCAATCCATCACTACGGGAACACCAAAACTTCTCATTTCCGGGATTCCGCGAAAGTCTACTATGATATCCTGATAGCCGAATGTATTTCCACGGTCTGTGAGGATTACATTAGGATTACCCATATCCTGAATTTTTTCGACGGCAAATTTCATCGATCCGGCTGAAAGAAACTGGCCCTTTTTTACATTCACGGTTTTCCCTGTTTTAGCCGCTGCTATAAGCAGATCAGTCTGCCTGCATAAAAATGCAGGGATCTGTAAAACATCTACAAACTCTGCAGCTATGGCAGCCTCGTGGCTTTCATGAATATCAGTTACGGTTGGTACACCAAACTCACGATTAATCTTTGCAAGAATTTTTAGCGCCTTTTCATCCCCGATGCCGGTAAAGGAATCAAGACGTGAGCGGTTAGCTTTACGGTAGGAGCCTTTGAAAATAAAGGCTATCTGTAGCCTGTCTGTAATTGAAATAATTTTTTCAGCAATTTTCATTGCCATTTCCTCCCCTTCGATAACGCAGGGTCCGGCCATAAGGAAAAAATTATTTGTCTGAGTATGTTTGATCCCGGGAATATTCTCTATCATCAATTTCCTAGTTCGGATAAAAATTTAATACGCATTAATTGCACTTCTTCCCGGGTATAATCATCTGTACCAAGCTCCGACAATGCATTTTCTATTGAATCCACTTCGGTTCCCCTGAAATAGTCAAATACCTCATCCTGCCTGTCCTCCTCTATAATTTCATCGATATAATAGTTCAGATTAAGTTTTGTTCCAGAGTTGACGATAGTTTCGAGCTCTTTTAAAATCTCGTCAAATGAAATTCCCTTGGCTGATGCTATATCTTCTAATGCAATCTGCCTGTCGATATTCTGAATAATTGAAACCTTAAGTGCCGACTTATTAGCAGCGCTTTTAATCACCAGGTCGACCGGGCGGTCTATTTCATTATCCTCAACATATTTTTTAATGAGCTCTGTGAATGGCATTCCGAACTTCAAGGCCTTTCCCGAACCAACTCCATGTATCTGTTTGAGTTCATCCAGGGATACAGGATAATGCGTGCACATTTCTTCTAGAGAAGGGTCCTGGAAAATAACGAAAGGAGGCAGATTTTTCTGTTTTGCGATCTTTTTCCGGAGATCTTTAATCATAGATAAAAGCTGGGTATCCACTGCACCGCTTTGCTGGAGTGATTCTTCAACTTCATCTTCTGCCGTATCCATCAAATAATTAAGTATAAACTTTAGCGAATGAGGATTTTCTATGAATGACTTCCCGGATCGGGTTAATTTTAATAGACCGTAATTATCTATATCCTTTTGTACATAATTATTAAGAACCGCCTGACGCATCAGGGATTTCCAAAGGATCTCCCCTTCTTCTTTACCTGAACCGAACAAGGGCAATTTATCATGACCGTAAGCCGAAACCTGGGCATTTTCAACACCCATCATAATGTTGATTATGTACTGATCATCAAATTTTTCACCGAAATCACGGATAAGAGTTAATACCTTACCCAGCGGAGCCTCTGCATCAAAATACTTCTTGGGATGCCTACAATTATCACACATATTATTGCAGCCTGTCTCATTAAAGTTTTCACCAAAATAATGCAGAATTTGTTTACGCCTGCAAACTGAAGATTCGGCATAATCGATCACCTCCTTTAAAATCTGAGTTCCTATTTCCCTTTCAGAAACAGGCTTATCCTTCATGAATTTGGTAAGCTTATCAATATCCTTCTGGGAATAAAAGGCAACACATATTCCCTCACCACCATCACGTCCGGACCTGCCTGTTTCCTGATAGTAACCCTCCATACTTTTTGGAATGTCGTGATGGATGACATAACGAACATCTGGTTTATCGATACCCATACCAAAGGCGATCGTAGCAACAATTACATCCACATCTTCCATCAGGAAATTATCCTGGGTCTCGGCTCTTGTTTTTGGATCCAGCCCTGCATGATAAGGAAGGGCCTTTATACCGTTCAACTTAAGGGCTTCCGCTACTTCTTCAACCTTCTTCCTGCTCAGGCAATAAACTATACCTGATTTGCCTGAATTCATTTTAGCATACCTGACAATTTCTTTAATGACATTCCGCTTGGCGCGAACTTCATAAAATAAATTAGGCCGGTTAAATGAAGATTTGAAAAGGGAGGCATTGTTCATCTGCAGGTTTTTCTGAATATCCTGCTGTACTTTAGGAGTTGCTGTAGCTGTTAGAGCAATGATGGGAATATTATCTCCTATATTATCTATAACTTGACGGATCCTGCGGTATTCGGGCCGGAAATCATGACCCCACTCTGAAATACAGTGGGCTTCATCTACGGCGACAAAAGAGATTGAGATTCCTCTTAAAAATTCGACGTTCTCGGGTTTAGTTAAAGATTCGGGGGCTACATACAGAAGTTTGGTTTCTCCATTGGTAACATCTTCTTTTACTTTAGTTATTTCCGATTTATTCAGGGATGAATTGAGAAAATGAGCAATGCTGTCGGTACCCCCAAAAGCTCTGAGCTGATCTACCTGATTTTTCATCAGAGCGATCAAAGGAGAAATTACAATTGCAGTCCCTTCACTCATTAAAGCAGGCAACTGGTAACAGATGGATTTACCGCCACCTGTGGGCATTATAACAAACGTATCTTTCTTTTGTAGTATACTGGTAATTATCGCTTCCTGGTCGCCCTTAAAGTTATCAAAGCCAAAAAAATTCTGTAAGTTATCGAAAAGGGATTTGTTTATTTCCATTGTTTATCTGGAAAAAATTGAAAATGGATCATAATAATATTCAAAATAACATATTTTTGCGATAAATTAACATTTAATAAAAAATAAATCGCATTTGAAAAGCAAGGGTGAAATTGTACAAATAGCAAAAAAAACTCTACTCACTGAAGCTGAAGGGATAATTAGGCTATCAAACCTCTTAAACGATGATTTTTCGGAAATAGTACATCAAATTTTGTACCTAAATGCCCGTGTTATTGTTACGGGTATAGGAAAGAGCGCTATAATTGCACAAAAGATTGTTGCAACATTTAATTCGACTGGAACCCCTGCCATTTTCATGCATGCAGCAGATGCCATACACGGTGATCTGGGAATGATCCAGCAGAACGATCTTGTTATCTGTATTTCCAAAAGCGGTAATACTCCCGAGATAAAAGTGTTAGTTCCATTACTTAAACATGGTGGTAATAAGCTGGTTGCGATGGTTGGCGATATCCAGTCCTTCTTAGCGAAACAAGCCGACTGGATAATAGATACCTCAGTTGAGGTTGAAGCATGTCCTCATAATCTTGCTCCGACAAGCAGTACAACTGCCCAATTGGCTATGGGTGACGCATTGGCAGTATGTTTATTGGAGTGCAGGGAGTTCAGCAGCAAGGATTTTGCAAAATATCATCCAGGGGGAGCCCTTGGAAAACGTTTATATCTTAAAGTGGAAGACCTTTCATCCCAGAATGAAAAACCATATGTATCTTCGCAGGCCACTGTTAAAGAAGTCATCATTGAGATCACAAAAAACAGATTGGGTGCCGTAGCTGTTGTCGATGACAGTCTGCTTCGCGGCATCATTACAGATGGCGATATAAGGAGAATGCTGGAAAAAAACAGTAGCATTGATGGCTTAACGGCAAGTGATATTATGACTAAGACACCAAAATATATTGATAAGAATGAACTTGCAGTAAACGCACTTGAAGTTCTGCGGGTTAATAATATTACTCAGATCCTGGTTGGTTCCGAAACTAAATTCGAAGGCTTTCTTCATCTTCACGACCTGTTAAAAGAAGGTATTATTTAACAGTATTTAAAACATCATGAAAAACAATTACGCTCTAATTATGGCAGGCGGTATTGGCAGCAGATTCTGGCCAATTAGCCGTACCAGCCACCCAAAGCAATTTATTGATATTCTAGGAACAGGTAAGACTCTCATTCAGCAAACCTATGAACGCTTTCTCAAGATTGTACCAAAAGAAAACATATTCATACTTACCAATGAAATCTACATCTCACTTGTAAAGGAACAGCTTCCCTTACTTGCGGAAAATCAGATCCTGGGTGAACCCATCATGCGAAACACGGCACCCTGTATAGCCTATGGCTGTCATAAGATTCGTAAATTAAATCCGGATGCATCAATCGTTGTTGCCCCCTCAGATCATTTGATCCTTGACAGCGAAGCCTTTGAAAGAAGCATCAATAAATCTCTTGATGCTGCTGCAAAAAACGATTGCCTGATCACCCTGGGGATCAAACCTTCAAGACCCGACACAGGGTACGGATATATTCAGTATAATACCAAAACGATCGAAGATGATTTTTACATGGTTAAGACGTTTACGGAAAAACCTAATGCCGATCTGGCAAGAACTTTTGTTCAAAGTGGTGATTTCCTATGGAATGCCGGCATTTTTGTATGGTCAGTAAAGAATATTCTCAACTCGTTCGCCAAATATCTGCCTGAAATGAATGATATTTTCAATGAAGGCGAAACGCATTATAACACCGCTCATGAGCGGGAATTTATACAGTCAGCATTTTCACAATGCACCAATATATCTATCGATTATGGTATTATGGAAAAGGCAGATAATGTATATGTTCTCCCTTCCGAGTTCGGCTGGTCTGACCTGGGAACCTGGGCTTCAGTTTATGATCTTTCTGAAAAGGATTATGTAGGAAATGCGGTTATTCCATCGGAAAAGGTAATCATGTATGATTCATCCAATTGTATGGTAAAAATGCCGAAGGGGAAACTTGTAATTCTTCAGGGTTTGCACGATTTCATCGTGGTGGAAGATAACAACACGCTGTTAATATGCCCCCGGGATCAGGAACAGGAGATCAAGCAAATTGTAGGGGATGTAAAGCAGAGATTTGGTGCCGACTTTATTTAGCAAGCATTTTTTGCCTTACGGCTTCATATAACAGGATACCTGCAGAAACAGAAACATTCAGCGATTCGATCTCACCAAACATGGGAATTTTAGCTAAATGGTCAGATATACGGATCAGGTCGGTTGAAATTCCGTCTTCCTCTGATCCCAGAATCACAGCCGTTGGGACAGTGTAATCCGGCTGGTACAGAAAATCATTTGTTTTTTCTGTACAGGCAACCAGCTGAAGCCCCGACTCCTGTAAAAACCTGGCAGTTTTGCTTAAACTGTCATGCCTGCAAACCGGGATTTTATACAAAGCTCCTGCAGAAGTTTTTATCGCATCCGGATTTATTTGAGCTGATCCCTTGGAAGGAACGACAATAGCATGCACACCCGCACATTCAGCCGTTCTTGCAATAGCTCCAAAATTCCTCACATCTGTTATCCCGTCAAGCATTAAAATAAGCGGCACCTCTCCTCTTTCGTAAATCGCAGGAATTACATTCTCGATCTTCTCATAAGTTATAGGGGAAATAAAGGCAACGGCACCCTGATGATTTTTCGGAGTTAAACGATTCAGTTTTTCAACCGGCACAAGCTGAAATCCCAGTTCCTGTTCCTTAAGCAAACTGCGGAGTTCAAGCATAATGTCGCCGGTAAGGCCTCTTTGCAGGTACAAACTTTCTATCTCTTTTCCGCTTTTGATCGCTTCAATCACTGCCCTGATCCCAAATACCATTTGGTTTGACTCGTGCGGAGGGAATTCACGTTTCCTGTTAAAAGAGTTAGTGTTCATATGCTGATTTTTTTGAATTGGCCAAGTTAGATATAATTTCTATTTTCATCTGAATCAGCATATTTTTTTAATAGTGGAAATCCTGTTATTAACATCCTAAAAAGTTATTAACATTGCGATTAATCTGGCATCAGGAGTACATTTTTCAGTAATGCATATCTTTTCAACATTCAGTGTTAACAAAAAAGCGTTTTGAACGGGTAAATCCAAATAGTGTGTTTTACTAAATAATTTGGTTGTGAAAAACTAAAAATGCTTGACTTCATTTTTTGTATACTTTTGTTGTTATGAGTTTAGATAAGGACCAGGAATTTAGCCGAAGCAACAAAAATACATTAGCAACCGATCGCCGTAGCCGGCTTAGTACAATGGCCAGTGGACTGGGTAAATTACCTCCTCAGGCTTTAGATCTTGAAGAAGCCGTTTTAGGAGCTTTGATGCTTGAAAAGGATGCACTTTCTGCAGTAATTGATATTCTCAAGCCGGATGTTTTCTATAAAGACAGTCACCAGAAAATTTTTGAAGCCATACAATTTTTGTTTCAAAAGTCCTCTCCTATTGATATTTTAACAGTTACTGCTCAACTCAGACAGCAGGGCGACCTGGAACTCATCGGAGGGGCCTATTATATTACCGAACTTACCAACCGTGTAGCTTCAGCTGCAAATATCGAATATCACGCACGAATAATATCACAGAAATTTATTCAGAGGGAGCTTATCAGGATATCCACAGAGATTATCAGTAATGCTTACGAGGATACGACCGATATATTTGACCTGCTGGATCATGCTGAAAAAAATCTTTTTGATATTGCCCAGAATAATTTACGCCGGGATTCAAGGAAAATGGATGATATTATCCGGGAATCACTTGAAAACCTTGAAAAAATCAAAGATAAGGTCGACGGACTTACAGGCGTAGCTTCAGGTTTCACTGCACTTGACCGGATAACTTCAGGATGGCAGCCATCGGATCTCGTGATTATTGCTGCAAGGCCGGCTATGGGAAAGACTGCATTTGTATTAAGCTGCGCCCGTAATGCTGCGGTTCAGTTTGGCAAACCGGTTGTCTTTTTTTCATTGGAAATGTCCTCAGTACAGCTGGTAAATCGTTTGATATCCGGCGAAACCGAAATTGAACAGGAAAAAATAAGGAAAGGTCATTTAGCCGAATGGGAATGGCAGCAGCTGCATTCCAAAATCGGAAAGCTTACTGAAGCTCCTTTATTTATAGATGACACGCCTGCATTGAACATCTTTGAATTCAGGGCAAAATGCCGGCGTTTAAAGGCCCAGTATGATATACAGATGATCATTATTGATTATCTGCAGCTTATGCATGGAAAAAGCGACGGCAAGGGAGGAAACAGGGAACAGGAGATCGGTAGCATTTCCAGGGCTCTGAAATCTGTAGCAAAAGAATTAAATGTTCCGGTTATTGCCCTATCTCAGTTAAGCCGTGCCGTTGAAAACCGTCCGGGAGGAAGTAAAAAGCCTATGCTTTCAGATCTTCGTGAATCGGGTTCAATTGAGCAGGATGCTGATATGGTACTCTTTCTTTACCGGCCTGAATACTATGGTTTAACCGAGGATGAGCAGGGGCGATCAACCGTGGGGATCGGGGAAGTTATTATCGCAAAGCACCGTAATGGTGAAACAGGAACCGTTCCTCTGCGCTTCGTTGGAAAGTTTGTAAAGTTTGTTGACCTCGAGGAAGATTTCAGCAGTCCTTCCAACAATCCCAACCCATTTGCAGGAATTGCACCTTCACAGGATTTTGAAAAACCAAACAATTTCATCATTCGTCCATCGAGAATGGATGATATGGATGATGAGCCGCCTTTTTAAGGCCAGTGACGTTTAAATCAGCATACCTATCAAAACTCCGGTAAGGATCAGAACGGGTGTTTTTATCCTTGTAAATACCAGAATCAAAAAGGTGCCTAATACAATGCTCAGGGATAATACATTTATTCCTATGGGTGGCAGAAGCAGTAAAAAGGCTGCACCCATAAAGCCTACTGATACCGCATTTATCCCCGAAAGGGAGTTTTTTATTCTGGTTATTTTCTTAAGATCATTCCAGAAGGGAACAATGAACAATATCAGGATCACTCCAGGAAGATTAATTCCTAAAACGGCGATAATACTTCCTAATATCTGTCCGTAAATACCATAACCTGCATTTTTGAGCGTCATCCCTCCTACAAATGATGTAAAAGAGAATGTCGGACCAGGTAAAGCCTGCTGCAAAGCATATCCTGAAAGAAACTGATCCGAAGTCAGGTAGGCTTTCATATCCACAAACTCAGTATACATAAAAGGTACGAGCACCTGCCCGCCCCCGAATATCATAATCCCATTCCGGTAAAAGTTTTCAAACAAACGAATGGGTAAACTAAAGGGTGATGTTCGGTTTATGATCGCTCCTAAAGCTGCAAATAATAAAAGAACTCCAATAAAATAAGCAATTTTCCGGGGGTTCACATTTGAAAAGAGCTTAACCCTGAGTTCATCCTCCTCCTTTTGGGTATCGATTGCGGATGAAACGATCCCTCCGATCAGGATCAGAATAGGAAAGGCATAAGCATTTCTCAGGATCAGGGTTGCAATTAAAGAACCGGCCGCAAGCCAAACGGCCGTTCGGGTTTTTAATATCTTGCGGCCAAAGGTATATGCTGCAAATGCAACTATACCTACTGCTATAGGCTGAATGATTTTTAATACCTCATCAAATTGCTCTTTCTGTCCCAGCATAGTATAACTTACTACCGCCAGACACATTAAGGCTGTGGATGGAAGTATCCAGATTAGAAAAGTAACCAATGCAACAGGCAGACCGCCTACTTTATATGCAATGCCAATCAGGGTTTGGGTAGATGAGGGCCCCGGAAGGATCTGAGTTAGCGCATTGAGTTCCAGCAATTCCTTTTCGGAAATATATTCGCGCTTGTTCACAAAATTTCTGAGCATCATTCCAATATGTGCCTGAGCTCCCCCGAAGGCCGTAAGAGTATACCATATTATATCACTCAGGAAGATCAGATGGCGTTTTCTCAGCATATTTTATCAGTCGTCTTCGTAATCCAGACCTGAGGCGGAATTATAAACTGCCTGCAATTCCGAAAAGGCATGCATATCTTTTACTTTTCGGGTAATTTCCATACCCATTTTGTAAATGTTCAGCGCATCATCTTTACGATCAAGTGTTTCGTATAATTTACCAAGATGATAATAAGTACCCACATAATCAGGATGATTGCTTATCAGATCCTCATAGTATTGAAGGGCTAATTCTGTTTCATTCGCATTCAAATATTCAGTTGCAAGCGCATATTTCAGGAAGGGATCATCAGGCTCATTTTTGATAAAATCCAAAAGCTTTTGTAATCGGATATGATGCATTTTAATTTGGCTTTTTTAACTAGATTTGCAAAAACAGAAATCTATATGAAAGTATTAGTTTGTGTCAGTAACGTACCCGATACAACAACAAAAATAACTTTTAGCGCTGATAATACACAATTCAATACAGCTGGCGTTCAATTTATTTTGAACCCTTATGATGAAATTGCTTTGGCCCGTGCTATTGAGTTGTCAGAGGGCGGAAAAGGTAGTGTTACCGTCATTCATGTGGGAGAAAGCAGTTCTGAACCTACCATAAGAAAAGCTCTAGCAATTGGCGCCGATGATGCAGTCAGGATAAATGCAGCTCCACGTGATGCTTATTTTGTTGCCTTCCAGATCGCCCAATATGCCAAAGGTAAAGGATTTGACCTTATTCTTACCGGCCGTGAATCCATCGATTTCAATGGATCACAGGTTGCCGCTATGCTTGGTGAATTTTTAGACATCCCATCAGTTTCCATTATAAAAAAGATTGTTATCGATGGAGATTCCGCCAGTCTTGAAAGGGAAATTGAAGGCGGAAAAGAGCTTTTAAAAGTTCCTCTTCCTTTAGTGACAAGTTGTGCTGAAGGTGTAGCCGAGCCAAGGATCCCCAATATGCGCGGCATCATGTCAGCCCGTACGAAGCCATTGGAAGTTATTGATGCGACAGATATAGAAAAACTAGTTGATTTTACATCCTATTCTATTCCTGCTCCCAGAGGTTCTGTAACTATTTTAACAGCGGATGAAACAGAAAAGCTGGTAAATTTATTACATACAGAAGCAAAAGTTATTTAATCCTGTTTATAAATTAAATTCCCCTAGGGATAAAAGAACAACTATGTCAGTTTTAGTATATGTTGAGAATGCTGAAGGCAAATTCAAAAAGTCTACTTTCGAAGTAGTCTCATATGCCAGGGCCCTTGCCGATCTGTTAAAAACAGAACTTTTGGCAATTTCAATCGGAGAAGTAAAACCGGAAAATCTAAGCAATCTTGGAAAATACGGAGCTGCCCGGGTTCTTAATGTTTCCCATGAAAAATTAAAAACTTTTGTAAATCAGGCATATGCTTCCGTGGTTGCTCAGGCAGCTGAAAAAGAAAATGCCAGTGTGGTTATACTAGCCAATTCATTTAGCGGAAAAGGTCTTGCCCCCCGGATTTCAGTAAAATTACAGGCAGGTCTTGCGGATTCGGCTGTTGAACTTCCTAAAGTTGAAAACGATTCTCTCCTGGTAAAGAAAACCGCCTTCTCAGGAAAAGCATTTGCCTACGTAAAATTAAGCTCACCTATTAAAATTATTTCCTTAAATCCTAATTCCTATCACGTAACGGAAAACGGGACCGAAGCAAAGGTCGAAGATTTCCAGCCTGAGATAAAAGACAGCGATTTCCGCACAGTAATTACTGAAATTGTTCGTGCTACGGATAAAGTTGCATTGCCTGATGCTGAAATGGTTGTATCCGGTGGACGGGGCCTTAAAGGTCCTGAAAACTGGCCTATGCTCGAAGAACTTGCAGATGCACTGGGTGCGGCCACAGCTTGCTCCAAGCCTGTTTCTGATGCGGGTTGGAGACCTCACGAAGAGCATGTTGGCCAGACAGGAATTGCCGTAAGCCCTAATTTATATATCGCAGTGGGAATTTCCGGCGCTATTCAGCATTTGGCGGGAGTAAGTTCATCAAAAACAATAGTTGTAATCAATAAGGATCCGGAGGCCCCTTTCTTCAAAGTGGCTGATTATGGTATTGTTGGCGATGCATTCGAAGTAGTTCCTAAATTAACAGAAGCGATAAAAGCTTATAAATCACACTCCTGAAATATGTCACATGCATGGGAATTAAATTCTCATACATTAAGCTTTTTTAATGAAAAAGATAAAATTAGATATTGTTGGATTATCTTACAGTCAGACACAGTCCGGGGCTTATGCACTGGTACTCGGTGAAGTCAGCGGCCGCAGAAGACTGCCCATCATAATCGGAGGGTTTGAAGCACAGGCTATTGCGATTGAGATCGAAAAGATGACACCCAGCCGCCCGCTTACCCACGATCTGTTTAAATCCTTCGCCTCCGCCTATCATGTGAGTATCCAGGAAGTGATCATCTATAATCTAGTGGATGGCATTTTTTATGCAAAGCTGATCTGCAACGACGGCAAAAAGACATCTGAAATTGATGCCCGAACTTCTGATGCGATCGCTTTGGCCGTACGGTTTGAATGCCCTATCTATACCTATGAGTTCATTCTGGCTACAGCCGGGATTGTCATCGAAGGGAATGAATTTGTTTTTCTCGAAAACATTGAACCCCCAACGGAAGAAAAAGCTGCTTCAGCAACATTAAACTACGGTTCATTAAGCGAAGACGAGCTGAAACAAAAGTTAAAAGATGCCCTCGCTGATGAGGCATATGAAAAAGCGGCAAAGATCCGCGATGAACTTTCCAGACGAAAATCTTCATGAAAACTGCTTCAAAAGATTTTTATTTCCAATCTTATTTCTAAATTCCACGATTAATTTAAGAATTTAAATTCCATATGGGAAGATTCACCGGCCTCATGGGCGTCGTTTTAATTTTTGGCATCGCATTTTTAATGTCCAACAATAGAAAAGCTATTAATTACAGACTGGTTCTTTCCGGGTTAGCAATTCAAATATCCCTTGCAGTATTTATTCTTAAGATACCTCTTGGTAAAACTATTTTTTCATGGCTTGGTGACGCCGTTACAAAAATCCTTAATTTTTCTCAGGCAGGAGCCGCCTTCGTATTTGGTCCTCTTGTTAATACTGCCAATATGAATCAGGCATTTGGGAGCGGTAATGAATTTATTTTCTTTTTCAATATAATTCCAACAATCATCTTTGTAGCGGTTCTGGTTAGTGTGGCCTATTACCTGGGAATTATGCAGCGAATAGTAAAATTCATCGCTTATATAGTGTATAAATTAATGGGGGTTTCCGGATCAGAAGCGCTTTCAAATGTGGCCAGTGCCTTTGTTGGTCAGGTTGAAGCACAGATCATGATCAAGCCCTATCTGAAAGGAATGACGATGTCAGAACTGCTGGCCTCCATGACCGGGAGCATGGCCTGTATTGCAGGCGGGGTTATGGCGGTTTATATCGCCCTTGGCGTTCCGGCGGAATATCTTATTGCAGCAAGTCTGATGGCAGCACCTGCGGCCCTGGTGATATCAAAGATTGTTTGGCCTGAAACTGAAATTTCAGAGACCAAAGGCAGAGTATCACTGGAGATCAAAAAAACAAATGCAAACCTGGTTGATGCAATTTCACATGGAGCCAGTGATGGCTTAAAGGTAGGCCTGAACGTTGTGGCAATGCTTATCGGTTTTATTGCAATTATCGCCCTGATCGATTTCGTACTCGGAAAAATTGGTTTTGGACTGAGCAGCTTAGGAATGTCCCTTTCCTTTATAGGGATCAATCTGCAGACTTTAAGTTTGAACCAGATACTGGGATCGCTCTTTTCAGTTTTCGCTTATGCGATGGGTGTACCGGGAAAGGATGTACAGGTAGCAGGATCACTTATGGGCACAAAAATGGTGATCAATGAATTTGTTGCCTATCTGGATCTGGCTAAAATAAAGGATACTCTGGACCCTAAAACTATCCTGATAACCAGCTTCGCCCTATGCGGATTTGCCAATTTCAGCTCGATAGCTATACAGGTTGGAGGAATTGGCGAACTATCACCTGAAAGAAGAACTGACCTTGCCAAGCTGGGAATGAGGGCACTGATCTGCGGAACCCTTGCCTCCTACTTATCGGCAACGATTGCAGGAATCCTGGTATAGATCTAAAATCTATAGGTCATAAAAAAAGCAGCTTTAAATATAAAGCTGCTTTTCAATTTTATGGTATTTCTATCGTTTATCAATATCAACAAATTCTCTCTTCACCTCTCCCGTGTAAATCTGTCGGGGACGTCCGATAGGCTCCTTATTCTCACGCATTTCTTTCCACTGGGCAATCCAACCCGGCAATCGCCCTAAAGCGAACAGAACGGTAAACATATCCGTTGGAAACCCTAAAGCACGGTATATAATGCCTGAATAAAAATCAACATTAGGGTATAATTTGCGTTCAACAAAATAAGGATCATTTAAGGCTGCGGCCTCAAGTTTTTTAGCAATATCTAAAACCGGATCATCAATCCCCAGTTTCTCCAGAACCTCATCGCATGCTTTCTTAATAATTTTGGCGCGAGGGTCGAAGTTCTTATATACCCGGTGTCCAAATCCCATTAAACGGAAATTGTCATTTTTATCCTTTGCTTTGTTGATCCATTTATCAGTATCTCCGCCATCATTTTTGATCTGCTCCAGCATTTCTATCACAGCCTGGTTAGCTCCTCCATGAAGCGGCCCCCATAAAGCCGAGATCCCGGCAGAAATTGATGCATACAGATTACAATCTGATGAACCAACCATCCTTACGGTTGAAGTGGAACAATTCTGCTCATGGTCTGCATGAAGGATAAATAACACGTTCATAGCGGAAACAACCACCGGGTCAATTTCAATTTCTTCAGTACGCTGACCAAAAGTCATGTTGAGGAAATTGCTTACATAATCCAGGCGATTTTGCGGATAAATGATAGGGTGCCCCAGAGACTTTTTATATATCCATGAAACCACCGTGGTCATTTTTGCAAAAAGCTTGATGATAGTAAGGTTCTGCTCTTCAGGAGTTTGCTTTGAATTTAATGACTCAGGATAAAATGAAGACAATGAACAAATCAGTGAAGAAAGCTGACCCATCGGATGAGATTTTGAAGGGAAGCCATCAAAAAACTTCTTCATATCCTCATGAACCAGTGTGTGTCTTGAAATATCAGACTGAAAAGCATTGATCTGGGTCTGAGTAGGTAAATCACCATAGATCAGAAGATAGGCTACTTCGATAAAAGTGGATTTTCCTGCCAGTTCTTCGATAGAATAACCTCTGTATTTTAATATTCCTTCCTCTCCATCCAGAAAGGTGATGGAACTTTTGGTAGCGCCTGTATTTTTATAACCAGAATCCAGGGTAATAAAACCGCTTATATCGCGAAGTTTTGAAATATCAATAGCTTTTTCTCCTTCCGTACCGGTAATTACCGGTAAGTCGTACGTGTTTTCTCCTATCTTTAAGGATGCTGATTCTGACATATTAATTTTGGAATTTATAAGACAAAACTAATAAATAAGCTCGTTTATGAGGTAGTTTTCCTTAAAGGTTTTGCAATTTTTTTGTTAATAACAAAAAATAACTTTAAGCGCGAATAATTTTCAGGGTTTACTCCCTGGAACGAATAAGATAAAACGAATAGATTATTAAAAAAGACGGATCTATTTAGTTCCTATGGTTTCTTTTACTTCTCCGCAATTCAGCATTTCCTCACCATAATAAGGATTTTTAATATCGGTCTCGGATGCGAGCCAATAAGCTCCGTCACCTTCATTAGCCATTGGACAATATTGGACATACATGTTTCCGGAAGTAAGCTCAGTGTGTTTAAGCATCGCTATGATATCGGAACTCAATGCGGTAAAGTGCTGGCGCTGGGCTTTAATATCTGAAGCTTCAGAAATTTTTGTTGAAAGAGCAGCCGTGTTTTCACAACCATCTATCTTAACAAGGGCTACAGACAATTCTTTAGCAGCCTTTTGTGCTTCTGAAGTGTTCGATGCAACTAAGGCGTCCTTTAAATGGACATAATGAGTATAAACCCCTGCAGTATTGCTGTCTTTAATCTGAGGAGGTGCAGTTGCGGCCACAGTTATGGAGTCTTTTTCCTGAACCTTAGCCTTATTTTCAGTTTGATTACAAGCGGAAAACATAGTTGTTAATGCCAAACCCGAAACTATTAATCTAAATTTAATCATTTTATGAATTTTTGTAAGGTCAAATATCGTCATTAAAGCTTAATAAGCATTTTAAAAAACCAATGACCGTAATTGTTAAATGATAAAGGTTAACTCCTTATCTAACCAGGTTCTTCAGACAAGCTCTATGCCACATAATTATTCCGGATATAATTGCTGATACAGGGCCTGTTTGCCGCTGGTCTATCTCTTAAGAATAAGATATCCCCTGTTAACCTTTTTGACTTTTCCGGAGCCTTCGGCCTGGTAGGTATTGACAATATAAAAATAAACGCCATCAGGCAATGGACTTCCCGTATTTGCAAGAATGCCCTTGTTCGAATGTCCGTTGAACACTTTATCCGAATTATTATATGCTTTCTGATAAAACAGCTCATTCCCCCAGCGATTAAAAATTAGCACTTCATTATCCGGATACATTTCGATATTTCTGATCGTGAAGAATTCATTGCCATTCCCGTCACCATTAGGGGATAAAAGAGGATCTGCTACTATATCCTTGTTATCTGGTTCACCTTTCGCTTCGTCCAAAACAGGTGGTGCCGGATAAATATCATTTATTATTGCAACTGCTCCTTTTCCGATATAGACATCCGGATGAGAAACGGTCAGAATTTTCATGATAATATCTTCATCATCCTCATCAAAAGCATCATTTAAAGCTGCAATAGTCATTTTTTGTGTGGTAGAAACTGCCCCTTTAGGAATGGTAAGACTTTGATAATTATCCAAAACGAGATAATCCCTTTCCTTTTCCGCAAGCCCGCTGAAGGCTACAGTAATGGTAACGTCTTCTTTAAATGGACGGAGTAACCGGGCAGTTATACTGATCTTTCTTCCTTCACGAACCGAAGATAATTCCGGGCTCAGGTTAACAATTGTATACGGTACTACATTTATTAACACCGTTGCCGTATGGCAAAGGCCTGTAACATTACAAATCTGATATGAAAAATTCGTCGCACCAAAGAAACCGCTGTCCGGGATAAATGAAAACTTACCATCCTTATTGAAAATAATCTTCCCGTTTTTCGGATCTGTTAATTTGATAAAAGAGAGGTTTTCTGCTTGCGGATCCTTATCGTTAGGGGAAACATCCGCAATTAAAGTAAGATCCTGGTTCACCTTAAAATTATCATCCATAGCTACTGGCATACAATCACCATGAAGAATTTCGGCTTTGGCAGTCAGGACACAACCTTTTGAATCAACAATCCGGATTTCGTAAACGCCTGCCTGAACATTCTTAAGCTCCATGCTGTTTAATGAGGTGTTATTGTTCCATATGATTTTATAGGGGGCAGTTCCACCACTTATTATGCTGGAAATAGTTCCGTCCGCAGAATTTTTACAGGTTGTTTTAGTCACTTTAAAGGATACGCTTAATTTTTCTGTTTCAATCAATTTGACTGTCTGCCGAATTGTGCAACCCTTGGCATCGGTGACTGTAACGGTATAGTTTCCTGCTGTAAGTGCGCTTAGATCCTGTGTCGTTGCCGAATTACTCCAGGAATACGTATACGGCCCGGTCCCTCCTGCTACAGTCAGATTAATTGCACCAGTACTTTCTCCAAAGCAGTTTACATTGGTTTGGGTGCTGCTCAGTGTGAGTGCCACTGCGGGTTGGGATATGGTGATGGTTTTAGAAACTGTGCATCCTTTGGCATCCGTAACGGTCACCGTGTAGGAGCCTGAAGCCAGTGCGGTAAGATCCTCCGAAGTTGCCGAATTACTCCAGGAATAAGTGTATGGTCCTGTTCCGCCTGCTGCGCTCAAGTCAATTGCACCAGTACTTTCTCCAAAGCAGTTCACATTGGTTTGGATGCTGCTTAAAGCAAGGACCGCTGTTGGCTGGGTGATGGTAATAGTTTTGGAAACTGTGCATCCTTTGGCATCCGTAACGGTCACGGTGTAGGAGCCTGAAGCTAGTGCGGTCAGATCCTCCGAAGTCGCCGAATTACTCCAGGAATAGGTATACGGACTGGTCCCGCCAGTTACACTTAAATCAATCGCACCCGTGCTTTCCCCAAAGCAGTTTACATTGGTTTGAGTGCTGCTCAAAGCAAGCGCTGCGGCAGGTTGG
>JAKFCV010000015.1:0-105914 GCA_036676435.1 Pedobacter sp. | reverse complement strand
TTCCCGGACCTGATCCGGGACCCCGTGCCATGACCAGCAAAAATCCAAAGCAATTCAAAATGTTTTGTCATCCCGATAGCGCAGCTGAGGGACCTTATCAGAAAGAAACCAGAAAGTCTGTTGTCAATATATTTTTATAAATAGACCTCATCTCTTCTGCAATAAGATCCCTCATATTCATTCGGGATGACAGGTTTTAATTTGGTCCCGTAAATTATTTAAGGCCTAAATCAACGGAAATTTATTATTACCGTCATCTCGACGAGCGAATTGAATATTCTGAATTAGTACAAGATTTGCCCGCGAGGAGAGATCTGTTTGTTTGGACATTAAAGATTTAGGTAAGGCTTATCATACCCTGTTACAAGAACGTTGCTCAGGGGCAAACCATTAAGATTTATATCATCTGTACAATCCTACCGAAATAATTCACCAATATCCGCTTCGCTGTAATAATATTTACCCTTAATAAGGGTTCCTTTCAGGGTGCCGTCGGATCGGCGGCGTTTTAGGGTACTTTCACTGATATGCAGTTTCTGCATTACATCCTGTTTATCAAGCAGAATGCTATTTACCTGCGGGACAACCCGATGCTGATTTTTTTCAATTAAAATAAGGAGAGCCAATACCTGCTGCAGGTGGGTGTCCATCCTCAAAAAAATTCTGTAGAATTTAAAAAATCCGTTCATAGCAGTGCTTGCTAATTCCAGTTTTAAAAGAGCGCGCAGGGTAAAAAACTGAATGGTTAAAATTTAAACAAAACGAATAGTAGTGTATATCTCTAAATTTAAATAAGCACGAAATCAAAGAAACAATTTCAGTACAAACAGGAAGGATAAAAATTAAGTCGCCTGATTGCATTGCAGAAATAAAAAAAAGCCCCTGTGAAGGAGCTTTTTTGTCAGTTGCCGATCCCCGTTACCGTGGTTGTGATCACTGTAGTAGGATCTGTAAAGTTCCTGTTTAGGACCCTGCTTCCGGAATACGTAAAACATTTCCGCTTCCGTACCTTTGCTTTTTTTTGTAATTTGTTCATAGTTTTATCTTTTAAACTAAAATACTGCTCTTATTTGTGCAAGGATAATTTATTACCCGAACTGCTGATTTAATAAGGTTTTATGCCGGTATTGCAGGCTAAGCGTATTCGAAAAACCCGGTATTTAACTATACTGGTGCATATCCTTGTTTGGGGTTTATATATCCTGTATGAAGTTACTTTAGCCGGTGCCATATCGGGTAAATTTGCCCATTTTATTGACTACCTGCTCCATTATTCGCTCTATATAAGTCTGTTCTATTTTCATTGTTATAGAGTATTAGTCCCGGCTGCACATGCTCCCGGCATGAGATGGGGTTTCCTGTTTATGGCAACCCTACTCGAATTAATGGTCTTGTTCTGCCTCAATATTCTTATTCATTTTATACTTTATATACTGGATATAAAATCTACATGGACAGCCTCAAGTTCGGTCTTTATATATTCAAATATTTACAGGGGAATTTTAATTCTTGGAGCGAGTACCGGATACTGGCTTGTATTGCAATTCTATAAAAAGTCGAAAAGAATTCACAAAATGAAATATGCACGTGCTGTCGCCGAAAAGGAAGAAGAAAAGTTACGTGCAGACATAATAAAGGCAGAAAACGACCTTTTGAAATCGCAGATCAATCCCCACATGTTATTTAATACGCTTAACTTTATTTATAATGAAGTGAGAAAAATTGATAAACCTGTTGCGGATCATATTTTATCGCTGTCGGAACTGATGCGGCATAGTTTACCAGGGCCAACTGATGAAAAGATATATCTCCTGGATGAAATTGAATTTATCGAACATTATATTTCACTATACTGCCAGCGGCTGCCATCACACGTATTCCTGATAAAAAAAGGTTTCCGGCCTGATTTACAGTTGAAGATCATACCCCTGGTCCTCTCCACTATAGTGGAAAATATTTTGCAGCATGGAGACCTGTCCAAACAGGGCCAGACACAGCTCAGTATTACAAACCGCAGGGGCCATCTAACGATTCTTTCAATGAATAAAATCAATCCAAGCCCAAACAGCGGACATGGCATGGGTCTCATTAACATGGAAAAACGACTCAAAATGGCTTACCCAAATTCACATGTCCTGGAGCATGGGATGAACAAAAAAGGATTTAAGCTTAAATTAGTTATAAACTTAAACTAAGCGGATATGCTGAATTGCTATGTGGTTGACGACGAAATTGCTTCTGTGGATATTATTTCTGATTACATAAACCAGACTGAAGGTTTGCACCTCCTCAAGGCAAGTACAAATTCCCGGGATGTGATTGAAGTATTATCCGGTCCCCTTAAGCCAGATATAACTTTTATGGATATTGATATGCCTGAAATAAACGGACTGGAGCTGGCGGGGATAATTAATAATCACACCTCGGTTGTATTCATTACCTCCTATCCCCAATATGCAATTCAAGCATTTGAGGAATCAGCTGTCGATTACCTGCTCAAACCTGTCTCATACAAAAGGTTTCTTCAATCGGTAGCAAAGGTCCAAATCCGGAAAGTGGCTGAAGCTGCTAATGTCCGGAGCGATAGATTCTTTTTTATTCGCGGGCATTATAAAGGCCATCTCATCAATATTAATTGTGATGAGCTTATCTATGCAGAGAGCTTGCATAATTATGTAAAGCTTTATACCTCAAAGGGACATCATATAACCTACCTGACAATGAAGGAGCTGGAGTTTAAACTTGGTATGGAAAACTTTGTGAGGGTACATAAATCGATGCTGATCAATATAAAAATGATCCAGATCCTGGATACTAACCATGTAATTATGAATGATCAGAAGGTGATCCCTATCGGGCGTACTTACAAATCGAAGTTGACCGGACTGTTGGAGAGCAAGACTTTTTTCACGGACAGGAAGCAGTAATTTTAAGGTGTTTAAATCTCCTTTCCGATTTTACCATTATCTGTTCCCGAAGCAGCTGAGGAACCTTATCCCAAAGAAAGCAGAAAATTTCTTTGCTATGTATTTTTACAAAGAGAAGCTCATCCCTCTTGCAATAAGATCCCTCATATTCATTCGGGATGACAGGTTTTAATTTGAGTTTTCCTTACAATAAGATCCCTCATATTCATTCGGCATGACAGGTTTTAATTTCTCTCGGAACGGAAATTTATTATTACCGTCATCTCGAACTAGCGAATGGAATATTCAGAATTAGTACAAGATTTGACGCGAGGAGAGATCTGTTTGTTTGGACATTAAAGATTTAGGTGATGCCTATCAAGACCTATATCGACTCAAAACGCGGTGTCATCCCGATAGCGCAGCTGAGGGACCTTATCTCGAAGAAAGCAGAAAGTTTGTTCGCTGTGTATTTTTACAAAGAGAAGCTCATCCCTCTTGTAATAAGATCCCTCATATTCATTCGGGATGACAGGTTTTAATTTGAGTTTTCCTTACAATAAGATCCCTCATATTTATTCGGCATGACAGGTTTTAATTTCTCTCGGAACGGAAATTTATTATTACCGTCATCTCGAACTAGCGAATGGAATATTCAGAATTAGTACAAGATTTGCCCGCGAGGAGAGATCTGTTTGTTTGATTATTAAAGATTTAGGTAATGCCTATCAAGACCTATATCGACTCAAAACACGGTGTCATCCCGATAGCGCAGCTGAGGGACCTTATCAGAAAGAAACCATTAAAATTGTTCACTGTTTATTTTTACAAAGAGTAGCTCCTCCCTCTAGCAATAAGATCCCTCATATTCATTCGGGATGACAAGTTTTAATTTGAGTTTTCCTTACAATAAGATCCCTCATATTCATTCGGCATGACAGGTTTTAATTTCACTCGGAACAGAAATTTATTACTACCGTCATCTCGACGAGCGAATGGAATATTAAGAATTAGTACAAGATTTGCCCGCGAGGAGAGATCCGTTTGTTTGGACATTAAAGATTTAGGTGATGCCTATCAAGACCTATATCGACTCAAAACACGGTGTCATCCCGATAGCGCAGCTGAGGGACCTTATCTCGAAGAAAGCAGAAAGTTTGTTCGCTGTGTATTTTTACAAAGAGAAGCTCATCCCTCTTGCAATAAGATCCCTCATATTCATTCGGGATGACAGGTTTTAATTTGAGTTTTCCTTACAATAAGATCCCTCATATTTATTCGGCATGACAGGTTTAATTTCACTCGGAACATAAATTTATAATTACCGTCATCTCGAACGAGCGAATTGAATATTCAGAATTAGTACAAGATTTGCCGCGAGGAGAGATCCGTTTGTTTGGACATTAAAGATTTAGGTGATGCCTATCAAGACCTATATCGACTCAAAACACGGTGTCATCCCGAAAGCCCAGCTGAGGGACCTTATCCCAAAGAAAGCAGAAAGTTTGTTCGCTGTGTATTTTTACAAAGAGTAGCTCCTCACTCTTGTAATAAGTTCCCTCATATTCATTACCCATGACATGTTATATTTATTTATTGGGATGACAGGTTTTAATACCGCCTTAACCATGCACAGCGACCCTTTTAAACTTTCTTTTCAACAAGCTCTTGTGCAGAGAATAATAGCATTCTGCCTCGTTTAATTGCTGACGGCTGGCAAAAAGCCTGTTTATATGCATATGGATGAGATCGGCTAAAACAGCAGGGCGCATATCCATAGTTACATTTTTTAAATTCTTTAATACCGTTGCATAATATGCATTTTCCAGTGCTGTAGGTTTTGTTTTAAAAAACATGGCTTCAATATGCCCTGCTGACTCCCGGTATTTTTGATCGAAGAGTTTTTTATGCTCTTTGCTGATATCAAGTCTGCTGAATAGTTCTTTAAATGATTCTTCTGAGAATTTAAGCATGGAAGGCTCCGTAAGACCTCCAAATTCCATGACTTTATACATATGAAAAATTGCATGGTTTAATAATTCATCTTTAATGCGCTCCCGGGCATCAAACTTCTGTTCGCCATCTGCTTTATTTGTTCCGGATGTGCGGCTAATCTGGAAAAGTGCCAGATTGCTGCTAAGGGAAAAGAGAGTTTCTGCATTATCAATACCAATTGCCTGATACCTTTCCAACTCCCTTTCATAGGTACATAGCTGGACATGCCTGATGCCGGGATTTTTTTTAATCCTGCAATGAATATCTGCAGTCTTTTCAGAAGCAGATCCTCCGCGGCGTCAATTTTAAGACGGATACGTAAATGATCATCATTATCCTTATACCTGATAAAATACCAGCTTTCAAGCAGGCCGGCTTTATAACAGTTCTTAATGAATCCTTCCAGTATGTTTGTTAAAAAATCATCCATTATCGCAGGGTGCATATAAACCTTGAGAAAATGCCAGTCTTTCAGGGGATGAAATCTGCTGATCTCCTGCTTATTATTCCGGGGGCTAATTGGCAATCCGGCATAAACGCTTTCTTTATTGACCAGAAAGGCGACCAGCTCATGGACGTAAGTGCCATCCTTTTCGTCTTTCACCAATGCCTTTTCTTCTGACAAAAATTCCCTCAGGACAATGATCTCCTGGTTTTTTACTGTGTCAATTAAAAGCCGGATATCTTTCTCATTATTTTTCCTGATTAAGAGGCGCTGATCATTTTGCTCGTATATAAATGTTTCAGGGAGACCCAGTTTATCTGCGTAGTTTAAAAAGTCATTATAGAAGTCGGCAGGTTTTTTATATAAGTCGCTGAAAACCTGTGGATCCGGATACCAGCTTGCGGTTTCCAGTATCACGTCTTTATAACATACCCGGGGATAGAACCTGAGGCCTGGCAAAAGCTTCGGCATGCTCAGGCTGGCTCCCGGATTTATTCCTTCATTTTGCAGATCACACAGAAGCCTGTATATAGATAATGGATTCCTACGGTAATTATAGGAGGTTCCTAACCTTGGAATGACCCTCTTGTTAAGCCTTTTTGAGCGTAGGATCAGCTGATCGCTTTTTATCGACAAATACAGATCATTCAGTTCTATCCTGCTTTCACTTTCTGCCGGCGTATCTGTGAGTACCGGAATTACAAAATCTCTGAATTGTGTTCTGTTATTAAGCCTGTCTGTTTTATCTTCACTATCATGGATAACTTCTGCAAAGATCACTTCCGGATTTGCTTCCTGCTCCATCAGGCAGATGCGGCGGGCGATCTCTGAAATCCGGTCATCGAAAATAGTAAATCTGCCAATCAGGGCAGCGGCGCTGGAACCTCCCGCAGCATGCAGACATACCTGCCCATCCTGCATATTGAAAATGACCGCCTGACTGAGCATCGGTTTTTCGTCCTTATTAAGGATCAGGAGATCCTCCTTTTCAATACGTATCACAGGGGTTTTCAAATCATGCTGTTCCGTCCATTTGCGTAGAAGCAATTCCTGTACTTTCCCCCATTCAGGCGGCCTTTTACTTGTTTTCAACTCGAATTCCGGCTCATTCGTAATCATCCAGGAGGCATTCTGGCCATAATCGATGCCTGCCTCCGGATCAAGGGCTGATAACAAAGGCACTTCCCTTTTGTCGAAAAGATCTGTAAATCTAAGTTTGAACTTGTCTAAATCACTTTCCTCATCCCTTGGGATCAGCTGATTCAAACAGTGAATACCTTCGAGTAACTTTTCCATTATCCCAGGATCCAGGAAACCCTTAACCTCGTTTAGCGTAACTGCATACAGATCTGAACTTTTTCCTACAGCAGAAATAGACGGCAAGGCTTCTATTTCCTTCCAGGTTGAGGTGTCAGCCTGCAAAATCACTTGACAGTCGGCCAGATCAAGGAGGCAGGATTCCGCCTGGGGATCCGATAAACCATAGCCTGTGTAAAGTTCCAAAATATCTTCCCGCTTAAATTTGCCGCTCATCCTTAAAAGTTTTGCAGGTATGGCCCTGCCTTCTATTTCAAATAGATTATAGATCCTGCAACCCTCATCGTCTTTGGTTATTCCTTCGCAGAGGCGATAATTTTTTCCAAACCTGTAGATGGCCGGGTTCAGATAATACAGAGGCGGGCTTTGTGGATTCTCAAATTTTTTCTGAATATGAGTATGAAAAGAACTTTTGCATACTTCCAAAGCGCTGCTGCTCGTATTCCTGCCCCACTCCAATACAGAAAGAGATGAAAATCCGCCGAAAGGGGTAGGACGGCAGCACATCCGCCGGTGATATTTCTGTAGGGTTTGCTGCAGCCTCCCGGGAAAACGATCAGGATCAAAATCCCGTTTTTTCATCTCATCATATATGCATTCGCTGGCAAGGAAAATGGCATCCCTGAAGACAGGATCCTCCAATACCTCTTTTTGCTGCCGGTCAATATGTTCTTTTGTATACCGCGGTATACGCAATACGAGGGTGCTCAGAAACTCATAGTTGTTCATCATGGTTTTATGGTTTAAATCCCTCCTTTTCGGGATCGCCGGGTAATTTCATGACAACAAATTTGGAGGATTTGAGATATCGAATCCGGATTTACAATGCCTGTTTTTTACCATTCAGCACGACAGGGATGCCGTTGGGGTAATAAACGATTTTAACAGCAGTAAATATCCGAGATTCAGCCCTTAAATAATAAATACGGCTCAGGAAACCATGCATTAATAAGCCTTCCCATGCACAAAGAAAGACTCATAATTTTTTTAGAAACGATAATGCCTTTAAGTAAGGCATTTACTGACTATATCCATATTTCGGTTACTCCTGAGTTCTTTCACAAAGGATTACTTCTGGCATCTGAGGGAAAACCTTCCAGCCAGGCCTGGTTTATAACCGGCGGGCTTGCCAAAGAATATTATTATGATGAAAGCGGGAAACAGGTGATCATCAATTTCTGGCAGGAGGGTGAGATGATGCTCACAGCAGAAAACTTGTTTTCCAATGAACGTATAAAAACCTACCTCGAACTGATAGAAGACAGCACTGTTCTTACCATCCAGAAGGATGAAGTGATACTGCTGAAGGAGCAGTATCCCGAATTGCATAAGATCGGATACAGGATGCTGATCCTCCTTAAGAAAAAAGGGGATCTGCGGGGGAAACTGCTTGGTTTACCAACAAAAGAGCGATACAGCCAATTTATGGATCAGTTCCCCTGGCCGAGGTTTTCAGGCAAAGACATATCATCCTATTTGGGGATGTCAAGGGAACAGCTTACCCGGCTTAGGTCCTGAGCAGTGAGATTTCTCACAATCATCCCGCTCTTTTGCCTCATTATTTTCTGATCAATGTATAAAGGCTCTGGCCGGGCAGCCGGCTAACTTTATCCTGTAATCTCTGGAAAAGATGAACAGAAATATGCACAGATCAGGATCAGACGTTCCGCCCGCCATACCTAAGGAAGGGGATAAGAAATATATACATATCATTTCAAATCTCCTCATAGTATTGTGGGTTTATGCCGCGGTAAGTAAGCTTATTGATTATGAGCATAGCCGCAGTCAAATGCTTAACCAGGTATTCTCTGCGAGAACTGCCAACATCCTGGTTTGGGCAGTGCCCGCGGCAGAACTGATTACAGCTTCTCTGCTCCTTCACGCTAAAACCTGTTTCGCCGGTCTCTGGTCTTCGCTGCTTTTGCTCCTCAGCTTTACAGCATACATCGGCCTGATCATGAATAATGTATTCGGACGCATTCCATGCAGCTGCGGCGGCATACTCGATAAAATGAGCTGGGAGCAGCACCTGGTTTTTAACATGGTGTTCCTGCTGATGACTTCTACGGCAATTGTCTTATTAGTTCACTTAAAGGAAGGAGGGGAGATGGGGGAATAGAGGATAGTATTAAGTATCAAGTATCAAGTATCTAGTATCAGGTATCAAGTATCTAGTATCAGGTATTAAGTATCAGGTACGGCGTAATTTAAAAAAGGGGATGCTGAAAACCTATAAGAGAGTAAGCAGAAATTAAATTTTAATAAAATGAAAAAGTCTATAAAAAGGCTAGGCATACTATTCGCATTTTTTGCGATTATGCTCGCCTTTGCTTTTAAAGCACCACAAAGTACAGTTGATGGCTATTATGCTTATGATCCCTCCATCACTGGTTCGAATAAATGGGTAGCAGTAAACATAGCGGATCTTAACCAAACCGGGGGATATCTCTGTAATGATCCCGACCCGCTGGTTATTTGTACAGGACAATTTGATACCCCTCCTGATGAATCAAGTGACATGCCTGATCGTAACATACAGAACGGAACTTATCAGGATCTGTGAGGATTAGTCAAAATTAAGCTGCCATGTTGCTCATGGCAGCTTTTTTATCTTGGGTTCTGCTGAATTTCGCTTCCGTTAATTTCTGCATCAGGTAAGGGCAGAGTATAGCGATTTGAGTTTGGCAATAATGTATAGGTTTTGCCGCTAATTAGACGATTTAATGTGACTGCAAAACGACTCTCTAAATTTAATCTTCTCAGATCATTCCATCTTAATCCTCTTCCTATCATTTCCTTTCGTCTTTCCGTTAAAATCAGTTTGATAGCCATGTCCTGGTCTGAAGTGGTAAACGGAACAAATGTACCTCTCTTCCATCTTTTTAACAGGAGGTTATTAAGGTCCTTCAGGGCATCGTCTATCTTCCCAGTACGTGCATAGCATTCTGCGCGGGTAAGATAAACTTCGTCAAGAGCTAATCCGCCGAAATATGCTAAACTTCCGGTATAGTTTCCTTTCAAATTAATGATCCCCTTACTCCTCTCAACAAATAATGCAGATCTTCTCAAGTCATCTGGGTGATAGGATTGAAAAAGGACTGAATCAACTCGTGTTAAAGTGCTGAAGAAAAAACTGTTTGAAATTAAAGCGGAATAAAAAAGTATCTCCCCGTTAGTATTCTGTAAAGCCTGCGGGAATGAATTAGCTGCATTTGTAATATTTAAATTCAACGAATTATAATCCAGGAGCTGATTATTCAATTTCAGACAAGAGCTGGCAAAAATTTCCGCCTGCTGGTAATTGCCCATCGATAGGGAAACCCTTGCAAGCAACGCTAATGCTGCAGACTTTCCCGGTCTGCTTTTATATGTTGATTCTTCGGGCAGAAGTTTTGCAGCATCAGTAAGATCATGTATAATCTGATCATAGGTGTTTTTAAGAGATCCTCTACCGGGGCGTTCATTTACGTCAGGGTTCAGTCTTACCGGCAATCCATCCGTTTGTTCAGCTGTAGCGGGCACATATGGGGCAGCAAACTGCTGTACAAGATTAGCCATAGCAAATCCCCTGAAAAACAGAGCACTTCCTTTAATTTGTCTCCACTCTGAAGTCTCTTTGAGGCTTTCATTCATCTTCATTAATCCATCAAGGACCACATTGGCATAAAAAACTTGTTGATAAGGCATACTCCAATCTGCCACATATGCTCCTTCATAGAGATCATCCGCCCATAAGTAAATATTACGGTTTATAGTGGTGGCTGATTGAATGCCATTATCTGTGCTATAAAAGTCATCACTGCTGATCACTCCTAAATTCGGAGCACTATTCATTACGCCCTGGTTATCAAGTAAAGCCTGGAAATCAGAAAGAGTGGAGGGCACAAGCAATCCTTTAGCCGGCCTTTCATTCAGGAAATCTTTCTCACAGGAAACTAGCCCCAACCCAACAAAGAGTATAAGAATTTTGATTGTTTTCATATTGTTTATGTTTACTATATCCACTCTTGCTTGAAGAGAATCTGGGTATAGGGTTTAAAAAAATATATTTGTAAGGGCCTAAAAACTCATTTTAAAACCTGCTGAAAGTGATAACGGAGGTGGGCCTGCCTGGTAATCAGGATCTGTACCAGCCTGATTTGCTTTCCACAGCAATCCCAGGTTATTCGCATAACAATAAACCTGTGCCTGCTGAAGTTTGACACCTCGTATTTTTAATTTTGCCAAATCATAGGTAATATTCACATCCTGAATTCGTATATGATCACCTTTGCCTACCAAAACATCCGAATACAGATAGAAATTATCCCTGCTTGAGTTGCCCGATACAGGAATGGAAGGAACATTGGTAATTAATTCATCGCCGGGTTTCTGCCATCTCTTTGAATAGTCCCCATGGGTTCCCAAGCCGTTGGTATTGCCATAGCTTACCGAGTTTTTTCGGAAATAATAACCTAACCGGTAAGTGATATTAAGTGATGCCGACAGAGACCGATAGGACCAGGTGTTTCTTATAGCACCGAAAAACAGGGGTTTTGATGAACCATTAAAATTAATGGTTTCAGGCGTTGAGGTCGAAATGATACGGGCATAATCCATACTGGGTACATTATTTAGATACCCTAGCGGGTTGCCGGTTTGCGGGTCAAGACCATTCCAGCCATAACTGTAAATGGAATACAATGGCCTGCCTTCTAGCGGCACTCCTCCACCAACACCGAATTGCAGGTAATTTGAAGTTCCGGATTTAACCAGATATTTACTTACCTCTTCCTTATTCCATGAGAAAAGTAAATCCGTATTCCACTTTACTGTACGGTCGATATTAACTGTTCCAAGGGTAAAATCTACACCCTTTCCTCGTGTATTAGCTGTATTGCCTCGGAAGTTTATGATACCGCTTGACGGGGGAAAGCGCGTATCGCCAATCAGGTCAAAACCTGCCTTGCTATATAATTCAAGGCTGCCGCTCAGCTTATTACCCAGGGTTGAAAAATCCAGACCTGCATTCCAGATTTTTACCCGTTCCCAGCGCAATTCCGGATTTGGCGGATTCTGAATAGTGGCATAGGGCAGGCGGGTTTGGGCTGCAACAGTCCGTGAAAAAGAAGCAGTTGTAAATGATGATAGCGATTTATCAATATTTCCGGTATGTCCATAGGTTAAACGCATTCTCAGGTAAGGCAGCCAGGCTGCATAATAAAACTTTTCATCACTTAAATTCCACGCGAAACCAGCAGACCATAAGGGGACACCCTTTTGGTTAGATTTTACACCAAAAAGGTTAGACTGGTCTAATCGAGCGCTTGCGGAAACGATATACCGGTTATCATACGTATAGGCACCGTTAGCATAGTATGAGATAAACCGATCTGAAAGTGCTGTTTCATAATCGGTGTTAGGAATTGTTTGAGTGCTTGCTGGATTAGTATATCGTTTAAAAAGGGTGATATAATCCACCGGGCTACTTGCTGCATGCTCATTATCATAACCATATGAGCGATGATTATCTGACATTGTATTCAATATCCTTATTTCCCATCCAGCAATCGAACTAATGTGATGACGTTTATCCATCGTTTTATTATAACTCAGTGATGCTCTGAGACTTCGACTAGTAGTTGAACTGGATGCCTGATCAAGAATACCGCCAGCAGGAATTGGTCTGGTCAATGTACCATCTGTATTTACAATAGTATAAGTGTTGATCAGGTCTCTTGCGAAATATGAATCTGCACTCCCGATATTTCGGCTGTTGCCATTCCTCCTGCTGTATTGAAACATAATGCCTGCATGAAGTCCCTCAATCAGACGGTATTTCAAACCTGCATTTAACCTGTATTCATTATCATCTGAAGAGTTATCCCGCAAATCCAGTTCTTCGAGTGGTTTTAACTCCCAGTTTAATAGGCCATTGGCCCGGGCATCCAAAATAAACTGCGAACGATAGTCATGAATAATGCTTAAAGGCACTCCGTTATCATCAACAAGTCTTGCATAAGGATATAAAGGCAAAGCAGAAGACATTCGGGGAATACCGGGGTTATTGTCATGCCTTATACCTTCTGTCAGATATATTCCGGTACTTAGTTCGAGTTTCTGATTTGCCAAAGCATAGGTTTGATTCGCATTCAGCGTAATACGGTTGTTATCCTGTCCGATCGCTGAAGCAAGGCTTTTATCATAGCCTGCGGATACATAGTATTTCTGATTTGGCGATCCTCCCGTTAAGTTCAATGCAAACTGCTGGTTTTGCCCCTGCCTGTAGAGATATCTTGATACATCATTTCTCAAATCATAGCTTTTTAGGTCCTCAATCTGCTGGTCTGCAGCGGAAGCATCAATCCTGCCGTCGCGCCTTGCAATAAGTAATTCGATAACCGGACTTAGCGGAGTTTTATTAACTGAAGTTTCACTGCTTTTATAAAAGCCTTTTGAGAATAGCAGTTTCTCAGTTTCTATATAATCTGAAATAGTCATTTGCGGCTGATAGAAAAGATCAGGCTTACCGGATACGCTATAATTAGTATTAAAGGCAATCCGGAGAGGAGACTGATACTTACTGGTTTTCGTAGTAATTACAATTACTCCATTACCGGCCCTTGCTCCCCATATTGAAGCAGCCGCTGCATCCTTAAGTATTGTAATACTTTCCACATCATTTGGGTTAATCGAATTAACATCACCCTCATAGGCGAAATTATCAAGTACAATTAGTGGTTGAGCATTGGCATGAATGGTACTTTGACCTCGTATGCTGATCTTATTATTCCCAACATGATTGAACACCAGTCCGGGTGTGATATCTTCAAGCCTGCTGATTATATCGCTGCTCACCCTTCGGTTCAGCAGTTCATTATTTAGCTTGATAAATGAACCGGTTGCGCGTTCTTTAGGTACCTCCTGGTAACCGGTAGAAACAATAATCTCCTCCAGATTATTGGCTGAAAGTTCCAGCTTTATGATCAGATCAGCCTTCACATCCAGGGGTACCTGCACCTCTTCTGACTGATATCCTAAAAAAGAAACTGAAAGTAAGGCGCCTCCCGGTACATTGATCCTAAAGTAACCGGCACTGTCTGCTGCCACTTTATTGCCTGTGCCTTTTAAATTTATTGTTGCACCGGCAAGAGGTTTGTTATCGCCAGCAGATAAAACTCTTCCCCTGAGCTTGATCTGAGCGGAACAAATCGTACTCAAGCACATTAAAACAAGAAAGTAAAATATTTTTTTTTTCATAATTCCATATTTAGGTTTACTGATTTGCTTTTGTGTCACTTATGATCAGCATATCGATGTCACGTTCGGCCTCGATAAATTGGAGGTCATATTTCTTCAATGCCTTATTTATTGAGGTTACGCTACCCAGATCAGCTATTAGATTAAGATCTACCTTGCCCTTATAACCAGTCCCGTTTATCACTGGGAGATCTGAGCGCTGGAGGTAGAGCATGCCCAGTCTGTTGGTAAAAACATCCAAATCTTTATTACTTATCTGGCAGCCCTGGCTGTTAAAGAGCGTCTCAGGTTTAGATCCCTTACTTAGTAGCTTATCCATATTTGATGTGCGGGAAAGCACAAGGCACTTTATTTTTCTCCTTTCAACAGTGGCCGTATAATTCTTAAAGAAATGTTTAAGATCATGACGCATGATCTCAAATGCATCTGTTTTCATGGGCGGCGGAACAATGAGCTCATAACAATAGGTATAATCTTTCAGCCAGTCTGCCAGCTTTCCGCCCGTGAAACTCAACGGAATGGTATCCTTCACTTCAAATAGCATCCTGTTTCGTCCAAAGTATCCGAGCGGAGAATAGGCTATTTTATAGAGCGTGCTTACCGACTGATTCCGTCCGGTAATTTTTCTACCCCTGATTGAATCTGTATAAACGCTGTAGCCACCTCCTATTCCGCTGATAAACCGGGTGAACAGGCTATGATAGACCAGGTCTTCTTTAGAACCACCATTATTATTAAACAACAGCGCTTGTTTATAATCATAAGCCCGTACCAGGTCCTTTTTCTGATCAGAAGAGGCTAAAACCCCTCCAAGTGTCATTTCGATATTAGCTACAGTCAGGGCTTCAATTCCGGTAATTGATTTTACTATCCCATTTCCATCAATCCAGACATAATGAGGCAGGTTTTGGTGGGGAAATAGCTTTCTCAGTTCATTATCGTCTGTGGCGCTGCTTATGGTATAGCCCTTTTGTATCTGAAGCCTTTTTAAAAAGCCGGAAACTTCTTTCTGTGATTGATAGCTTACCGGCATAAACTGAACCCTGCCTGCAAATTGTTCTTTTAAGGAATTAAGCTTTGGTATAGAGGCTATACATGGTGCGCACCAGGTGGCCCAAAAATCCAGTATCAGAAGCTTTCCTTTAAAATCGCTTATACGTGCGGTAGAAAATGGGCTGTTAATGATATTATTAATAACAATATCCGGAACCTTATCTCCTATCTGCAGACCGGTTTTAGTTATATCGTGAACCTGGGCAAAAGTGTTGAGTACAGGCCATAGCATGGCTAGTACGATAATTCGTATTGTTTTTTTCATTTTTTAAATTGGTTAGTGTTAAGAAAAAGACCCGCTTAATAGCAGTTATAATGAATCATCATTTTTCATTCCGGGTGCCTCTTGAATGAAGCAAAGAGATCTTTAGCTGATACGTGCACTGGGTAAATATCTGCTTCTCCCTTTTTATTCTCCTCCTCTTTCAATTCCTCACAGAGTTCATACAGTGTCGGCAGCAACGATTCTAATGCATCGAAATAATCGAGCACCCGTTCCATTGTGTAGATTGTCTGTTTGCTATAATTCCCTGCAAGTAGGATAAGGAAAGTACGGGTTAACAGTTCATCAGATTCCCTGAGATTGTAGCAAGCACAGAAGTTACGTAGCTTTTTGGCGGCTGAGGTTTGGTTTAATTCTGGTTTAATCATATGTGATTGGATTAATCAATATGAGTCTTTCCGTAGGGGCCAAAAAACAAGGCGTGGAACCCACTTATTGCCCTGGAGGTACTGGTATACCCTTGAAACAAATAAGCGGGCCCACGCCTATGACGTGAGCACAATCACTTATTTCTCGTTTCAAGTTGAAAATTACCAGTTTTCCAGAGCGAGACTCTAAGTGCGAATGCTTCAAACTTTTGAAGGTTGTTCGCAAAAATATAACAATATTATATATCGCAATTACTAATCGAATGTAAAAAATAATTTTCATTGTTACAAGTTCTTGTAACAATATTTCTAAATAAAATGTGTGATTTTATCTTAAGATGAATGAGAAGAGAGATAAAAAAAGGTTAGAAGATTTTGGTTCAAATCTTAAGCTTATAAGGGAAGAATTAAACCTAAGTCAAGATGAAGTCGTTGCCAGATGTGATATAACTAAAGGAAATCTTAGTAATATAGAAAATGGTAAAAAGGATTTTAATTATACCACACTATTAGAGATTGCAAAAGGTTTAGGTATAAAAGTTTCAAGACTTACTGATTATAAGACTGAATAAATTTCAAGTTTTTTAATTTTAGGTGAGGTTATCATTTCTAGATATCAACTAACTTACTTGTAACAAAAAGCATAGCAGGCAGAGGTGAAATACTTGATGCGGTGGGCTGTCCAGTGAATTATTCATTAAGATACATTACAAATTAATTTAATCGTTTGTTATCAATCCAAGTGTTTTCATCTGTCTCATTATAAAGACTAGGTAGCAGTTCTTCAAGAGATTCCAAAAAATCCAAAATACGTTCCTTCTCACTATCACTCCGAATGGCAGTTCCCAGGCCATCAATAAAGTGATCAATTATCTTATATAACATTTCCATAGTCTCAGGAAGTGAATGGGGATAAATGAAATTTCTTATTTCCCGGGAATGGTAAATAGGGAAGCGTGTGTTTTGTGTGTTCATAATTGTGGTGTTTAGAGACACAAGATATGAGAGTTTCAAAGAGAGGGCAAAAGTATTTAGGGAACGGTATCACAAACTTCCATTCAATTATTCTAAATAAGTCCGACAGAAGGGCAGAAGAAATAAGAGACACCATAGAATAACCTATTACTTAACTATTAAGAATAGTATATTAGTTTGACGAAAAACAATGTCTTCTAATTAGATGAAAATCAAAAAACACCAATCACCTTCTATAAAGAAGTTTAAGTTTCAAAGATATCAAGAAATAGGATCACCGGACGCTGAAACTGATAGGCTTTTAATTGATGCCTTTATAGAAAAAGATGCTTTAGTAGCACTTTTAAACATGTCAAATCAACGATCAATCTTAATAGGGAGAACAGGTAGTGGAAAATCAGCAATTCTAAAATACATTGAATATGGGGAAGATTTAGTACACCGTATTGAACCAGAAGCAATGTCATTAAGATTCCTGTCAAATTCCAATATGTTAGATTATTTCAGAAAAATAGATGTCAACTTAACTTTTTTTTATAAAATCTTATGGAAACACGTTTTTGTCATAGAATTACTTGCACTACACTTTTCATCTGATAGTCAAAAAAAGAACAACTGGATAACTGCTTTAAAAGATAAAATATCAACAAAAAAGAATAATGAAAAAAGAGAAAGAGCCATCAATTATTTTGAAAAATATAGTAAAGACTTTTGGCTAAACACAGAAAAGCGAATTAAAGAAATTGAGAATGTTGTTCACTCGTGTTTTGAGACCGAAGTTGGTGCTAGTATTGTATCCCTCCGTGGTAATTTAAATGAGAAAGATAGTAATCAAGAATCTGTAATTACAGAGATAAAATATAAAGCTGAACATGTTATAAGCGAAGCTTTAGCAAACGACATTCATGAAATTATTAATATATTAAAAGAAGATATTTTTACTGATACTCAGCAAAAACACTTTATAATTATTGATGATTTGGATAAAGAATGGATCCCTTCTACAATTAGATACGAACTTATAGGTTCAATGATCGAAGTTATTAAGGAATTTCAAGAGTTTCAAGGTGTAAAAATAATTATTTCTTTAAGAGACAACTTATTCCAATTAGTTTTTGCAGGTGCCAAACACAGAGGTGGTCAAAGAGAAAAATTCAAACCACTTTACGTGAATTTGGCTTGGAATAAAGATGAATTAAAATGTTTTCTTGAAAAACGATTAAGCTTAATATCAGATGATATTTTAGATATAAAAACAGCGTTCGAAAAAATTTCCAGAGATGGCAAAAGTGGGTTTGATTATATGCTAGAAAGAACTTTCTATCGACCACGGGATATAATTTCTTATGTAAATCATGCAATTGAAAACGCAAATAACAAGGCGCATTTTACCTCAGATATAATCAAAAAGGCGGAAATTTCTTATTCAGAAGATCGATTACAAGCTATTGAAGATGAATGGGGTGAAAACTACGGCGAAATAAACACCTTAATTAAGTTTTTGATAGGAAAAGTAAACGGCTTTAGGCTACATAATATTAAAGAGGATGAATTTTATCATATTTTCGGAATAGACAGTCCAGAAAAGCTGTTCAAGGGGTTATTGTCAGACCTGGTTAGTAAATGGAACGCACAAACATTAGAATTTCAAGAATTTTTAAAAGAAATCATTCACCTTTTATACCAGATAGGAATTCTAGGCATAAAAAAAAGTCCGCAATATCCCATTATGTATTCTTATGAAGATATAAGCTCTATTTCAATTACAGATATAAATAGTGACTGTAGAATATACATTCATCCAGCCTTCTTTTCAGCCTTAAAAGTAAACGTAAAGGCAATGGAAATCGATCGTTATGGATATTCCGGAGGATGCTGACCCCGGTTACCGGATTAATTTTAAGGATAATTAACTAAGATTTAACTCTTTATATAATGCCTCTATCAGAATTTCTGATGTTTCTGCCCTTTTTTCATATGCATCTTTTGGACTTAGATCATTATTCCCCCCAGCAATCGAAGCTTTGTCATTGCTCCCCTTGGTTTAAGTCTTCCGCAGGACGACTTAAATCTAAATATAAAAAACAGGACTCAGTACGGCAAACAGGCTAGAACACATCAATAGGGAGCAGTGAAGGACCAAGCCTTTCTCTTCGATACAATATTTTAGGCTGTCCACTACTATTTCCTTGTAGCATTCACGAGGGAATACATCTATCCAGGTAACCAGTCCTAAAGTTATAAAATGCGGGACGCCACTGTCTCCAATAAATAAAAATAGCACAGCCGCATCGTAATGGCTATAAATGGTTAATCCGAGTCCTCGTTTTCATAAGATGATTTAAGAGCGCTGCGCTGGCTCTTAAGCCAAGGTGCCTTGTATAAATAGTTAAACCCGGAATAATCAATTGCACTGTATAGGCAATTCTGGAATTATTCAATAAGCTGTATAGCTATTTCCGGACGAGACACCCTCCGGGTACCTTCTTCCTACATGGTTATGTTCTTGTTATGTCTTTCTTGCTCTCTTCTTCGGCTGGATTCATCACAGAGGCACATTTAGACGAACAAGAACACAACAAGAACACAAGAAGACCTAATGAAATGGCAGTTTTTGCTTCTGTACGACAATTAAAAATTATATAGATCAGCCTGAAAAGGTTGTCTTCCGGAGCTTTCACTGCGCGGATGCACCAGGTCAAACCAGGTCAAATCGGGTCAAACCGGGGTCAAACTGGGTCAAATCGGGTCAGGGTATCTCAAAAGCTATTTTATTGTATATCAGCTGCTTACATTTGATCTGTGAAGCGCTTCACGACAATTAATTGATTTTTTAACATTTAAAATTTAATAATATGGGTACATATAAAAAAGGAATTCTGGGATCATTTTCCGGCAAGGTCGGAACCGTAGTGGGCAGCTCCTGGAATGGTATAGAATACATGAGAAGTCTGCCAAAAAAATCAAGCAGGGCACCTTCTGATCTGCAGATGATGCAGCGTGCAAAATTCGGACTGGCTAACGGCTTTTTACATCCCATCAGCTCGCTGGTGAATCTGGGCTATAAAAGCTTGGCCTTTAAGAAAACAGGGTATAACCTTGCTACAGCCGACATCATTGCCGATGCCATATTGGGAACATATCCTGATTTTGAAATCGACTTTTCAAAAGTCATCTTCAGCAAAGGCGGTCTTATGGGGGCCTGGAGCGTGCTTGGAAGTTCTGCCAACCCGGCAGAGATCAGGTTAAGCTGGACGGATAATTCAGGGTCAGGAAATGCTAAGCCAACTGACAAAGCTGTGATCCTGGTCTACAATCCGGATAAATCGCAGTTTGTCTATAACCTTGTAAACGGAGCTGAAAGAAATGCAGAAACGGATATTTTATCCCTGCCTGCAGAATTTTCCGGTGACATAGTTCAGGCCTGGATCGCGTTCATGACGCCCGATAAGAAATCTTTTTCGACCAGCATTCATGCCGGCCAGATCCTGATTTCATAATTAATCAGGCAGGGTGATAAGCCCTGCCTGTTTTTCTTAATCTTATAAATAAATACAAAATGGAACCTATACAAAAATATTATCTCCCTTGGCACTTTCCTTTAAGAAAGGAATTCGCAGGGATCCTAGTCATCATCCTGATCTTCTTACTGTTTCCTTATTTTATTCGGCATGTAGATGTAACAGCTGCTGCGATAGATCCGGGGATTTTCAGTGCCATCATTCTGGCGGCATCAGCCGTGCTGATATTTAAAGCCATAACCTGGTGGGTCATCAAGGCCATCTGGCCTGTGTTTGCGGAATATTCCAATGAGCACTTTGAACGCAACTTCAAATCCCTGATCACCTGGCAGAAAGTGCTGATCTACCTGGGCTTCTATATGCTGACCCTCTTCGCATTCATAATCGTCCTGGCAGCACTTATTTAACCATACTTAATACTTAATACTAAAACAATGGCACAACTAATATCAGGCTGTAATGGCCCAATTTCCGGCAAGGTCGGAAATTTAATATATTATATTTCAAAGGGAAAATGCTATGTCAGAAATATGCCGAAGCCCTCCACAAATCCTCCCACTGAAAAGCAGCTTATTCAGCGTGCGAAATTTGGAATGGTGATGCATTTTTTATCGCCGGTTTCAGTTCTGCTCAACGAGAGTTACAGGAAAATCAATAGGAAAAAGGCGGGTATGCAGGTTGCCGCAAAGCAAATCTTTGCAGAAGCAATTACCGGCGAATATCCTCAGCTAAAAATTGACTTTTCAAGAGTCAGGCTGATAAGGGGAAATCTGGCTTCCCCGCACTTCACATTAATGAAAGCAACAGGCACTGCTCAATTGAATTTCAATTGGCGGGCGGACATGCAGTTCAATGGCAGCAGTGCCGACGAACTGCTGGTTTTGATCTATTGCAGCTCAGTTTCTGATTTTTGGTATACTCCGGATCTCCGGATCAGGCGTTCGGAAGAAGCCTGTTCAATTCAGATCCCCCCGGCATTTGTTGGTCATGAACTTCAGGTTTGGCTTGCTTTCCGGTCGGAGAATCATCGTTCATATTCCGGCAGTTTATATATGGGAAAATGTTTTAATGCAGACGATCATGAAAACAAGACATAATTCCCAGAGCCCGGCAATCCGGGGAGCAGCAGAAATTCTGAGGATCTTCTTCATCCTGTTTCTGTTTGGCTTTCTGTCGATCCGGTCCGATGCCAGGAGCTTTCATCAGGCAGAGGGTCGCATAAATGCAGAGCAGACTAATCATAGCATTCTGCGGGTAAGGCAGATTTATACCTCCCAAATCGGAGCCCGGGAGAAGCAGGTTAATACCGGAGAGGAAGTAAAGAAGTATTTGCGGTATGTAAGCCTGCCCCAGGGTCATGCCTGGTGTGCGGCATTCATTTGCTGGGTTTACGGGGAAGCGGGAATTGTTAATCCAAGGACCGGCTGGTCGCCTTTCTTGTTTACACCTGAAAAATTGATTTGGAAACGGGGTGAAAGCATACAGTTAAAAGCCGGAAGCCCTGGACGATCCGCCTATCCGCCCAGACCCGGAACCCATAACCCGGAACCGGGAACACCAAGAACCGGGGACATCTTTGCCATCTGGTTCCCTGAAAAAAATAGGATCGCTCATGCCGGTTTCATAGATAGTTGGGGCGATTCCTGGCTGATCACGGTGGAAGGGAATACAAATCTGAATGGCAGCAGTGAGGGTGACGGCGTTTACCGCAAAAGGCGCTTGGTAAAATCGATATACCAGGTGGCGCGCTACATCCCTGAAATTAAAAGATGAGCTATGAAAAAGAAAGCGTTCATTTTATTAAACTGCAGTCTTCTGGTAATTCTGCTCTACGGGGGGACCGGATGCACCTTGCATAAGCAGCTCAACAGCCAGAAAACCAAACAGGTTTTGGAAGAAGAGCAGAACATACTGTCAAAATCCACCGCGCATTTTGGGCTGCGTGACAGCCGTATCACCTGGCAGAGGGATTCCTCCGGCCATACATACCGGGTAAGCATACTCCCTGCCGACACGTTCAGCTATTCCCCTGAACATGGATTCAAAGGCCGGGCAAAAAGTGTGGAAATTGAAGGGTACCACAGAACCGCCCGGATCATACTCGACAGTTCATCCCGCAGTCTGAATGCTGCAGAAACGCGGAAGACAGATATCCGCAAGTCCCGCCTGCAGAAACAAGAAAAGCAATCCAGGATAAAGGATAAAAAAAGCAGACCCGGTATGATTGCATTAGGGGGATTTGTTTTGGCTGTAATAATTCTGGGCTATTTTGTTAAAAGGAAATTGGACTCATAATCCGACTGGTGAGGGGGGTAAACCTGTCATGCCGAATGAATATGAGGGATCTTATTGAAAGTAAAGACAAGTTTCATTGGAACAAATGATAGAGAGTTCTCTTTAAAAAAAACATAGCGAACAAATTTTCTGGTTTCTTTGGAATAAGGTCCCTCAGCTACGCTATCGGGATGACAAAACATTAAAACCTGTCATGCCGAATGAATATGAGGGATCTTATTGAAAGTAAAGACAAGTTGCATTGGAACAAATGATAGAGAGTTCTATTTAAAAATACATAGTGAAGAAATTTTCTGGTTTCTATGGGATAAGGTCCCTCAGCTACGCTATCGGGATGACAAAACATTAAAACCTGTCATGCCGAATGAATATGAGGGATCTTATTGAAAGTAAAGACAAGTTTCATTGAACAAATGATAGAGAGTTCTCTTTGTAAAAATACATAGCAAACAAATTTTCTGGTTTCTTTCCGATAAGGTCCCTCAGCTGCGCTTTCGGGATGACAAAATATTTTGAACCGGTTTGGATTTTTGCTGGTCATAGCATGGGGTCCCGGATCAGGCCCGGGAAGAGTAAAAAATTCTAGTTCAGAAGATATTAGTTTTTTTATAGTTTACCGTTTGCCTTGCGCCTTGGCCTATGCGCCCAGCCTTTCCCCCAAGTAGCTGTAAAACAAAAGCAAAAAGAAAGCCCTCGTGGGGGCAAGGGCATTGGTTTGACGCCCTTAGTACTTCAATTTCATTCTATTACCCAATAAATTGGCGGAAAAACCTAGCCGTGTTTGCTTTTGTGTGCGGCTGGCTCGCGCCGGCTACCTCAGGGGGAAAGGAGGCTTTTGGTTACTTTTTGCCTAAAACCTGAGCCGCCCTTCAGCGGCGAAAGCATGAACACCTTTAAAAAACAATAAAAGAAGGTGAATAACGACATGCCCGCCCGGCAATTGAGGGCGGAAAGGTACAAGCGTGGGATCTTTAAGGCATAAAGTAAGGCGGAAAAAATAAATGATCTTGGGATTCCCTGATTGAGATGGCAATTATAGGCAATGATCAAAGAAAGAACCAATCTTTCCAATCTTTATTCCACCATCCTCCCCGATTTTTTCAAATACCTCACAAATCCATAACACATCCCCAGAAAAACAATAACCAGGATCAATAAGGTATTTCCAAATTCAACATCATTCTGATACAGGTTTGGGTACTTAAGCAAAATAATAGCTGCAATACCACAGAGCCATACGAACTGTGTATTATACTCTTTCAATATCCATCGCTTTACATTAAACCGCATGCTCCTGAAAGTCCTCCCGATACCTCTCAAATTGATCTGCCAGCGGCTTACCCTTTTGCAGTAGCTGTTAAACTCTTCACCGAACTTATTTCTGAGGAAATTTTCCTCAGCCAGGACAATTGCCTGGTATATAAATAAAAACACCGGCATGACCAGACCCACATAGATCAGCGAGTTGGACAGGATCCCGACACCCAGCAGCATCAGGATATTCCCCACATATAAAGGGTTACGGCAATGATTGAAGATCCCCTCGGTTACCAGCTTATCTGCATAAACCTTTTTATCTTTTCCTCCCCTTACAATATAGGCCAGTCCGATGGTTGCTGCCCGTACAGCCTGCCCTGAAAAAGTAATAATCAGTCCTGTAATAATAGGCCAGAGATAATAGTTATGTCCAAACACCCCGGGTTTGAAAAGAGGAGGGGAAGGTATGAACAGGGCCAGGTAAAGTACGATGAACAGGTAATTCCTGTATTTGAAAAAAAAATTGCCTATACGGATCATGCTATTTCTTTTTCGCTATAAGTCCCGAGAAATTATACCATTTGAAAAACGTTTCGCAATGCGAAAAACCGGCCTCATGTATCATATGAATATTTTCATGCAGTTTATAGGGGATCAGCACATTTTCCAGCGCTTCTCTTTTTTGAGAGATTTCAAGCTCGCTGTAATTATTCCTCCGCTTATAATTATAATAATATTTAATAAAATCCCGGTTGAAGGAACTGTCCTCGGCAAGGATCTTTTCTGCTATGATCAGTACGCCTCCAGGTACAAGCCCGTCCGCAATAGTTTTAAGTAATCTTTCCCTTGCAATCGGGCGGACAAACTGCAGGGTGAGGCAAAGTACAACTACGCTGGCATTGTTTATCTCCACCCTTTCATTCAGATCTGCAACCCTGAGATCATAAGGCCTGCTGAAGCCGGCCTCCTTTAATTTGCTCTCACATTTTTTAAGCATCTCTGCCGAATCATCGATACCTATAAACCGGATATCATCAGGCACCAGGCTGTTTATGCCGATCATTGTCGTACCGGTGGAACAACCCAGGTCATATACATTCGTACCGGTTTGTACATGATCCGCAGCAAGTTCAGCTATCATCCGCTGTATTTCGTCATAATAGGGAACCGACCTGCTCACCATATCATCGAATACGCTGGCTACATTATTGCCAAATTTAAAATCGGATACTTTATTGATCTCCTGTTTGAAGATCTCGTCTTTCGGAGGCTTTATTGAAACCATAGGTTTAGGATTTCAGGGTTATTAAAAAATTTATAGGTGAAAATTGATTAATACTTAAAGATATATTTTTTTTGAGGAATTTGTAACGGGAAATGATAAGAGGTTTTTTGGCTGGTTTTGTTATAACAAGATTTGTATGAGATAATTCTGATGTCTGTAATTTAAAGAATTAGCTTATCTTTTATATCTTTCGGTTTGTACGTTCAGATTAAAAAACTAAATAGAAAGCTTAAAGCGCTGAAATCATAAAAGCAAGAAGCTCATCATATCTAATGCCTAATCGAGTCTTTTGAAATTCTCCTTCTTCCCCCTTAGGTTCCAATACTTTCTCGCCATCCTTTTCAATCCATGTGTCTTCACAGAATAATGCATATTTATGAGCGTCCAACCCTTCAGCATGAAATGCATCACTTACTTCTTGAGCTAAAACACCAAAGTGAATTCTTGCGTTCATCCCCTTAAAGTTCACAGCCTCATTAAATTTAAATTTTTTAATACCATTTTTTATAGCCTTTGCGACACGTCTTTCAGCTTCGGAAACCTGCTCTATTTGCTGCTTTTCATTTTGATCGGAAGTATTTATCGTACCTGAACCGGCAAATATGGTTGAATATCTTAGATTACTGACACCCAGAGATATTTTATTGTCATTTGCTGGTGCAAAAAATGAAGAGGGCGGTGCTACATAATTGGATACTAAGGTAGTAATGGTGGCGTTGTGTTTTACAGTTAGGTTTAATAGACTTCCATTTTGGCCATTCGGGCTGTTATTTAATACGCCATGCGGATACACACCGGATATTTTTGCCATATTATTGCAAAAAGTTCCCCAGGAAATTCCTCCCATTCCTAATACAATTATTGAATTTGCTTTTGTATTTTCACTTGCTTTAATAATGGTAGTAAAACGGGATACAGTTACACCAAGTAGCATAATTCCATAGGTTTCATCAGATGATAGAAAACTTCCAATAGGGCCCACATTCTTACCTGAATATTTACCCCCTATTACTGTCAAACTATTTTCGACTACCAGCTTACTTCCGCTATAACCCACCCTAAACATTGCGGCATTTGCGTTATTTGTGTAAGGGGTATCTTCGGAATAACAATTTGCAAAAGTCATTGTTTCTGTTTCTTTGGATATATCAGCTCCATAAAGACCTATTTGCTCAAAAAGACAAGACGTAAATCTAATCCCTATACTAGATCCATTGGTAAGTATTCCTATAGGAGAACCCCAAAATGAGCATTGATTCCAAACATCAGTTGTAGCTGTTCCTCCAATAGAAATAGAATTTGCTGTTCCGGAAGTATAAATATTTTCAAATCTATTATTAATTGTGCCTTGGCAATTTATAGGAGTTCTAAAACCTTCTATACCAATGTTTTCAAAGAGTCCATAAATCACCCGGGACAAGTTAAGAGCATGTCTACTTAGCATTCGATTTTCCCTGGTAGAATTCCCCTTTAAATAAAAACTCGAAATGGAAGTATGAAAAAGAAAGCCTACAGGCGGATGTTCAGAGCCAGGATTAAAAATGTAGTTAAATAAATCCTTCTCATTTGTGGGATTAAACCTAATGGTGGTACCCTTTGGTTCTCGCCCAAATCCCGCTGCGTATTGAAAATTTGTTTCTCCCTTCAGTTGTGATCCATTAAATATATTTAAAGTATTCGTAACCAAATAAGTGCCTGTAGGAAAGAAGAGTATATGATGTTGATTTGCACAGAAATCCAGAGCCTTCTGAATAGAAAGTGTATCATCAGCGGTGTTGTCTCCCCTGCTTCCAAACCATTTTACATTTACAGGGCCAGCAAAATTTCTTTTGAAATATTCTCTATTTATTTTGCGATAAATTATTCCATCTATTTTATTGTCAGTCAAGAGTGAACCATCTAAATACTTGGTAACTTTGGTATAAGTGAAAACCTCACCTGTATTAGTGTCAAAAACATCATATAAGGTATCTTTAATTCTTTTATATGTTTGTTCTTGCCGTGCAAGAACTTTATATCCTAATAAACTGGCCGTGAATGCGGTTATAGTTGTAAATGCAGAAACAAATTTTCTTCTTTCCATACTGCTTAATTTAGAGAAATATTTGATCTAAAAATACTATTGGTAGTAAAAGGTCTAATATTTCTTTCAATTGGTAATTGAAATTTTTAGAGTTAAAGTTCTAATCTGTCCATTTTGGAACTTAACCTAAAGGGGAGGGATTGAATATTATGGATACTCTGGAAAGTACTTCTATCTTTGCATTTTTAAAAGTATTATTATAAAAATAATTGAAAATTGGAAAAAGAATCAAAAATATATATAGCTGGGCATAGGGGAATGGTTGGGTCTGCCATATTTAGAAAACTTCATAGCGCAGGATATACCAATTTAATTACCCAGACATCAGCTCAATTAGACCTTAGAAACCAGACAGCAGTTAACTCCTTTTTCGAAGATGAAAAACCCGAATATGTTTTTTTAGCCGCGGCTAAGGTGGGGGGTATTGTAGCTAATAATACCTATAGAGCAGATTTTTTATATGAGAACCTCGCTATTCAGAATAATGTCATTCATAATTCATATCTAACTGGTGTTAAAAAACTAATGTTTCTTGGTTCTAGCTGTATCTACCCCAAATTAGCACCGCAGCCACTTAAAGAGGAGTATCTCTTAACAGGCTTGTTAGAAGAGACTAACGAACCTTATGCGATCGCTAAGATTGCGGGGATAAAAATGTGCGAAGCATATCGTAGCCAGTATGGATGTAATTTTATTTCGGTAATGCCAACAAATTTATATGGCTATAATGACAATTATCATCCGGAGAATTCCCATGTTTTGCCTGCTCTTATCAGAAAATTTCATGAAGCTAAAATCAATAATGATCCACAAGTAAGCATTTGGGGCACAGGAACACCTATGCGGGAATTCTTATTTGCAGATGATCTGGCAGATGCCTGTTCTTTTCTGATGCAAAATTATAATGATTCAAAATTTATCAATATTGGAACGGGGAAAGATGTTAGCATTAGAGATCTGTCATTGTTAATTAAAAATATTGTTGGGTTTACCGGCGATTTGGTATTTGATACCACAAAACCTGACGGAACACCACGAAAACTAATGGATGTATCAAAATTATATGAGCTGGGTTGGAAATCCAAAACAGACCTTGAACACGGTATAAGGCTTGCCTACAATGATTTTCTGCAAACCTTTCAAGCTAACTCCTCTGGAAACTAATTTAACACGTTCTAATTTAATTTGGCTATTTAAAAAAAAGCTCTACTTTTGAAGCAACAATGAGTATTAAAAGTACTCAATAAACATGCTGGAAAGTCTAATTACATCCAAGACCAGGATAAAACTCCTGCTCAAATTCTTTTTAAATATCCATAACCAGGGCTATCTCCGCAGCCTTGAGCAGGAGTTTAATGAGAGTACGAATGGAATCAGGCAGGAACTGAACCGTTTCGAACATGCAGGCCTCCTTCTGGCAGAATCGGAAGGCAATAAAAAGTTATACCGGGCAAATACGCTCCATCCTTTATTTAAAGATATCAACAGTATCATCCGGAAGTTCGTCGGAGTGGAAGAATTACTCGAAAGGGTGATCGACCGCCTTGGCAATGTACAGCAAGTATATCTTGAAGGCCGCATAGCCCAGGGGTTGGATTCAGATATTATTGATCTCCTGATCGTAGGAAATGATATAGACCGGAATTACTTAAGTACACTTGTTGAAAAGGCCGAGCCCATTCTAAAAAGAAGAATTCGCTACCTGGTCTTCGGGGAAGCGGAGGCAAAGATCTATGTGGAAAGACATAATAAGGAACTGGTTTTAATATTTGATCATAAGGAGTGAACTGGCACGTACTCTATACCAAATCAAGATATGAAAAGGCTGTTGCTGAAAAGCTGGCGTTGTCCGGTATAGAGGTATTTTGTCCGGTTTTAAAAAGAAAAAAGCTCTGGAGTGACAGGTGGAAATGGGTTGAAGAACCCTTGTTCCGCTCCTACTGTTTTGTAAAGATTGCAGAAACTGAAAGAGAAAGGGTATTCTCAGTTCCGGGTGTTGTGCGTTACATATACCATTGCGGGACGCCTGCTACTCTTCGTGAGAAGGAAATGGATCAGCTAAAAAACTGGCTGATGCAATACGATCACGACAGCATTGAAGCTTGCAGCTTTAATGTAAATGACAGGATAATGATCAGGTCGGGTGCATTGATTGATAAGGAAGCTGAAGTGATTGAGAGCAAAGGAAACTATGCCCTGCTTTACCTGGAGAATCTGGGTATACAGGTCAAGGTAGACCTTAGGAAGAATATAGTTGAGAAGTTAAAGATCTTTTAATAAACAGTAAAATTTAACATACAGGAGGTCATTTGTGACTGAAAGGGCGGAGCCATTTCCAGGCTGGTAATTTTAAATACATCCGGCAGGTCATTATATTGGCTGATCCAATTATATGCATTAAATAAATAAAATAATATATGAAGTTTTTTGTGAATCCGATTTTACTCTCGCAACCGATAACCCGTAACTCGTAACCCTCGAAATGAAGACAGCATTAATTACAGGAATAACAGGCCAGGACGGAGCTTATTTAGCTGAGTTCTTATTAAATAAGGGATATTTTGTACATGGAACAAAAAGAAGAAGTTCTTTATTTAATACTGACAGAATTGACCATTTATACCAGGATCCTCATGAAAGTAACCTCAGGTTAAAATTGCATTATGGGGATTTAACGGACTCCACCAATTTGATCCGGATCATTCAGGAAACACAACCTGATGAGATCTATAACCTGGCTGCCATGAGTCATGTGCAGGTAAGTTTTGAAACCCCTGAGTACACTGCAAATGCTGATGGTATTGGTACTTTGAGAATACTGGAAGCCGTCCGGATCCTGGGTATGGAAAAAAAGACAAGAATTTACCAAGCATCTACTTCTGAGTTATATGGGCTGGTTCAGGAAGTTCCACAATCGGAAAGGACTCCGTTTTATCCGAGATCACCTTATGCGGTTGCTAAAATGTATGCTTACTGGATAACGGTTAATTATCGGGAGGCCTATAATTTATTTGCATGTAATGGCATCTTATTTAATCATGAAAGCCCGGTCAGGGGTGAAACCTTTGTTACACGAAAGATAACCAGGGCGGCAGCGAAAATAGCTTTAGGCTTGCAGTCATGTTTGTACCTGGGTAATTTATCCGCTCAGCGTGACTGGGGTCATGCAAAGGATTACGTGGAGGCGATGTGGCTTATCCTTCAGCAGGAAAAGGCGGAGGATTTTGTCATTGCCACAGGGGTTACAACTTCCGTTAGGGAATTTGTTAAAATGAGTTTTGCAGAATTAGGGATAGAAGTTGAGTTCAGTGGTAAGGATGAACAGGAAAAAGGAGTGATCATTGATATTGATGAGGAGAGATGCATTGAATTGGGTATTAATCCTGCAGCTTTAAAATTCGGTCAGACTATTGTGAAAGTTGATACCAAGTATTTCAGACCAACGGAAGTGGATCTTTTAATAGGCGACCCGACCAAGTCGAACACAAAACTGAACTGGAAACCAAAATATGATCTTCCCGCCCTCATTAAAGAAATGGTTTTATCTGACCTGCATTTGATGAAGAAGGATGAATATCTCAAAAAGGGCGGATTTAATACGCTGAATTATTTTGAATAAAGCCTTTGAGGACCCGATCCGCAATCCCTGTTAAAGGTAAGGGGTCCGGGTCGAGCGCGGGATGTCATCCAATTAAATACCCAAAATCAGGCATACATATAAAGAGAAGATTAATTAGCTTTGCGCGGAATTAATATAATATGAGTTTAAAGAGAATTTTCAGCCTAATGGCTTTGTTGCTAATTATAAGTTGCGCTTTGCCCGTTCTTGGACAGGTAAATCCTCAGAACTTGAATAATATTCGTGTCGATGAATTAAGTGATGATCAAATCAGAGCTTTTATGCGACAAGCGGAATCAACAGGAATGGGTGATGCTCAATTGGAACAAATTGCACAAGCAAGGGGAATGCGGCCTGAAGAGATCCAGAAGCTGCGTAAGCGGGTTGAGAAACTAAAGCAGCAGGATAAACAGAAGACCGGACAGGCCGATCCAAGTAAACCGGTTCAAAATGGTAGAGAGCTGAATTATCAGCAGGATAGTTTAACCAAACAAAAAGATCCTGAAACCGAAGCTGAAAAAGCTTTGCTTGAACTCCGTTCAAAAATATTTGGAGCTGATCTCTTCAGAAATTCAAAACTAACGTTTGAGCCAAACCTGAACATGGCTACGCCCAAAAATTATGTTATCGGGCCTGGCGACGAGATCCTTCTGGATATTTATGGTAATTCCGAAAAATCGTATCAATTAAAAGTCAGCCCCGAAGGGAATATTAATCTTGAATTTGTTGGCGTTATTCCTATTTCCGGGCTTACTATTGAAGCAGCCACCTCACGTATTCGTTCCAGGATGACCTCCATATATCCAGGATTGCGGTTAGGTAACACGAACCTGAATATTGCGATAGGCAATATCCGTAGTATAAAGGTGATACTTACGGGTGAAATTGTCAAGCCTGGTACTTATACACTTCCTTCCTTGGCTAATGTTTTTAACGCCTTATATTCCTCAGGTGGCCCAACAGAGAATGGTTCCTTCCGGGCTATTGAGCTGATCCGCGGAGGCAAAAGAATTGCCGTTCTGGATATCTATGATTTCCTGATGAGAGGGGAAATGGCTAATAATTTAAGGCTACAGGACCAGGATATTATCAGGGTACCGGTATATAAATCACGTATTGAAATCGTTGGGGAGGTAAAGCGCCCTGGAATATTTGAATTACTCAATGAGGAATCTTTCACAGATTTGCTCAAGTTTGCAGGGGATTTTACTGAAAATGCCTTTAAGTCCCGGGTGAAGGTTTTGAAAAATACCGATACGGAGCGTAAAATAGCTGATATAACACTTGAGCAATTTTCAAATTATAAACCCGGAACGGGGGACAAATTTTTTGTAGACAGGGTGTTGGAGCGCTTTGCAAACAGGGTTAGTATAAATGGTGCAGTTTTCCGCCCTGGGCAATATGAACTGGAACCGGGGATTAGTCTATCTGCTTTAATCAAAAAAGCCGAAGGCTTGAAAGAAGATGCATTTATGCAGAGGGGGTACATTACCCGTTTGAAACCTGATAACCAGACTGAGTTGATCTCGTTTGATGTGGCTGGTATTATGAATGGTATTTCTCCTGATATTTTACTTTTAAGGGAAGATATAATCAATATTTCCTCCATTTTTGATCTTAAAGAAGAATATAAGGTGAGTATTGATGGGGAGGTAAGACGACCGGGCGAATTTGATTTCGCTGAAAATATGACTCTGGAAGAGTTGATTTTAAAAGCTGGCGGATTTAAAGAAGGAGCGAGTGTCAATCGGGTTGAGGTTTCGAGAAGAGTTAGGAACAGCAATATTTTATCTCAATCTGCCGCTACTGCACAGGTTTTTCAAATAGATATAAACAGAGATCTGAAGTTATTAAGTGTGCCATTTGTTTTGCAGCCATTTGATATTGTTTCCGTTCGTAGCGCTACTGGTTATGAAGTGCAGAAGAAGATAACAATACATGGTGAAGTATTATATCCGGGTACATATACCATATTAAGGAAAGATGAACGCATCTCTGACTTGATAAAAAGAGCTGGAGGTTTAACTGCCCTCGCTTATACGCCGGGAGCTTCATTAAAGAGGCCGGGAGTGGCAGATTCAGATGAGGTCAAAAAGGAGAAATTGGAGACAATTAAGCGGCTTCAGTCTTCTGTTGCTGATTCTACGAATTTAACCAATAATTTACAGGATATTGGAAAAAATGAAAATGTAGGAATAAGCTTAGAAAAGATAATGACTAATCCGGGATCAAGTTACGACCTAATTATGGAAGAAGGTGATGTCATATATGTACCTAAGGAGTTGCAAACCATTAAAGTTAGCGGTGAAGTTCTTTCTCCAGTCACTATAATTTATGAAAATGGTAAAAATTTTAAAGCTTACATTTCAGAATCCGGAGGTTTTTCAGACAGATCTTTGAAAAGGAGATCGTATATTCTTTACGCAAACGGGTCTGTTAAAAGCACCACAAAAATTTTATTTTTCAATAATTATCCAAAAGTTGATCCAGGTGCAGAAATTTTTGTTCCAAAGAAGGTAGAAAAACGACCTTTATCTGCAGCTGAAATTGTTGGTATTTCAAGTGGGCTGGCCTCCTTGGCCGTTATTATTTTAAACCTGATTAAATAAAATAATATAGTGGATAACGTTCAAGGGAATTTTAACAATGACAAGGATATGTCAATTAAAGACCTTATACTGAAATTTTATGAATGGTATAAGTTTTTACTATCCAAATGGGTAGTAATTATGGCATTTGGAATAATATTTGGGGCAATAGGAGTTATACTTTCATTATTTAAGAAGCCTATTTATACCGCTGAGTTGACCTTTGTTTTAGAAAATGAAAAGGCAAATAATATGGGTGGCTATGCCAGTTTAGCGGGCCAATTTGGAATTGATATGGGAGGTGGCCAGGGCGGTGGGGTTTTCGAAGGCGATAATTTGTTAGCTTTAATGGAATCTCGTTCCATGGTTCAAAAGGCACTTTTAACCACTGTAGAAGTAGAAAATAAAAGAATTACTCTTGCTGAATTTTATATTGATATAAATAATCTTCGAGAAAAGTGGATAGAAAAAAACTCCAAATTGAAAGAGGTGCATTTTTATTCAAATATCAAAGGGGATAATTTGACATTAGAGCAGCAAAGTTTAATTAATAGCTTTCATAGATCCCTCATAGGGAGCAATTTGACTGTTGAAAAAAAGGATAAAAAATCGAGTATTATTTCGATCCAGGTAAATTCTGAAAATGAGTTATTCTCAAAGTACTTTACGGAGGTCCTCGCCAAGGAAGTTTCTGATTTTTACATTGAAACTAAAATTAAAAAATCTGTACAAAATCTTCAAATATTACAATACCAAACAGATTCCGTAAAACGTGCTTTTAATAGTGCAATATCAGGGGTAGCAGCTTCAACTGATGCAACTCCCAATATTAACCCTTCACGGCAAATACTTCGTGTTCCTTCACAACGGAGACAGGTTGACGTTCAGATTAACCAAGCTATTCTATCCCAGTTAGTTCAAAATCTAGAAATGGCTAAAGTTTCACTCAGAAAGGAGACTCCTTTAATTCAGATAATTGATTATCCCGTATTGCCTTTAGTAGTAACAACTCCTAATAACATAGTTCAGGGTATCAAATGGGCCATGATTGGAGCATTTGCAGCTATATTCTTTTTGCTTGGTCGAAAGATCTTAAAAGACTTATAAAATCTTCCTGTATGCACAGAATGAAATTGAGCGTTTAGATTTTAAAAATTTACGTATTATCCAGAATGGAAATTAGAAATACAAGGGTTCTCGTTACGGGTGCAGATGGATTCATAGGAAGTCATTTAGTTCAAGAGCTATTAAATCAGGGTGCAATTATTAGGGCATTTGTTTATTATAACTCTTTTAATAATTGGGGCTGGTTGGATTCATTGCCAAAAGAAAAATTAGAGCAAATTGAAATTTTTGCCGGGGATATAAGAGATCCGAATGGGGTAAGAGAAGCTATGAAAGGCTGTGATTTAGTATTTCATCTCGCAGCACTGATCGCGATTCCTTATAGCTATCATTCTCCTGATAGTTATGTAGATACCAATATAAAAGGAACCCTTAATATCCTTCAATCCGCACGTGAATTGGGTACTCAAAAAGTTTTAGTTACCTCAACTTCTGAAGTTTATGGAACGGCAATGTATGTTCCTATAGATGAAATACATCCAAAACAAGGTCAGTCTCCCTACTCTGCTACAAAGATTGGCGCTGATTACATTGCAGAATCGTTTTACAGAAGCTTTCAAGTGCCCTTGACTATTGTAAGGCCATTTAATACCTTTGGTCCTCGTCAATCTGCCCGAGCTGTTATCCCTACAATTATTACACAATTATTAGCTGGAAAAACCGAAATTAAACTTGGTTCCCTAAGCCCTACTAGAGATTTGCTATTCGTGAAAGATACCGTAAATGGATTTATCGAAATTAGTAAATCAGATACGCTTACAGGACATGAAGTTAATATAGCAACCTCTTCGGAAATTAGCATTGGTGATTTGGCAAATAAATTAATTAATATTATAAATCCTGAAGGGAGGGTAATAACAGATAATATAAGGTTTCGCCCTGAAAAAAGCGAAGTGGAGAGATTATTTGGAAGTAATATAAAAATTAAAGAGCACACGAATTGGAAACAAGAATATTCTCTTGACGAAGGGCTAAATTTAACTATCGATTGGTTTAGAGAAGAGAAGAATCGTTCTAAATATAAAGAAGAAATTTACAATGTTTAGTAAAGTTACTGAGTTCATTCGTTCGGTATTTATTGAACCAGATCAGTTTATACCCTTGCATGAACCTCGTTTTTGGGGCAATGAAAAGAAATATATAATTGACGCAATTGATTCAACCTATGTCTCTTCTGTGGGTAAGTATGTTAATCAGTTTGAGGATATGGTTAAAGACTATACAGGGTCCGCTTTTGCTATTGCAACCTGTAATGGAACATCGGCCCTGCACATGAGTCTAATTCTTGCAGGGGTCAAGAAAGATGATCTTGTTATCACTCAACCACTTTCATTTATCGCTACCTGTAATGCCATCACATATATTGGAGCTGAACCTTTATTTGTTGATATCGATCAGCGTACATTGGGATTATGTGCGGATAAACTGGAAGATTTCTTTAAAGGCAAGACGAGGATCCTGGAAGGGATTTGCCGTCATATAGCCACTGGCAAGAAGATATCAGCATGTGTACCGATGCATACTTTTGGTCACCCTACCGAAATTGAGCGGATTGCTGAAATATGCCTTAAGTATTCAGTTCCCTTAGTCGAAGATGCTGCAGAATCATTAGGTAGCACATACAAAGGCCAGCATACCGGAACATTTGGTTTAGTTGGGGCTATAAGTCTTAATGGTAATAAGACGATTACATCTGGTGGAGGTGGTGTAATTATTACAAATGATTTAAGCTTGGCAAAGCTTGGTAAACATTTAACTACTCAGGCAAAAGTTCCCCATCAATGGGAATTTGTTCATGACCAAATCGGGTATAACTATCGAATGCCGAATTTGAATGCTGCTTTGGCTTGTGCTCAAATGGAACAGTTACAAGATTTTATTTTGCGGAAGCGTGAATTAGCAGGGATTTATAAGAGCTTTTTCTTAAATACAGAGATCCAATTCATAACCGAGCCACAATCGAGTTTTTCCAATTACTGGCTTAATAGCGTATTACTTAAGAGTCGAAGTGATCGGGATGCCTTTCTGGAATATTCGAACTTGCATAAAGTGATGACAAGGCCTGTATGGAGGTTGTTAAATACCTTAGAGATGTTTAAAGATTGCATTTGTGAGGATATTACAGAAGCAGAGTGGGTAGCTGACCGATTAGTAAATATTCCAAGCAGTGTCAAATAATCTAATTATAGTTGGGTATTCTGGTCATGCCTATGTTGTAATTGATTCAGCTATTTCTGCAGGTTTTCACCTTAAAGGGTATCTCAACCCTGAAATAGCGATTCGCAACCCATATTATTTAGACTATTTAGGCACAGAAGCAAATATTGATCTAACGTCTATTGGGGATGATGTTTGTTTTTTTTCAGCAATTGGATCTAATATCATTAGAAAAAGAGTGATTGAAGTAGTGGAAAGAAATAGTTGGCGAACTACTAATATTTTTCATTCCAAATCGATTGTATCTCCAAAAGCGGAATTCGAAAGTTCTATTTTAATAGCTCAAGGAGCGATAGTTAATTCTTTAGCTTTAGTTCGCAAGGGAACGATAATAAACTCGGGTGCTATCGTTGAACACAATTGTGAAATTGATCAGTTCTGTCACATTGCGCCGGGTGCTGTACTTACCGGGAACATAAAAATAGGAAGCAATTCCTTTGTAGGGGCGGGTGCGGTAATCAGGCAGAATCTGATAATTGGGAATAATGTAATTGTAGGTGCTGGGGCAGTTGTAATTCATAATATCCCTAATGATCAAACCTGGGCAGGAAATCCTGCCAAACGAATTAAGTAAGATGGCTGAAAAAGTAATCATAATTGCAGAGGCAGGAGTTAATCATAATGGTGATTTAGCCAGAGCTAAAAAATTAATTGATGCTGCAGCAGCAGCTGGGGCGGACTATGTAAAATTCCAAACATTTAAAACGGAGAAGATAGTAAGTCGATACGCCAAGAAAGCAGACTATCAGCTAAAGAATTTTTCTGATATTGATGACTCACAATTTAATATGCTTAAGAAGCTCGAAATGCCTTTATCATGGTATGAAGAATTGATCAAGCATTCTGAAGCAAGGTCTATAAAATTTTTGTCAACTGGTTTTGACGAAGAAAGTGTTGATTTTCTGGATGAACTTGGAGTAAATATTTTTAAGATCCCCTCTGGAGAGATAACAAATAAGAATTATTTAAAACATATAGCCCATAAAAAGAAGCAGATAATACTATCAACGGGTATGTCTGACTTGCAAGAAATTAAGAACGCTTTGGATGTTTTGAAATCCTGTAAGGTCCGGGAAGAGGACATTATAGTGCTTCATTGTAATACTCAGTACCCTACGCCAATGGCTGACGTGAATTTATTAGCAATGAATTCGATGAGCCGTAACCTGAATGTCAAGGTTGGTTATTCTGACCACACATTAGGAATTGAAGTTCCTGTCGCTGCCGTTGCTCTGGGAGCCAGAGTTATCGAAAAGCATTTTACGCTTGACCGAAGTTTACCTGGCCCCGATCACTTGGCTTCCCTTGAACCTCAAGAGCTAAAAGATATGGTCTCTGCTATAAGAAACATTGAGTTGGCAATTTCTGGATCAGGCATAAAAGAGGCTACTGAATCAGAAACCGCAAACAAGACAATTGTTAGGAAGAGTCTTCATTATTGTGTTAAATTATATAAAGGTGAGGTAATTAAAAAAGAGCAAGTTATAGCAATAAGACCCGGTAATGGTATTAGTCCTATGGAAATAGATGATGTGATAGGAACAACATTGAAAGTTGATGTTGAGGCAATGAGTATGATTAAGTACAGTGATTTTATATGAGAAAGATTTGTGTTGTAACCGGCAGTCGAGCTGAATACGGAATACTATATTGGGTTCTAAAAGGAATTGATAATGATCCTGACTTGCAATTACAGGTATGCGTTACTGGAATGCATCTCTCTCCGGAGTTTGGTTTAACTTATAAACAAATTGAAGAGGACGGCTTCTTTATTAATGAAAAAATCGAAATAGTCCTATCATCTGATACACCGGTAGGGATTTCTAAAAGTATGGGCTTAGCTCTTATAGGCTTCGCTGAAGCATTAGATCGTCTAAAACCAGACTTAATTCTTCTACTCGGTGATCGGTATGAAATATTCTCTTGTGCTGCGGGAGCCTTGGTTTCAAAAATACCGGTTGTCCATTGTCATGGAGGTGAAATTACAAAGGGTGCAATTGATGAATCGCTAAGACATGCCATAACAAAAATGTCCCACATTCACTTCTGCTCAACTGACGAATACAGAGAACGGGTTATTCAACTTGGAGAAGATCCGTCGCATGTTTTCAATGTTGGCGCGTTGGGAATAGAGAATATAAAAAAGATCCGTCTGCTTTCTAGAGACTCCTTTCAGAGTTCCATAGGATTTGAAATAGGAGAGCAAAATTTTTTAGTAACTTTTCATCCAGTGACTTTAGATAATTTCAGTGCTGAATATCAGTTCAAAGAATTGCTCAAAGCGTTGGATTTTTTCCCTCTTGCGAAAATAATATTCACCAAACCGAACTCTGATACTGATGGACGAATTATAATTTCACTCATAGACCAATACGTAGAAAAAAATAAAGGTAGGAGTATATCTTTTATATCCATGGGACAATTAAGATATTTATCGGCTCTTAAATTAGTTGACCTAATAATAGGAAATTCCTCAAGTGGCCTTATTGAAGTGCCTTCTTTTAAAAAACCAACTGTTAATATAGGAGATAGGCAGGAGGGACGAATAGCCGCGAGAAGTGTCATAAATTGTGGGATTTCTTCCGAAGAGATTGTGAAATCAATTGAACTAGCCCTTTCTAAGGATTTCCAATCAAGTTTAAAAAATTTGGTTAATCCTTATGATAATGGTAATTCATCTGAAGAAATTATACGAATAATTAAAAACATACCACTAATACCCCTGTTAAAAAAAAAGTTCTTTGATTTAATTAATTAGCAGTTACTTGTGAAATGAGAAATTATACTTTCAGAGATCACCTAATTGGAGAGACGGCCACTTTTACCACTGCACTTGAACAACTAAGCGTTCTTGCGGAAGATGCTATACTTTTTCTTATAAACAATGAGGGAAACTTAATTGGCTCCCTTACCGATGGGGACGTAAGACGGGGGTTGCTACGCGGGCTGAATTTAAATAACAAGATTGGAGAATTCGTTCAGCCCAATCCCAAATTTGTTATTAAAGGCCAATCCGATATATATGAAATAATTAAACTTAGAGAGAGCAAATTTAAGATACTTCCTGTTTTAGATAGGGATAACAAAGTGATTAATGTTATAAATTTTAGATATTTTAATTCTTATCTCCCTATTGATGCTGTAATTATGGCTGGTGGCAGAGGATCTAGATTAAGCCCCCTAACAGATAACATCCCAAAACCATTGTTAAAGATCGGAAATAAATCTATAATCGAATACAATATAGATAGATTGATAAGTTTTGGAATAGTTGACTTTTGGATATCAGTGAATTATTTGGGAGAGCAAATCCAGGAACACCTTAATAAGGGATATAAAAATCTGAAAACATTTTATGTGTCAGAAAAAGAACCATTTGGCACAATTGGGGCGGTTTCCAGCATTAACAATTTTGAGAATGATTTTGTTCTTGTAACTAATTCCGACATATTGACCAACTTGGACTATGAAGATTTTTTTCTTACTTTCTTAAAGTCGGGAGCAGATATGTCGATCGTTACCATTCCCTATAGTGTAAATATACCTTATGCAGTTCTGGAGATGAAAGACAGCCAGGTTTTAAGTTTGAAAGAGAAACCAACGTATACTTACTATTCCAATGGGGGAATTTATCTTATTAAAAAAGATGTATTAAAACACATTCCCAAAAATCAATTTTTTAATGCAACAGACTTAATAGAGCTTTTGATAACATTGAATTATAACATCCATTCCTATCCTTTGAGGAACTATTGGTTAGATATTGGCAAACATGAAGATTTCGAAAAGGCACAAGAGGATATTAAGCATATTAAATTTTAGGGTGAATAAATGAAAATTCTAATCACCATTTGCGCACGCGGAGGATCTAAAGGAATACCAGGTAAAAACATAAGGTCTATTAACGGGTTACCTCTAATCGCTTATACAATAAAAACCGCAAAGGCTTTTAGTGAGACGTATGCAGCAGATATTGCATTATCGACAGATGATCCGGAGATACGAAACATTACAGGACTTTACGGGCTTTCTACGGTCTATACTAGACCTTCCTTTCTTGCTACCGACAATGCAGGTAAGGTGGATGTTATCAATCATTTGTTAAAATTTGAAGAAGAGACTAGAAAGGTAAAATATGATATGGTACTTGATTTGGATATCACCTCACCTCTTCGAACTGTTCAGGATTTAATATCAGCATTCGAATTAATATCCAAGGATCGGAATGCTTTAAATCTTTTTTCTGTGAGTCAAGCGAATAGGAACCCCTATTTTAATATGGTGGAGAAAAATGAAGAGGGGTACTATTCAACAATAAAAAAGGGTGAATTTTTAACTAGGCAGTCGGCACCTAAGGTTTATGACATGAATGCTTCATTCTATTTTTACAGAAGAAATTTTTTTGAACTGAATTTAACTTCCTCAATCACTGAAAGGACGATGATATATGTTGTTCCACATTTATGTTTTGATTTGGACCATGAGGTAGATTTTGAGTTCATGACTTTTTTGGTCGAAAATAACAAGTTGGGATTCGATCTGTAAATATCAATAAGATGCAGGAGTTTAAATTATCTAAGGACGCTTCAATATTTCTTGATCTCGTACGTAGCGTCAGTGCGCAAATGGTGCTTTTGGGGCATCTCTTGATTTTTCTAAAAATTTATCCGGGCGCAAATAACGAGAAGACTCATGCGTTATACATACAAAATTTTGGAGTACTAGCCTTTTTTATTTTATCGGGTTTTTTAATTTCCTATTCAACAAAAAGAAAGGTTGCAATAGGGGGGTTCAAGTTTAAGAACTATTTTTTTGACAGATTTATAAGAATTTATTCGGCTTTTATTCCCTGCCTTTTTTTTATTTTATTCGTAGATGTGGTATCATTTAGTTTGTTTCCAGCAGAATATTCTTATGATGAAACGTTCAATTTAAAAACTTTCCTTTTAAATGTTTTTATGCTTCAGGATTATCCGATGATAGATTTCAGGTCGATATTTTCAGGAAATATTTCAGTAGCAACTTTGCTTAATTTTAATTTAATTTCCCAACCTTTTGCTTCAGGCAGGCCCCTTTGGACATTAGCTTTAGAGTGGTGGTTTTATTTGTTCTTTGGATTTCTTGTCCTTCACAAGACTATTAAATTGAACTCTGTTTTGAAGTTCTTCATTTTCCTAGTTCTGGCTTTTATACCACTTCTTAACACGACTTTTATGAGAGGAAGTTGTCTCACATATGTGTGGTTTATGGGTGTGTTAATGTATTTTGCGGTAAGTTCCCCTCTTATGAAAAGTATTTATAATTCAAAGATCTTGATTGGTGCTTTTATATTTTTAGCTCTTCTTAGAGTATTTACTAATAAAAACGAAGCTTACGATTTTCAGCTGGCATTGATCCTCACAATAATCTTTGCACTGTTATTGAATTTTTATAGCAACTCCTCTGTTTTTAATAATCAAACAGTAAATACATGGATCAGGACTTCAGCAAATTATTCTTTCACTTTATACTTGATCCATTATTCAATAATAGATTTCGCAAAAAATTACATTAATGAAGGACAATCCTTTATGGGTTTGGGTGCATTATTTATTATTTGTAATGTTCTGGCTTTCTCAATTGCTTATTATACTGAATTCCGGCATAAGGAATTCCGTGAATTTTTCCATTCCAGATATGCTGTTTAGTCTTAACGGAATTATCATTTAAAATTATTATCTTGAAATTACTTAGTAAGATTAATTACCTGTTGCCAAGATCTAGGAAGCGTCAGCTCTTAATATTAGGCGGATTCTTATTGATAGGAATGCTGCTTGAGATGGTCGGTCTTGGAGTTTTAATACCAGCGATTGGTGTTATGCTGAGTGATAATATAGCTTTGGAATACCCAATACTCAGACCTCTTATCAATAGTTTGGGGAATCCAACGCAAACAGAGTTAATAATAGTTGGAATGTCTGTACTTGTATTTATATATGTTGTTAAGGCATTATTCCTAGTCTATTTAAATTGGAGACAATCCAAATTCTCCGCACAGCTTTCTGCACAGCTTTCGGAAGAACTTTTCTATGGCTACTTACAGAAGCCCTACACATTTCATTTGCAGAATAATTCAGCTCAGCTAATCAGAAATATCTTAAGTGAAGTGAACTTTTTCTCTTCCATAACACAATCTGTTATTGCTCTTACTATTGAAATTTCAATCATTCTTTCTTTGACTGTAGTGCTTTTTGCTATCGAGCCCGTGGGAGCTATAGTGGTTACGCTTTTTTTTGTTGTTTCAGCCTACTTATTTCAGCTTTTAACAAAAGCAAAAATCGTTAAATGGGGAGAATTAAGACAACTTCATGATGGTAAAGTAAATCTTCATTTATTGCAGGGCTTAGGGGGGGTTAAGGATGTAAAATTAATGGGCAGAGAAGACTATTTCCTGGGAAAGTTTAATGAATCTAACTTATGGAAAGCTAAATTAAGCACCAGGCAATTTACACTTCAACAAGTGCCGAGGTTATACCTTGAGTTGCTAGCGGTAATTGGACTCGTTGGGTTAATAGTTGTGATGGTTCTCCAGCAAAAGCCTATCACCTCCTTGATTGCCACTCTTGGAATTTTTGTAGCAGCAGCCTTCCGAATGATACCTTCTATTAACCGTATTATGGTTTCTTTTCAAAGCATCAGATTTGCACAACCTGTAGTAGAAACTTTATATAATGAATTCAAAACCATTCATGAAGATGTTGAACTTTCTAAATTAATCACGCCTAATGAACGTCAATTTAGCGATAATATTCATTCCGATAGTCTCGTTTTTAATTATCCAGGATCCAAAGTTAATGCGCTAAATGGGGTGACTTTTACAATTAAAATGGGTGAGTCAGTAGGATTAATCGGCCCAAGTGGTTCAGGGAAAAGTACATTTGTTGATTTGCTCCTTGGCTTACTAAAACCTTCAAAAGGGAATATTTTTGTGGATGGAACAGATATACAGGGAGATATAAGAAGGTGGCAGGACCAAATTGGATATGTTCCTCAATCGATCTATCTTATGGACGACACCTTGCGAAGGAATATTGCTTTTGGAATACCCGACAAACTGATCAATGAAGATGCAGTGTTAAAGGCTATAAAATCCGCACAGCTTGATGAATATGTACACAATCTGCCTGATGGTCTGGAGACATATGTTGGTGAAAGAGGGATCCGTTTATCGGGAGGACAAAGGCAGCGAATAGGTATTGCAAGAGCTTTATACCATGATCCTGCAATTCTGGTACTCGATGAAGCAACAAGTTCACTTGATACTGATACAGAAAATAAAGTAAAGGAGGCAGTAGATGCGTTAAAAGGCAATAAGACTTTAATAATTGTAGCTCACCGCCTTTCTACAGTTCAAAATTGTGATAGAATATTCAAGTTCGAAAAGGGTCGAATTATAATGGAAGGAACTCCTGAAAATATTCTAACCTCATCATTATGAGAGTGTTAATAGTTGGACTTGGAAGTATTGCTGCAAAACATATTAGCGTATTACGTAACATATTTAATGATGATATTGAAATTTTTGCTTTGAGATCGTCGAAGCATGGGCTTAATATAGATGATGTAAGAAACATTTATCAATTAAATGAACTAAATTTTAAACCTGATTTTATAATTATAGCGAATAATACCAGCTTGCATTCAAAGACTATTTTGAAGCTTGCATATTTGGGATCCCCGTTAATGATTGAAAAACCTATAATGGATTCTTTGTTTGATTCCCAAACGGTAAAAGACAAATTACAAGAATTTAATGTAAGGACATATTGTGCCTGTAATATGAGATTTCACCCTGTTATACAATTTCTCAAAGAGAATATAGATAGGATGGGACCCATAAATGAAGTAAATATATACTGCGGCTCTTATTTACCAACATGGCGAAAGAATGTTGATTTTCGAAATTCATATAGTGCCCGTACTGATATGGGTGGCGGTGTACATCTGGATTTGATCCATGAAATTGATTATTCCATATGGTTATTTGGACTCCCAGCAGAAGTTAGGTCACTTAAGCGAAATTCATCGAGTTTAAAGATAAATTCAATAGACTTTGCATTATTCAATCTTATATATGATAATTTTGTCGCTACCATAATTCTAAATTATTATCGAAGGGATAGTAAGAGAAGTATTGAGATTATATTTGAAAATGACACATGGTCAATAGATTTGTTAAAAGGTCAGATTTTAAATTCTCACAATGAGGTGGTGTTCTCAAAAAAATTTGAGATAATGCAAACCTATGTGGATCAGATGAACTATTTTCTTGATAAAATAAAAACCGGAGAAGAGTTCATGAATTCGTATGAAGAGTCATTAGAAATATTAAAACTAGCGGTATAATGGTCGATTTAAAAGATAAAGTTATTATCGTAACTGGTGGAGGAGGCTTAATTGGAAAGTCTATATTACAAAAGATCAAGGAAGCTCAGGGCATAGCTATAAATCTAGATATTAATACATCTAACGATTCAAATTTCGAATTTGTAAAATGTGACATAAGGTCAGAAAAAGATATTAAAGAAGCTATATCAACAGTAATAAAAAACTATGGGCAACTCGATGGTTTGGTAAATTCTGCTTATCCGCGTACTTCTGACTGGGGATTGAAGTTTGAAGATATTGCTTACGATTCATGGAAGACAAATTTAGACTGGCAATTAAATAGCTGCTTTTATTTTTGTCAACAGGCATTTATGGAAATGAAAAAGCACAGCTCAGGGTCTATTATCAATATTGGTTCGGTTTATGGATCTATAGCTCCTGATTTTAATATTTATAAAGGCACACAAATGACGTCTCCTGCAGCTTATAGCGTTATAAAGGGTGGAATTACAAATTTAACAAGATACATGGCTTCATATTTTGGAAAATATGGAATTAGAGTGAATACGGTGTCCCCCGGTGGAGTATTTGACAATCAGCCGGGAGATTTTGTTGATAATTATATTTCAAAAACACCTTTGGGCAGGATGTCAAAGCCTGAGGATATCTCTCCTACTGTTGCATTTCTTCTTTCTGATCATACATCATACATTACAGGCCAGAATTTTATAATTGATGGTGGCTTTTCTATTATTTAATATCGAACTATAGCATTGTGAAACTATCTTCTGTAAAACCGGCAATAAAGTTTATACTTCAAGCAAGAAAGATATTGAGCAGGCCTCGTCAATCAGAGGTGCTAATATTTGATAGAGAAGGCTCGGAAGATTTTTTAGAATATTTCCCTATAGAAACTGTCAGTATATTAGAAGTTAGGGGTGAAAGTGTGAATATCGTTGTACTTTTTTCTGCAATTTTAAAGTACGGTATTAAAATAAATGTCACTTCATATATTAGAGAATATTTAAATTATGTGAACCCTAAAGCCATAATTACGTTTATTGATAACACAAAAAATTTTTATGAGCTCAAAGAGCATTTTAGAAATGGAAAATTCATTTCTATACAAAATGGATGGAGGGATGATACCCTCTTCGAGATACTAAAACTAGATAAGCACTGCTTGTCTAACTTAAAGGCAGATATGATCTTATGTTTTGGTTCAGCGGTCGCAAATAAATATATGGAATGTGTCGATGCTGAAGTATTACCAATTGGTTCGTTTAAATCCAATAAAGTAGCTAGAAGGGTATTTGCTAAGAGTGCGAAACCAACAGTATTGTTTTTATCTCAATATCGCACTCCTGTGATGACTGAAGTTGGTCCCGCAATGCCCGTTGGTGAGAGAAATATTCCTTGGGATACATTTTATGCTGCTGAGCTTTCAGTTCTACCATTTCTAAAAGAATATTGTAAAAAAAATAACTTTGATCTGAAAGTGTGTGGGGGGTCTGATAATACTCAAGGTAATGAAGAGAAATATTTCAGAAATATCTTGGGCGATGAAGACTGGCAATATCTACCCAGGAATGGTACATATGATAGTTATAAGCGGGTTGATGAGGTAGAGTTTGTAGTCTTTATAGATTCAACCCTGGGCTTTGAAGCTTTGGGAAGAGGGGCGAAAGCAGCTTCATTTTCTATTCGTGGTGTTGATCTTGAGGTAAATGACCGAAGTTTCGGTTATCATGCTGATTTGCCCCTTAAAGGACCTTTTTGGACATCATACAACAAGCTTCAAGATTTTCAGGATGTTATGGATTTTATCACTTCGGTTGGTGATGAACAATGGTTAATAAAAAGCTCTCCAGTTATTTCTAAGATCATGCAATTTGATCCAGGTAATACCAGGTTTTTAGAAATAATACATAACGCAGGCGTACAAATAAACAATTAAATAATGTTTGATAACAAAAGCATCCTTATTACAGGTGGGACAGGCTCATTAGGCAAAGCACTAACAAAGCATATTCTACATAATTATCCCAAAGTTAAGCGGCTTATCATCTTTTCCCGCGATGAGCAAAAGCAATTTCAAATGGCACAGGAGTATCCTGAATCAAATTACCCTCAAATCCGTTTTTTTATTGGTGATGTAAGAGATAAAGAGAGAATAGTACGGGCCTTTCGAGAAGTTGATTATGTTATTCATGCGGCGGCGATGAAACATGTACCTATTGCAGAGTACAACCCTGATGAATGTGTGAAAACTAACATAGGCGGAGCTCAAAATGTAATTCAGGCAGCTTTAGAGACATCAGTTGAAAGGGTTGTTGCTTTGTCAACAGATAAAGCATGCGCACCCATCAATCTTTATGGGGCTACTAAACTTACATCCGACAAGCTTTTTGTAGCTGCTAACAATATCAGGGGATCTAATCCTATTAAATTTTCGGTTGTTAGGTATGGTAATGTAATGGGTTCGAATGGGTCTGTAATCCCCTTCTTTCTCGAAAAACGAAAAGGAAATGTTCTTCCAATAACTGATCCTAATATGACAAGGTTTAATATCACATTACAGGGAGGAGTGGACATGGTTATGCATGCACTTAAAAATGCCTGGGGAGGGGAGATTTTTATTCCCAAGATCCCATCCTATCGTATTTTGGACATTGCAAATGCTATTGGCCCGAACTGTCAGAAAGAATTAGTAGGAATAAGGCCTGGAGAAAAAGTTCATGAGGAAATGATCACAGCCTCCGATTCGTTTTTTACTTATGATCTTGGAAAGTATTATGTAATCCTTCCATCAAATCCTAACTGGATTATGAAGGCATATATATCCGAAACCGATGCTAAACTCGTGCCAATGGGATTTAATTATAATAGTGGGGAGAACTCGGAATGGGAAACGGTGGAAAGCTTAAGAGCATTAATTAAGGAACATGTAGATAATAATTTTACAATAAGGGTTAATATATCTTAATGAAGCAATTATGCGGATATTAATAACTGGTGCTTCTGGAATGTTGGGAAAGGATATTGTAAAAGTATTTCAATATATCTCTGGTAATGAGGTTACAGCAGTGTTTCGTAGTTCAAAGGACAATGTTCATTTCAAAGGGATAAGAATAATTAATATCGATATTACTCAGTCGATTGAATTTGCAAAAGTTTTGCGAGAAGTAATGCCAGATATAATCATTCATAGTGCAGCCATTATTAATGTTGACCAGTGTGAAAGCATAAAAGACGATGCATTAAAATTACATTCTACAATAGTTAGTACTATTGCAATGTATTCTTCCTACTCAAAGTTTGTATATGTATCTTCCGATTCAGTTTTTGAAGGTAGTAAAGGCGATTATAAAGAAACTGACACACCTAGTCCTATAAATTATTATGCACAGAGCAAATTTGAAGGTGAAAAAAATACTCTGACCCTATTGTCAAACAGTATTGTCGTAAGAACCAATATCTATGGCTTTCATTTCAATGGCAAAAATTCTCTTGCAGAGTGGGCACTAAAAAATCTAAAAAGTGGAACTTCTATTGAGGGCTTTACAGATGTGTATTTTAACCCAGTTTATACATTTCAATTAGCCGAAATACTTAAAGAACTTATTGATAAAGATTACAAAGGATTAATCCATGTTGGATCTGGAGAATATATCAGTAAATATCATTTTCTTATTAATCTTGCAAAAGCATTCGGATATAATCAGGAGTTAATAATTCCAAAATCCGTTGATATGGTTAATTTTAATGCTAAAAGGCCACTAAATACAACCTTAAATACGGAGCTTCTTAAACAAAATTTAAATTTTGTTCCCGAATTAGACGGGGGTATACATAAGTTCCATTTTGATTTTAATAATTATTATAAGAAAGATGATGAAACAAATAAAAATTAACAATTCTATTATAGGTGAGGGTGCTCCACTATACTTTATTGCGGATATAGGTGCAAATCACGATGGATCTTTAGAAAGAGCTTTTAGGCTAATAGAATTAGCGAAGGAATCAGGAGCTGATGCCGCGAAATTCCAGAATTTTCAGGCTCAAAAAATTGTCAGTAATATTGGATTCCAAAATCTTGGTGGTCAATTATCTCATCAGGCGAAGTGGAAGAAAAGTGTTTATGAGGTATACGAAGATGCCAGTGTTTCTTTCGAATGGACTTCCAAATTGAAAAGTAAATGCGACGAAGTGGGGATTGAATATTTCACTAGTCCATATGACTTTAATTCGGTTGATCAGGTAGATCAATATGTAAATATGTATAAGATTGGTTCCGGGGATATTACTTGGCTTGAGATTATTAATTATATAGCAGAGAAAAATAAGCCAGTTCTTTTAGCAACTGGGGCATCAAATATGGAAGATGTCAAGAGAGCGATGGATATCTTAGAATCTAAAACGAGTGATATTGTTTTAATGCAATGTAATACCAACTATACAGGTGATATAGAAAACTTTAAGTATATTAATTTAAATGTTCTTAATACCTTTAAACAATTATATCCCGACACCATTTTGGGACTGTCTGATCATACTTCGGGCCATGCGACTGTCTTAGGGGCAATTGCCTTAGGTGCCAGAGTGTTCGAAAAACATTTTACGGATGATAATTTACGAGATGGGCCCGACCATAAATTTGCTATGAACCCCATTACATGGAGAGATATGGTTGAAAGGGCAAATGAATTAGACCTTGCCATGGGAGATGGATTTAAACGTGTGGAGAAAAATGAAAAGCAGGCAGCGGTCGTTCAACGGAGATCTATTAGAGCAATCAGTGATATGAAAGCAGGGGACGTTTTAAGTGCTAATAATTTGGAAGTTTTAAGACCGATTCCTGAAGGTGGTCTAGCGCCTTATATGATTGATCAGATAATCGGAAAAAATATAAAAACTGATGTTAAAGCAGGTGAACATCTTAGAGCTGAGGATATTATATGATTAGTGGAGAAAAGGTAGGACTGCGAGCTGTAGAGACCGATGACCTTGTTAAATTAAAGGAATGGAGGAATTATCCAAGCTTCAGAAAAAACTTCCGCGAAGTAAGGGAGCTTAACTCATATAATCAAGAGGCATGGATGCATAAGACTAACGCCAGTCCAAATGACTTTATGTTTGTTTTCGTCCGACTGGAAGACGGTGAAGTAATTGGAGCCGGGGGATTATTATACACAAACTGGATTATAAGATCTGCAGATTTCTCTTTTTACATAGGTTATAATCAGGAGTATATTGATTCCGCTGGTTATGCAAAAGAGGCAGTCAATCTTTTGTTGAAGTACGGATTTAACAATCTTAATTTAAATAAGGTATGGATGGAGTTGTATGAATTTGACACCCAAAAAATAGATTTTTTTACAAAAGAATTTGGATTTAAAATTGATGGATGCCTAAGGGACAATTGCTTTGAAGACGGCCAATATTGGAATTCATATATTATATCGACAACACAAACAGATTACAAAGAATTATGTCTAAAAGAATAGCAATTATAACTGCAAGAGGTGGAAGCAAACGAATTCCAAGAAAGAATATTAAGCCTTTTCTTGGAAGTCCAATAATAAAGTATTCAATAGAAGCAGCAATTAATTCTAACTGTTTCGATGAAGTAATGGTTTCAACTGATGACGAAGAAATTGCAGCCATAGCCCGAAGTTATAATGCAAAGGTGCCTTTCTTCCGTTCAGCCGCCAGTTCTGATGATTTTTCTACTACTGCTGATGTTATAGCGGAGGTAATCAAAGAATATCAAGCTCAGGGAGAGGATTTTGAATATTTGTGTTGCATCTATCCAACAGCTCCTTTTATTACGAGTAAAAAAATCGAAGAAGCGATGAATATTTTAATTGAAACAGATGCTGATTGCGTGTTACCTGTAGTAAGATTTAGTTACCCAATTCAACGCTCTCTGAAAATAGAGGATGGGAGGGCAATTATGAATTGGCCGGAAAACTATTTGTCAAGGTCACAAGATTTAACGCCAGCCTATCATGATAGCGGGCAGTTTTATTGCTTAAAAACAAAGAGCCTATTACTCCAAATGAGACTTTTTGCTGATTATACCGTTCCCTTAATAGTTTCAGAAACGGAAGTGCAGGATATTGATAATGAAGAAGACTGGAAATTAGCCGAAATCAAATATAGGTTTGTTCACAATAGAACTTTATAATTCTTGGTGGAAGTGGAATTATTAAAGGTCTTAATTATTGGCGCAGGTAATATAGGTGCGCTATTTGATAGACCTGATTCAAAGTTTGTCCTAACCCATGCACATGCCTTTAAAAAACACAAGGGATTTGATTTGCTTGGATTTATCGACAGTGATGAACAAAAGGCTATAAATGCTTCTGCTATTTGGGATTGTCAAAATTTCTGTTCTTTAACAGATGCTTTCTCGAGAACGAAGGTCGATGTAGTGTGCATTGCAAATCCGGATGAATTTCATTACTCTACCTTAAAGGAAGTAGCTAAGTATTCTATTAAATCTGTTTTTAGCGAAAAACCCTTTACAAAAACCGAAGTAGAGGGTCAAGAAATAATCAATTTATATAAAAAACTTAATATCCCTATTTCTGTAAATTACTCCAGAAGGTTTGTTCCTGAATTTCAGGAATTAAGGAGAAAGATTTCAGATGGCATGCTTGGGAGTTTTCTCTGCGGTACTGGCTTTTATGGAAAAGGGATTTTACATAATGGATCACACATGATAGATATGCTTCGATTTTTAATTGGCGAAGTTGAAGCGTATAAAGTATTAAATAGTTGTTACGATTTCTATAAAGATGACCCTTCAGTTAGTTGTCTCTTATATTTTAAAAATCAAAGTAGTTTTAATTTGCAATATGTCAACTGCTCGAAGTATACAATTTTTGAAGCTGATCTTTTATTCGAAAAGGGCAGAGTTTCAATTACGGAGTCGGGGTTGAAGATCAGCTATTCAAGTGTTCAGCAGAGTACAGTTTACAAGGGTTATAATTTTCTCCAAAAGGATTTAGAAGTAACTACAGAACTATTCAATGCAATGTACGTAGCAGCTGATAATATCTATCAGAATCTTAATAGTGGGATTGATCTTCTTTCACCAGCTTGGGATGCATATTTAAATTTGGCAATTTGTAATAGGATTTTAAACAGTGCAAAGAATTTAAGAAAAACTAAGATAAAACTGTAATTCAATCGTATTTTTGAGCGATGCTCTAAATAAAATATTTTATGTCCAAATTAGCTATAAATGGTGGAACTCCCATCAGAAAAACATTGTTCCCAGTTTACAATACTATAGGGGTCGAAGAGAAAGATGCGGTGATGAAAGTGTTGGACACTGGTAATTTATCTCAATTTCTAGGAGCATGGCATAAGGATTTTTATGGCGGACCGACAGTTCAGCTCTTTGAGAAGGCTTGGGCAAATGATTTTAATGCTAAACACGCTATTTCGGTTAACTCCAATACTTCGGGATTAATTGCTGCCATCGGTGCATGTGGAATCAGCGCAGGTGATGAGGTTATTGTTTCTCCTTATTCTATGTCAGCAAGTGCTATTGCCCCCCTTGTCTATGGTGCAGTGCCCGTATTTGCAGACGTAGATTATGATAATTATGGGTTAGACCCGGCGAGTATTGAAGCAAAGGTTACACCATTAACTAAGGCTATACTGATAGTTCATATTTTTGGTAACCCAGCACGAATGGATGAAATAATGACTATTGCTCGCAAACACAATTTGTTGGTAATCGAGGATTGTGCCCAAGCACCACTAGCAACTTATAAAGGTAAGCAAGTTGGTACAATCGGGGATATAGGGATATTTAGCCTAAATTATCACAAACATATTCATACTGGAGAGGGGGGAGTAATTGTCACAAATAATGATGACTTGGCAGAACGATTATTGTTAATTCGAAATCATGGAGAAAATATAGTAGAACCCAAAGGTATTACCAATACATGGAATACATTTGGCTACAATTTCAGAATGACAGAAATAGAAGCTGCAATAGGAATTGAACAATTAAAAAAGCTTCCATTACTAATTGAGCAACGTATTGAGAACGCAAATTTCTTTGCTAAGAAACTAGGAGAAATTGACGGAATATATGCTCCTGTTATTGAAGAGGGAAGTAAGCATGTTTATTACCAACAACCTTTTAAATTCAAAGAAGAAATTATTGGTATTGACAGGAATAGATTTATAAATGCAGTGAAAGCAGAAATTCCTTCTGCAGTATTGAGAGAGGATACCCCGCTTATTAGTTCGGGTTACGTAAAGCCCTTATATCTTCAGCCCCTTTATCAACAACGAGCTACCCATTGCTCTTTTAATTGTGAAAAGTATAAAGGGGAAGTTTCTTACGAAAAGGGAATTTGCCCAAATGTGGAAAAACTGCATTTTAAAGAGCTTTTTACACATGAGTATATGCGCCCGGGAATGTCTAGCACAGATATAAATGATGTTTTAAATGCTTTTTATAAAGTATTGGAGAATGTGAGTGAAATAAAATGATGCTTACTGATTTTACAGGTCGCGGTCTTTTTATATTTAGTGATCCGGGAGGAGCTAAAGCCATATTGGCCTTGGTTCACCTTTTAAAGCCTCATTTGGATGATTTCAAGATTGTTTCAGACCGAAAATATAAGTTTTATTCAGATTTCTCATTCAGTGTAGATCTTCCTCCTCTAAATATTATTGATCAAATTGATAATTATAAACCAGATTTCATTTTTACTGGGACTTCATATACATCAAAAATTGAATTGAATTATTTACATGCATCGAAGTTTTTAGGAGTAAAGTGTTTTAGTTTCATAGATCACTGGACTTTTTTTAAGAAGAGGTTTGAAATAAATGGCAGATTTGAGTTTCCAGATAAGCTATTTGTAATAGATAATAAAGCAAAACAATTAGCTGTTGCTGAGGGTATTGATATTCGCAAAATTTTGATTTTAGAAAATCCATATTATGAATTTATAAGACTTTGGAAACCGGAATTAAATAAGAGTGATTTTATGGAAGTTTTAGGAATTAATAACTATAAGCGAAATATTGTTGTAATCGCTCCTGACCCCCTCTCGAATTTAAAACAGAATGAAGCCTTTGAGTTTGATGAATATGAAGCTATTAATGCCTTAAGTAAGATTATCTCTCATTTTCCTGAAATAACTTTTATACTAAAACCTCATCCAAATCAAGACCTGGAGAAATTGAAAATATATACCCATGAGAATATGATACTTGTGGGGGCTGATGCTGATGCTAATACACTGATGTATTATTCTGATATTGTAATTGGTTTTTTCTCTAATTTCTTAATCGAGGCTTCTTTTATGAAAAGGAAAGTTCTCAGATATCATTTTCGCCCTGTAAAAAACGACCCGTTGGCGGAATCTATGATAGGCAATATCGTTGATTCAGACCAGTTAATACAGCAATTACAGATATATGGAATCTAAACTATTTTTACAAGGAAAAACAATTAGTCTAAGACCCTTGAGTGAAAGGGATGTAGAAGGGAGCTATCTTAATTGGCTAAATGACCCCGAAATAGTAAAATTCAACTCGCATGGACGCTTTCCTTCTACAGTGGAGAAACTTAGAAGTTATATCAAACAAACAAGTGATTCTAAAGATATTCTTGTTTTAGCTGTGGTTGATCAGTTAACAGAGCGCCATATTGGTAACATTAGCCTGCAAAATATTAACTGGATAGACAGAAATGCGGAAATTGCATTTCTGCTAGGGGAAAGAGATTTTTTGGGGAAGGGAGTAATGTTAGAGGCTGGAAGATTGTTATTGAAGCACGGCTTTCTATCCCTGAATCTTCACAGAATATATTGTGGGACTTCTTCTGAAAATATAGGTATGCAAAAGCTTGCACATAAACTTGGGTTGATTCAGGAAGGAATTAGAAAAGAAAGCTTTTTTAAAAATGGGAAGTACGTAGATATTCTCGAATATGGCCTTTTAGTAAATGATTGGTCCAAAATCGTTAATTCCAATAAATAACATTAGGTCAAAAAAAATATTATGAAGAGTTTATGTTCGCCTTTTTATTATGATGTTGTGCTATCCCTCAACTCAAACCCTAATCTTTACAACATTTATAAGGAGTATTTCCAACAACACCCAAATCAGAAATTTCTTGCTGTTACATATAATCACAGGCTATTTCATCTGAATGAAAAGAATTTCATGAAAGCCTTAATTGATGAATTTAATCTAGATCATTTAATGTTTTCTATTAAGCCGAGCTCAGTATGGCTTATAAATCAAACTAATGGTATTAGAATGGAGGAATTTCGGTCGATTGCACAATTGGTATTTACTCTTCAGGCAATGGCCAGATATGATATTAGTTCAGCCATAGCTTCAAGTAAATTTTTAGATATGAACGGCACTGTATCAACAGATGCGATATCTGTATACGGAAAGATCGAGACTTACTTTGAAACTTTTAAAGCCAATTTCAAAAATAAAGAACTTAATGTAGATAAAGCATTCTGCTCTTTGTTCTCTCTTTTGGAACTAAAAGAGAAATTGGTGGATAAAATCATTTTTTTTGAAGAGTCAATCTCTATTAGTGAAGAGTACAAGAAGGAACAGTTTATTTATGAGAAACAAATCTCAGAGTTGGAAAAGGATCTATTCTGGATTGGGTTTGATCCTTCCTTCAAAGAGGTGCCCTGGGATAAAACCTATGAAATAACTAAATGGAATACTACGGTAAAGGAATCTCCTTTTGGAACCGCGCTTTACGAAAATAAGCTCCAATATTGTAATAGGTGCTGTATGCCCGAAACCATGGAAGGTATAACCTTCGACGAGTTTGGCATATGTACACCTTGTCGTTCATCTGAGGAGAAAATGCACATTAACTGGGAGGAACGGGAGCTAAAGTTGACAACTCTAATATCAAATAATCTATCTGATTATTATTATGATTGTATGCTTCCTATGAGTGGTGGAAAGGATAGTATGTTTCAAGCGTATATATTAACTCAGAAGTACGATGTTATTCCTCTCGCCGTTACACATGGCGCAAATTGGCTATCATATTCCGGAAGGTATAATCTTGAAAATTGCTTACAGAAGTTCGACCTGGACCACATAATATTTCATGCTAATCGGGCAACCATTAATAAGGCGGCAAGAAAATCTTTATCAGCAATTGGTGATGCCTGCTGGCATTGTCATATAGGAGCTGGAACATTTGTAATCCAAACTGCATTGGCATGGAACATAGGGTTGTTAATTTGGGGGGAGTCTATAGCTGAGAGAGATGGTAGGGGCTCTTATATGAATCAAACAGAGGCTAGCTTGTATTATAATCTGGAGGTCTCTGGTAAGGTTAAGGCCGAGGATTTTGCAGACGAAAATATTCCGCAAAGCGAACTCTCTCATTGGTTTTATCCAAATCAGGACAAATTGAAAGAATCGAATATTAGATACTTACATCTTGGGGACTATATTTTTTGGGATGAAGAAAAGCAGGTAGATTTTATTGTACGGAATTTTGAATGGATGGATTCTAAGGTGGAAAATGCTTTTAAAGGTTATAAAAGCAATGAATGTGTAATGGCCGGTGTTCATGATTATGCTAACTTTATAAAACGGGGGATAGGCAGGGCAACTGTACAAGCCTCTGATGATATCAGACGGGGTTTAATTACACGGGAAGAAGGGATTCAATTAGCTAAAGAATATGACTCACAACGCCCTCATGCTTTAGATTTTTATTTAAAACTTACCGGATATTCAGAAAAAGAGTTTGAAGATATTTTAGTAGAAGCGAGAGCTGTAAGTGAATACGCAAAAAAAATGAACGATATATCTAATGATTAGATTATTAAATACCAAAAACAATTCGTTAGAGGCTATCGAGAGTAAGTTAAAGAGCTTAAATTCTATTGACGACTACTATGACTACTTTGCGGATTTCATAAGCGAATACAAAAAACTTAATGAATTGTATTGCTTTACGGAGGCAATTGATGAAGATTATATTAATACCCAAATAGGGCGACAATTTGAAAGGCAGAACCTGGCCTTGCATTGTATACCCATTGGAATAAAAGATATTTTCAATACAAAGGTACTTCCAACATCTATGGGAAGTGAGATATGGAAAGGCTTTAAATCTGGGAACAATGCCCGTGTTGTAGATGAAATTATTGAGCACGGTGGTATTATTTTTTCCAAAACTACAACTGCAGAGTTCGCTGTCCATTTTATTACACCAGAGAAAACCATTAATCCATATAATAAAGATCATATAACTGGTACCTCTTCTTCAGGGTCAGCAGTCGCTGTTGCAAGTGGGGCTCTTCCAGTTGCATTAGGTACACAAACCGCTGGATCGATAGTTCGGCCGGCCAGTTTTTGCGGTGTACATGGTTTTAAGCCGTCGTTTGGCGCGATCGATCGAACGGGAGTTTTAAAAACGAATGATACTTTAGATACAATAGGCATTTTAGCTTCAGATGTATATGGATTAAGAAAGACATTTCTTAACGTTTATCAAAACGGAAGTGATTATCCTTTTTCAAAATACTATTTCGAATCTTATAAAAAATATAGACATAAGGTTAATAAGAAATTGAATATTGCTTTTTTAACAGACGAGTTCTCCGGTTACTCTAAATATGGAGAGTATGTTAAAAATGATTTTTTAGAATTGCTCAAAGCATTGAGTGGCTTATTTAATCTGTCCGAATTAAAGAAAGTCGGCTTTATCAATGAAATCCATAACCTGCATGAAATAATATATTGTAAATCACTTTCGTATTATTTTCAAAATGAGGCAAAAAACTATCACTCAGTAAGCAATATTATGAAGGATATGATAACTAATGGAGAAACGGTAACAAATGTTCAATATGTCGATGCTATTAAGAGTCAACCTCTAATTAGAAAGGAGTTCGACAGAATATTTGATAATTACGATTTCATAATCACTCCTTCTACCGCAACCTATGCTCCCAAATTAACTGAAACAGAGTTAAATGATACTTGTTTGATTTGGACATTTCTTGGCTATCCTTCAATCAGTATCCCTCTTTTCATATGTGAGCAATTAAACTTGCCTTACGGTCTGCAAATTGTCGCTAAAAAGTTTGATGATTTTGCACTTTTGGATTTTTCTGAGAACTTAGAAAATCATTTTCATTGATCTTATTCATATTTAAAATATAACCTATAAAATAAATAAATGGAAAATAAAACTGAACAGGAAAAGTTTTGGGAAGGGAATTTCGGGGCGGAGTATATTTCAAGAAATATTGGATCCGAGCTGTTGGCAGCAAATGTGTCTTTTTTTGCCCGGGCTTTAAACAAAGCAGGTGAAATTAAATCAGTTGCTGAATTTGGGGCCAATGTTGGCATGAATTTATCGGCCTTGCGGGTTTTGTATCCTTCCTTGGAATTAAACGCAATTGAGATTAATTCAGAAGCAGCCAATACTTTAAAAACACTTCATCAGGACGCGAATGTCTTCTGTGGCTCAATTAAAGAATTTGGTGAACAGAGAGGAAAGAATTTTGTGGCTGATTTAAGTTTAATCAAAACCGTATTGATCCATGTGAATCCAAAGGATCTTCCAGATACATATCGTGTTTTATTTGAATCGTCTTCTCGATATATTCTTGTTGCTGAATATTATAATACTACTCCTGTGGCTATTGAATATAGGGGCCATAAGGACCGTCTATTTAAAAGAGATTTTGCAGGTGAGCTCCAGTGTTTATATCCGCAATTAAAGCTGGTAGATTACGGCTTTGTTTACCATGGTGAAAAAGGTCCTGTTTTTAATTTAATCGATGACATCTCTTGGTTTCTTCTGGAGAAGGTTCAATAAGACAACATGCAGGATATAAATTGGATTAAGCTTCCTGAGATAAAAGAGGCCCGCCCTCCAGTTTATTTATTGTATGGAGCGGATGAAATTATAGCCCAATATACGAACAGTTTATTAGTTCCGACGGGCATTGCGGGTGAGTGGGTGCATGGGGTTACATTTCCATGGCATTATCATTCACCTTCAGCGCTTATAGTTGGCAATGCATCTGAAAAGCAGTCTCCTAATTGGGTGGTAAGTCATGCCGATGAAAAATATTTGATCGAGCACGGATTTAAAGCCAAGGCTATAGGTCTTCCCATATGTTATCTTCCCCTGGATGGCAGATATGCGAGAAGACCGAACTCTTTATTAATTATGCCTGCACATTCGTCTTTCTATGTAAATGCTTATACGCAGGGTGAGAAGACTCCTGCAAATGAGTATATTGAGTATTTACATCCAATAATTGCGGAATTTGATACGAACGTTGCCTGTCTGCATTATGAATGTATAAAAAGAGGCCTGTGGGTCAAAGAGTTTAAGGAGCTGGGTGTTAATTCGATTCAAGGGGCATCAACGCACGATTTAAATTCTTTGGAAAGAATAAGAGCTTTAATGAGTCAGTTTGAATATGTTACAAGTAATGTAATCGGCTCCCATATAGCCTATGCAGCCGCGTTTGGAGCTAAGGTGTCAATATCTGGGCCTTATCAAAAATGGAATCGTTCGGAATATCTGAAGGAGCCTATTTATCGTGACAACCCATCTTTACTGGATTATTTGGAGAAAGAAGAAGATATGGCGAGAACTAATTTCCCATTCTTATTTGTCGCGCCAAAAGACTCCCAACGGCATATTGATTGGGGTAATGAGATGATAGGAACAGACAATAAGGTACTTCCCAATGAATTAATCCGATTGTTTAAAACGGATCTGGCAAACGAATTTTTAAGAAGGTCTACTCGTAATGCACGTTCTGTTATTAAAAAATCATTAAATCTTTTAGGCTTGTATAAACAAAAGTCTTTTTAACAAATATTTAAATTTAGAGATGAAAGTAGCATTAGTAAATGAAACGGATATTTCCGGAGGAGCTGCTAGAGCTACTTATCGTATACATCGTGCCTTAATCCAAAGTGGGATAGCCTCAACACTGATTGTGAATCACGCAATTTCGCAAGACGAAACAGTTTCCGGGCCAACTACACCATTTCAAAAATTTTTAGTTCGCTTCAGATTATTAATTGGTAAAAAGATCAGCAGTTTCCAAAAATCTGCTAATCCAATTCTTCATTCTCCAGCCTGGCTATCATCAATATGGCTTCGTAAGATAAATAGGTGTGAGGTTGATATCATTAATCTTCATTGGATAAACGGAGAAATGATATCTGTCGAAGATATACCTAAGATAAAGATCCCTGTTGTCTGGACCTTACATGATATGTGGGCGTTTTGCGGGGCCGAGCATTACGCCATTGATAACAGATACGTAGAAGGGTACTACGCAAAAAACAGACCAGCTTATGAACAAGGTCTTGCGTTAAATGAATGGGTCTGGAATCGGAAGCGTAGAGCGTGGCGAAAGCCAATTCATATCATTACTCCAAGTGAATACATGGCTGAATGTATACGTAAAAGTGTTATTATGCATGATTGGCCAGTAACAGTAATACCGAACACATTAGATCTTAATATCTGGAAGCCAGTCAATAAGGCAGATGCAAAATCGATTATGGGGCTCCCAGAAAATTGCCCTGTAATCGCTTTTGGTGCTTTAGGTATTGACCAGGAACATAAGGGATTTGATCTTTTAAAGGAAGCTTTGAAGGATCTTGCAGATCAAATTCCCAATCTTCAGCTTGTAATTTTTGGAGCGCAAGCACCAAAACATAAGCCTGACTTAGATTTTGAGGTTCATTATACAGGTCTTCTTAATGATGATCTGAGTCTGCGGGTAATGTATAGTGCCGTAGATGCAATGGTAGTACCGTCTCGCTTTGAGAGTTTTGGACAAACCGCATCGGAGGCTCAGGCTTGTGGTACACCAGTAGTAGCATTTGATGCAACAGGGCTAAAAGATATAGTTGTACATAAACACAGCGGATATCTTGCAAAACCATATGACCCAATTGATCTTGCTGAAGGCATTAAATGGGTTTTAGAGAATACTAAGGATAAAAACTTATCTGCGAATGCTAGGCAAAATGCAGTAGATAAATTTTCTTACGAAGTAGTTTCCAAACAATATATAGAAGTCTATAAAAAAGTATTGGGTTGATAAATGGAAATGGATCAATCTATAATTTTTAATAAACCTAAGAAATCAGAGAAGGATAGAAGGTGGCTGGCCATACTTCTGGTGTTCGCGTCAATGGTTACCTCTTCACCATTATTTCTTAATTATGGGCCGTTCAAGGGTAATATTTACTACATATTAATTTTGTTAATTGTAATTATAGTATCATATAAGAGGATCAGAATTAAAACCCAATATATTCCAATTGCATGCTTAATAATAGGATTGCAGTTCCTTGGAATAGTTTATTGGTTAGAACCAAAGTTATTTCTCTTTCAAATCTATTTCTTCATGGCATGGATTTCGATATTTGCCATGGATGATAAGGATTTAAATACTTTTATCAAGGTCGCTTCAATATTTGTATTAATTTTGTTGATCGGAGCAGTGATTGGCTTTCTTTATACATTAGGAGGTGGTACTGAGGTTTTTTCGATCGCCAATGAGGATACGAGATCTAATGGGTTCTATCTCACCACTTTTTCTAACTCTTACCTTGGAAGAATAATCAGACCTTCAGGAATATATGATGAACCAGGAGCACTATCATTTGTTATTTGCCTGGTTGCAGCATTAAGAAAATTAAGAGGGTTTTCAAATGGATTTACATGGGTCATCCTTATTTTGGGTTTTTTTACTTTGTCCATCGCCCATCTTATTTATGTTATTCTTCATCTATTCCAGGATATGCGTAAATGGAATCTCAAGAGCATATCAATATTTATTTTGGCTGGTTTGATGATCTCTCTATTGATTTCTCAGTCAGCTTTGTGGGATGTATTATCAGAATATTTTTTCGCACGATTAAAATTTGAGGATGGCCAAATGGCCGGTGATAATCGTTCAGCACTAGTCGTTAATTCTGTTAATTATTTAAATGCGAATGTCTTTTTGTTTGGATTAGATGTAGATTGTATTGTTCGGCCCGCTATCTGTCAACAAAAAGGTTATAACCAATTTGGAGATAATCCCTTGGGCCCACTGGTATGGGGAGGCATAACATTAACTTTTCCCTACTATCTAATTGTATTCTGGGCATTAATTAAAGGAATTAAACATGTAAACTTTATTTACATCGGTTTTTTTCTACTTCTTTTACAACGAATTGATGTAATGAGCTATGGGTATGCTTTGTTGATAGCCATATTGACTTACGTCATTATACTTCAGCACACACGAAGAACGCGGGACCAAGTCGAATGATAAGACATTTTGTTAATCACTTTCTTGCTATATTACCTCCTTCCAGATTGTTTTTTTTAAGGAGAATGTTATTGATTTGGGCAGGGGTAGAGTTGGAAAATAACGTAAACTTTTGTGGCCGTGGATGGATTTATGGGCGGGGCAGATTAAAAATCGGGAATGGATCTTGGCTAAGCCCCGGAGTAACGTTTTATTCTCATGTGAATGCTGATATAATTATCGGCCGGGAGTGTGATATTGGGCCAGGGGTGAAATTCATAATTGGAACTCATATTATAGGCCCTACAGAAAGAAGGGCAGGTGAGGGTGTGGCTAAGACTATTATAATTGAAGATGGCTGCTGGATTGGCGCGGGGGTAATTATTCTTGATGGAGTAACTATAGGTAAGGGATGTGTGATTGCCGCAGGTGCTGTAGTAACAAAAGATATAAAAAGTAATGTCTTGGCTGCGGGTGTTCCTGCTCGGGTTAAAAGAGAATTAGCTTGATTTGATGAGGAAGTTAATTTTTATTTGTAATGCTATTGATGATAAGACCCGCATAGAGCGCGGAATATATACTGACAGCCCAGCCTCGTCGAGAAAAGTGTTTTTGACATGTAAAGCTTTAAATCAAACAAAGGTTAGAAGTATTGTGCTTAGTATCGGCAGGGGCCGCACTGATGGGTCTCTGCGATATTTTCCAAGCAAAGTGCAAAGATTTCAGGGTGTTCCAATAATTTATGCTCCATTCTGGCAGGTTCCCTTTTTATCAGAGCTGATATCCTTCATCTGGCCTATAGCCCTAGTCTATCGGTTTAGGAAGAATAAGGGGGAAAATGTATTCCTTTTTTGGAATCGCACATTAGCCTATATACCGTCATTGATTACTGCTCATATTTTGAATATGAGAACCGTATTAGATCTTGAAGATGGTAATATCCTTGCAGAAAGTACTCCATTGCAGTCCCTAGGTATTAGAATTAAAACTAAAATTTACGATTCTATCGTTTCAAGAGCATTGATCACGTGTACTGCATTGATAAATGACTTACATGTGGAGCACGTCATGTGTTATTATGGAACTGTCGAAAATAAAGGAAAAGGGATAAATTTCAAGAACTCTTCTGAAATATCAATTTTGCTGGGAGGTACTGTTTCAGTAGATACCGGCGCACTTTTGGTTATTAATGCTGTACAAAAAATACGTAAGCTTAAAGTAGGTTGGGCTAGGAAAGTTAAGTTTGTTATTACGGGAAAGGGGGATTGTATTGAAGAGCTGAAACAACTCAGCAACTCAAAGACCTATCCTCTCGTAATAGTGCATGGTCGTACATCTAATGATGGATATAAGGAAATACTGGCCAATTGCCATGTTGGGCTAGCGCTTAAACCAAAATCAGGAATGCTGGCAGAAACAACTTTCCCATCAAAAGTTGTTGAGATGGCTAATGAGGGTTTACTGGTACTAACAACGGATATATCCGACGTAAAATTGGTGCTCGGTGAAGGAGCTCTCTATACGAATTCGAGCGTTGACCAGTTTATTGAAACTATTCGTTGGATAGTAGAAAATAAGGATGAGGCGGAAAAGCTTGCCTTAATAGGGAATGGCAACGTATGGAGAAAATGTTCTCCGATGCAAACAGGTGAAAAGTTAAATGAGTTTTTGTTTAGTTAGGAATAGTAATTAGTGATTGACGAATCTATTGATATTGTTTGGTGGGAAACAAGTCTAACCGATCATCAAGCATTTACGTTGGTGGAATTAAAAAGCTATGCAAGGGTTTCGGTATTTGTAGTTAGAGATCAAAATGCGGAGCGAAAAAGCCAGGGATGGACCTCGTCTTCCAACGCTTCTATTTCCCCCGTTATATTGCCTGCTTGGAATATCAGCTTTATTTGGAGGATTATTTATTCAAATAGAAAAAAAGTACATGTGTTCGGTGGTCCTTTTGAGCATCCTAAGTTAATGTTCGCTGCTTTTGTGGGAATTATTATAGGAGCTAAAGTCTATTTTCTTTCAGAACCATATTCTACCGCAACTCACGGTCTATTGAAGGACACCAATAAACATTTAAATGTCTTCAAAGCGAAATTACGGCCAATTCTTTACTCTCTATACGGAAAGATTTTTTTAAAATATATTAAGGGAATATTAACAGTTTCACCTTTGGCTGCCAAGCAATTTATTATTATGGGGGCGAAAAGGTCGCAGATTTTTCCTTTTGGATATTTTGTACCAGCAATATCCCGGCCATTTGTACCCAGTAACTCCGGTAAAACACTTAAAGCCGTTTTTGTTGGGACATTAAATGGAACAAAAGGGATTGATATTCTTTCCGGCACCATCAACAGGCTGAATTTAGACGGCTATAAAATAGGCTTAGATGTATTTGGTCCTGGTGATCCTGGTATTTTAGGAGATAATCCAGAGGGTGTGAAATATCGTGGAGTTATACCTTTTGGAGAAACACAGCGTGTCATTTCATCGTATGACCTATTTATTTTGCCCAGTAGATATGATGGATGGGGTGTGGTTGTCAACGAAGCTATTCTCGCAGGTTTACCAGTCCTTTGTAGTGATCACGTTGGGGCGTCGGCTATAGTCGAGCATTTCGGTTGTGGGATAGTTTATGAACTTTCTGATCCAGCAGTTTTAAAAAATATCTTAATCTCTCTTATACTAGATCGAGATCAATTAAGGATTATGAGAAAGCTTCTTCCAGAAGCGCAAGGGGCTATAAACCCAAAAATTGCAGCTAATTATATAGTCGAAATGATAAAGGGAAATAATAATTTCCATCAAGTTAATTCGTGCCCATGGTACGATATTCCCGATTTTTTATGACCATTATTTAAATACTAATAAGCATATTTACCGGATTATAAATTATTAAAATGCTTTACAAATTTTTAAATAGTATTAGGTTACTATTTGTGCGAACATTAAAAAATGCTGAATTCGAACCGCCGGAGTATATATCCAATGATTTCGGCTGGACCCGCGGAACCCCGATTGATCGATTTTACTTACAACAGTTTTTTAAAGATAACCGATCGTTTATAAGAGGGAATTGTCTTGAATTTGGAGAAGACCTATACACAAAAGCATATGGCTCAGAGGTTATTCAAGCGGGGATTTTCACCTCCGAACTGGACGAAAAACGCAAGGACGGGGTAATTGCAGGTGATATTTCTAAAAGTGAAACGTTGCCATCTGATAAGTATGACTGTATCATTTGCACAAACGTACTTAATTTTATTTATGATATTCATGCTTCCGTTAAGGGTCTTCATATGATGTTGAAACCTGACGGATATTGCCTTGTTTCTATAGCGGGTTATTCTTCCCATGTAAGCAGATATGACATGAACCGTTGGGGCGATTACTGGAGATTAAGTGATAAAGCTGCTATCCGAATGTTTGAAGATGCGGGATTTCTAATTGATGCGGTACAAACATATGGGAATGCTTACGCTGCGGTAGCACAAATGCACGGGTACTGTGTCGAGGATGTAAATATAGAGCGCTTAAAAGCTAGTCATCCCGATCATCAAATGCTTATCTCGATGCGAATTAGAAAAAACTCTTTAAAATAAACAATGATATCGATTATAAAAGGAATATTAAACCACCCTTTAAATAGAAGGGATAAAACTAAAGCGTTTCTGAGGTTTCTTGCGTGGCAATTCCAAAGTAAAATTTTACGAACCTCGCGCGTTATAAAACTTACAGAAAAGTCTAGGATAAATGTAATCCCCGGACGGCCGGCTTCTACAGCGCATTTATATTGCGGATTATTTGAATTTGAGGATGAATCCTTCTTGTTGCATTTTCTACGTAAAAATGATTTGTTTGTTGACATTGGCGCTAACGTTGGAGTGTATTCTATTTTAAGTTCTGCACACTGTGGTGCAAGATCTATAGCGATTGAACCAATTCCGGATACTGCTAAATTGTTACAGGCTAATGTGGATTTAAATAGCATTAACAATTTGGTTCGGATTAAAAATTGCGGAGTATCGTCAACTCTGGGGAAAATCTTTTTTACCACTTCCTTGGATTCAGCAAATCACGTAAAATCCGATCAGGATGATCAAGGAGAAACATATATGGAGATTCCAACCTATCCATTAGATGAACTACTTAATTCTGAGATTCCAGCATTAATAAAAATAGATGTCGAAGGTTTTGAAAAGGAGGTTCTATCAGGCGGCTCAGCGACATTATTAAATAGTGGATTGAAAGCAATAATTATAGAGTTAAATGGCTCGGGAATAAAATATGGGTTTAATGATGATGATATCAATTTACTCTTGCTAAGCTTTGGATTTAAAGTCTATTCCTATAACCCATATATGCGTGAGTTGGTCGAATCAACTGCAAGTGATACTGAAAATACTCTTTACATTAGGGATTACGATTTTGTTAATAGTCGATTGAAAAAAGCAGAATCATTCAATATCCACAAAAGAATTATCTAATGGGTGTTTATTTTTGCTTATAAGAAAGAAGTGGAATTAAGAATTTGTATTTTAGTTCCAGGCAAGGTGATAACAGGTTTTGTAAATGAATTCATTACCTGGGCGAAGCTACAAGATGATATTGTCATTGATAACGTCACTATCGTCAATAACAATGCAGATACTTTTAATGAAGGCTACTTTCTTCCGGGGTTTTTAGCGAGGGTGTTTTACAGAGCCATTCTTTGGCTGGAAACTAAATTGCTTATCAGGTCAGATAGATATCGGAATCTACTTCTACAAAATAGTCTCTTATCTGACCATCCTCTTCTTAAAATTATTGAGATCCAATCAAAAAATTTTATTACGCTGAACCAAGACCACGCTCCACATTTAATGAGTAATAAAGTTGATGCAATAATCAACTTTACCAATAATGAAATTTCGGAGAAAATTATAAGTCAGAGCAAGTTTGGGATGATTTCAATTAGGGATTCAGACTGGGGAAAAATGTCAAATAGCTTATGGAAAATTTCTTTTTGGGCAGTTTTTAAGAAACAAGAGAGTACAAGATTTGAAATCATACAACATTATTCCAGAGACTCTAATCCCTTAGTTAATGGCTTCATAAGGACGCAACTTTTTTTTTCGCTTAATAGGGCTGCTGTTCTTGAAAAAGAATTCTCCTATCTAAAGATTATTTTGAAGGAATTTTCAATGGGTAAGATTTTTGTAAGGATCAACAATAATTTTCAGAATTCTGTATCTGAAAATGATCCCGGTTTTTTCACATTTATAAGATACTCTTTCCAGATATTAAAATTAATCCTTAAAAAAATTGTCAGACAATTCTTAGGTCTTGGAAATCGGTGGGGTGTAGCGTTTGCGAATGCTGATTGGCCTAATTTAGGCCTAGCCAGTGGTATTAAGTTGGGGATACGGCCCGGGCATTATATTGCCGACCCCTTTGTTATTTCCAGGTCAGGCAAAAACTACTGTTTTGTTGAAGAATATGGTTATAAAGAACATAAAGGTTGGATCAGTGTTTATGAACTCAATGAGGAATCCGGTAGTTTTATAGGAATAGCTTTAATCGAAGATTTTCATTTATCATTTCCATACTTATTTGAATTCGACGGTTCCCTATACATGTGCCCTGAAACATCAAATAAATCTGAGATAAGGATATATCAATGTGATGAGTTTCCGTTAAAATGGACCCTTAAGACTGTCCTTATGAAAGATGTTAATTCAGCGGATACTATGTTGTTTGAAAAACTCGGTAAGTGGTGGATGTTTACAAATATAGATCCTGTTCAAGGGGGAGATAATTGTTCAGAGTTATCAATTTTTTATGCCGATTCTCCCTTAAGTAATGAATGGGTTGCCCATTCACAAAATCCGGTGATGATAGATTCGGGTAAGTCTAGAAATGGCGGGTTGCTTAGAAAGGGAGAGCGTATCTTTCGTGTTGGTCAAGCCCAGGGCTACGACGTATACGGAAAACGGACATCGATCAATGAAATACTTATCCTTGATGAGCACCATTATGAAGAAAGATGTATAAAGATTGTGGAGCCAGATTTTTTTGAAAATCTGGGTGGAACTCATCATTTGTTTAGTAATAATGAAATTACAGTATTTGACTTTGTAACTGTAAGAAATAAGTGGAATTAATTGTTATACGGTTAAAAATAGATTTATTTAAACATTCCCCTTGAGTAGTATTCTAATATTAAATCCCTGGACTGGAAAGATTGGCCCTAACACATTTCTTAACGGAGTTGTGAGCGGACTTCTAAAAAAGAATTATCAGGTGACAATTATTTATCCCTATGCTGATGAGATTTCAAATGGCTTTGAGCAAATGGGATGCAGGATCTTTTATTTACCTAATCTAAAGTTTAAGCATGTAAATAATTTTATACTAAAAATATGCTTCCGTATTTATGGTGAACTTAACCTTCTATATTGCTTAGTCACAAAAATCAGATCTTTAGATTTTAAATATTGTATAATTAATACCGAAGTTTTATCATGGTCACTATTTGGCCTAAAAAAAAAAATACCTGTTTATGTTATAGTCCATGCATTGTCATTTAACGAAAATAAAAGACTTAGCTCATTTATTTTTAATATACAACATATAAGAGTATTAAAATATCTTGCTGTTTCAAATGCGGTAAAAGATGCTCTTTATAAAATTGGTGTGAAGCGAGAAGTTTTGATGATTTATAATGGTGTTGATTTAGACCAATATAAGCCGAATAGCCTAAAGAAAGATAATAATGAAATAACACTATTATCTGTTGTGCATCCTGTGCCTCACAAAGGAGCGCATCATCTTATTGATGTACTTGGTTTGTTAAAAAATATGGGTTTGAAATTCAATTGTAAGATTGCAGGATGGTACAACAAATCCTTTGACAAATACTACATGAATTTGATTAATGATAAAATATTAGAAAAAGGATTAGAAAACACTATACATTTTCAGCAACCCGGGGTAGATATGAAAAGCAACTATTTAAGTGCAGACATATTAATTCATCCATCAGAAAATGAGTCATTTGGTTACGCTTTGGCTGAAGGAATGGCAATGAACCTTCCCGTTGTTGCTTTTAACGTAGGGGGCATACCCGAAGTCGTAAAACATAATAAAACGGGCTTTCTACTAGAGCCTTATAACATCCAGGCTATGGCACTTGCTGTGGCGGAATTAATACAGTCCAAAAGTCTTCGATCAGAGTTAGGCCATCAAGGAAGACTGAGAGTTGAACAAAAATTTAACATGAAAAAAAATATCGAAAACATGTTGTATGAATTTGATGATTTTAAATAAAGCATGAAGGTCTCAATAATTACAGTTGTATACAATAATGTTTCTACAATACGGAAGGCAATTGAATCTGTTCTCTCACAAGACTATAATGATATTGAATATATCATTATAGATGGAGGATCAACTGATGGAACTGTTGATATAATAATAGAATATGGCGATAGGGTTAAGTACGTGACTGAAAGAGATCATGGACTGTACGATGCTATGAATAAGGGTATTCGACTATCGTCAGGGGATGTGGTGGGAATTCTAAACTCGGACGACATTTTTTTTGACAAGGGTGTAGTGTCATCAGTCATTGCTGGCTTCGGGAATAACGATGTTGACGCGATAGTGGCTGATATTTTATTTGTTAGCAAACAAGATGAATTTAAGATCATCAGAAAATACTCATCTAAATCATGGTCACCAAAGCGATTTGCTTGGGGCTTCATGCCTCCGCATCCCTCTTTTTTTGTTAAGAAAAGTCAATTCGATAGCTATGGCTTGTATAAAATTGATTATAAGATCGGAGCTGATTATGAGCTGCTGATTCGCTTTCTATTAGTGAATCGAGTAAAATGGGCTTATTTGCCATTAGTAACGACGAAAATGCTACTAGGGGGCGCGAGTACTAATGGTATGAAAAGTATCATCACACTGAATAAAGAGATATTGCGAGCATGTAAGGAAAATGGCGTAAATACAAATTATTTCATGATCTATTCCAAGTATTTTTTTAAGCCATTTGAATTTATTTTCCATGAATAAAGTTTTAATAACAGGAGCAAGTGGCTTTATTGGTTCAAATTTAATTGACCACCTCAAAAATTTACATTTTTGTATTGATACTCTATCTCTTAGGACTTGTATTGATGAAAAGATGATTAAAAAATCATCTTCTATTGTGCATCTTGCAGGTAAAGCACATGATCTCAAACAGGTTTCTAATTCTAGTCAATATTACGAGATCAATTTTGAACTTACTAAAAAACTGTTTGATATTTTCCTTAATTCCGAAGCTGAAAAATTCATTTTTATTAGCTCGGTTAAGGCTGCTGCCGATCAGGTTGATGATGTACTTAGGGAGACTGACCCAGCCCGGCCTCACACCCATTATGGTAAATCTAAGTTAATGGCAGAGGAGTATATTTTGTCTAAAGCTCTCCCTGTAAACAAAACATTTTATATACTTCGCCCTTGTATGATCCATGGACCCGGTAATAAGGGAAATTTAAATCTACTTTATCAATTTGTGTTAAAGGGGATACCATACCCCCTTTCAGCTTTTGAGAATAAGCGTTCGTTTTTAAGTATTGAAAATTTGTTTTTTGTTATTCGTGAATTATTAGAACGTAATGACATTCCCTCTGGCGTTTATAATGTCTCGGATAATGAAGCTTTGTCAACCAATGAACTTATAAAGCTAATGGCACAAACTTCTTATAAAAAGGCTTCGCTATGGAACATAAGTCCCAGTCTGATGAAATTGATAGCTAAGTTGGGTGATATTTTGAAACTTCCATTAAATACTGAACGCCTCAATAAGTTAACCGAAAATTATCTTGTAGATAATTCTAAAATCCGAAATGCATTAGGCAAGGACTTTCCAATACAGGCTCGGGATGGAATAATAATGACGATAAATTCTTTTCAAAAGCCATAATAAGTTATAATTTTATAATCTACTTGTTGTTTAATTGCCTGAATTGATTCACCTTTGCAGCTATGCTGTATTTGTTATTTCTGCCCGCTTTAACCTTCCTACTCCTGCTGTACTTCAGGCTTGCGGTCCAGTATCGAATTATTGATAAACCCAATCACCGCAGCTCCCATTCTAAGTTCACCATTCGTGGAGGCGGTATCTTATTTCCCCTTGCACTTTTTCTTCTTGCTTTAATCAGCGGTTTTGACTATCCTTTGTTCACTTCCGGACTCTTACTTATCAGCGGGATCAGTTTTTTTGATGATCTTAAGCCTTTGTCCAATAAGATCCGCTTGTTTGGACATCTGATTGCTGTTTCCTTACTGTTTATGGAAGCCGGTTTAATGGCTTATCCATTATGGATACTTGTCTTTTCCTATGTTCTTGTCATTGGGACAATAAATGCCTATAATTTCATGGACGGTATAAATGGGATAACGGGTTCTTACAGCCTGGTGACCCTCTTAAGCTTGTATTTCATCAATGAATTGAGTGTTACCTTTGTTTTATCCGGATGGCTGATCGTTTCCATTCTTGCTTTACTGGTATTTAATTTTTTTAATTTCAGAAAAAGGGCTAAATGTTTTGCTGGGGATGTAGGAAGCGTGAGTCTTGCCTTTATCATTATTTTTTTCCTCTTAATGCTCATTCTTAAAACCGGTGAGTTAAAGTACATCGGATTATTACTGCTTTACGGACTTGATGCGGTAACGACAATTTTCTTTCGGATTATCCGCAGGGAAAACATATTTGAAGCACATCGCAGTCATTTCTACCAGTACCTGGTGAATGTAAGGAAATGGCCGCATTTAGGGGTATCGGTTCTGTATATGGTGGGGCAGTTATTGATAAATATCCTGATCATCTATAGTGCCTGGAGCTGGGTGGGTTTTATGTACTTCATGATTGTGTGCGGGGTGGTATTTTTGGGGATCCGGTTAATGGTTGAGGGAAGAAGGTATTTAATTGGGGATTTGAGTTAACATTCCGGATTGTAGATGATATTGGTTGGTAATACATTTGAAGGGATTGATATGTTTAGTATAGTCAGGGGGAATTAGCAGGAGATTCCTCAGTCGTGCCTCCTTCGGAATGACGGTTATAATGATGGAAATTTATCTGAACTAAAAAATATTAGAATTTAATGACAAAGTTTTTATACTATATTTGTCATCAGACCAAAAAAAGGAGCTTTGTTTAACCGGATCAACATTGTACCACGCTGGATAATATTTTGCCTTGACCTGCTTTTCTGCGTTTCTGCCTTATGTTTCGCTTATTTTATCAAGTTCAATTTCAATATAGAAGAGATTGATCTGAAGGAATTCAGCCGGAATATCCTTGTTTTCACTGTCCTAAATACGGTTGTTTTCCTCAGTTTAAAAACCTATGCTGGTATAATTCGCTATACCAGCGCCCAGGATTCCTTCAGGATCTTATTCTCTATCCTGATCAGTAATGGCTTATTTTTCTTTGTCAACTTATTACTGGTCAGCTTTGACCAGGAGACTTATATTTCGAATGTTATCCTGATCATCAATGGTTTAACAGGTTTTTTACTGTTAATTACCTACCGGGTAATGATCAAATATTTCTTTATGTATGTAAAGAATTTCCGCATTGATAAACGCAGGGTGATCATGTACGGTGCAGGGGAAGCAGGGATAGCTGCTAAGCGTACCCTTGATCATGATAATAAGGTCAATATGCTGCTTACCGCATTTATAGATGATGATGACCGTAAAGTCGGAAAATCAATAGACGGCATCAAGATATTTCATACCAGGGAATTTTTATCCCTTGTGAAACAGGAAAAGATTGATGATCTGATCATCGCTACGACGAACATTCCTCCTGACCGTAAAAACAGGATCGTGGATATCTGCCTTGAAAATGACATAAAAGTATTAACGCTCCCTCCCGTAAGGAACTGGATAAACGGGCAGCTTTCAACCAAGCAAATAAAGAACATTAAGATTGAAGACCTGCTGGAACGAGAGCCTATAGAAATTCATAATGATATTATAGGCGAGCAGCTTAAAGGCAGGCGCGTACTCGTTACCGGGGCTGCAGGTTCGATCGGTTCTGAAATAGTCAGGCAGGTATCCCAGTTTAAGCCCCAGATGATCATATTGAATGATCAGAGCGAAACGCCCCTGCATGAACTTCAGCTGGAGCTGCAGGAAAATAACCTGTACAATACTTTTCATTCTTTTATCGGTGATGTGCGTGATCATTGCCGCATGGAGCTGCTGTTCCAGACCTTTAAACCCCACTACGTTTATCATGCGGCGGCCTATAAGCATGTACCCTTAATGGAACATAATCCAGGTGAAGCGGTGCGTACCAATGTAATGGGAACCAAGATCATCGCGGATCTTTCCGTAAAGTTCGGCGTCAATAAATTTGTAATGATCTCAACCGATAAGGCTGTTAATCCCACCAATGTGATGGGTGCTTCCAAGCGCATTGCTGAGATCTATGTGCAGTCTTTATACAATTCTTTTAAATACCAGGAACCCACCATCTATACCAATGGTCTGAGTCATCTGAATGAAGACCGTTCAAAAGTTCAAACCCGGTTTATCACCACCCGTTTTGGAAATGTGCTGGGTTCGAGCGGATCTGTAATACCCAGGTTTCAGGCCCAGATCCAGAAAGGCGGGCCGATCACGGTAACACATCCGGATATTACCCGTTATTTCATGACTATCCCCGAGGCCTGCCGCCTGGTGCTTGAAGCCGGCTCAATGGGCGAAGGGGGTGAGATCTTTATTTTTGATATGGGTAAATCGGTGAAGATCATCGAACTGGCCAAGAAAATGATCAGGTTATCCGGCCTGGTTCCTCACCAGGATATAGCTATCGAGTTTTCAGGTCTGCGGCCAGGCGAGAAGCTTTATGAGGAGTTATTGAATGACCTTGAGAATACCATCCCTACCCATCATGAAAAGATCATGGTAGCCCAGGTCAGGGAATATAATTTTCAATCGATCAGCAAACATATACGTGAACTGATCTCCTTAAGCTGCGAGTATAAGGACAGGCAGGTGGTGGTTAAGATGAAGGAGATCGTTCCGGAGTTCAGAAGCAATAATTCTATTTACGAGGAACTGGACGAGCCTTCTGTAGCCGGTAGTAAAACCCTCTCTAATCTTTAATCTGTTTAGGAATAAAATAAAAGGGGTGATCGGATATATGACAGGAGCTGTAAGCCTGAACAGGAAGTTTGCATTTTTTTTAGTTTTGTTTAACCTGGCATTAGGCACCGGCTCATTTGTATCCGCACAAAGTCTCCCTGTCGGCTCAGCTGCTTTAGAAGGCTATTACCACAGAAAACAGTTAAAGGGAGACCTGGACTCTACTATTTCTTTTACCATTCGCCCCAGTTCTCCTTTTTTAACAGAGGCTCATAACGGCAGGGCAACTGATACCTTATTAAATCCAGGTAAACGGATATATGGTTCAGCCTCCGGTAAAAGCAGTATTCTGATTCTTCCATTTTCCTGGCAGCAGCGATATATCGGAAATCCCTCTTACATCCGGAATGACGGAGCAATGATCCCGGCTAAGGGATATCAGAGCCTTGTCAGTGCGGGCTTCTTTGTTAAATCAGGTCCGCTGAGTATTCAAATTAAACCTGAATATGTGTTTGCCGGGAATGAAGAATTCAGGGAATATCTGTCCCATTTTGGGTCTGCGGATCTCCCTGTTCGTTTTGGTAAGGATCCTTATTCGAGACTTTCCTGGGGGCAAAGCAGTATACGCCTGAATTTTGATCCTGTTTCGATCGGTCTTTCCAATGAAAACCTTTGGTGGGGTCCGGGCAAACAGAATTCGCTCCTGATGAGCAATACAGCCCCTGGATTCAAATATTTTACACTCAATACCACAAGGCCGCTAAAGACACCGGTCGGGTCCCTGGAAGCTCAGATCATCGCCGGGAGGCTGGAAGGATCGGGCTATACAGATGCTTTACCCGATGACTGGAGATATTTATCAGGGCTTGTTTTAAGTTATCAGCCCCGATGGGTTCCGGGTGTCTTCCTTGGCATGACCAGAAGCTTCCAGACTTATAGTAAAGATATGGATGATAGCTTTGGAGATTATTTTCCCCTTTTCCAGGCCTTTCAGAAAGTAAAGACCAATGAAGATGATAAAAGAAGGGATCAGCTTACTTCTTTATTCGCCCGCTGGCTTTTAGTTAAATCCAGGGCAGAAGTCTATTTTGAATACGGACTGAACGATCATTCCTATAATACCCGGGATTTCCTGATGAGCCCGGAGCATTCGAGGGCCTATACGCTGGGAATGAATAAACTAATCCCTTATAAAGGTAGAAAAGATGAATACATTCAATTGAGTATAGAGCTTACTCATTTGGAACAGTCTGTTGACCGCATACTCAGGGAAGCTGGTGAATGGTATGTGCATCATCAGGTAATTCATGGTTATACTAACCGGGGAGAGGTTTTGGGTGCTGGGATTGGTCCTGGAGGAAATTTCCAGTCTCTTAATGTCAGTTGGGTAAAAGGTCTGAAACAGATTGGTTTGCAGCTGGAACGCTATGAACATAATGGAGATCTAGCCAATGTTTATGGTTACGGGCCATGGATAGATCTCAGCGCTGCTGCGGTGGGAAACTGGACTTATAAAAATTTTATTTTCAATGCGAAATTGCAGGGGATTCAATCTGTGAATTATCAATGGAGGTCGGGGCCTTATGGTTCGGCAAATAAGAATGCCTTTCATGTGAATGGGGAAATTGGGATGATGTACAGGTTTTAACTGAAGAGGATTAGTGCTTTTATTGATGAGATTTCTCTCCGCCGGGGGGCGGAAAGAAATGACGGGGAGCAAATGGGGGTAATTTGTCGATGGGGCGATTTGTCAATGGAGAATTAACTGCAGTAGAGTAGGGCTAATTACAGGTCAAAAAACAACGAATCCAACACCAAGGGCTATTACAGCCAACACATTAAGGCAATTGACTATTCATTTGAAATTTAGTATTATTTTACACGCAACACGCAACCCGTACCCCGCAACAGATAACAAGTAACAGACATGGGATTTCAAAATAGACAAATAGCCATTTATAGTTTCCTCCTGGTGTTTTCTTTCATTCTGGCATCCTGCAAGGGCTTACAGAAAGAAACAATAATTTATGAGAATACCTTTGATAATGGTAGTCTGTCGAGTATTATCGATGGAAAGATCGGCGAATTCAATGGGTCGAAGGTTATAGGAAGATATTCCGAAAATGGATTTCTGTTAAAACTGGACAGTTTACCTGTTCATAATCTGATTCAGATCAGTTTTGACCTGTATATTCATGATACCTGGGACGGGAATGCGGTAAAGCCCGATGGTCCTGATATCTGGATCATGAATATTGATGGATGGAGCTCTGTCTATTCAACCTTTGCTAATGGTTTGTGTGTGAATTGTACGCAGGCGTTCCCTGTATTACAGCCATCCCAGGTAAATGGGAAATTTGTATTCTTTAATAGTAAGCCGAACGGCAATGCCATTAAAACCGATCTTCCTGGGGCTTGTAAATTAAAAGATTCTATAGGCGGTACTTCCATGTACCGGATACTTAAAACTTTTGAGCATACAAAAAGTACCCTTGATATGGGTTGTTTTGCCCAGCTTGAGGATCCGGATACCGCCAATAAAAATTGCAATGAAAGCTGGTCTGTAGATAATATTCTCATTAAGGCAATTGAATTCAGATGATATGATCCCGAAAAAGGCCTTTTTAATTACCCTCTTACAAATCCTGATTAATACGGGAATTAGCTTTGCACAGACTCTGCCCGCGGGTATGCCTGTTCTTGAAGATTCCTTCCGCAGGGAGCAATTACTGGGGAGCAAGGATTCGCTTATTTCTTTCACCATCAGGCCGCTCTTTGCCGGGGATCAGTTGAACTACCCGATAGATAGTATTTCAGCTGAGAACAGCCTGCATAAGTTTAAGAGCCGGTTAAATTTGCCTGGGGTTAAGGGCTATTTTCAATTGCTGCCCCTTAGTTTGCAGCATCAGTTTAATTCTATTCTTCCGTATGACTGGAATGATGGGGTTATGATCCCTGCAAAGGGGAGACAGACCCAATTGAGTTTCGGGGCTTTCTTTAAATTTGGGCCGCTCAGTATCCAGCTGAAGCCCGAGTATGTTCATGCAGAAAATCCTGAGTTTGAAGGCTTCCCATCGGAGCAGTATGATATAGTCTGGGCGAGGTATTATGACAATTATTTTAACGTATCTGATATCACGGAACGATATGGAGAAGATCCGTATTCAAAATTGTTCTGGGGACAGAGCAGTGTACGTTTAACTTTTGACCCTGTTTCCATAGGTATTTCCAATGAGAACCTCTGGTGGGGTCCGGGAAGAAGGAGTTCCCTGCTGATGAGTACTAATGCCCCGGGTTTCAAACATATCAGCCTGAATACCAGCCGCCCGGTTCAAACACCTGTAGGTTCTTTTGAAGCACAGCTAATTGCTGGACGCCTGGAGAATTCCGGGATTACACCCCCACAGGAGAACAGGGTGTATGAAGGGCGATCCCTTTATATACCGAAAAGGGATGAAGGCCGTTATCTTTCGGGATTTGTACTAACCTATAATCCTAAAGGAGTGCCGGGATTATTTATCGGTGCAAGCCAGGTTGCCCAGATGTATAATCAGGATGCCGGGAAGAGAATTTCCGATTTTATTCCACTTTTTCTTCCTTTTGAAAGTAAGGAAGCAGCATCAACTAGGGACAGGTATTCCAGCCTTTTTTTTCGCTGGGTATGGCGGGAAGCGCAGGCAGAGATCTACGGGGAATACGGCCACCAGGGGAAGCATAGTATAAAAGAATTTTTAATAGAACCCGACAGGTCAGCGGCCTATTTGCTTGGAATGAGAAAAATTCTGCCATTGAATAAACGTCCCGGGGAATATATACAGGCATCACTTGAGTTTACCGAACTTCAGCAGGCTTATGTTCCTGAAAAAGGAGGCTGGTATACAAGTTCGGTCATCAGACAGGGTTATACGCATATGGGGCAGGTATTGGGGGCGGGAATTGGTCCCGGCAGTAATCTTCAGTCGCTCGATATCAGTTGGTTTAGGGGATTGAAAAGAATTGGCCTTCAGTTGGAACGATATCTTCATAATAATGATTTCTATTATCAGATGTATAACGATCCACCTGATTACAGGAAGCGTTATTTGGATATGAGTGCTGCGGTTTCGGCTGACTGGGATTATAAAAACCTGGTTTTAAGCGTTAAAGGGGCCATGATACGATCGCTTAATTATCAGTATGTACTTTATAATCGTCCTCCTGAATATTTTATTACAGGCTGGGACAGGCTGAATTATCAGGTTAAGCTAGGTTTTATGTACAGGTTTTAGCGGGAATTTGGCTAAGGGCCCATTATTTCGCACGCGTTTCTCGAATTTTTCTTTTATCTAAATCAGGCAGCGTGGAGTAATTTTTTGCTGCGTGCAAAGGCCCACATGTATCAATGTAACAAATTGTATCATAAGTAAGAGATTCCTCGTCGTTCCTCCTTCAGAATGACGGTCGAATAGGTAAAGGCCACATTCGTATTATAAGATTTCTCTCGCCAAGACGGATCACACTGCCCTCCTTTTGTCCATGGGATGATGCCTGTTCGAAAATCCAATTGAGTGATTGATTTAATTCTCCCCCATCCATTCTTCCCTCTCAGTTTTTTTCCAGTATAGTACCGATAAAACCAGTATCAGTATTTCGCAAATGATTGTAGCTGCCGCTGCACCTTTTGCCCCATAAACCGGGATAAGAAAGAAATTCAGGGCAATATTCAGAACTATCATAATCAGGTTCAGGTATACCAGGAATGAAACCTTATTCTTAGCTACCAGGCTATTACTTATTGGTCCATAGATGAAAACAATGGCCAGGTACCAGATAAGTACTTTAAACACGGGTATTGATTCATCAAACTTATCCTCAAAAAATAATTGAAAGATCAGATCAGATCCTAAGAACAGTGAAGAGCTAAGCAATATTCCGATTCCTCCAAGGCTATACAGGGCAAGGTTTTGGATGCTTCTGAATTTATTTTTTTCTTTAGAATGCTTTGCCAGTTTTGGGAAGATGGCTGTCATAAATGCACCGGAAATGAACATAAAGGGATAGATAAAGCGGGTCGCTCCTGAATAAAAGCCAACCTCAGTACTACCGATCATTTTCTCCAGCATTATGATATCTATTTTATTATATATCACGTTTGCAGCCATCAGGATAGTAAATAAAAACCCATGCCTGATAAAGCCAATACTGTCTGCTATTGCCCACTTAAAGTTTAAAATATGCTTAAATTCCTGTTGCTCTCTTGTATAGATGAACAATATGAACAGGACCATACAGTTAATAAAGCCCAGATAAATAAAATAGGAAAATGGTGCTTTCAGGTAGATGCCGAGAAGGATAAACAGAAGTCTTGAAACACTTAGCGTAATATCTTTAAAAAAGATCAGGTCTTTTCTGCCTGAAGCAATCAAAATGGCTAGGATAGGCGCGAAATATGCGCTGATCACAACACTCAGTCCGAATACCGAGAGGTAATAAAAGTCCTGTATCGAATTGCTGGGATAGCTTATACTAAGTATTAATGCAAGCATCAAACCGCTGATCAATAGCTGGGCTGATTGTGCTTTAGCATAAATTTTTTCGACTGATCCCGGATTTTGGCTGCTTTCTTTAATGATATGCTGGGTAAATCCCCCGTCAGAGAAAAAAGCAAAAATGGAGATGAATTCAATGATATAGGTATATTTCCCATATTCTGAAACTGGAAGAAAGCGCATTAAAAATATCATCCCAATAAAACCCAGGATCTGGACAATTATGCTTCCGCCCAAATATGTAGCTGAATCTTTGAGTAATTGTTTACGCATCAGCTTTTAGTTTATCCGATAGTTTTTTTACGATTTCCGGCCAGGTAAAATTAGATCTGGAGAATTGGAGGATATTTTCAAAGCGCCCGGCAGTAAGAAAACCTTCTGTTATGCACTCCTGAATTGCTGATGCAAACTCCGGAGCTTCCGCTTTTACTACCCTGCCGAACTGACCATTATTTGTGATGTGCAGGGAACTTGAAACAGGGGTACTGATAATGTAATTCCCATAAAAAAGCGCCTCAGGAAAAGTGATAGGGAATCCTTCGAAACGTGATGTTAAGCAGAATATTTTTGCCCGGTTATACCATTCAAAAAGTTCTTTACGGTCTTTGATGTTACCTGTAAATATGATGCTTTTAGTTAAAGCAGGGTTAAGCTTAAAATACGTATCAATATAGGTTTGAAATGATTCTTCAACAGGACCCAGAATATATACTTTCCAGTTGCTCAATTCTGTTTTTTTTAATGCCTCGAGTAAAAGTTCAGTGTTTTTTTGAAGGGTCCCTATCCGCCCGGCCGTAATGATCATATTCTCTTTTTCTTCCCAGGATCTTAATTTAATTTTCTCATCCAAATAGAGATTATCCACTCCATTTGGTATGCAAATTAGCTTTTGCTCCAAGCCTGGGTAAACTTTCAGAAGATATGATCTCGCTTCTTCTGTTTCTACGGAAAAGACATCAGTCAAATTAAAAATCCATTGAGTTATGGCTTTCAGAAGATAGTTCTTGACCGAATATCTAGAATACAGGAATGCATTATAATCTTTAAAGAACATGATATCCATATCCAGTTTTATATAAGCCTTTCCCTTTGGATTAAGTGTTTTATAGAGCAAAAGATAAAGTAGATGGTCTTTTTTGAAGTGGAACAGGTTTAAAACATTGATAGATTTTGAATAGGTCCACAGGTAGGATAATATTCCCAGTTCAAAATAGAGGAATCTGCCCTTGTCGGAAATGAAATTTAATTTTAAGCCCTTAACTTCTTTATTCAGATAAGGATATTTTTCATTATTCCTGTAGCTGATTAGCACTGCATCATAACCCTCTGTTTTGTACATGAAGTATGGCAGCTGACCCACATCCTTAACCAGGTGGAAGTTTTCAGTATCAGGAAATATGGTAACAAATGTGGGTTTTAGTTTCATGAAGGTTGCCAGGCGGGCTAATAAATCCCTGCCTGCCGGGTTGGTTTTATATTAAAGTGAGATCTTAATTTTCTTTTAAAATTAATGATTTAATAGGAACTTCATTGAAGCAGACCTGAATTTTGCCTCAAGGGATGATTTCCTTCACTCTTTAAGCTTGCTGGTGTAGGCTGAACTTGAAAATTGTTTAACTGGCAGCACACGGCCGGCAAAGCTCGCAATGGCTTCTTAGGTCATTAAATATTTAATTTCTTAATTTAGGCGGGGTAATTCCGAAGAATGATTAAACCTGCATATAGTATTTCTGAATATCCTTCAATATCTGTTGCGATGGCCACCTATAACGGCGGCAAATATCTTGAGGAGCAGCTGGATTCGATCCTGTCTCAAACACTCAGGCCTGCTGAAATTATTATTTGTGACGACCAGTCAACAGATGATACACATACAATCCTTGAAAATTACCGCAATAGGGGCCTTCTGAGCTATTATATAAATGATGAGCGTCTCGGCTTCATCGGAAACTTTAAGAAGGCAGTCTCGCTCTGTAATCACGGAAACTATATCGCCTTATCTGACCAGGATGATATCTGGCTTCCGTCAAAATTAAGTATGGCAGCGGAGTACATGCAGAAGATCGATAAAGCTGATTCCCCGGCTATGGTGTATTCAGATCTTATTCTGGTTGATCAGAATAAAAATCTCATCAATCCCTCATTCAGGAACGAACTAGGACAGGGGGGATACATTTATTGCCTTGAAACCTTATTTTTTGGCTGCTTTGTCAATGGATGTACGATGCTGATGAATCCTGCTATGCGAACTTATTTTGCTACCATACCAGAAAATGGGGCTTTAAATCATGATACCTGGATATCGATGATTGCTTATACTTTTGGAAAGGCGGACATAGTACCCGAACCGCAGATCTATTACCGGAGTCACGGAAATAATGCGACCGAGGTTGGAGGCTTTAAAAAGAAAGGAAGGCTCAGCCGGCTTTATTCTGAAATTATTCATTCCTTTAAAAAAAATGACCTGTTTGAAGATCAGATAAGCTTTGCCTCTGAATTCTATAATACCTTTCAGGACAAGTTAACCAGGGAACAAAAGACATTATTCTCCCGTTTCATAAAATTAAAAGGAAGATCCCTTCTTGAAAAGAAAATCGCATTGAGAATGTTTTTCAGAGGGAAGTGGAGGTGAGGAGGGTTGCGGGTTGCGGGTTTTGGGTTGCGGGTTGCGGGTTAAGGGTTGCGGGTTGTAAGATTTGAGTTTGGGTTAACAGATGTCATTGCTCAACTGTTTTTCTGCTCATTAGCAGATAAAGTGCTCCGGCAATTCCAGCAATCAGTCCGCCATAAATTATAGATATCAAATACCCTGTGCGGTTCTTTTTCAGCGGTAATTCAGGCTCATCAACTACCTGGAAGGTTGGGGTTTCCTGGATAAGCATAGTACGGCTGATCTCCAGGTTTTTAACGATCTCGGCATAAATGGTTTGCAGCACCATTTTATCTCTTTGTTTTAATTCTATCCCCACATTCGCTGTAGGATATGCCGGATTTATGTCGAGCATAATATTATTAGCGGCAGAGGCTGTGTATGTTTTTCGGTTCAGAAGCAAGCCGATACTATCAGCCCGTGTCTGTAATCGGTTTACATTATTACGTTGTCTTTTAGTTTTTGTATCAATATAAAAACGGGTAGCCTGATCGATCAGTCTGGTGGTGAAAAGCTGAGCCAGTTTCTCATTATGCATGGTTACTGAAGCTTCAAAAAAACTAAGTTTTTTATCCGGTTTGCCTACCGTAAGTTCCTTTTCGCTGATACGGTTAATGATCACCTGGATCAGGCTATCCTGCAGGCGTGTGTATTTCTTGCTATCCAGGGGGAAACGTACTGGTTTTCCTTCATTATATTTGGACCCCCAGGTGCTGCTTAGTTTGGTGGTCAGGGCATATTGATCAGCTAAGGATAGTGCTGAACTGTCAGTATAGGGGGTAAGGAGCGTGTTTTTGATCATCTTCTGACTACGTAACAATTGCTGTACATTATCACCGGCAAGAACGCCTCCCCCTCCCGACATACCCCCTATGTCAAACCCAAGCTGTCCGGCAAGTCCCGACAAAAGAGAACCTCCTCCGCCCTTTGCTTCTTCGACCACAAAGGTTAGCCTTGAGGTGTAAGTTACCGGTTTGTACCAAGCGTATGCTATTCCTAAAGCTCCCCCTATAATACTTATGAAGACAATGATAAAACGTTTGCTCCATAAAAACCGGAAATCGCCCCTGCGTTTTTCAAAGACCTGTTTAAAAGAAAATTCAGGTTCATAAGGATAGTTGCCCTGCTTCATATTATTTGTTTAAAATCGCTATCAAACCTATTAGTGCAGTAAAAGCTGATGTTATTCCTGTTATTTCTGCAAAACCTAATTTAAACTTTAAGCCCGGTGTTTTCTTCGGGACAATTATCGTGCTTCCGGGTTTAACGGATGGATAATTGCGAAAGAACAGGAAGTTACGGACGGGTTTATTTAAACCATTAGGGTATTGAATGTAAGCACCCTTAATCCGCGCATCTTCAAGTGTTCCGCCCGCTGAATTGATATAATACTTAAATCTGCGTCCCTGGTAAGAAATATACTGAGGGTTATTTACAGCTCCCGAAACTTGTACGAATGAAATAATCCTGGGGATAAAGATACTATCTCCAGGTATCAGGATCATGCTTTTGCGGGTGACCGGATCGATAGTGCTTTGAGTAAGGTCGAGATCTACCCGGATTCTGTTTCTGTAGATCTGGGCACTTTCCAGAGAACCGTAAGGGCTGAGGCCGCCTGCCCTTTTCAAAAAGTCAAGTGCAGTTTCATCTCTTTTTTGTACGGCGTATTCGCCCGGAAACAAAACTTCGCCCGTCACGCTGATATTGCCCAGGGGTCTGAAATTAACGAGTCTTGGTACATTAATATAATCGAGTGCTTCCAATTCTATACCACGGCCATTTGCAGAAGTATTATCCATATTGACAGTAAAGGTTTCAACCAGCTGGTTAGCAACACTATCGGCATTGTTTTTTATAATCCGGGAGATCTCAATATGATGGCCAGCCGCCTGTTCATTCAGGCCTCCTGCCATTGCAATGACATCAGCCAGTTTCATTCCCCTGCGATATGGAATTGTCCCCGGATTTCTTACGTTTCCGCTTATGGTTATAAACTGTTCTGTCATAAAATCGGCACGGTTCTGTATCATAATGGAATCCTCCCTTAGTAATGGGATATCCATCGTCCCCTGCACAATATCTGCCGGATTAAAAGAAATAAATTCTTTTTCTAAATTGGGCAAAGTTCGTTTAATATATGCCCGTTCCAGATAGGCTTCATCCTTAAGGCCTTCTGCTTTCTTTAACAAGGCGGAGAGACTTAAACCCGCACTTAGTTCATACACGCCAGGACGGTTCACTGCCCCTTCCAGGATGACGCGGTTGGCGTAACGGTTTTGTATGGATCCAATTTCTATCTTATCGCCGTTACGGGGCGTAAAATCACTGAAGAGACTGGCGGGCACATCTTTAACTTCCCGTTCAAGTTCATTGATCTGATCTACTTTAGCCATGCTCCGGTAGGCGATATCCGTGTAACCCCCGGCAAACCTGATCAGGTCATCCAGCTGCTCATCTGATTTTAGTTCATAAATAGCGGGCCTTTTAACCTCTCCCTGAATGGCTACCCGTTTGCGGTAAACCGGGAAGTTGATCACGTCCTGATCTTCAAGACGTATATTCCCTTCCATCAGCCCCTCCTGAAGAAAAGTGTAAAAATCAACAGTTTTATAAAGTTTATTATTCCGGATCAGCTCAATATACCTTAATGAGCCATTAATTCCCGGGCCTCCCGAAAGATATAATGCATTGAAGAGTGTTGAAAGGGATGAAATGGTATAAGACCCGGGTGTCTTAACTTCTCCAACCAGGGTGATCTTGATACTGCGGGTATTGCCCAGGTTTATATTGACCTGGCTTTGACCGCTCCTTAATGCCGGATAAATTGCCGCCATTTTATTTCGGATGACTGCTGTTGCCTGCTCGATGGTAAAGCCATTCACATAGACAATACCGGCGTAAGGTATTTGAAGGTTGCCCTCAGGACTAACTTTTGAACGCACACTGCTTTCATTAAGTCCTGTGAGAAGAATTATAAGCTCATCACCAGGGCCTAATACATAACCTTTTGGAGTAGCAACATTAAAATCAGGATCGAACTTTATATTTGTCTGATTGAAGAATTCAGAACCATATATACTCAGGCTGGCAGATTCGGAAGTTTTTGCCGGTAATATAGCTACTGGTTTTTGAACTGCGATTATTGTATCTCTTCCAAAGTCAATATCATCCTTTTTGTTTATATCGGAAATTTTGACCCCGCTTTTGTTTAATCCAAGTAAGCTTACCCTTTGCTTGAAAAGGTCCACTTCTATGGGATCCATGCCTCTTTGTTCCATCAGTTTATAGGCTTCCTGATCAGATAGGCCCAGATCCTGTATTTTTTTCCATGCTTCAGTGATCTGCGCATCTGATAGCTGGTTAACTTTAATATTCTGAAGTTTATCGAGGGAAATATTCTGAGCCCGGCTCACCTGGAATGATAAAACAAAACCGGTAATAAGTATATAGATAAAAAATTTAATACGCATGAAAGATAATTTTGATAGCTGCAAATATAAATATTTAATGTAATAGGGTTTTCGTTATATTTTTACGGGGGACAGTCCTTCAGGACTGATCGCTGACCCGATTGGGACGGGGATTAATTCATTTTTAGGGGGAATTTTAAATATGCACGTACCAATTTCCCAAAGCCGATTATATGCAGCATTTCCCTCCTTATGAGACGGCCGCACAAATGGACTCCTTGGGGGCTGTGGTTTTAAAAACCATATGAGACCCCAAACCTGAATTCCTGAGGTACAGCACTGGGCTGCAGTGAGGGGCGTATGATGCCGGCTTGTTTGTAATAAGATCCCTTAAGAAATAATTGATTTATAAGCTCATACTTAGCCTCTAATAGTAATTGTTTCTGGATACCGACCTGGCTATTTAAAAATCCGGGTTGCGGTTCTGCATAATATTGATCTTCTAAACTGCCGTCCTTGCCTTTGCGTATATAATCAAGCTGTATCCGTGTACTTAATCGTGGAGCGGGATTGTATTTTATCCAGGCCGTTAGCCGGTCGGCATTCTGGCCAATCCAATCGCCAAGGTTATAATTCTGACTGGTATAATTCTGGGCAGGAATTAGGTTCTGATATACAAAAGGATTGATTCGCGAGTACTCCATTCCCATAGTAAAATATGGAATAAGAAGATCCGTGATAGACGCCCCTGCATTGAATCCGATCTGATTTCTGCTTTTCTGCCTGTTAAATACTTCCGACATGCGGATCTCATCAATAAATAGGGTTGCGTAAAGATGGGCTCCCGGGATATGATTTCGAGAACTTGCCTGGAAAAAGAATTGTCCGTTCGAGCCTGTAGTAATCTTGTATCTGCTGGCATATTGATCGTAAGCCTTAAAGAACATAACAGGGATCAGATAGCCTGCATCCAGCCGATCGCTGTAAATTATTGATTCGCCAACACTAAGTGATAATCCTTTTATGGGGAAAAAGTTAAGACTGTGAGTAGCCATGAATTTAGGAATATACATTTCACGTTCAGTGCCATATACATTATTCCCTTTAAAGTAGCTCCGGTTTGAGTCAATTATACCGGATTGCAGCCAGGTATGTGCATAGTGAAATCGGAGCCATTTAAGGGGTTGATAATCAAGGCGTATAAATGGCGATGGTGGAGCTTTATCAGACATGACTATTCTTCCATTTTCTCCGTAACCCCATAACAACTGGTCAGCACCCAGACTGAAAGAACCATTTCGCCATGCGTAACTTATATTGCCACGAAAATTACTATAATTAAGTGTTTTTGCATTTATATTAACATTGGCAGTCCTAACTATTCCTGTTTCATTGGTAAATTGCTTTAGGGTATCTATGCCCTTACCGCTTTCGGTGATATCAGTAAAAACTGCCTGGAAGGAAAATCTATTGCCAGCATGACCCCAGAATTGAAGTCCGTTGCTATATTTAATTATGCTTTTTTCTAATCCCTGTGTGGTTTCAAACCCTAATACAGGTTCTCCTCTTAATAAAAAATTATCCTTTTTTTTAACAGACAAAAATCGCCATCTGCCATATGGATCTTTTTTAAAGAAAATACTAGTGTCGATTAAGTTCCGGTCGAATTCGGTATATTCCTGCTCATAGAATGCTAATTCCTGTTTTTCAAGAGGGGATAATTTGTGTGCTGAATCTCTGAGTAATGCAAGGTCCGCAGCGATCTCTTTTCTGCTTAATGGAAGCAGGAAGTCAGTGATTTCTATGTGCCCTTTTTGCGCCTGCCGTGATAAGTAAGCATGAACAGGATGTTTGGGATTTTCCCATACTATTTGTGCATGAACCTTAATTCCCGATAGATGAATCAAAGTAAACAGGATGATAGAGATGCAATAGCTCCACTTCTTTTTAATAAGCATTTTGATCTCCCTTGATGGTTAGAATAATAGTTTGCAGAACGATCTGGCAATCCATCCAGAACGTCCAGCTGTGAATGTAATACAGATCGTAATTAACGCGCCGCTGCATGGAACCGGGTGCAGAGGTTTCTCCCCGGCAGCCGTTTACCTGGGCATAACCGGTAATTCCCGGCTTGACCAGGTGCCTGAGCATATAACGGTCAACATTTTGTATGGAAGAAATATTAAGCGGAGTGACATGGGGCCTTGGGCCCACTACAGACATATTCCCCTTTAGTACGTTCCAGAACTGAGGCAGTTCGTCGATATTCCATTCTCTTAAAAATTTACCCAGAGGAGTAATCCGGCAATCATTTTTTGTAGCCTGAAGAAAACCTCCGTTTTCATCTGTTTCAGGACTTCCATAATACATGGTTCTGAATTTATAACAAATAATTTTTTTGTTATTCAAACCCCATCGCTCCTGCCTGAAGAATACAGGTCCAGTGGATGTTAATTTAATCAGTAATGCGATAAACGGCATAAACCACCAGCCAATTACAATAAAATACAGGAGCGAAAAACTAATATCGAACAGCCTTTTAAGTATCTGGTTTGCCCATCTGTCCTGAGGCAGTGAACGGAAATTAATGACCGGTAAAAGTCCGATGGTATTGATGCTGATATTACTTGCTGCGTAGAGATACAGGTCCGGGATCATTCTAACCCTTTTTGCATGAAAATCGCATGCTTCTATACAAGCGCTGATATGTTCATGCTGTGAATTTGACAATGCAATTATCACTTCATCAATTGTGGATTCTGCCAGGATTTGGTTGAGATCGCTAATCTTGCCCAGATATGGACAACCGTTTAGCTTAGTATTTTCATCATCAAGAAAGCCTATGCATTTATAGCCATAATAAGTATGCAGGTTAATGGTATCATAAAAATCTTTTGCTGCCGGTGTAGAGCCCACAAGGATAATTTGCTCCTGGAGCCGCCCGCTATAAAATATACTGTGCAGATACTTTCTGAATAAATATTTGAACGAAAGTACCAGTGTAAAGAGGAGCGGAAAATAAATCAGCAGAAAATAATTGCTTAATTCTACTGTATTTCTGAAAAAGAAAAGAAATGAGGTCAGCACAATAGCAAACAGGATGAGCGTAATCAGCACATAAATAATTTCTTCGGCGAATTTATTAGAACGCAGGTCTCTTGATAACCCTGATACCTGTGCAGCACTATACCAGGATATGACAGAAAGCAGCAAAAAAATAAAGACGAAGGAGTCTTTTTCTGAGCCAATTTCTCCCCCGGTTACGTAATTGGCTATCCAGAAGGATAATATCAGAATTGGGGTATCAATTAAATATCTGAATCCGTTATACAAAAAATAAGGTCTCGTCATGGAGAATTATTTTCCTGGTTTTGAACTGTGAATAGTATTCATAGCAGATTGATATGCTTCTGTGACACAATCCCAGTTGTATTTATCTGTTAATCCGGAGCTCACTTCCGACTTTAATTGTTTTACGAATGCTTCATCTGCCTCAAATTTTTTCATACCCTCAATTAAAGATTTTGTACTTTCTTCAAAGAATAGGCCAAATTTCCCATTGCTGAGCATCTCCCGATTGAAACTCGTATCCAAGGCAAGTATAGCACAATTATTAGACATGGCTTTAAGCATTGCCGGATTTGTGCCTCCGTACTTGTGTCCATGAATATATGCAAAGCAGTGCTGATATAATGCCATCAATTCATCGCTATCACGAACGTAGCCGATAAAGCGGACACGATCGCTGTCGAATTTTTTCAGGTTTTCCGCATATTTATCTTTATAGGGCACATCGCCCACAACCACCAGTTTTTTTCCTGACCCGGCTTCTGAATAGGCTTTGATGATTAAATCTGCATTATTATCCGGAATTAAACGACCTACGATGAGGTAATATTCACCAGGATCAAGCTCAAATCGCTTTAAAGGGGAGATGCCGGCTGTTTGAAATGCCGGTGCTCCGTAGGCAATAACAAGGGAATCTTTCTTAAATTCTTTAAGATATACCTCTCTCATGGCCTCAGCATCAGTAATTATAAGGTCATACAATTTAGTGGCAATTTTTGCTGCAAACCTGAAATAAGCTGCACCTAAACCTTTCCATTTAGGTCTTAGCCATTCCAGACCATCTACATTGATTATTGTTTTTTTACCGGTGAGTTTTGGTATCCATCCCATTGGACCGGCTGCCAGATTAACTACCAGTATAACATCAACCGGGCTAAATGTTGCATGTACAATGGATAAAAAGGAGTGGACTATCTGGTTTAATGATTTAGTATCTATTGTAGGGATATAATGAAGGTGAATCCCGTTTACCTGGGGAGGTCGCTTATCGAATAAGTTCTTTTGGCAGTAAATATGGACCTCAACGCCATTTTTAACCAGCCTCTCACTTAGTTCTTTCACGAAGGTTTCAAAACCACCATAAACATAAGGATAGCCCCGTGTACCAATAATGGCTACTTTCATTTGATAGGTCTAATTGATTTTATGATTGAGTCAGCAATAATCAATTAGCGCGACAAAAGTATCTAAATTATTCAGAATACGGGAATGTCAGGATGATTCTCTGATAAAGAAATATTTCCTGATTGTATTAAATGTTAGCTAAGTATTTCTTTATAAAGCCCAAGTATTTTTTCCTTATGAATCTCCATACTGAATTTTTTTTCTACTCTTTCGATCGATCGTGTTCCGAATAACTTAAGTTTTTCTTTTTCATGCAGAAATAGTTCAAGTTTCAGTGCAAGATCAGCAGCATTTTTATTTTCAAACAAATAACCATTCCAGCAATCTGCTATTTGTTCTGTGGTTCCACCGGCATTGGACCCGATAACGGGAAGCCCCATGCTCATTGCCTCCATAATTACCCCGCCAAATGGTTCCGGCTCACCTGAAGGTAATACAAAAACATCGAATAAGCGGTAATAGGGTAGAGGGTCTTTTAAATGGCCAAGGAAATGAATCTGGTCACCAAGATCATATTTACTGATCAATGCTGTGATAAATTCTTTTTGTGATTCATATCCGGGAACGTAATCTCCGATCAAGACTGCCTGAATGTTTTTGCCTGTCTTTTCAGTGAGCAGGCCAATAGCTTCGATCAGGAATTCCTGGCCTTTTCGAATGAGGCGAATTCTTGATGTACAACCCAGAACCAGGTCAGCTTTATTTAATTTATTCCGGAGTTCCTCCGATATGGATACCTCATTCAAATTCTCCGGGATTTCAAAACCGTTATAAATGGATAGTATGTTCCCGGTTTTGCTAAATTGTTCTGTCATGGTATCGGATACACAAACAACCTTGTCAGAAAGACCTGTTATGTACCTGGAATATAGAGGCCAGAATTGTTTGAAGTCACCGAACCACTCCCTGATGTGCCAGATGTGTTTTCTGCTGCAAAATTTTGCAGCGAGTGCAGGTGCCGGAACCACCCCGGAATTAGTATGTACAATTTCAATATCAAATTTCCTGATGATCTTTATCAGACTTGTAATATTCCTCCAAAAACGCAGGAAGGTTGGTACCAGGTATTTAAGTTTAAATGAATTACGGGTAAAAATATAGAGGTCCTCATTCAGGAGTATTCTTTCGGATGGAATGATACCATGGAGATGATCATACAAGACCCCGGTTTCTGGTAACAGTACATACACATTATAATTTTGATCGAGAATTCTGACGAGTTTAATTAGAGAACGGCTTGCGCCATACATGTCTCCGCTATGACCTACTAAGAGGATTTTTCTTTTCATTTATTAAATCCGAATTTAGTATCATGTTGCCTGTACCATTCCAGGAAGCAAAATAAATTCCACAACAGGCGGTTATTGGTGCCCGATTTTTGTTTTTTATTATCTTCCCAAAGCTGCCCGATCTTTTCGCTATTCAAATACGGGTTATTACGTAAGTTATCTAAAGAAAAAAGAAAAGAAGACAGTTCCGAAAGACTTGAATTCAGCCATCTCTGGTTGGGTGTGGAAAAACCTTGCTTAGGTCTGTTTGAAATAGAATCAGAAATAGAAGCCGGCAGTTTCTTTTTCAATAATTGTCGCAAAAAATTTTTCGATTGAAAAGGGCTTTTGTTAAAATGACCGGAAGAGCTTAGCACCATCTCAACTAGTTCATGATCTAAAAATGGAGTGCGGGCCTCGACGCTGTAGGCCATCATCATCCGGTCGGTTTTTACCAGCAGGTCGTCAGGAAGCCAGGTTAGGAGGTCAAGCATAAGGCTTGATTGAAGTTTACCGGCATTTATTCTAAAATGCTGTAAAAAATCATAAAACTGAGTTTCGTAGTTCCCTGTTGGAAGTTTGTAGGGGTTTAAAAATTGTCTGCTCAGATCCGGACTCAGAATGGAAGTCCAGCGGGAAGTCCCGGTATCTTTATTGAAGGAGTTTATGCTTTGGAGCTTATTTTTTATTCTTTCAAATTTATGAAGGCCTAATTCTGAAATAATACTCAGAAGCTTTCCGGCACTCTCGAAAGGCAGTTTTCCTAAACCATAATAATATTTTTCGTATTGATAATGATCATAACCGTGGAATAGCTCATCGGCACCTTCTCCTGATAAGACAACTTTTACATGTTTACCAATTGACTTGGCGATCAGGTAGGTTGGGATAATTGCAGAATCTCCCAGGGGCTGATCAGCATGAAACACAGATTGGGAGAAATTATCAATACTGATATCTTCCAGATTCAGGCTTACCAGGTCCAGGTCCAGGGCAGAAGCTACCTGTTTGGCATACCCCGACTCATCAATAGACTGGTCAGCGAATCCTACATTGAAGGCTTTAACTTTTTTTCCGGCCAGCTCATGCATATAGCAGGCAAGTAAAGAGGAATCGATGCCACCGCTAAGCAGCAAACCTATATCAACATTAGCAACAAGCCGGTATTTTATGCTTTTTTCTATTAAAGTATCTATTTCTTCTGGTTCGGGAATCTGCTCTCGTTTGCCAACATGATCAAACATATTCCAATAGATGGTAGATTTTCCCTGATTCTTTTTAAGATCATAAGTAAAAATCTCTCCTGGTTTTATCTGGCTTACATTTTTGTAAATAGTTTGAGGGCCTGGGATATACTGAAGAGATAAAAAATTATTTAAACTTTCCTCATTTATTTCCAGAGGAATATTTTTAAAAGCATGAAAGAATTTGACTTCCGAAGAAAAAATGATCACATTCTCATTTTCAAAAATGAATAATGGTTTTTTACCTAATCTGTCGCGGGCAAATACAATTTCATTAACCTTTCGATCATAAATGACGAGCGCAAACATTCCTCTTAGAATTTTGCAAAATTCCTGACCATACTGAGCATAAGCGGCCAGAATTACTTCCGTATCAGTTTCCGTATTGAAGGTGTGGCCAAGGGTTTGTAGTGATGAGCGGATCTCCTGATAATTATAGATCTCTCCGTTAAAAACTATCACATACCTCTGACATGAAGATTGAAGGGGTTGATTTCCATCTGCAGAAAGATCAATGATCGATAATCTTCGATGTCCAAAACAGATTCCATTTTCAGACCATATTCCCTTATTATCAGGTCCACGATATTCCATTTTGTTCAGAGCCTGGCCGAGAGGTTCCATAAACTCTGACTGGAAATAAGGATTGTATTTTTTAGATATTACTCCGATGATACCACACATGATCAGAATATCCAGGATTTAATATAAAACATGTTGGAATTAGGGATCATCATTGGTTTAAAGACGGCTTTTGATAACTTTTGCCGGAACACCTCCAACAATACTGTATGGTGGGATATCTTTCGTTACCACGCTGCCGGCAGCAATTATTGATCCGCGGCCAATCGTTACTCCCGCCAGGATCACTGTATTGGCAGCAATCCAGCAGTCATCTTCGATTTTAACGAATTCTCTTTTAACTCCCTGTTCTTTAATGGTAAGTTCGGGTCTGTCAAACAGGTGATTCTCCGCATAAATGCTTACTCTGGGCGACATCATCACATTATCACCAATCTCAATATATCCCGAACAGCCTATGTATGAATATGGTCCAATGCTGGAATTATTTCCTATTTTAAGTCCCTCGCCAATTGCCGAACCATAGATATTTGTCGGCCTGATGATTGCATGTTTGCCAATAGTCACACGATCGCCAGCTACAATACCTCTGTAGGTCATGCAGTTAACTTCTGCATAATCTTCCACTATGAAATCCCTTCCTACGCTCAAGTGGCGGGCATATCGTATAGATGCACCTTTCCCTACCATTACCCAGCCTTTAGAACTTTTAAAGAACAGGCGCTGATACATTCCGCGCATGAAAAAAAATGAAAGTCGGAAGAATGTTGTCAGTATATCAATAGTATGCCACTCGGAAGGAAAACGTTCTAATATAAATTTGTATCGTCGCAGGAATGAAGTTTCTGATTTCATAAAGTTTTGACAAAGAAATAGATTATTCCGACTACCAACTTTCAGGTACTTCAGAATTCATCTCTGCAAATTTAAAAATGTATCCGTATTATAAATAGGAGTTTGGCCTGCTATAACTTGAATAGCTTAATTCATGCTCAATCATATTTTCAATGATCTCATTAAGCCCAAGTTTTGCTTTCCAGTTCAGCTCATTATTTGCTTTGCTGGGATCTGCTCTTCCTATCTGAAGATCCGTAGGTCTTCTGAGAACCTCGTCTATCACAACATGTTTTTCCCAATCAAGGTCAAGAATTCTGAAAGTAGTGTCAATAAACTCTTTAAGTGTATGACTTTTACCTGTTGCAATTATATAATCACTGGGCTGATCTTTTTGTAACATCAGCCACATTGCCTCAACATAATCAGGTGCCCATCCCCAGTCGCGTTCAATATTTATATTTCCCAGACTAATTCTTTGGGACTTGTTCCGGTGTATATTACAGGCACCGGATATGATCTTTTTAGTTACGAAATGATCCGGCCTTAATGGAGATTCGTGGTTAAAAAGAATTCCTGTGCAGGCAAAAATGTTATAGGCCTCACGGTAATTGTCAATTTGCCAGAATGCGGTAGCTTTTGCAATAGCATAAGGACTTCTTGGGTGAAAAATAGTATTTTCATTTGCAGGCATGTTGCTGTCTCCAAAACACTCGCTGGATCCTGCATTATATAGTTTAATAGGTAAATTGCTGAATCTGACAGCCTCTAGAAGGTTGAGATTTCCCGTACTGATACTTTCATGAGTTTCATGAGGTTGCTCAAAGGATAACCGAACAGAGCTCTGACCAGCTAGATTATAAATTTCATCTGGTTTTATCTTGTTAATGCATTCAAGGGTATTAGCAAAATCAGTGATATTGAGGGAGAGGAGTGTAATTCCGTCTTTTATCCCCAGATTTTTTAAGTTTATGAATGAAGATGTCTGTGCATCTCTTGAAGCCCCAAAAACCTGATAACCCTTTTCTAATAAGAATTTAGCAAGGTATGAACCATCTTGTCCGGAAACTCCGCATATTAAAGCTTTCTTCACTTATTAAGTTTAAAAAATGTTATTCTTTGGGGAATAACTTCGTAAATAATAAATAGTTTACGAAAATGCTAATTATTATTGACAGCTGATTGAAATGTTTTTATTAATTCCTGTGTGTTTTTTTCCCATGAAAATGATTTAAGCCTTTCCACACCCTTTAAAACAAGTTTTTCCCTTAAACCCGGGGTCTCAATTAGCTCCCTTATTCTCTGGCTAATTTCTTCAACATTAAAGGGGTCGAAGGATAAAGTAGCATCCCCTCCTACTTCTGGAAGGCAGGTATTGTCTGATACAATAACGGGTATTTGATGATGGAATGCCTCCAACACCGGCAGGCCAAATCCTTCATTTATAGAAGGGAATACATACATTTCTGCATATTTATAAAAATAGGCCAGATCGTTATCGCTTGCATAGCCTGGTGTTAGCACATGATCTTTAAGTCCAAGCCGGTTTATTGCTTCATATACTGCTTCACTATCGTCCATGTCACTTTTGGGACTCGGCTGACCAACTAGTATTAGGGAATAGCCGGTATGCCCGGCCTGATGGACGAGTTTAAAAGCTTCAATAAGGCGGACTAAATTTTTTCTTTTTTCCAGTGTTCCCACATGTAAAATAAACTTTGATGTGGGTATTGAAACCCCGGGAACATAACCTGGTTCAGGTTCTGCAACAGCCATTTTTTTAGGGGCTAGGTGTATTGCCTTAATTTTGTCCTTATTTATACCTGTAAAATAAGCAATTCTGTTTCTGGTATATTCTGTAATAGTTATGATGAAGGGGGCTTTTTTTGCGGCACTTACTCCAAGCCATTTAAATAGTTTAAGCCAGTTGGAATTGTAATGACTGGAATATTCATAAAAAAACGCATCATAAAAAACAGGAATTGCCTTAAATCCGGGGGTGAAATAGGGTACAAAATAATCTGTACAAAAGAGTATGTCACAGTGGTTTATTCTTGCTTTAATAGGAAGAATAATCTGTTTCCAAACAATGAAGCGGATATGTTCAATTAGTTTAAATATTTTATATCGTCCGGTATAAACTGAGAATGAGGTGTCAAAGTAAACAAATTCACAATCGTAATTACCGCTTTTAAATTGATGATATATTTCTTCTAAATATGTTTTGGAACCCGTTTTTGCGATCCGGAGGTCGCGTATATCAATTCCAATTTTTAATTTTTCGGGCATTTATAATTTAAGTATTCGGTAAAAATAAGTCAATTATACTTATGTGTTAATTTTTTCTATCCTAAAATTGGCTCTTGTTGTAATTTAGGTTCTGCTATCATATGTATGAAGAGCCCGGATAAAAACCAGCTCAGGTATGAAATATATACGGAGGATTCTAATTCTGAAGTAAATAGGGGGATGATAAAACCTATTTTCATCAGGAGAAGACTCAGGCATACTTTTTTTTCCTTTCCAGCCAGTTTAGGATACCATTTCCAGCAGGTTTTAATAAAATAAATGTGTATCCATAGGTATAGTAATAAGGTTATGATACCGGTTTGAACGCCAATTATGATGTACTGATTCTCTCCACCTACCGAATCACTCAGGCTTGCTGCCACCCTTCCTGAATTTCCAAGCCCCAGGCCTAATGGGTTTGCTGCCATAGCTTCTACTCCTTCGATCCAGGCAATAACGTGCCCTACACTTGAAGGATTGGTAAAGTTTATGGTTTCTAAAATGAATTCATAAAGGTCCGGGTTAATTATCAGCATAAAGAATGCGAAATATAGAAAACCCATTATGCCTAGTGCATAAATTATTTTTAGAACGAACTTCTTTTTTGTTATCAACGCATAGATGAAGATCATAATGAAATAACTTGCCAGAGATGATCTTGATAAAGCAAAGAATATGGAAAATTGAGTTGCTATGATAGCCAATATTCCAAATTTGTCAATCTTTATTTGATTGTCATCGTTTGTATAAAGACCTGCAGCAATCGCGAGGGTCAGTAATGTTGCAGCAGCGAATTCTAAGGGATTTGCAAAAAAACTGGCAAATCGTTTCAGGCCCGTAGAGGTTTCAAAGGTCCAGGAAAGGCCAAAATTTCCAGTTGCTTCCTGGTTAAAATAATAGAAGTTATAATCTGAATAGCCGGTAAGGTTTTGAAAGTGTTGATCAGTTATGATTTCGAAGAATAAAACCGCTGCCGCAATAATAAATACTGCCAGAATGTAATGAAAATATTTGCTGATGTAAATTTTTGCCGGATCAAAAAGCCTGCCTGCAAAATAAATAAATGTAAAAAAACTGCTGCTTTTGAAAGCAATGAGCTTATCCCCAAAACCATAAGTCCCGATTGGTAAAACTACATAAAGAAGTGTATAGACGAAGAAGCCAAGAATAGCATAATCAACGGATTGCAACCTGATCCTTCTGTTTAGTTCCCACAAGCCTGTGCCTAAAGTGATCAGGATCAGCAGCTCTTTAAAAGGCTGCATAAAAGGCAGGAGACTTCCAAAGCCTAGTTTCATTGCCACTGAAAGGCTTGTCGTATAGATAGGCAGTCCCAAGATCAAAAACACTAAAATGCCCTGTCGGTTCCTGGAAAGAAGGTTTTTTAAAGAGATTAGAAAGGAGGAAAAATAAATGAGAGGGAAAATAAACATTCAGTACCTTAATTTATTTTAGATTGGACCTTTTACAAACCGAGAATTTTGTAAAAATATATGAATTATACTTTTAAGACTAATTATATGAATGTTTATTTCAATTCTTTGCCTTTAAGCTTTATATAAATGAATATTGGTTTTACAATTGCTTTCAAAGACAAATAACATCTAATTTTACCCGGCAATGATGGACACTTTCACTTTCAGAGATTGTTATTGAACATGCCTGTCATACAAGTTTTTTTTTAACGATCATTCTAAATTGGGATTACAATTATTTATATAAAGGCAAGTGAATAATACGAACATACTAATTGCAGCACTTGCAAGAAATTGCGAAAACTCTTTGAGGACTAATATTCCTTTGATTGAAAAACTAAGATCCCAATTTTTATGGTCTCAGGTTGTTGTTGTAGAAAATGACAGTATTGATGGAACTAAAAATTTATTAAATCAGTGGAAAAAAAATTATAGCAATGTTTCAATAATTTCTAACGATTATGGAACTAAAACTATCCCTGATAAAAGTGAATTAATAATAAACCCGATGGCTAGTTATCAGCGTATTGATAAAATGGTTTTTTATAGAAATCTTTATATGGATTATATCCAAGAAGTTAAACACCCAATCGACTTGGTTATTATAATTGATATTGACGTAATTAAAATTTCTTTAAGGGGTTTAATTAATGCTATAAACTCATTTGATGATAAAACTGGAGCTATTTTTTCAAATGGCATGAGTGTAATGAAAACACCTTTTGGTTTATCGAAAATTTATTATGACACATTTGCTGTGCAGGAGTATCCCTGGTTGAATGAATTTAGTTATTCAGCCGATTCTTTAGATTTGACATTTAAATCCATTAATAAAAAAGTTAAAAAATCACCCCTTTATGGAGTTATTTCTGCTTTTGGTGGGGTTGGTGTTTACAATTATCATGCAATTAAGAATTTGCGTTATAAAACTGTATTGAATTCGTTAAATCAGAAAGAAGCCATGTGTGAACACATTCCCTTTAATCAGGAAATTATTAAACGGGGATTCAATAATTATATAGCCAGAGATTTTCATGTTGTTTATGAACGACATAATTGGACCCTGATATTAAAGCTGGTGTTACCAATAAAAACATTTAATTTTTTATATCCAATTATTCTTAAAGTTAAAAACTGGGTTTCTTGAAAACTTTTTTGATTGCTATTTTTTTAGGGTAATCTAAATAATCCGGAAGGAGGCACTAAGCGTAACTTTTACAACTTTGCTGTTGCATCAAATTGATATCATCTTATTGAATGCCTTTAAAAATTTTCTGCTTAATTGATGATAATATTTCGAATGAAATATCAATGTTACAAGTAGAGAAAAAAAGTAGGATGTTAAGAGGCTAAAACCCGGGTAGTGCGGCTAACTGCGAATTCCCTGACTTTTTTAATGATAGCCTCGGCATCAAAACCACACTCTTTCCATAGTTCAGGTTGTTCACCATGTTCAATCACTTTATCAGGGATCCCAAGTCTCACAACAGTGGAAGAATAATTATGATCGGCCATGAATTCGAGAACTGCGCTTCCCATTCCTCCCTGGATGCAGCCGTCCTCAACACTGATTATACGCTTAAACTTTTTGAAAACCTGGTGTAATAACTCCTCGTCGATAGGTTTTGCAAACCGCATATCGTAATGAGCCGGATGGATCCCTTCAGAGTTTAGTTCATGGCAGGCTTTAACCGCTTCATTTCCGATATGTCCTATTGTTAAGATCGCTACATCCTCGCCCTCACAGATGGTTCTGCCTTTACCGATCTCAATGGATTTCATGGGGCGTCTCCACTCGGGCATAACGCCTGAGCCCCTTGGGTAGCGTATGCTGAATGGTCCCTTATTTCCTTCCTGAGCAGTGAACATGAGGTTTCTTAACTCCTCTTCATTCATTGGTGCAGAAACGATCATGTTGGGAATGCAGCGCATATAGGCCAGATCGTAAGCCCCATGGTGGGTCGGTCCGTCGGCGCCGGCAAATCCTGCACGGTCAAGACAAAATACCACGTTTAATTTCTGAATGGCCACATCATGGATCACCTGATCATAAGCCCTTTGCATAAATGTTGAATAGATATTGCAGAATGGGATCATGCCCTGAGTTGCCAGGCCGGCCGAGAAGGTTACGGCATGCTGCTCTGCAATACCCACGTCAAAGGCGCGTTCCGGCATGGCTTTCATCATGATATTTAATGATGAGCCCGAAGGCATTGCAGGGGTGATCCCCATGATGCGGGGATTTTTTTCTGCAAGTTCAACCATCGTATGTCCGAATACATCCTGATACTTGGGCGCAAGGGGTTTTTCTGTAACTGTTTTCTGAATTTCCCCGGTAATTTTATCGAAAAGACCCGGTGAATGCCATTTGGTCTGATCTTTCTCTGCTAATGCATATCCTTTGCCTTTTACCGTAACACAATGCAGGATTTTGGGTCCGGGGATATCTTTAAGATCGTTGAGTACTTTTACAAGATGTTTCACATCATGTCCGTCAATGGGACCGAAGTATCTGAATTTGAGGGCTTCAAAGAAATTGCTTTTTTTGAGAAGTCCGCCTTTTATACTTTTTTCAATTTTTTTAACTATTTCATGCGCATTTGGCCCCAGTTCGGAGATCTTGGTAAGCACATGTGATATATCATCTCGGAAGCGGTTATAAGATTTAGATGTAGTTATATCGGTGAGGTATTCCTTAAGAGCTCCAACATTCGGGTCGATAGACATACAGTTATCGTTCAGAATGACAAGAATGTTGGATTTTTCGATGCCTGCATGATTTAAAGCTTCAAATGCCTGACCACCGGTCATTGCTCCATCTCCGATTACTGCCACATGCTGCCTGTCGGTTTCACCTTTATAATTTGATGCGACTGCCATTCCCAATGCAGCTGAAATTGAAGTGGATGAGTGACCTACGCCAAAGGTATCGTACTCACTTTCAGAACGTTTCGGAAAGCCGCTTAAGCCCTTGTAGATCCTGTTGGTATGAAAAGAGGACCTGCGTCCAGTAAGGATTTTGTGGCCGTAAGCCTGGTGGCCGACATCCCAGACCAGCTGATCATAGGGCGTGTTTAATACATAGTGAAGGGCCACTGTTAATTCAACCACACCTAAACTGGAACCAAAATGCCCGCCGTTTACAGATACTGTATCAACAATAAATTGTCTTAATTCAGCACTGATCCGTTCAAGATCCTCTTCTTTAAATTTTTTCAGATCCGAAGGATAGTTGATCTTTTCAAGAAATTCGCCGGCCTTAACTTCCATTTATTTTTATGAAATTGAAACGCAAAATTAACTTATTTGTTAAACTTTTTACTTTTTTGAATGATAAAGATGGTCCTTATCTGTCATGTACAGGTAAAGCCTGTCAGCTTCCTTTCTTTCAATACGCTATGATGCTTTTTTGTTTGATCTGATTAGCATATTTAAGAAATGTTTATCATAACATTAATATACGAAAAAAAAAGGGATAAAGATTTTGGGATTTTAGAGGCTCGTTGTGTGTACGGAATTTCTTCAGCTGCGCTTTTGGGATGACAAAATATTTTGAACCGGTTTGGATTTTTGCTGGTCATAGCACGGGGTCCCGGATCAGGTCCGGGAAGGGTTGAAAAATTATAGTTCAGAAGATATTTTTTTTATAGTTTACCGTTTGCCTTGCGCGGAGCCTATGCGCCCAGCCTTTCCCCCCTTAGCTGTAAAACAAAAGCAAAAAGAAAGCCCAGAGCGAGGCAAGGGCATTGGTTTGACGCCCCTTTGTACTTCAATTTCATTTCTTTCACTAAATTTCCTGGCGGAAAAACTTAGCCGTGTTTGCTTTTGTGTGCGGCTGCCTTGCGCCGGCTACCTCAGGGGGAAAGGAGGTTTTTGGTTTCTTTTGCCTAAAACCTGAGCCGCCCTTCAGCGGCGAAAGCATGAACGCCTTTAAAAAACAATAAAAAGGAGTGAATAAAACTTGCCTTGCCCGGCAATAGAGGGCGGAAAGGTATGAGGGATGGTTTAATAATTTTGCGAACAATGAATGAACCATTTAGTGGATAAAAATGCTGCAATAGGAGGTTCTATTTATAAAAATAAATAGCGAACAAATTTTCTGGTTTCTTTGGAATAAGATCCCTCAGCTCCGCTTTCGGGATGACAAATGGTGGGAAATATGGAATGAGATTTAAACCCTCATGAGTAGCGCATGTAAGAGATCTGGATAAGTACTACATCACGCGATCCTGTTTCAAGTACGAAATAAAACCTGTCATCCCGAATGAATATGAGGGAAATATTGCATAAGAAAACAAGCTTCCATTGTACCTGATGGAGAGTTTTCTAATAAAAACTGCCCTAGCCATCCAAAAAACCGATAATGTTTTAATGTCCACCCGTTTGCCCGGCGCCTTGGCCTATGCGCCCAGCCTTTCCCCCCTTAGCTGTAAAACAAAAGCAAAAAGAAAGCCCAGCGGGTGGCAAAGGCATTGGTTTGACGCCCTTTGTACTTCAATTTCATTCTGTCATCTAATCCCCTGGCGGAAAAACCTAGCCGTGTTTGCTTTTGTGTGCGGCTGCCTTGCGCCGGCTACCTCAGGGGGAAAGGAGGCTTTTGGTTAATTTTGCCTAAAACCTGAGCCGCCCTTCAGCGGCGAAAGCATGAACACCTTTAAAAAACAATAAAAAGGAGTGAATAAAACTTGCCTTGCCCGGCAATAGAGGGCGGAAAGGTATGAGGGACGGGTTTAATAATTTTGCGAACAATGAATGAACCATTTAGTGGATAAAAATGCTGCAATAGGAGGTTCTATTTATAAAAATAAATAGCGAACAAATTTTCTGGTTTCTTTGGAATAAGGTCCCTCAGCTGGGCTATCGGGATGACAAATGGTGGGGAAATAGGGAATGAGATTTAAACCTTGTCATGAGTAGTGCATGTAAGAGATCTGGATAAGTACTGCATCACGCGGTCCTGTTTCAAGTACGAAATTAAAACCTGTCATCCCGAATGAATATGAGGGAAATATTGCATAAGAAAACAAGCTTCCATTGTACCTGATGGAGAGTTTTCTAATAAAAACTGCCCTACCATCCAAAAAACCGATAACCAATCAACTAAAGTGCTTATGGCAGGGGATCCCGGATCAGGTCCGGGAAGAGTAAAATTGTAGTAATAAGTTTCATGTTTTATAGTCCACCCCTTTGTCCCACGCGGTCATTTTCTTATTTTCGTCCTTGGTTTTCTGTATCAATAGAATCATTCCCTTCCAGTTTATCGATGAGTTCGGAAATTTCTTTTTTCATAAAAAATCCGACCATCCTTTTAAGCTGGTTTAGCATTTGAATAGCAGCCTTGATCTTTTCCTTATCATCCATGCTGCAAAATTATACTAAAAATATTAGTAAATCAATAGTTCTGAATTTTGTAATTAAAATTCAGAACTTATATTTGAATGATGAAGATTTTGATTTTGCTTGCAGTTGTATTTATAATAATAATTATGCTGATCAGGTACAGAAATTCGTCCTGATTACCAGGGGGGTTTAATTACATTGTCCGAGTGCAAACCATATTAAGGCAAATATTACGATTGTTCCAAGGCAGCCGCCGCCAAGTTTTTGGGCACCGTATCCAGCTATTATTGCGCGAAAAAAATTGTTCATAGAAATAATTTTAAGGTTTTTAAGTTTAGTATTTGATTAAACGGTAAAGGTTGAAAAAGGTTTGAGCAATCCCTGTTCCATAAAATTGTTCTTAAATTAAAAATTCAGCGAATGGTTGCTATTTATTTTAATTTAATTAATTTTAAATCTCTTTTTGAAAATGCTCCGTTTAAATAAGATGGAGGAAAGCCTGGGGGATGCGGATTGCATTTCACCTTAAATTTTTATGATGGCCAAACGTATATTGATTTGTGATGATGATGAGGATATTCTTTCTATATGTACCTATATATTAGAAGAGAATGGTTGGGAGGTGCACACACGCAATCATTGTAAAAATATAGTTGAAACCGTGCAGGAGATCAGTCCGGACATTATTTTAATGGATAACTGGATCCCTGATATAGGCGGTATTAAAGCTACTCAGGCTATTAAAGGTGAGGCCGGACTAAGTCATATCCCTATTATTTATTTTTCTGCAAATAATGATGTTAAAGCATTGGCACAGGTGGCCGGTGCAGATAATTTTCTCGCTAAGCCCTTTGATATAGAGGAACTGGAAAAGATGGTTTCCAGTGTTCAGATCCGTTAATTGCGTATTTTTATTTCTTCTTTTTCCGAATGTTGATAATATAATCAACTGATCTTCATTGTATTGATAATTTCAAATGTCTGATTTTATCATCTTATTCACAATTGAGCGTATATTCGTGTTCCTAACCAAAACGTATAAATATGTCGGCAGAAGTAAATATTCCGCGTCTTGATCTTAACGATTATATTCACGGAACACCGGAGCAGAAAAAACAATTTTCTGATAATATAGGCAGAGCCTTTAATGAAACAGGTTTTGTAACCATCGCTAATCATGGCATGACCAGGGAGCTGATGGATGAATTGTATGCTGAAGTCAGGAAGTTCTTCAGTATGCCTGATGAGCAGAAGTTGAAATATGAAAAAGCGGAACTTGCCGGTCAACGGGGATATACAAGCAAGGGCCGTGAAAAAGCTAAAGATTCTAAAACCCCTGATCTGAAAGAATTCTGGCAAAGCGGCCAGGTGGTTACCGACGGTGATCCGATTAAGTCGGAATATCCTGACAATGTTCAGGTTGAGGAACTGCCCCGTTTTAATGAGATCACCCGTGAAGTTTATCAGCGGCTTGAAAATGCAGGTAAGCACTTATTACATGCAATCGCAGTATACTTAAATCTTCCTGAGAACTATTTTGATGATAAGGTGCATAATGGCAATTCTATCCTCAGAGGAATTCATTATTTCCCGATCGAGGATCCTGACAGCTTACCGGAAGATGCTGTACGTGCCGGTGCTCATGAAGATATTAACCTGATCACTCTATTAATAGGTGCAAGTGCGGATGGTCTCGAGGTTTTAACCCGCGACGGACGCTGGTATCCTGTAAAAGCTAATGTAGAGGATATCGTGGTGAACGTGGGCGATATGCTGCAGCGTTTAACAAATAATAAGCTTAAATCCACCACTCACCGGGTTGTTAATCCGCCCCGTGAACTGATGAAAACCTCAAGATTTTCTGTTCCTTTCTTCCTCCATCCCAAATCGGAAATGGATCTTACTTCGCTTCCATCCTGTATTGATGAAAGTCATCCAAAGGTGTATGAGGATATCACCGCAGGCGAGTATCTGGATGAGAGATTAAGAGAGATCGGGCTGAAAATGTAATTTGTTATCCTGTGTTTGTGTGTCCGGGGAATGTTTTTGGTTGTTATGGAGGCCTTGAGCCGGTATTTACATCAAATCATTCCTCGGCTTCAACGATTTAGGTAAGGTTTATCCAATCCAATACTCACAAAAACGTTTTGTCATCCCGATAGCGCAGCTGAGGGACCTTATCCCAAAGAAACCAGAAAGTTTGTTTGCTATGTATTTTTACAAAGAGAAGCTCATCTCTCTTGCAATAAGATCCCTCATATTCATTCGGCATGACAGGTTTTGATATTGGCTCTCTGTCATCCCGATAGCGCAGCTGAGGGACCTTATCGGAAAGAAACCAGAAAGTTTGTTTGCTATGTATTTTTACAAAGAGAAGCTCATCTCGTTTGCAATAAGATCCCTCATATTCATTCGGCA
>JAKFCV010000014.1:0-510543 GCA_036676435.1 Pedobacter sp. | reverse complement strand
GGGTCCCAACTCTTCCCGGACCTGATCCGGGATCCCGTGCCAAAAGGTAGCAATGATTTAGTAATGGCTTATTTCGTATTATTAAGTGGAATTGCATGGTTATGGCACGGGGTCCCAACTCTTCCCCGTACCTTCCCGTACCTGATCCGGGATCCCCCGCCAGAAGTAGGGATGGTTTAGGAATAGCTAATTTCATAATATTAAGTGGAATTGCCGGGTTATGGCATGGGTCCCAACTCTTCCCGGACCTGATCCGGGATCCCGTGCCAAAAGGTAGCAATGATTTAGTAATGGCTTATTTCGTATTATTAAGTGGAATTGCATGGTTATGGCACGGGGTCCCGGATCAGGTCCGGGAAAGGGAAATGTAGTTTTATAGATGAAATTTGCTGGATATGGCATGGAGTCCCGGATCGGGTCCGGGAAGAAGGAATTCCAACCAAACCAACACCAACCAACAACCTAACTAACCAACCAACCAACCAACCCACCAACCAACCACCCCTCCTCCCCCCATTTTTCAACAAACTTGCAGCCCCCTGCCTATTTTTCTTACTTTCGGCTGAAATGAAAGTGATCATTGCAGAAAAGCCCTCCGTTGCCAGGGAAATAGCCAAAGTGTTTGGAGCCACAGGCAAAAAGGACGGGTATATGGAAGGGAAAGGCTTTACATTCACCTGGGCTTTCGGTCATTTACTCCAGCTGGCGCCTCCCCAGGATTATGGCTTTTATGGATGGAATGTGCATAACCTGCCCATGCTTCCCAGTAAATTCAAGCTTTCGATCCGCAAGGTTAAAACCAAGGACGGTTTGGTCGAGGACCCGGGTGTGAGAAAGCAATTGAATATTATACAGGCTTTGTTTGATGAAGCGACGGATATTATCGTTGCAACCGATGCCGGGCGGGAAGGGGAGCTGATCTTCCGTTATATCTACTATTACCTGAAATGCAAGAAGCCTTTCAAGCGCCTCTGGATATCTTCCCAAACAGATGAGGCCATAAAAGAGGGTTTCCGGAACTTAAAGCCCGGGACTGATTATGATACCTTGTTCAATTCTGCGCACTGCCGCTCACAATCCGACTGGCTGGTGGGGATGAATGCAACCCAGGCTCTCAGCATTTCCTCAGGAACAAGATCGGTGCTTTCTCTGGGCAGGGTGCAAACCCCGACCCTGGCTATGATCTGCTCGCGTTATCTCGAGAATAAAAATTTTGTGCCCCAGCTCTATTATCAGGTCAGTATTCAGGTGGATAAGGACGGACAGGTTTTCCGGGCTATAGCCCCCGAAAACTTTAAGACCAGGGAAGAAGCCGCAGGTATTCTTGAACAGGTGAAAGATGTGGCCTCGGGTCATCCGCTCGGGGGGCATATCTTTTCGGTGGAAGCCAAACCACGGAAAGAGCCGCCTCCTTTGCTTCATGATCTGAGCAGCCTGCAGCAGGAGGCTAATAAACGAAACGGATTTACCGCCGATCAGACGCTTACAATACTTCAAAATCTCTACGAAAGCAAACTGGTCACCTATCCGCGTACAGGCAGCCGGTATATAGGAGATGATGTTTTTGCGGGCGTACCGGCCCTGATCGAAAAATTCAAGGACCATCCATTCTTTGGGAAACAGGCGGGTTTGCTGGCCGGTGCCAAACTGAATAAACGGAGTGTGAATGTTAAAAAAGTAACCGATCACCATGCCATACTGCCGACAGGAGAGATGCCATACCATCTATCAACGGAAAAACAGGCAATTTTCGACCTGGTATTAGGCCGGACACTGGAAGCTTTTCACCAGGAATGTATCAAGGAGATCACCAAAATTACGGTAGTTTCCGGAGCCGGATTTATAGCCAGCGGCACCGTGATCAGCGCTGCAGGCTGGCGTGCCGTGTTCAATGAATCGGATGAGGAAAAAAAGGATGAGGAAAATGCTTCACTACCCAAAGTTAAGGCAGGTGAGGATCTGCCGGTTATTGATAAGGCAGTTCTGGAAAAACAAACCAAGTCCAAACCACTGTATAATGAGGCCAGCCTGTTAAAGGCGCTCGAAACTGCGGGGAAGGAGATCGATGATGAGGAACTCCGCTATGCCATGAAAGACAGCGGCCTGGGTACCCCGGCCACCCGCGCGGCCATTATTGAAACACTCCTGAAACGGGATTATATTATCCGTGAGAAAAAGAACCTGGTGCCAACCCATACCGGACTGGCAGTTTACGAAGTGGTGAAAGACCATAAGATTGCCCAGGCCGAACTTACCGGCAACTGGGAGAAACGCCTCGAAGAGATTCGCTCAGGGGCATCAGTGACAGATTTTCAGGAGGAGATCAAAACCTATACCCGCAGCATTACCCAGGAATTACTTAAGGCAGGGGCGGGCTTAAAGCTTAAACCTAAGGAGAGTATCAAAAACACTTAAAGTTTAAAGCAATTTTTTAATCCGGTTAATCCCCTTCGGGATATTCTAAACCGCCTTATGAAGAAATTTGGGAAAATATATGGTTTAAACTAAATTTGAAACTTCCACGTTTCATAACCATGAATTTATTAAGAAAAGCGTATTTGCCGGGATTGATCCTTGCCCTGTTAACGGTGATATCCTGTAAGGAAACAGACAGCGAGGTCAGGCTTGAAGCATCGGCAAAATCGGATGTGGCTTATGGGGCAGATGCACTGCAGAGAATGGATTATTACCTGCCGGCTCAGCGTTCTACGGCTGATACCAAAGTGATGGTACTTATTCACGGAGGCGCATGGTCCTCAGGGGATAAATCAGAATTCAAAGCCTACCTGGATACCATGAAGAAACGCTTTCCCGATTATGCTTTATTTAATATTAATTACAGGCTGGCCAGCACTGCCGGAAACGGGTTTCCTGTCCAGGAAAACGATGTGAAGGCAGCCCTGGATTTTATTGATAAGAGACGTTCATTATACAGTATTTCCGACAAGTTTGTCCTGCTGGGCGCCAGCGCCGGGGGGCACCTGGCATTATTACAGGCCTATAAGTATTCGACCCCGCTCAGAGTTAAAGCCGTCATTAATTTTTTCGGTCCTTCCGATATGGCGGCTATGTACAGCAATCCTCCTTCAAGCGTAAATCCGCTTCTTATTGCCGCACTGGTAGGGGGAACGCCTCAAAGTAATGCTGCAGCCTATTTTCAATCCAGTCCGATAAACTTTGTCCTGGCTGAAAGTCCGCCCACGCTTACCTTACAGGGGGGCAGGGATAATTTGGTAAGCCCATCCCAGCAGGTGGCTTTACATGCCCGGCTCCAGTCAAAAGGGGTAGCGAATGAGTACGTGCTTTATCCGGATGAGAATCATGGCTGGCTGGGAGCTAACCTGAGCAAATCCTTTGACAGGATCGGGGTCTTTTTAAATACGCATGTGAAATAATCTAACCTGGTTTCCTGTTTACCGCAGGATTTTCATTTGAAGCCCGTCCGGTTCAGTTTTTACACAATCGGTTCTTTTCCTTTGCTTCTTTTTTGAGCGATTTTCCGGAGGGGCTCCCTCCGAGCTCTGATCAAAATCATCCTGCGGCCCGATCAGCATCATTTGAATTGGGACTGAACCTCCATAATTTCGGATTAGTTCATCACCTAAATTATTTGTCATGATTAAAGATGCCCCAAAGAAAACCAGTGTAGTTCTTGAGCAGCTTACTGTTAAACCTCTCAAAATCCTTCTTATCCGGGATACATCAGAGATGGCCGGCCTGAGTAAAGTATTCGAAAGAGATTACGGGGAGTTGTTCAAATTTATTAGTGAAAATGGTTTGAAACCGGATAAGGTTATGGCATTTTACCTGAACTACCAGGACCCGGTCACCCTGGAAGCCGCCGTCGAGGTGGACCGCCTTCCTGAACGGTTAAGCGGCAGGATAACATCCAGAACCATTGAAGGTGGTAATGCGGTGGTGGCACATTATACAGGACCTTATGAAGACCTGCCAATCCCTTATAATGAGATTGCCAAATGGCTTAAGGATCACAATAAACAGGCCCGGGATCTGCCCTTTGAAGTCTATCTGAATGAACCTTCCCAGGTAAAGGATAAATACGGATTGAAAACGGACGTTTATCAAATGTTGAAATAAATCCCGGACCTGATCGGCCTACAATTCCCCGCTTTACCTGTACCAGATGCAAAGTAAAAATCCATTTATCTAAGGGGATTTTTTTTCTGACTGCATTTTTCGCTGTACATTTAAAGTATGAAAAGATTATTTTTTCTCCTGCCAGGTATACTTATATTTTTCAGTGCATCCGGATCCCTTGCCAGGGATCAAAGTAAGATAAATGCTGAGCCCTGGTACGTGGAAGGGAATTATATGCCAACAACCCGCATTGCCATTACAGTAAGTAATAATTTAAAAATTGACCGGAAGGATTGTCCGGTAACGGTACTAAGTACAGAACTGCCTTTCCGCAACTTCGGGCCCAGGGAGCTGGTGCTTGTTGATCCTGCGCTTCCGCCCAGGCCGGCACCCACCCGGGAGGATATTCTGCAGTTCGGAGGGCATCTGCTTTTAGGGGAAAAGAATGGAGTATCTATTCATTATCAGCTGGATGACCTTGACCGGGATGGTATCTGGGATGAACTATTCTTCATGACGGATCTCAAAGCCTCAGAGACTAAAACCATTTACCTGTACCTCGGATACAATAACCGGGGGATGTATCCGCATGCCACCTTTGCGGCCATCGGCGACTATGGGCGCCATTCTGTTCCCATGTGGGAATCGGAGCTGCTGACCTGGAAACTATGGTATCCGACGGATGTTGATATCCAGGTCAAGAGGCAGCGTATGCTCAACGGCTATTATTCCCTGGTGAACAATATGTCGGGCTACCATTTTTCCTATGATAAAGGGATGGATATTATGACGGTTGGAAATACCTTCGGAGCAGGGGGGATAGGAGTTTTTGAATTCCCCCAGACGGATTCAGTTTCCCGGCCGCGGTTTAGTCCGCATGCCTATTCAGGCCCCCTGGAAAACACCCGTTACGTAAATGAAGTTGTGGCTAGCGGCCCGGTCAGAAGCATAGTCCGGGTACTAACGCTGAACTGGCGTTCGGGCAGGGGAGAGTATGAGCTGGAACAGTATTATACCGCCTACAAGAATAAATATTACTCAACCTGTAAAGTGCTGTATACCAAATGGAAGCCTCAAAATCCAAAGACTGATTTTGCAGCAGGAATACGAAAAATAATGTTTGAAACGGAAAGGGAAATCAGCGGGGGAACCGTGATTTCGATAGCTAAGAACATGCCTGTGATCGATCCTAATCCCCTATCACTTGAACGGCTGAGATCCACTCTTGACTATGCGGCCACGGCGATCATTGTTAAAGATAAATACAAGCCAAAATACAGTTATATGTCTTCCTATGAAGGGAATCATTTGCTCAGGATGCCGGTTACCAGGGATCATACTTTTGAGTACCTGATCACAGCAGGCTGGAATGATGCGCCTGATTACAGAAGCATACCCGACTTTAAAAAATTCGTATTCGCTCTGGCGGAGGATTATAATAACCCTCCCGGGATATCAAACTTTAAGCTCCAGAAAAAAGCAGAAGGGTATAAGCCCATCGAGTACTGGGCTCCGCCGCGTTAATCAGGCAGGGGTGAGATGATCAGACCCTTATGCAAATCATCAATATACCTGATCTTAGTCAAGCTTTTAACAGCCCCATGTGCCGAACTTTACGTTATGAATTCCCGGCGAAAAAAACATCTCCCGCAGGCAGGTCCTCCGGATAATCCGGGGGGCGGATTACGTTTTCCCTGGTGGATATTCTATCTGGTTTTTCTGTTTCTGATTTTTTTTCTTCCTGTTTTTAGGGCGCCTGAGGGAAAGGAAACCACCTGGCAGGCTTTTGAAAAGGATATGATCAGCCGCAAGGCAGTACAAAAAGTCGTTGTGATCAATGGAGAAAGGGTGGAGGTATACCTCAAAGATGCAATGGCTAAAGATCCATTATTCAAGGATGCATTTAAAAAGAGTTTTACCAGGGGCTCCCTTGAAGGGCCCCAGTATTTTTTCAGCATCGGTTCGGTTGAATCTTTTGACCGCAAAATGGATGAAGCAGAGAAGAACTTTCCCCTGAGTGAACGGATTCCGGTAAGCTATATTACCAATTCGGGCGGATTTTTAAGCGGATTAATGTGGATCCTGCCTATGCTGCTCCTTTTTGGTTTCTGGTATTTCCTGCTTGTCCGCAGGGCAGGTGCCCTGAACACCGGCGATTCCTCTATTTTTAATTTTGGCAAATCCACGGCTACCTTAATTGAGAAGGAGAAGAGCAATCTCACCTTTGATGATGTTGCCGGACTGGAAGAAGCGGAACTGGAGGTCAGGGAGATCGTCAGCTTTCTTAAAAGTCCGGGTTCCTATACCCAGCTGGGTGCAAAAATTCCCAAGGGCGTGATCCTGGTAGGCCCGCCGGGAACAGGTAAGACCTTACTGGCAAAGGCCGTGGCCGGCGAAGCCCAGGTGCCATTTTTCAGTATTTCAGGTTCCGAGTTTGTTGAAATGTTTGTGGGTATAGGGGCGTCGAGGGTCAGGGACCTGTTCAAAAGGGCAAAGGAAAAGGCCCCCTGCATTGTATTTATTGATGAGATCGATGCCATCGGGCGGTCAAGGGGGAAGGGTGCTTTTCTCGGCGGGGCAAATGATGAAAGAGAAAGTACGCTCAACCAGCTGCTGACAGAAATGGATGGGTTTGGAACCAACAGCGGCGTGATCGTACTGGCCGCAACAAACCGTGCGGATATGCTGGATCCGGCCTTGCTTCGTCCGGGAAGGTTCGACAGGCATATTTATCTGGAGCTTCCCAATATGAGGGAGAGGGAGGCCATTTTCAAGGTTCATTTAAGGCCCCTGGTAACGGATGGCTCGCTGGACCTGGGTTTCCTTGCCTCGCAGACTCCGGGCTTTTCGGGAGCTGATATTGCCAATATCTGCAACGAGGCTGCATTAATAGCCGCCAGGAAAAAAAAGGACAAGATCGGCAAGCAGGATTTCCTTGACGCCATTGACCGGATCGTGGCCGGCCTTGAAAAGAAAAGCATGATCATTTCCCCGAAAGAGAAGAAGATCATCGCCTATCATGAAGCGGGGCATACGGTAGTAAGCTGGCTTCTGAAGCAGGTGGATCCGCTGGTGAAAATTTCAATTATTCCGAGGGGGAAATCCCTGGGAGCGGCCTGGTATCTTCCGGAGGAAAGGCAGCTGAAGAGCGAATCCTTCTTTAAGGAATATTTATGCGCCACCCTTGGCGGTAAGGCGGCTGAAGAGGTTATGTTTGGGGAAACTTCCTCAGGGGCTTTGGATGATTTGGAAAAAGTAACCAGGCAGGCCTACATGATGGTGGCTTATTTTGGTTTTAATAAAAAGGTTGGAAATATAAGCTTCTATGATTCTACCGGGCAGAAAGACACAAGTCTTCAAAAACCCTATAGTGAGGAAACTGGTAAAATCATCGATGAGGAAGTCCGCAAACTGGTAAATGAGGCCTATGAACGGAGCTGCAAACTGCTGGAGGCGAATAAGGAAAAATTAAGCAGAATTGCGGAACTGCTGCTTCAGAAGGAGACCCTCTTTAAGGAAGATATAGAAGGGGTGCTGGGCGCCCGCCCTGTAAACCGTTCCCCTGCCAGGCCTTCAGCTTCCAAATCCAAGGTGTCTGATAAAGTCTGATCAATCATTCAGCGCTGTAAACTATTTTCAACTTCTGTTTGTCCTGCAAGATATAGTATACCATTCCGCTGGAAACAGCAGCAAAGAAACACCATACGGAGATGATGTAATCGTTAAAGAACAGTTTCGTAAAAATATAGGACAGCAGTATGCTTAAAGCAAACATCCACATCCTTTTTGTGGTGGATATGAAAAGCGGAGCCAGGGTGACTGTCATATATAAGAGACCCTTATCCCTGATGACCGAAGGCGGCAGATCAATGTAATACCGGATATGATAGTTTTCGGCCCGGGCATGAGTCTGATAAGCGAATAAGCAGTAGGCCGCGTAAGCAGATACAATAAGTCCGAGAACAGACAATACCTGAAGGATCCGTACAGGTTTCTTTTCCTTTTCCATGATCAGTATGGAAGCCGGGAGCCATGAGGGCCATATCACCTGGGCGAAAAAGAGGAATCCAAATACCGCATATTCACGCCAGAGCATATAGGCAGGATTAGTGAAAGAGAGCCATACGAAACCCTCCACGATCTGCTGAACAGCGAATATCAAGGGAACGGAGGCAAACAGGATCTGAGAGGAATTTTCTGCCCTTTTTACTGAGGCTGCACCTGTTATTGAAAGGAAAAGACCTGCTCCAAAACTTGCTTCCGCCGACATGCACATGAACTCTTGATTTAATATCTATATAAACCGCATGAGTACTGATAAGTTCAAATATTCTGATATAAATCCTAAAGGGCTGTTTGAGTATAATCAGCAGACTTGCTGACCATCGTCATATTTTAATTTAACCGGCATGCATATCTTTAAGGGGGTTTAGATCCAGTATTTTTAATGCTTAAGGGGTATGAAAAAACTAATTATTGCCTTTGACGGGGAACATTTCTCTGAAGGGGCTTTTGAATTTGCCAGGAGAATAAATGAATTGCAGCCGGTCTTGTTAACCGGGGTATTTGTACCTCAGGCTGAGCTGGCTAATTATGCACATGGCATGGCCGGTCTTGCCGTACCTGTATTGGAAAATGCAGATTCGGGTCTGTTAAGGAAAAGTATCGACCGTTTTGAAAAACTGTGCCAGGCTAATGGTATAGACTACCGTGTACATGAAGATCTGCGTGAGTTTGCCATGGATGAACTGGAATTAGAAAGCCGGTATGCGGATGTTTTAATTATTGGCAGTGAAGCTTTCTATAAAGACCTGGGAGTTGAAGCTCCCAATGATTATTTAAAAAGGGCGCTTCATACCATCAAATGTCCGGTATTTGTTGTGCCCGAAAAATTCGATTTTCCTGAAAACATCATTCTTGCTTATGATGGCAGCGAAAACTCTGTTTTTGCTATCAAGCAGTTTGCCTATCTCTTTCCGGAACTATGTGATTTACCAACACTTCTGGTATATGCCAGCAGCAATAAAGAAAAAGATTTTCCTGATAAAATATATATCGAAGAACTAACTGCCAGACATTTCAGCGATCTTACCTTGTTTAAGATGGATGTAAATCCCGGAAAATATCTTGATGCCTGGCTTTTAGGAAAAAAGGCAAGCCTGCTGGTCTCAGGTTCTTACGGTCGTTCGGGCTTATCCCAGCTGTTTAAAAAGAGTTTTGTAAGGCATATAATAGGCAATCATAAGCTTCCGGTCTTTATTGATCACCGGTAATTTCCATCTCAAGGATGAAATTGAACAAGGAATGGCATCTGGCTCACCGGATGCCTGAAAATCCTACACTGGATCAGCGGATAGCCTGGCATCTGGAACATGCCAAACATTGTCAATGCCGTGAAATGCCCCCAAAGCTTAAGGCTGAGATCGAAAAAAGAAAAAGGAATGCTGTGAAGAATTAAAAGCTCGCTTTTAAGCGTAAAAAGCAGCGGTGATCGATCCCATCAAAACGATTGTTCATTTCCGCAAAGAAGGATTGCCATACCAGGTTCACATCGATTTCCGGGGCGATATTGTACTGAAGTGATGGATAAATGATCAGCAGTTTGGTTCCCGGAGCATATAACAGGCTTCCATTTGCAGAAAACAGGGGAGTTATCTCTTTTGCCGTGGTCAGCAGCAGGTTCCATTTTGTCGGCATCAGGTTTTCGGGTGACAAACTCAGGTTTAAATCGTTCCGGCTGTCAATGGGTTCCATAATTCCTTTATTGTTGAACAGCATGCTCAGGTTTATATACCAGCCATTACTGAACATATAATCTCCTTCAAGGGAGAGGTTCAACCTGTCTGAGGAATCCCTTCCGGCAAAAAAATACTGGCCCTCTCCTTTAAAGCCGGCGTCTTTTATATTTCCGGCCCAGCCGGCGCCCAAGGTGAAATTATCATGATACCAGCCGGTGATGAACTGTATATCATAATTCCATTTATTCAGGGAATACTTTATTGCCCCCACGCTTTCATCCTTCCCCGTAAGGGCGTAAGCAATTTCTGCATTCGAAGAATTATTAAATGAATAGCCGAGCTTGGCCCCGTCAACACCCGGCCTTTCTTCGTAGTCAAAGTCCAGGAAATTATAGGAATTGAAAATATCATTGGGGTTCCAGCTGGTGGTAATACCCCAGTTGATACGCTGGCGCCCCGTCCGTATGTTGAATTTTTCAGTCCTGAAATCCAGGTATAACCTTTCCGTATTGCTGAGCAGAACCATGGATGGTTCCTCGATCCATATTTTCTGCAGATCCAATCTTTCATTGCTGTTCCTCATTAATGAGGCAAAACCGGGGATGCTTTTTACTTCCTCACCCCAAAAGAACCGGGTTCGAAATTCTGCGGCAGCGGAAAAAGCTGCTGATGCTTTCCATTTTAAATTGATGCGGTTATGAAGCAGGTTGCCTGTGAGCAGTTCACTGAAATCTTTATTAAAGTCAAGACTTTGCATGTCCTTGATATAGCCGTTAAGCGTTAACTTTTTGGCCAGGGCAGAACTGTCCTGTGCGGATGCGGTTAATCCGTATAAAAAAAGGCAGAATATAGAAAACAGGATCTTCATCGCCGGGAAGCATCTGTTTCTGCATGTTTGGTTTCCACTGCAGCGGTGTCACGGTCTATTCTTCCATCCACCAGGGTGATCACTCTTCTGGCACGGTCAATAACACGCTGGTCGTGCGTGGAAAAAATGAAAGTTATGGCTTCATCTTTATTGAGTTTTGCCATAATATCGAGAAGATTGGATGCTGATCTGGAATCAAGGTTTGCCGTTGGCTCATCTGCCAATACAAACTGGGGCTTACTGGCCAGGGCTCTTGCTACGGCCACCCGCTGCTGCTGTCCGCCGGAAAGTTCTGCCGGACGGCTGTTCAGCTTTTCTTCCATTTCTATTTCTTTAAACAGCTGCCTGATCCGGGCATTCCTTTTACTTTTAGGCACTCCCTGCAGCTGCATAATAAACTCTGCGTTCTCCCGGGCGGTCAGAACCGGTATCAAATTGAATGACTGAAATACAAACCCGATATTCCTCAGCCTGAAATCTATCAGTTTGCCTGCCGGAAGATCAGAAATATCGGTGCCGTTGATTACTATCCGGCCACTATCGGGGCGGTCAAGTCCGCCGATAAGATTAAGCAGGGTTGTCTTTCCTGAACCTGAGGGGCCCACCAATGCGGTAAATTCCCCTTTTTCGATATGCAGATGCACGTCGTTCACTGCGTAAACCGGGATGGTTTCCCTGTTGTAAACCTTGCTGATATTATGGGCATCAATAACTGTATTCATTTTATTGATTTTAAGGGTCTCAAAATTTATCTTCTCAGAGCTTCGACAGGCTTTAATTTTAATGCTTTGACCGCCGGAAAGAGACAGGAAACAAGGGCAGTGCAGCTGACGATCAATAATACTGTTCCCAGCTTTTCCGCAGGAAATTCCGGATAAATCACTGTGCTGAAACCAAAACTGCTCATCAGGTCTTTTCCCATGTTTGAAAGGTCGAGGCCATACTTATTAAAATAAGATGCTGCAGCCCAGCCCACAAGTATCCCTATAGGCGTTCCGGCGAGAGTTAAAAAGACAGTTTCCAGAAAGATGAGAAAGAATATCCTGATGCGGGTCATTCCCAGCGCCATCATCATACCAATTTCCCTGATCCGCTCAAGCACCGCCATCAGCATGGTATTTATAATTCCAAAAGCGAGTGCAAACATGATTATGATCATGATGATATAGGAGTACTGGTCGGTAGTTTTTACCATCAGATCTGTTTCGGGCGAGATTTCCTGCCATGTTTCTACCTGATGGCCCGGAAAAGCAGACTTTAATTTTTGCTTTACCGCAGCGATATCATTATCCTCTTTAAGCAGGATCACGATCTCATGGAATGAATTTTTTAGAAGAAGCAGGGTATTCATATCGCTCATGCTGATGTAGACGTTTTTTTCGTCGAGGGGGGCATTATTGCTTCTGTAGATCCCGGCAACCCTGAAGGCTGCTGAAACTATGTTGGCGGCCGTATCAGTAAAGGTCAGTACCAACTTGGAGCGAAGCTTGAGCTTCATTTTACCTGCCAGCTTCTGGCCGATCAGAATTTCATTCCGTTTTGTGCTGTCAAAGCCCCTGCCTTCAATTATTTTATTTCCAAGCTGTGAGGCCTTATATTCAAGGCGGGGAATCACCCCGTTGATCTGTACGCCGGCGCTGCCTGTTGTTGTTGCAAGCATGCCGTTGGTAATGCTCCTTGGGGCGGCGGTCTTTACTTCAGGGATTAAGTTTACTGCCTTTAATACTTCTGAACCCTGCGGAAGTATAAACTGAGGTTCATAGTCTTTTTTAAACTCAGGGTTGTGGATCTGCACATGACCCACTTCAGCATCAATAACCGTACGTACCCTGCTTTTTAGCATACCCTCATACAAAGCGAGCACAGCAATTCCTGCAAACAATCCTATCGATATGGATAGGATAATAACGGCGCTCCTCATTTTATTGCGCCAGATATTCCGCCATGCCATTATGAGTATCATATCTATCGTTTCATTGCCAGTACGGGGTCTAACTTTAAAATCTTGTATGCAGGATAAAAGGAAAGGAGCAGGCCAATGATGAGTACGGTAAGTCCCTGGGCAATGAATATATTCACATCGGTAGAGGTGGGGAAGATCGCTTCAAACCCAAATCTTTCATAAGCCTTTGCCGTTTCACCGCCAAAGCGGATAGGGTGCCGGTTTAAATAATAGACCAGCGGAATGCTGGTGATCAGGCCGAGCAAACAACCGGAAATTACCGTAAATACAGATTCAAGCATCAGCATGATAATAAGTTTGCTTTTCTTCATGCCAATTGCGACAAGCATACCCATCTCAAATTTCCTTTCCACCATCATCATTAACAAGGTTCCGAATATGCCAAAGCAGATCAGCAGGTATAAAATGGCCTGGATGTATTTCATATTATTCGAATCTGAATCGATATGCTGTTTAACTTCGGGAATCATTTCCTCCCAGGTCATAACTTCATAGCCCTTACCTAAAGCAGAACTAACGCTGGCCTGACTGAGCTGAAGTTTTTCGGTATCTTCAAGTGAAAGGACATAGGAGGTTATCATGCCATCAGCGCCATAGAGATCCTGAGCCGCGGGCAAAGGCATAAATAATGCGTTGTCATTCAATTCAGGGGAGCCAAATTTAACGATCCCCCTGACGGGGTATTTTCCGGCTGCGGTAGAACCATGGTAGCCCTGGCCTATCAATACGAGTGTATCATTAAGGCTGATCTTTAAGCGGCCTGCAAGACCCTGTGCGAGAAGTACGGCATGCTCATTACTGCTTAAATACCGGCCCTGAATAAGTTTGTCCTTAAGCCGGGTTATCCTGTCTTCCTTCCCGGGCTGGATCCCCATGGTAAGACAGCCTTTAGTCAGGTTGGCTGAAGAAGCCAGTGCAAATGATTCCAGCCTGGAGGTAATTCCGGTTACGTTATGGTCCTGCATTATTTTCTGTTCAATTTCAGGTGATGATGCAAAGCTGTTATCCAGGATCTGTTCATCCCAGTAACCTTTTTGATGTACCTGGATATAACCCGTATAAAAGCTCACTACATTTTTAACCAGGTTATCGAAGATCCCTTCTTTTAAACTGCTGGTTAATACCGACAGGATTACGGCAAAGAAAATTGCAGCCATCGAAATGATAGTACGGGTGTGGTTTCGCCACATATTTCTCCAGGCCATGAGGATGAGCCACATTTCAATTCAGGTTTTTCATTTTTTGAACTGAGAAAAAACTTTCATCAATAGGTTTATTGTACAGGATACTCCGGTAGATCATTTCCGTTTTATGTCCCTTTTTATCCGCAGGAATCATTTCAAACCGGGTTGGAATAATGCGGTCATGCATCAGCCTGATGTCGTAGCTGTTCATCGTATTGATAAGCACACCGTCTTCATCGTAAAAGCGGCTGTTCAGTTCCAGGAAATCCTTTTTGTCAATGCATATGATCACTTTGCTCCAGACTACGGCGGTTTCGGGTTTCGGGATCATGCGAATAATATAGCTGCTCCTTCCCTGAATGGTGGTGTCGCCAATCAGGGTATGGTTGTAGTCCTCCACCACCGAGGATTCCTTAACCAGGTCGTCATTTGTAAAATCTGTACCCATCCAGCTCTGGGTCATCATGGAGGGCGGGAGTTTGATCGTACGTTCTAAAACCGGCATCCAGTTCCAGACTTCCTTCTTTCTTTTCAGGAAAACTATACCCTTATCTTTTGCAGGCGACTGGATAAGGATCATTGACAGCTGGCTGCCCTTCATCCATACTTTACACTGCATCTCTCTTGACCAGGTAGGCCTTACAGTGCGGATGGTCATCTCTGCCTGCATGGTTGATCCCCTCATTTTCTCATCCGCTTTTTTGATGAGCGCCCTGGCATCCTGTGCGGATGATTCAAAATATGGAAAGATGAAAATGAGGAAGATTATCTTTTTCATATCCTGCTTGATTAATCTAAAATAGAAGAAAATGCAACCGGGTACACTGATGATCATCAATATCATGGATGACAGTCATCACAAAAATTATAACATCGCTGAACTATTAAAGTTGCCGGATAAAAACTGAAACCATTTGGATTATGTTTAGAAAGAGACAGTACCTGAGAACCGGTTTCTTTAAGCGCTTGCTATTTCTGAAGGCAGAATGAGAAGGATGTTATTAGGTAAATTATTCTTGGAAGGATCCGATGAAAAACTCGCTCACACTCGGGAAAATCGCAGGCATAAAGATCTTTATGCACTGGACATTTCCTGTGATCATACTCTGGATAATCGTGTCCAGTGCCAGCCGCGGTCTGAATACCGGGCAGATCATCTGGTCGGTTGTATTTACGCTCTCCCTGTTTGTCTGTGTAGTACTTCATGAGCTGGGACATGCCCTTGCCGCAAGAAGGTATCATATACAGACCAAGGATATCCTCCTGCTGCCGATAGGCGGTATCGCCCGGCTTGAACGGATGCCGGATAAACCGGTTCAGGAATTGATCGTCGCTTTAGCCGGACCTGCAGTCAATCTGCTTATCGTTTTGATTCTGCATGTTTTTGTTAACCTGGCAAAAATGCCTTCAGACATTTCAGAGATCACCTATATCAATGCAGATAATTTTTTGCTGAGCCTGAGCGTGCTCAATCTATGGCTGGCCATTTTTAATCTTATTCCCGCTTTTCCGATGGATGGGGGAAGAGTGCTCCGGGCCCTGTTATCCCTTAAGTTCAGCAGGGCCTTTGCCACCCGTATAGCCGCCCGGCTGGGTCAGGCGGTAGCCATATTTTTTATATTTATAGGTTTCTTTTATAATCCCTTCCTGGTGTTCATAGGCTTGTTCGTTTTTTTCGGTGCGATGGCCGAATCTGAGTATGTCCAGGTTCAATCCGCCCTGAAAAACATGACGGTGAGGGACATTACCATGAAAAATGTTCCCCTGTTGAACAGGAAGGATACCCTCGGCAAAGCTATTGAGACCTTATTGAACGGGCAGGCAAAAAAGTTCCTGGTCATGGATGGGGATAAACCCTTTGGTATCCTTGGAAAAACCGGGATTATCGAAGCATTGCAAAGGCATAGCCAGGAGGATTTTGTAGAAGTGGCTACCGACCGGAATCCGGGCTATATCGATGCGGCGGAACCCATAGAGAATGCATTGCTAATGATGCAGAATTACAGGTATCCGATGCTGATCGTAACCAGGGATGATGAACTATACGGGCTGGCTGATATGGAAAATATAAAGGAATTCATAGAGATCCTTAACGCTGCAGCCTCCCCGGCTACTGGACGGGAAACAGATCAGAGCCCCCTGTGACAGAATTCAATTTTTTGGTTTGTAAGTTAAGGAAACCATAAGATGGTGTTCCTGAAAAGAGGGAAGTACGGTAATGTGCTGCTTCTGTTCATGACTGATGCCCATCTGTTTTTTAACAACTTTCTGTAACCTGGGATAGGCCCAATAAGCCAGATCTGTGGATAGGATACCCACCCCCGCTCCGGCCATGACATCGCCGAACCAGTGTTTGTTATCATACATCCTTAATGCACCCACAGTGCCGGCAATGGTATAAGCCCCCACTCCGTACCAGGGCGACACATCCCGGTATTCGAGACGCATAAATTCGGCGGCTGAAAAAGCTGTCGCGGTATGGCCGCTCGGAAATGACCTCCTGTCGGAACCGTCGGGCCGGAGTTTCTGGCTAAGACCTTTAATATTCTTAACCGATTGACTCATGATCAGGTTTGAAAGACCATAGATCAGGCTCCGGTCTATAAAATTATTTCTGCCTTTGATCCCCATTGCATTCAATCCATAAACGCCCTCTACCGGGGCATACTGCAAATAATTATTGAATTTAGTGTCAGTTGGATTATGGTTTAATTCCATCATCTCATGCTTCAGGTGATAATCAAAATGCTTAAGATCTTTATTGATAAGACTATATAAGCCATAAGCTACCATGGAGGCAGGTGCGGTCAAATTAGTTTGCCGGTAAATCGGGAGATGAACCAGTTTCTTATCCAGGGTATCCGGGACCCGGATTTCAGGGTATTGTGCAGATACAGGAAAGGGGATAAGAAAAAGAAAAAGGATGATAAGTTTCATTAAAAACAAGAGAAAATTCATTTGGGCTTATTGCCTATACAATTTCGGATTTAAAATTTGATTTACCAATTCGGAACAGCATTAATATTTGAGTATTTATTAATACTATGGTAACAAATCCGATGGCTGTATAAATCAATTTCCTTTTAAGCAATTTAAGAATTCAGGAAGCGTTACTATATGAATTTACCTGCTAATAAAACTTAAATATGAAATTATTAATCCTGCTGTTTCTAACTATATCTACCCCATCTGTTACCTGGTTGGGTAATTTTAATAAGGCGCAGTCAGAAGCACGGAAATCACATAAGCTCATGTTGATTAATTTTTCCGGCTCAGACTGGTGTGGCCCCTGTATCCGTCTTAAAAAGGAAGTGCTGGAAACCCCTTCTTTCGAGGAATTCGCATCAGGTCATCTGGTACTGGTTCGTGCTGATTTTCCAAGGCTGAAGAAGAACCAGCCTGAAAAGGAACAGATTAAACTTAATGAAGCATTGGCCGAAAAGTATAATCCGCAGGGAAAATTCCCTTATACTGTTTTGGTTGACGAAAACGGAAAAACTTTAAAGGTTTGGGATGGTTTCCATAAAGAAACACCTTCTAAGTTCATTTCCGATATTAGTCATTATATGAATGCTCATTAAAAAACCTGATCCGGCATTACTGATCAAGAGGGTACTTAAATTAATGGGTAACCGCTTTGAGATCAGTATTCATAGTGACGACAAGGTATGGGCAGAAGAATGTATTGATGAGGCCATACCTGAGATTAAACGGATAGAAAAATTGCTGACGACCTTTTCGGAAGACAGTCAGACGAATGATATAAACCGGAATGCCGGCATACGGCCGGTAAAGGTAGACAGGGAAGTTTTTGACCTTATCGGCCGCTCTTTAAAGATTTCCGAATTAACCCAGGGAGCCTTCGATATTTCCTATGGTTCCATTGATAAAAGCCTGTGGAATTTTGATGAGAACATGACTTCACTGCCGGATCCGCAGCTTGCGCGGGATTCCGTCCGGCTCATCAATTACAGAAATCTGGTACTTGATGAAAATAACTGCACTGTATTTTTAAAAGAAAAAGGAATGCGCATTGGCTTTGGCGGTATTGGAAAAGGCTATGCCGCCGACATGGCCAGGAAGCATATGCAATCCAAAGGAGTGGAAAGCGGAATAGTGAATGCAGCCGGCGACCTGATCACCTGGGGTAATCAGCCTGATGGCCAGCCCTGGACTATCGGCATCGCAGACCCTGACCAGCGTCAGGTACCTTTTTCTACGCTCAATATCAGTAATATGGCTGTTGCCACTTCAGGAAACTATGAAAAATATGTTATCATAGACGGGAAAAAATATTCGCATACGATTGATCCTGCAACCGGTCTGCCCGTTAGCGGGATTAAAAGTGTCAGCGTAATTTGTCCCAGCGCCGAGCTGGCTGATGCCATGGCCACGCCAATAATGGTTATGGGTATCAGGGTAGGGATTGATCTGATCAATCAGCTAAACAATATAGCCTGCATTATCGTTGATGAAAGTAATAAGATTCACTTTTCGAAAAACATAAATATTAAGAATTAGTATGAACATAAATACGCGGAAATTGAGCTTGTTGCTGTTTACATGTCTGTGCCTGACAGGTGCTCTGACTTCCTGCAGTTCTGTAAAAGCCTATCAGAAAAACAGGTTAAACGATTCGGAAATGGAATTATCTGCCCGGAAATCACAGAAATTTGAACAAAGTTTTGAGCTTTACCGGGAAGGGGCATCTGGGGCCACCGGCGGCAAAAGCGGGGGTGGCTGCGGCTGTAATTAAAAACAATTCCTGAAATGAAAAAATTATACCTTGGGGTCATTGCCCTTTACATAGGGATCCTCTCAGCACATGCTCAAACGCCGGAAGCGGCTACGGATACTTCGAATTACCGTTCCCGTAAGCTTACTCTGGAGGAGGTGAATTTTGTATCGGGCTATTACAGGCAGACTGGTGATAATTCAGCTGTGACCGGGGGCCAGGGTACTGAGAGGCTTAGCGATATTGCTACGACATTTGATGTTCAGCTTTCCAAATTCAATCCCCGGGGAAAGAAAAATGCTTTTTCATTTGAACTTGGTGTTGATCATTATACCTCAGCATCCTCCGACAAGATCGATCCGAATACGATTTCTTCGGCCTCAAGCCGGGATACCCGCATTTACCCTTCTTTGAACTGGACACAGTCAAATGAAAAGAGCGGACTTTCTTTTGGATTTACAGGCTCCTATTCCCATGAATATGATTATCAGTCTTTTGGCACTGGGTTCAACCTGAGCAAGATTTCAAAAGACCAGAATACACAGTTCGACCTTAAATTTTCTGCTTTCATCGATAAATGGAGTGTGATCTTTCCTGTTGAACTGCGAACCTCGGCCGAGGCACGGGAACTGGGAGGCTCGCAGCCGCGTAATTCCTTCAATACGGTATTGTCCCTTTCCCAGGTTGTCAATCCGCGCCTGCAGGCGCTGATAGTCCTTGAACCATCCTATCAGAATGGATTGCTGGCTACTAAATATCAGCGCAGCTATTTTACTGACGGATCCGTAAAGGCAGAAAATTTACCCGATACACGTTATAAATTACCCATCGGAATCCGTCTTAATTATTTTATCGATGACAGGTTCATTGTAAGGTCCTTCTACAGATACTATATGGACAGCTGGGGAATACGGGCTCATACCGCCGAACTCGAAGTGCCCGCTAAAATAACCTCTTTTATATCATTAAGCCCTTTTTTCAGGTATAATAAGCAAACCGGTATCAGGTATTTTCAGCCTTACGGGATGCATAACCGGTCAGAAACCTATTTTACGAGCGATTATGACCTGTCTGAGCTGAACAGTAATTTTATAGGACTTAACCTGCGTTTGTCTCCTCCAGAGGGTGTTTTGGGCTGGCAGCGTTTGAGCTCATTTGAGTTAAGACTGGGGCATTATGTCCGTTCCACCGGATTGAAAAGCAATATTGTCACCATGGCAATGAAATTCAAGTAAAGTTTTCTTATAACTCAGAAATGTCCTCCCGGGCATCTTCATCCTCCGGCCTTTAAATCTGAAAGATCGATTTTTTGACGGAGGGATTATGAACTTTTGCCCCAGGCAAGATGTTAATATTTTAAACCTGGATCCCCTTTCTCAAGAAATCCGGAGCCCTTATGCTCCGGTATGGCATTATTCAATTTCAAATATTTTATTTATGAAAACTTTAATTGTTTATTATTCTTTTTCCGGCAATAATGAAGCCCTGGCAAAAGAACTGCAGCGCAGGCTTAACTGTGAGATCTTTAAAATTACAGAAGAAAACAAGAGAGGAGCTTTTACTATTTTTCTGGATGTCTTATTTAAAAGAACCCCGAAGGTTAAAGAGCCCTGGCTCGACATTAAAACCTATGATCATGTTATTTTGATCGCACCGATCTGGGCGGGACGGATAGCAAGTCCCTTAAAGGCCTTTATTAAGTTGGAGAAATATGATTTGAGGGATTATTCCTTTATCACCTTATGCGGGAGCCAGGGAAATAAACATATTACCAAAGAGCTGAAGAAGATCATTCAAAAGAAACCGGCTGCCGTTTTGGAGCTGGCAATTAATGATATCTTACCCCCAGAACATCAGAACAAACTTAAATATACCTCCGGCCACCGGGTGGATAAAAACGATATGGAGAAGTTTAGTGAGAGAATAGACAAGTTTCTGCAAACCACAGGTCTGCTTGAGAAGGAACATGCCCATTGACAGCTGCTTTCAAATATTCTCCTGCCTTTAAAATCATCGCGGCAGGTCTGCTTTATACGGGTATGAAAAATCCGGGTTAATAATTAGCTTTATTAAATTGACCTGCTGCACCAGGTTTTATATTTATGCCTGGTCCGATCTATGAATTCCGGGCGGGATGAACTGATCTGATATGGAATATTTTGTAAAAAAGGGTTCAATTGTTCGTGAAATTTGGGGGAAGGGAGACACGATCTTATTTATTTTTGCCGGCGCTTCCGCTGAGTTTGCTTTAAATAAAAGTGTCGACTGGCTGTATTTTACTGGAAAGCTTCCTGGTGATCCGATTGGCAGGTTGTTTTCAACAGTCGCTTATGCACGGAAAATAGTTTTTTCGGAAAATGAGGATGCCATTAAGGCGATTGATAAAATAAGCGCTATTCATAAAGCCGTAGAAGAAAGCCGTTCTTCCCTGATCCCGGATTGGGCATACCGCGACGTCCTGTTCATGCTGATCGATTATTCTATCCGTTCATTCGAGGTGCTTGAAAGAAAACTTAGCGAGGAGGAAAAGGAGGAAACCTTCGATGTGTTTTATCGTGTCGGGCGGCAAATGGAATTAAAAGGCCTGCCCATGAATTACCAGGCCTGGTTAATTATGCGGGAGGAACATTTACAGGAAAACCTGGAAAAAAGTCATTTTACTGTAGATCTGTACAAACAATACGAGAAACATCTGGGATGGTTCAGGTACCAGTTGCTCCGGCAGGCGCAGGTACTGGTTGTGCCTCCCCTTGTGAACAGGCTTTTGTCTCTTGGTAAGATCCCTTTGCTTCTGCCCTTATTAAGCCTGTACAAAACAAGCCGGAGGTTAAATATGGGCGGTTTATTAAAGGACGCAATTCTTCCTGCCAGGTATAAAAAGGAGATTAAGGAACTGGATATCAATTCAACAGCAGGATTTTAGTGAGTTTAACGGGCCGGATCACCTTCATCCTTTAGCTGATCCAGGGAAAGGTTGGTTGTACCCCCCAGCTCTTCTTTCTTGTTTTCTCCGGATCCTTTAGTTTTGGAAGGTTTTTTTTCCGGCTTTCTATCTGCTTCCAGATTTAATTCATAAGATGGCCTTGCAGCCTCAGAAGCTTCCAGCATCCGTTCTGTGTCGCGCTGGTTGTCATATGCGGCATCGCTTAGTTTGGCTTTTACAAGCTTTACCTCTTCGCCGCCTTCAGTTTCCTGAAGACTATCCTTGTCTTCAGGGTTGATTTTCTTTTTGTTTTTCATGACAGATTCTTTTTCGGGGATCAGCAGCTGCTGTTTAATGCCCCGGTTTCAAAATTATTTCTTTCCGATCCGGTAAAGTCTTCCTTCATCCGTTACCGCATATAAGGCTCCGTCTTTCCCTTCGGTTACATCTCTAAATCTTTGGTTTTCGGATTCCAGCAATCTCTCTTCTCCGCTAACCTTGTTATTATTTATGACAAGTCTCAATATATGCTTCCCGCTCAAAGAGCCGATGAACAGATTGTTTTTCCACTCGGGAATATTAGCGCTGGTGTAGAAGGTCATTCCACTTGGGGATATAACAGGATCCCAATAATACACCGGCTGTTCCATTCCTGCCTGCTGGGTAATTCCCATGCCAATTGTAATTCCACTGTATTCAATTCCATAGGTGATGGTTGGCCATCCATAATTTTTCCCTGCCCGGATCACATTCAGTTCATCCCCGCCTCTGGGACCAAATTCATTTTCCCAGAGATCTCCGGTTTCCGGATGAATGGCAAGACCCTGAACGTTTCTGTGACCATAGGAATAAATTTCTGGCCGGGCATCGGGCTTATTCTGAAATGGATTGCCCGCCGCAGGTGCGCCATCCTTTGTAATCCTGAGAACTTTACCCAGGGCCGAATTGAGCGACTGTGCCTGGGGTCGTGTTACCATATCCGAGCGCTCGCCTGTGCTGACAAAGAGGTTGCCGGATTTGTCAAATACTAATCTGGAGCCATAATGAAGGGTTCCATTATAGGCAGGCAGTGCCCTGTAAATAACGGTTGCATTTTCTATTCTTTTATCATCAGCGGACAATTTTCCTTTAGCAACGGCAGTGAGATTTCCCCCGGCTGTTTTTTCTGAAAAGGACCAGTAAACCATCCTGTTTTCCGAAAATGCCGGATCAATGGTAAGGCCGAGAAGCCCGCCCTGCCCGTCGGAATTTACGGCCGGGAGACCCATAACAGGGGCACTTAAAACTCCTGCTGTAGTTGCTATTCTCATTGTGCCGTCCTTTTCAGTTATGAGCAGCCTTCCATCCGGGAGACTGCATATTCCCCAGGGACGTTTTAAATCCTTGCTAAGCACTTTTCCTTCAACCGGAGTTTGGGTTTTTACACCGGCGATCCGTGTCTGTCCCTCAAAAGCTGATTTGTATTTGACATTAGGCTCTTTGGTTTCAACAGGAGCATAGACCGAATCAGCTTTAGATTCCGGCGAGTTTTCGGTTTTTGAACTATTTGTACTGCAGGCACTTGCGAGGAATGCAATGCCGGTAAGTAGTGTGAAAATGGATTTATACATAACCTGGATTTTAGCATTGATAAGTTTAATCAGGCCGCAAATATTGTGCCTTTCTGATCCTTTCTGCACGCTCATCTTACAGCGTATTCTTGAATCCAAGTCCGCTGATTTTGATGACAATTAAAGGTCAATTGCCGGTTTAATTAATGGTATATTTGATTTCTTCTCATCTGGTAAAATCAAAAAATCTATGGCTTCAGTTGTTGATAAACAATATATCATAGCCATCGGCGCATCAGCCGGGGGCCTTGAGGCTATATCCGTTTTTTTTGATTTTACACCTCTTGATGCGGTTTCCTATATCGTTATCCAGCATCTATCCTCTGATTTTAAAAGTCAGATGGCTCAGATTCTTAAAAACCATACCCAGCTCCAGGTAATTGAGGTCACCGATGATATTGAAATAGAGTCAAATAAAGTTTATCTCATTCCCAGTACCAATTTCATGGTCATTGAAAATGGGAAATTGATCTTGTCCGATAAAAAGGATATGCCCAGGCCGCATATGACCATTGATCATTTTTTTACCTCGCTGGCAAAGGAAAGGGGAGAAAAGGCCATTGGAGTGATTTTATCAGGTACGGGGGCTGACGGATCAAAAGGGGTTGAAGCGATAAAAAAGGCAGGGGGGTATATTATTGTTCAGGATCCTGATACCGCAGGTTTTAACGAAATGCCCAAGGCGGCGATTAAGACAGGATTTGCTGACGTCATTCTTGCTCCTGAGGGAATGCCCCAGCGGATTGAAGATTATGTAAATAATGGATTTCATGGGATGTTAACTGCCCAGGATGATGAGGAAATAAGTGAAACAGATCTAACGGGCATATTTGCGCTTATTAAGGGAAGTTTACCCCTTGATTTTACGGAATATAAACGTCCGACCATTTTAAGAAGAATTAAGAAACGCATGGAGGAACAGTCCTTCATCGGGATTGATAAATACTATCAGTATCTGCAAAAGAATTCCAGGGAAGTGGAACTGCTTGCAAATGATTTTTTGATCGGGGTCACCTCATTTTTTCGGGATCCGGAAGCATTCAGGATCATTGACGAGGAAGTTATTCCGGATATCCTAAGAAATAAAGGACAGGACGACATTCTCAAAATTTGGGTCGCCGGATGTGCAACGGGAGAGGAAGCTTATTCACTGGCAATCCTGATAAAGGAACATATAAGCAAGGATCATAACCACCTTGAAGTTAAGATTTTTGCTACTGATATTAATAAGACTGCCCTAAACATCGGATCCAAAGGCAGGTATGGAGACTCGATCAGAAATAGCATGTCTGAAGCGCGACTTAAAAAATATTTTGTTAAAACTGAAACGGGTTATCAGATCAGCCATGAAATTAGAAAAATGCTCATTTTCGCACAGCATGATCTGGGAAATAATTCGCCCTATTGTCATATCGATCTGATCAGCTGCCGCAATCTTTTAATTTATATGAATACTGATTTGCAGAAAAAAGTATTCTCTATGATGCATTTCGGGCTTAAAAAAGATGGGTACCTGTTTTTAGGTCCCAGTGAGAGCGCCGCGGTTTTAAGGACCGGGTTTAAAGAGATCAGTAATAAATGGAATATCTATAAAAGTACCAAAAGCGACCGTAAGGTAAGGCTTAATACTTTCTCATCTCCGGTGTTTGAAGAGATGAAACCTTCTTCCACTGAGTTAAGTTCAAAAGCGGATATTCCAATGTCGACCACTTCAATAGTAGATGAGATCAATCTGGCTGTCTTTGAGGAATCCGGTTACAGCGGGGTTTGTACGGATGAAAATTTAAGAGTGCTCCGTTCTTTCGGCGACCCTTCCGAGTATCTGAAAAATGAGATTTTCAATTTCAACCTGAATGATCTACTACCGGATCATATTTCACTGACTTTTAAGGCCGCGGCTCACAAGGCAGGGCTTTTAAACAAAAGGATCGTACTGAAAGGGCTGAAATTCGAAAACAAACTATCGCCTCTTATTCAACTGGTAGATATTGTGATCAAGCCCATTGTGGCAGGAAAATCTCATGATAAGTTATTATTGATATTATTTAAGAGGAATAAAACGAAGTTGAATGGATCTGACAATATCCAGTCGATTGATATTGAGCAGCTTACTAAAGATCATTTATACAGTCTTGAAAATGAACTGGCAGAAGCAAAGCTAAACCTGGAAACAGCCTATGAGCGGATAGCTTCATCCAATGAAAATATGCAATCCTTTAACGAGGAGCTATTATCGGCGAATGAAGAAATGCAGAGCGCAAACGAGGAACTGCAATCTTTAAACGAGGAACTGCAGACCATAAATAAAGAACATCAGCTTACCAATGCAGAATTAACTGAATCAAATGATGATCTGAATAACTATTTCCGAAGTAATTTAAACGGGCAGCTCTTTGTGGATAAAAACCTGCTGCTTAAAAATTATTCACCGGCGGCGGTTAAGCATATCAATATACGGGAATCGGATATCGGGAGGCCTTTAAGTAATATAACGACCAACATCAAGCTGGAAACTCTGATCGATGACATTAAAATAGTAATAGATCATGAGGAGACAATTATAAGGGAAGCTATATCATCTGATGGGAAAACATATCAGGTTATGACAATGCCCTATCTAAGGAAAGATACTTTAATAGCTGACGGCGCCATTGTGAGCTTTTATGATATCAGCGAACTCAAAAAGTTATTCAATGACCTGGATATTAGTAACAACAGTCTTCTGCACAATAATGAAAAAATTACCCGTGTAAACAAAAAGTTGGAGGATCGGAATGAACAGCTGAAGAATTCAAGAAATTATACGGAAGAAATATTCAATACCATTCACGACCCTCTGGTAGTCCTCGATACGGACCTGCGGGTAATACGCGCCACAGATGGTTTTTACCAGATGTTTAAAGTTGATAAAGAGGATACAGAAGGAAATCTCCTGTTTGAGCTGGGTAATAAGCAATGGGACATTCCCTTGCTTCACAATCAGTTAATCAATATTCTGCCTGAAAGGGGATCATTTAAGGCTATCGAGGTGGATCATGAATTCAATCTCATCGGGCGTAAGATCATGAGGCTGACGGCAAGACAGTTTGATACGCATACCAGTGACAAATTAATTTTACTCGCTATCCATGATCTGACGGATACCCGGAAGGTGGAAGAAGGACTTGCCGAAGCCGAGCGTCTGCTTGCCGAGAATAAGGAGCGTTTACATTTTGCAATTGAATCTGCAGGGATAGGCGCATGGGATTTTAACCCGGTTAGCAAAGAGCTTATCTGGGATAACCGGTGTAAGGAATTGTTTGGGCTGCTGCCCGGGGACCCTCTTGACCATACCATTTTCCTCAATCTGATACACCCGAATGACCGCCTTGAAGCAGACGATATCATAAATAAAACGCTGAAAGGCGTAAATAACGGGGAACTTAATATTGAGTATCGATCCCTGGGTCTTCATGATCAAAAAGTGCGCTGGTTAAAATCCCAGGGCAAGGCCTACTTTGATGATAATAATGAAGCAATCCGTTTCATAGGCACTCTTGTTGATATTTCAATGGAAAAAGAGCTTGAGGCAAGCACAAAAGAGCTATTGATTAAAAAAGATGAATTCATCAGTATAGCAAGCCATGAACTCAAAACCCCGGTGACGAGCCTGAAGGCTTCACTCCAATTGCTTAGCCGGATGAAGAATAACCCTTCGCCTGCAATGCTGCCCGTTCTCCTGGATCAGTCTAGCAGAAGTATGGAAAAGATAACCACACTTATTGATGATCTGCTCAGCGTAACCCGGATGAATGAAGGTCAGCTGAGATTGAATAAAACAAATTTTGCAATAGTTGATCTGCTTAATGAGTGCTGCAGCCATGTCAGAGCGGCGGGCAAACACGAGCTTATCGTTGATGGAGATAAAGCCTTAAAGATTTTTGCTGATGAGCACCGGATTGAGCAGGTTCTGGTAAACCTGGTGAACAACGCAGTGAAATATTCTCCGGATTCCAGAAATATATATCTGAGTGTAAAGAAGGAAAACGGTATGGCAAAGGTGTCGGTAAAAGATAAGGGCCCTGGAATTCCTGCTGATAAGCTGGAACATTTATTTGACCGGTACTACCGTGAAAATCATTCTGGTGAGAAATATTCCGGACTGGGTTTGGGTTTATATATCTCCTCCGAAATTATTAAGCGTCATGAGGGCCTGATCGGTGTGGAGAGTAAAGTAGGGAAGGGTTCGACCTTCTGGTTTTTATTACCCATTGCGGCGGATAAAACTGGATTAACTGTTTCAGATGTATTAAAAGATTAAGAATTTCTTTCTTTTTCTTCTTTCCTTTTTGGAATTATCAGATGACACAGATCTCTGCCTTTCATCTTTTATTCTTGAACTGATCAGATGATCCCGCTTTCTTGTTTCGGCCTTTTTTAGACTGTCAATATTCAGGCTTATATTGTTCATCAGGGTTTTTGGAATATCAGGATGAACTATGGAGGCGCTGATAAAGGTGTTTACGTCCTGCGCTGCAACCGGATCAGCAGCATATGCTGCTTTGTCCGGGAAAAGATTAAGTCCTGCATATCCCAAAAGACCCAGGAATAATAGTGCTGCAGTAAAAAATACCGGAAGCGGAAGGATTATGCCCCGTTTCGATTCCCTGATATGATTTAGTTTAAACCTTTCCAGTTCATTTTCTTTTTCAATAAGCATTTTTTGATATTGCTCAAGGGTCTGAATAGGACCGGTGCGGGTTTCTTTAAAATAACTCCCTGCAATGCTGCATTGAATAATGGCCTCTTTAAGTTCTATGCCATTGCGGAACCGTTTTTCAGGATCCTTTTCCAGGCATTTATTCAATATTTCCAGGAGCCATTGAGGTACAAGCATTTCCTGATCCTGTTTTTCTACGGACCATGAACCCGGTAAATTCTTTTTTCTAATTGTTAAAATATCAGGAAGGGGGGCTTCTATATGGGAAATTCTTACAACATTCCTGGCGGTTTCCCCATTGTCGGTTAATGGAAAAGGTACCTGGCCGCTTAGCAGCTCATATAAAATTACCCCAAAGCTATAAATATCACTTTCAACAAGCATTAAGCCTTCGTACTGTTCAGGTGCCATAAACTCAATTGCACCGGCCTGACGCATACTGGTACGTCTCTGTTCATCTGACATAACAGCAAGACCAAAGTCAAGCAGGACATAATTCCCGGAATAAGCATTGTATTTTACATTATTACTTTTAATGTCACCATGCTTAATATTTACAGAATGGCAGTGTGACAAGGCATTGGATAAATGTTCGGCAACTTTAACCGTCTCTTTGATGGAAAAAATAGGGTCGTAGGGAGGTTTTAATAAATCTTCAAGATCCGGGCCCTCAATATATTCCATTTCAATGAACGGGAATGAGCCGCTGTCAGAAAGACCTGAGCTTAATATCTTAACTACATTGGGGTTGGGCACTTCATTTACTTTCTTCAGCTTTTCAACTTCATTTATAAAATCATTGTAGCTTTTATTATCCGTGCTTTCCGAATGGATCGGAGTGGGCAGAAGTTTTACAGCCGTAATGATTTCACCGATGCGCTTTCCCTTATAAACCGAACCCTGCCCGCCGGTACGAAACGCACCGAGATTTTCAAGACCTTTTGTAATTGTGAATATTTTGCTCATTTTTTCCCTGTTCATTCTCAATAAGGAATGATAGAATTTTTAATGGCTAATTAAACAATTCCCATACCATGATTTGAGGCCTGGGGAGATTTGAAGGAAAATACTTTTCAACTTCATGAAGTTTTACCAGCGTCTGCTCAGTAAATAAGTTTTAAAAGTACGGGGTTTCGAAAAAATTTCTTCTTATAGTAAATTTTATAATAATTCATATATTAGTTAGGTATTTCATTGTAAAAATATTTCATAATCATTAAATCTGGATTCATATTAAGAGTTAAAAAAGATGAAAAAATTATTCTACTTATCATGTTTCCTGGTATTTGGTTTTTTTGCATGTCAGAAAAGCGATCCTTATTTTAAAGCTGAGACGCCTTTAGAGATGAAGGCCGGTCCATCAGATAAAATTGCAGTCTGTCATTCCTTAGGTCAGGGGAAGTATAATGTTCTCCAGGTAAATCCAAATGCGCTGTCTGCACATCTGGGTCATGGTGATTATATTCCTGATGCTGACGGGGATGGGTACACTGCCGTAGGAGCCTGTTTCGGTTCTATGGATGATTGTGATGATACAGATGCCTCTGTGAATCCTGGAGCGCTTGAAGTATGCGGAGATGGAAAGGATAATAACTGCAATGGAGCCATTGATGAAAATTGCGGACCCGATTTCAGTGTGTTTAATATCCGTAATACCGGCGGGACAAATACTGCTCCCTGGGATGCCAATATTGTGCTCAGTGAAAATGCGGCCGGAGATGGGTTTTCCTTTGGAACGCCTGATGGAGGTCAAAAAGTAGGTTACGGAACCAAATTTTTTGATGGATTTAGGATCAATACCATTGAAACCGTTAACTGGAACTTAATTTACGGGAATACGGGTATTGGACCTTATCTCAATATCTGGGTTACCGACGGAGCTGGTAATTATGCCATTATTTCATCCGAAAATAAATATACAGGTAAAGATTTTGGCAGCAGGGATGAATGGAAGATTTTTGAATATGGCCCTTCTAAAACTAATTTCAACTGGTTATTCGATAGCGGAACCGGCGGAAGGAATGGCGCCGGTTATTTAACACGTAATAATGTCAGGGCTACCTTATCGCAATTGAGCGACAGGATAATTATCAGGGAGCTGAACACCTATCCTTCAACGAATGTGGGTACTGGTGCTCCCCGCGGCGGATATGGTTTCAATTTGATATGGGGCGATACGCAGAAGAATTTCACTCAGAAGAATGGGCAAATTGGGGGCTTATCCATAACAGCAGGAGGGGTAGTGTACCCGGTTGAAAATTAATCCGGAATTATCCGGCAATTGCTTAGAAAAATAATTTATAAAAAGCTGTATTGGATCTCTTTCCAGACAGCTTTTTTCTATTGAACTATAACTGCTCTCTCGGTTGGTTTTTAGGCTGCGCATGGAATTAATCCCCTCTTCAGGCGGATTTTCATGCCTTTATGAATGCAATATTTTCATTGTATTCATTAAAAACTTATTTTAGACCAAGTATGGAAAATTTGGCATCAGGAAAAGAAGAAAACGAGGCAGAAAACATTTACCGGACCTTAGTTGAGGAGTTGCCTCTTCCCGTTGCACTTTATACAGGCAGGGAAATGAGGGTGAGTCAGGTTAATAAAGCTTTGCTTAAAGTTTGGGGAAAGGATAGTTCGGTTATAGGGAAAACCTTCAGTGAAGCCCTCCCTGAAATGGAGGGGCAGCCCTTTGCACAAATTCTGGATGAAGTTTACACATCCGGTATAGCGTATCATGCAAAGGAGGATAAGGTAGACCTGGTTATTGATGGGCAGCTGCAGACATTCTATTTTACTTTTACCTATAAGCCTTTAAAAGATCAGTCAGGTAAAGTTTGGGGTATATTAAATACCGCAACCGACGTTACGGAATTAGTTCTGACAAGGAAGGGCCTGTCGCAGGCGGAGGAGGGTATGCATTTTGCGCTTGATGCTGCAAAACTGGGAACATGGGACCTTGATCTGCTCACGAATGAATCCAGTCTGGATGAGCGTTGCCGCGAATTATTCGGTTTTACAGCAGAAGAGTCAGGCAATTATGAACTTCTTTCAATGAAGGTTGCTGCAGAGGACAGGGAAAAATTCAGGAAGTCGGTAATAGAGGCACTTAACCCGGATGGGCAGGGACATTATGATGTCATATTCAGAACATCTTCCGGCGAGAATAATCCCAGGTGGTTAAGATCTCTTGGCCGGGCATATTTTAACGATAAGAAAATTGCGTATCGTTTTGCCGGCACAATCCAGGATATAAGCAGGGATATAGAGGCCGCAAAAGAACAGCAGAAATTCCTTATGCTCGTTGAGAATAGTTCCGATCTTATTGGCGTTACTGACCTAGCCGGCAACGTCACTTACCTGAATAAGGCGGGGCAGGAATTGGTAGGCCTGAAAAGTCCGGCCGAATACAAGCGCCCTTCTTCAGATTACCTTGTTGCGGAAGATTTGAGTGAGCTTCAGGAAAGTATCAATACAGCCATTTTTACTAAGGGCAGGTGGACAGGAGAAATGCGGTACCGTAATTTTGAAACAGGTGAATTAATTCCCTGCCAACTGAATGCATTTGTAATTAATGATCCTGAAACGAAGGAGATTATTGGAATGGCCTCCGTAACCCGTGATCTGCGGTTTGACAGAGCAAGGAACATGGAACAGCAGAAACTTATCAGTCTTGTTGAAAACAGTGCTGATCTGATGTCTATTCTTGAACCTAACGGAATAAACTCTTACATCAATAAAGCGGGCAGGGACCTGCTGGGATTTGAAAATGAAGAACAGGCCCTTCAAATGCCAATATCAGAGCTTCACAGCCCTGAAGACTTTGAACTTGTAAAGCGCGAAGTGCTCCCGTCACTGGCCAGAGATGGCCGATGGGCGGGAAAGATGATGGTTAAACATCTCAAAACCGGGGAGATATTCCCTGTTTATAATAGCAGCGTCCGGATTGACGATCCGATTACCGGTGAAACCCTGGCAGTGGGTGCCTTCATGAGAGATATGAGAGCGGAAGTTGCCGCACAAAAGGCGCAGGCGGAAAGTGAAAAACTTTTCAGGAGCATCACCACTGCAGCTCCAACTGCCCTGTGGCTGGCAGACGAAAACTTATCTTTCACCTTTGTTAATCAGATGTGGATAGACTGGACTGGTGAACCCCTGGAAAAGCATTTGAACAAAGGCTGGCTGGATATGATTTTTAAGGAGGACAGGCAGTTGGTAACTGATAAATTAACCACGGACTTTAATGCCAGGAAAGCTCATGAAAGCCAGTTCAGATTAAGTACTCCGGATGGGGAGGTCAGGTATGTTATCTGTACAGGAAATCCTCAGTATCATGATAATGGTTCCTTTTCAGGATATATTGGCGCATGTGTTGATATCACTGAATTAAACCAGTTGCAGCGTCAGAAGGATGAATTTATTGGTATCGCCAGTCACGAGCTAAAAACACCGGTCACCAGCATAAAAGCCTATGCCCAGGTATTGGAATCAATGTTTCGAAATTCAGGGGATGAGAAAAAGGCAGATATGGTTAAAAAAATGGACCTGCAGATTAACCGCCTTACCAATCTGATTGGTGATCTTCTTGATGTAACCAAGATACAAACCGGTAAACTGCAGCTAAATGATTCTGATTTTGACTTTAATGAAATGGTGAGGGAACTGATCGAGGATCTGCAGCGCACTACCAAAAGGCATACCATTATTGAAAAGTACGGGGAAACGGGGGTGATCTATGCAGACAGGGAACGGATCGGTCAGGTGATCACAAATTTAATATCCAATGCTATAAAGTATTCTCCGAATGCCGAAAAAATTGTAGTTACTACCAGTGTTGAAGGAAATGAAATTAAACTGTGTGTGGAGGATTTTGGTATTGGAATACCCCAGGATAAAAGGGATAAAGTATTTGAGCAGTTTTACCGGGTAAGCGGCGATAAGCAGCATACCTTTCCCGGCCTTGGCTTAGGTCTTTATATTTCGAGTGAGATCATCAGGCGCGAGGGCGGCAGGATATGGGTGAATAGCCAGGAAGGTACCGGGTCAAAATTCTGTTTTTCACTTCCAAGGGACAGAAGATAAACTTATTGGAATGGATGTGACAGGATAGGAACAGAAAACGCAGCCTAAGTCCGGGATAATAAATTATTCAATTAGATAATAAATCGAGTTATGAATTTCAGAATACTTATTGTTTTTTGCGTTCTCCTGAACCTGTCTTCTTCCATATCTGCCCAGGGACCCAGTTATCACCTGCTAATCGGCACCTATACCAGTCCGGGCAAAAGTGAAGGTATTTATACCTATGCTTTTGATTATCAAACCGGGGAAATGACATATAAGCATAAAGCTGTGGTGGCCAGTCCTTCATACTTTGCGATCAGCAGGGATAATAAATTTTTATACACTGTTAGTGAGGACCGAAGCAGTACAATTAATTCCTTTGCATACGATGCCGCCTCTGGCCAGCTTACTCCAATCAACAACCAGCCTTCCGGCAGCCGCGGGCCAACTTATATTTCTATAGATGCTAAAGGGAAGTATGTTTTTGCCGGGAATTATGGAGGCGGCTCAATAACAGCTGTTCCGATTGAAAAAAACGGATCCCTGGGTGCGGATATCCAGGATATAAAACATGAGGGAAAGAGTATTGCAAAAACCAAATCCTATGTGCACTCGGCGGTAGTATCTCCTGATAACAGATATGTACTGACCGCCGACCTGGGAACGGATAAGATCAATATTTATAGGTTTAATGCTAAACTCAGACCCTCGCCGCTCTCCCCGGCTGCCCTGCCTTTTGTAAGTCTGCAGCCCGGAGCCGGTCCGAGGCATTCCACTTTCCACCCGAATAAAAGATTTTATTACGTTGTTACAGAACTGAATTCAACGGTTAATGCTTTTTCTTATAGCAAAGGTCATTTAAAAGCCCTTCAAAGTATTACAATGCTTCCTGAAGGATATACAGGTAAGGGGGACGGCGCAGATATTCATGTTTCTCCCGATGGAAAGTTTCTGTACGCCTCTACCCGTAATGCTGCAAATGAGATCGTGATTTATTCTGTTAATCAGAAGACAGGTTTATTGACCCTTGTCGGAAGGCATCCTACCATGGGAAGGAGTTCCCGTACATTTGAGATTGATCCTGCCGGTAACTGGCTTCTGGTTACCAATCAGGGTACTAATGAGATCATAGTATTTAAACGGGATCAGCAAACCGGATTATTAACTCCCAGCGGACAGAAAATCCAGATTGATAAGCCTTCGTTCGTAAAATTTGTCAGGATCGGCTGAACTGTTTACATAGATACCCGCCTAGGTTTTACTTCCGTTTTAAACAGGAATAAAACCTTAAACGGGACTTATTGTTAGACAAATCATGCAAGATTTGTTTTATTCGGGAACCAGCGGGCTGATCCTGCCTGTTCCGAACAAAGGGCTTTATCCCTTGGAATATCAGGATAAAAGCCGGCTTTGCTTTTATGCCTCACTCTTTAATAGTATAGAGATAAACAGTTCCTTTTACAAGGTACCTATGGTATTAACCGTGCAGAAATGGGCGGAAAGTGTGCCTGATAATTTTCGGTTTACCTTTAAACTCTGGAGAGAAATCACGCATGTGAAAAATCTTGCTTTTAATCCCTCTGATCTTACCCGTTTTATGCAGGTTATTTCGAATGCAGGCACAAAAAAAGGATGTTTACTGGTTCAGTTCCCGCCGGGTTTGGGAATTGAAAATTTCGATCAGGTAAAGCGTCTTCTGGAGGGGATAAAAGAAACAGATCAACTTCAGGAGTGGAAGATTGCACTTGAATTCCGGAGTCAGACCTGGTACCAGGATGCCGTTTACGAACTTCTCGATCAGTATAAAGCAGGCATTGTTTTACATGATAAGCTTTCTTCAGGCATACGCATGACCGACCAGGAAGCGGATTTTATTTATCTGCGATTTCATGGACCTCAGGGAAAGTACAGGGGAAGTTACACAGATGACTTTCTTTATGAGTATGCCGGCTATATTAAGGAATGGCAGGAAGAGGGAAAAACGGTCTATGTGTATTTTAATAACACAATGGGGGATATTATTAAGAACCTGAACAGCATGAATCGATTTATTAAACTGTAAGTATTATAAAAAAGAAGAGGAGCTTTCTCCTCTTCTTTAATTCCCCTATTTTCTGTTTCCTTTAGAAGATGATTTCGTCTCTTTGGAAGAACTGCTGCTTTTAGTTTTAGATGTACTCTTCTTTCCGGAATTTTCATGGGTCGAACCTTGTCCGCCCTGATTTTTCTGATTTTCTGGCATAACAAAATTATTTAGGTTAATGATAATTATTGAAGGAATAACAGAACTCAGGGCAATTGGGTTTTGAAAATTTTAAGCTTATGATTTAGCCGAAATGGTTCAGCATCAGGGCCAGATTTTCCAGAGTGTCGGCTTCGCGCGGGCTTTTATCCTGTCGCCAGCGTAATATCCGGGGAAAGCGGACAGCAATACCGGATTTATGGCGCTTGGAGGCATTGATCCCCTCAAACCCTATTTCAAATACAAGCAAAGGCTCCACGGTTCTAACAGGTCCGAATTTCTCAAGGGTATGGCGTTTGATAAAATAGTCGACCTTTCTAATTTCTTCATCTGTTAAACCTGAATATGCTTTTGCAAAAGGAACAAGTTTATCCCCATCCCAGACTGCAAAAGTATAGTCTGTATATAGTTCTGCTCTCCGGCCGTGTCCTTTCTGAGCATAGATCAGTACGGCATCTACGCTAAGGGGATCTATTTTCCATTTCCACCAATCTCCTTTTTTTCTTCCTGTGCGGTAGAGAGCCTTTTTGTTTTTTAACATAAATCCTTCTGCCGCGAAATCACGTGAGCGCAAATGAAGGTCTTTAAGCACATCCCAGTTTTTAAATTCAAGTAATGGGGAAAGCTTAAAAACAAATGGGATACCAGCCTGCTGAACTATTTCTTCGAGTATAGCCCGCCGTTTATATTGCTCCTGATGCCGGATATCCTGATTCTGAAATTCCATGATATCATAGGCTATAAACACCGCAGGTGCTTCCTCCAGGATTTTTCTGTTCAGATTTTTTCTTCCGATCCTTGTCTGAAGTACACTGAAGGGTAAAGGTTTATTCTCACCAAAGCATATAAGTTCACCATCGAGTACGGTTCCCTCAGGCAGATGATCCCGCAGGATACCCAATTCGGGAAATTTATCAGTTATTAGTTCTTCCCCTCTAGACCATATGTAGAGTTCCTGATTTCTATGGATTACCTGTGACCGGATCCCATCCCATTTCCATTCTGCAAACCAGTCCTCCGCTAAACCAAGGTCCTCGATGCCGGACTGCATTGCATGGGACAGATAGAACGGGTAGGGTTTCGAATACTCATCGGCGGCATTTTCTGTATGTATAAGCTCCTTATAAGAGATTGCAGCCGGGTCCCATGAACCCATCAGCCTGTGTGAAATTATGGCAGGGGTGGTATTTGAAATTTCCGAGATCGCGCGCGTAACCAGGGTCTGTGATACGCCTATCCGGAAACTGCCCATTAGCAATTTATTAAACACGAATATCTCAAAAGGAGATAATTGCATCCAGGCGTTTTTTATCATCTCTTTTTTATCATTTTCCACTGCATGTTTTAAACTTCCAAGCTCCCTGAACCAGTCCGACAAAGATCTTTCAGAAGCCTGGTCTGATGATGCGGGTAGAATAAGTGAAATAGTTTCAGCAAGATCTCCTACGCTATGGTAGCTTTCACGGAAGAGCCACATAGGTATTCCGGCTGCTTCAATAGCCCATTCCTGGATTTGTGCCGTTTTTATCATCCGGGGTGGGCGCCGGCCTGTAAATAAGGCCAATGTCCATATCTTATCTTCATCCGGAGCGGATAAGAAGTAGGCTTTTAAGAGCTCAATTTTTTCGTTGGTCTTATTTGTGCGGTCAAGCTGCAGGAAAAGTTCTGTAAAACGTTTCATTGCTGAATATCTGACTCATTAACGGATAATTCTTCATCAAGGCCATACATGGTTTTAACTTCTGCAGCCCTGGTCCCCTGTTCGTTCAGCCACCGGGCAAAGCTGTCGGTATAACCATGCGTAACATAAATTTTCTCGGCACCAGTTTCAGCGATCGCAATATTTAGATCCTTCCAGTCGGCATGGTCTGATAATACAAAGCCGCGATCGATTGCCCTGCGGTTCTTGGCTCCGCGTATAGCCATCCATCCGGAACAATACCCCGTTGAATAGGGTTCGAATTTTTTGATCCAGCTGGTATTCATAGCAGAGCCCGGAGCAAGGATCAATGCACCTCTGAAGAGTTTTTTATCTGTTTCTTTGGTAAGAAGCGGAATAAATGGAAGGTCAAAGCCGGCAGATCGCAAGCGTTCATTGATGTTAAATACTGCACCATGGGCATAAACAGTACCCTCAAAGGGTTGGAGATTTTGAATTAGCCGCTGCATTTTTCCAAGGGAATACCCCATCAGGACACTTGTTTTATCCTGAAGACTGTTTTGTTTCCACCATTCATTAATATCCTCCATGATCATTTTTTGTTCCGGCCAATTATACACTGGCAAGCCAAAAGTTGATTCAGTAATGAATACATTGCATTTAACCGGTTCAAAGGGAGTGCAAAACCCATCATCCTGCAGTTTGTAATCGCCGCTGGCAACCCATATATCTCCCTTATTTTCCACCTTCACCTGTGCAGATCCAATGATATGTCCTGCAGGATGAAGGGAAAAACTGATGCCATTTATCCTGAACTCTTCTCCATAATTGAGAGTTTGCAGGGAGATATCTTCACCCAGCCTTAAACGGAGGATACTTTCCGAATCTTTATGGGCGATGTAATGTTTACAACCTGGCCTGGCATGGTCACTATGAGCGTGGGTAATTACAGCCCTTTCCACAGGCTGCCAGGGATCGATATGTATATCTGCGGAAGGACAGTAAATGCTGGAAGTGGTAAATTTTAACAGCGGTTCTCTCATTTAACGGGGTTGAAATGGTACAACACGCAGGTTAAATTTCAGTTTGAGTGAAAACGAAATTCAGGACTTTTCAGGAAATATATCCTGGATGGAATAAGTCATAAACGTTTCGGTTTTTGGGAAATAAACAGGAATGCCTGAGCTCATTTTATTGCCACTCCAATCACAATATACCTGTTCCTTTCCGGGATTACTTTTTCCAGCAGGCTGTCTATTTTTCCTAAGAAATTGCGCTGAACTTCATTTCTGCCCAGGCAACCCAGGAAGCCGGCCGTAGTATAGGTAAGCCTTGTATAGGAGGCGAAGACTTCAGACAATTCATTCATTTTTAAATAATTCCACCATGAGGTTCCATATTTCTTTCGCAGCACTTTGTGAAATGCGGTAGCTTCCATGTTCTCGGCAAATAATAATACACCACCGGGTTTTAAGGCTTTGTAAATTTCATTTATTGTTTTTGCCTTGTTATGGTTCTGATTATTTGAACTGATTCCTCCAAGAATTGACTTGAAAACAACAAGATCAAACTGATTTTCATAGGGGATGTTGGTTGCATCCAGTGCCTCATACCTTACCCTTGATGAACAATTATATTTTTTGTGTAATTCGGCGGCACCTTCTTCCGGACCATTAATATCAGTGCATAAGACCTTATTCTTATTCAGGGCAAGCCACAAGGAGAGACCACCATAACTTGAACCTAATTCGAGACATTCATATTCTTTATTTTTAATGGAGATATGTTTTTCCCAGTAGGAAATAGTTTTTGACCAGTTCTTCACGTCCCAGCCGAAAATGTCTTTAACAAGTCCTTTTTCCATTTCCATCTTTATAACAACATAAATTTATAGTGATCTAATTCGTTTAGAAACAGCTTTCTAAATTATATACCCTAAAAAACAGTATTTGTTTATTAATTTTCTCTGTGAAAAAAAAAGCAATTGGAAATCTAAATGACTAATTCTCCTAATAGTTTAAGAAGGGAGAATTTGTTATAGTTATGATATTTTTATTGCCTGTATTTCCAGATTTGTAATCTACATCTCAAAGTCTTTATGTAGATTTATTGGCCTGATTTATAAATGATGAATGGATTTCAAATAAGAATTATAAGCAACACGGGAAGATTTTGAAGCAGATTTCGATTAATATTTTTATAATTTTTTCAGTTTTATTTTCCCTGCCATTTTCCGGCTTAGCCCAGGGCACTTCAAATAAAGGAACCGATTTCTGGGTAGCCTATACGGGCCATATAGATGGGAAGATTTCAAGAATGACCCTCTTTCTTTCTTCGGATGTCAATACAACTTATACCGTAGAGGGTAATGGCGGGACTATATCATCCGGAAACATTACAGCAAATGCTGTAACGGCGGTATTTATAGATCCGAATATTTTTGATGTGTATATCGGGAGCTCTGACGTGGTAGAGATCAATAAGGGAATTCATATAACCACGGGAAGCCCTTCTTCTGTTTATTCGATTATATCACATAATGCCCGCACTGCCGGCAGCTTAATACTTCCCACCAAAACCCTTGGCCGGGAATATTATGCCTTCTCTTACCAGAACAAGGGGAACGGAGGAGGAACGGTAAGGTCAGAATTTACCATCGTGGCTGTTGAGGATGATACTGAAATTGAAATTACACCAACGGCAACCAGCAGCAATGGTGCGCGTACAGCAAATTCCACCTTTAAAATCACTCAAAAATTAAATAAGGGGGATGTTTATCAATACCAGGCTTCGGCGGATGTTTCCGGATCACTCATTAAAACTCTTGGTAATTGTAAACCCGTAGCTGTATTTTCGGGAAGCACCTGGACAGCTTTCTGTGATGCGGATAATCCCCGGGCAGTTCCGAGCGGCGGAGATAATTTATTTCAGCAGCTATTTCCCGTTTCATCCTGGGGAAAGAACTTTGTGACGGCACCCTTTTATAATACAGAGAACGGGAGTATTGATATCGTGCGGATCATTGTGTCTGAAAATAATACCAATATTACTGTTAACGGAGGAACCACAATCGGGTCTGTAACTCTAACCAATCCGTATGCTAAAGGAAGTATAATCACCTATTATACTAACGCCCCAAGTGTTATCCGGGCAGATAAGCCTATCGGGGTGGCCCATTATCAACCCTCTCAGAACTGCAATCCCGCTAATGGATTGCTTCCGGGGGATCCGGAGATGACCATTCTCAATCCGATAGAGCAGACACTTAGTGATATAACGGTCTTTTCGAAGTTAAACAGTGTGACAGGGGTTAATACCAATATTCAAAAATACTTTCTCAATATCATTATAAAGACAGTTGATTCTGATTCACTGAGAGTTGATGGGAATTTAGTCAGCGGTTTTAAACCTATTGATAATCAGTATTCATATGTAATAATCGATGTTAGTAATTCACAAAATCAGCACCGGATAGTAGCTAGCGGTGGATTTGTTGCTATCGCATACGGCTATGGAAGTTTTGAATCCTATGCTTACCTGGCTGGTGCGGATGTAAGAAACCTGTTTCAGAATCTCACAGCCAGTACCCGGAGTGGAAAGTCAATAACCAGCGGCTGCGTAAATGAAGCCACTAAATTCAGCCTGCGGCTTCCCTATATCTCTTCGAGTATAATTTGGGATATTAAAAATGGTCAGGCAGCCTATACTGATAATCAGCCCGCTTTTACAACAACGGTGGTTGATGGCAAAACAATTTATATTTATAATTACCCGCTCGCAGATCCTGTATTTGCATCAGCCGGTAAGAATCTTATTACGGCAACGTCTATTAACCCGGATCCAGCAGGATGTGATGCCCTGGAAGTAACCACTATGGAATTCGAAATATTTGATATTCCAACAGCCGCGTTCACGGCTGTAAGTGAGAGCTGCGTCAATTCAGAAATTGCCTTCCGTGATACCAGTCAGGGAAATGGAAAAAGCATAAAGAAATGGATGTGGGATTTTGGGGACGGAACCACATCCTCGGTTCAAAATCCGGTTCATACCTATACAAAGAACGGTGATTTTACAGTCAGATTAATTGTTGAGGGTGAAACAGGATGTGCCTCCCCGGTATTTTCTAAACCGATTCATATTACTATTCTGCCCATTGCAAATTTCAATTACAGCAGTCCGGACTGCCATAACCAGTTGATCACATTTACGGATGCCTCCAGTTCAGCTGAAGGCAAGATCATAAAATGGACCTGGGATCCGGGTGATGGTACCGCGCCTGTTGATCTTGCCACTGCTGCCAATTTTATACATACCTATACCACTACCGGAACTTTCAAAGCAAGCCTGAAGTTGCTTTCTGATAAAAGCTGTGAAAGTATTGTAATGGAACGTTCAATAGTTGTTCATCCCACTCCGGTAATAAATTTCAAAGTGCCCGAAGTTTGTATAAGCGATCAATTTGCCGTGTTTACAGACTCGAGCAGCATTGCAGGCGGTGGCACCTTAAGTTATTTATGGAATTTTGGTGATTCCCTGTCTTCCGGTGGTAATCTGAATACCTCAACATTGAAAAACCCGCTGCATAAATACAGTAAAGCAGGATTATACCAGGTTAGATTGACCATAAGATCATCAGAAGGTTGTGAAACCACGTCGGTACAGCCATTTCAGGTGAATGGGGCCATTCCTAAGGCTGCTTTTACGGTGTTAAGTCCAAATGATCTTTGCAGCAATAAAGAGGTTGTTTTTATTAATAACTCTACGGTTGACTTTGGTACGATTGGGAAAATTGAATGGTTTTTTGATTATGATAATGCTCCTTCCCTTAAGGTTGTTGATGAAGATCCGCAGCCCGGGAAACAGTATCGTTTTCAGTACCCTGTTTTTACTTCTCCGGCATCTAAACCATATAAAATAAGGATGCTGGCTTATTCAGGCGGATCATGTGCGGATGAAGAAATCCAGATTATTAATGTGATTTCAGCTCCCCAGGTAGCCTTTTCAGCCATGCCGGATGTATGCCTTGAAGTGTCACCGTTCCGGATCAGTCAGGCTGCTGAAATAACAGGTAAAACCGGCAATGGAGCCTACTATGGTAAAGGAGTATCAGCTTCCGGCCTATTTGATCCATCACGGGCCGGTATTGGAACTCATACTATAAAATTCATCTTTACCGCCGGGAATGGCTGTTCCGATTCCCTGTCCCGGGATATAACCGTAATGCCAACTCCCACCGTATATGCCGGAAGGGATACTTTCCTGCTTGAAGGCGACCAAATTAAGCTTAGTGCAGTAGCTGCCGGATCCAATCTGACCTATAAATGGATGCCTGCAACCGGCTTGAGCCGGGATGATATACCTGACCCGCTGGCTTCACCTACAGATGATGTGACTTATTCGCTAAGTGTAACTTCAGATCAGGGTTGTGTCGCTATTGATGCAATCTTTGTAAAAGTTCTAAAGATCCCGCTGGTCCCCAATACATTCACTCCCAATGGTGACGGGGTAAATGATCTCTGGAATATCAAATACCTCAATGATTACCAGTCTCCAACCGTTCAGCTATTCAACAGATACGGAGCCATTATATACAGTACAACGGGTTACTCATCAGCATGGGATGGCAAAATCAACGGAACGGATGCTCCGGTTGGCACCTACTATTACATTTTTCAGCCTAAAATGGGCAGGAAGGCGATATCCGGATCACTGACCATAATTCGATGATAGATGTAATTTCACTCCGGCAGTTTTTCAATCAAGTCCAAAATAATTTCCCAGTTCAGTCTCGATATTAGTCATATCTGCGAGTTCCGGATCTTTTTTTCCATCAAACATAAACATACCGCACATATTATTTTTCGTGTCGAGATCTATCCAGGTTTGACTTTTATCTGACTTCATAAATAAAAGGTATCGGACTTTTGTGGTCGAGGTGATTTTTAGTTTAGGCCAGTATTGTTTTAAAACCATTTTTGCGTTTCTCATCATATAGAAACATTCATGCACCATAGTTTCATAAGCCATTTTCGTATTGATAGATTTTGTTTTTACCAGCTGAAGTGAGTCTGAGTCGTAAAATACAGCTCCCGGGGCCTCGATGATTAAGGTATCCGTATAGGATGAAGGAGGCTTGGAGAGAACTTTGATGGTATCCTGTCCTGTAGTAACTGTTTGTGCTTCTTTTTTTTCAGAATTTCCTGAGCAGGCAGATAAGGAATAAAGCAAAATCAGATTTATAAGAGGTATAGTTATAAACAAATGACTTCTTTTCATGCGTAAGATTTTATAATTGCAGCATTAAGCCGTTATTTCCAAAGGACTGTTACCATCCTTATACACCTCAAAACAAATTAATAAAAAAACCTTTAATCAATCGATTAAAGGCTATAAAGGTTAATCAAATTAAGGTTTAAACTATCAATAGTTCCACAATCTCGTAATATTAAATCCAATTACAAATTGTCCGCCTTTAACCCGGGTACCCTCATCTTTGGTAGTTTCAGGATCATCGGTCTTCAGGTTTGAATGTGTTTTTGTCAGGTCATCATAGCCAAAGGCACTGTTCTGATTGAACATATTATTTCTTTGCGGATTAAGGTAACTGTAGTTACCAACGAACAGTTGAAACGAGTGGTTACTGGTGCTGAATTGAAATCCGAAGGATAAATTAGGATCAGGATTACGTGTTGGATGTTTGGTGATTGGCTGATCATAGTTAATCATCAGGGATGTTACATCTGTCAGTTTGTATCTTCCTGAGAGAGCAACAGAAAATTGATCCCATTTCATTTCCCTGAAAATCTCCTGACCGGTACTGTCATTTTTTGTATAGTAACCATTAACGGCATTTTGATGGGACATACTGGGAGCTACCTGTAGAGAGAGTTTTTCTGTGATCTTCCGGGCTATAAGAATTTGGTTAAAGAAGGAAAACCGATCAGTTGTATGTCTAAAAATGCTTTCATCTTCATCCTTTCTGGAATCATAGGCCATGTTGGTATAATAGCTAATGCTAACAGGATATTTACCGGGAGTTTGGGTAATAATAGAATACTTGGCGTTGCCATCCCAGAGCATATTTCCTTTGGTAATGCCCACACCTAAATAAAGTTTTTGAATGGGAGCATAGGCTACCGCTAACCGGATATTGGAAGGAGCGAAGAAGCCCCAGAAATCAGAGTAGCCTTCGGTAACCGTACCAAAACGGTGCATAATATCCATTTCAAACGTTCCCTTAATAGGAACCAGTACCGTTTGATTGTCGATAAGCCATATACTTTCAAAGGTGTTTTTCACAGGTTTTATTTTAACCACCCGTTCACCGGTAGTGTCCTGGGCTGAAGTATCCTGAACAGCCGCTGTATCCTGTACCGCCGCAGTATCTTTAGCAGCCTTTTTATCCTGGGCATGAACAGTCAGGTTAAACATTAACATATAAGCAATGGCAAATGCAGCTAATGCCCCATGTCTTTTTAATTTATATAGAAAATTTTTCATCTGATTATATTTAAGGTCACTTAATTATTCGGTGCTCCATTTCTTATCCAGTCATAAACTTTTTGTCTGTCGGCAGCGGAAGGCATGTATTCTTTCATTTCACCGAGCAGCATCTGATGCAGGATACTTTGCTTTGGAACAAGTGTATTGACAAAGCCTCCATTTACAATTTCCTGGTAGGAGATAGCTGTATTTAGATAAGGCTTATGGGCCCCGGATACATGACATCCTGACTTAGCACATCTTGTATTTAAAATTGGTGCAATATCCGCTGAAAAACTCACCGCCTGAGGCGGTCCATCGGGATCTACTTCAAACTCAGGAAGTATGGTATCCTTATAGCAACCGGTCATTCCCAATATGATTGCGAAAACCAGTCCTGTATATATTCCTAATCGTTTCATCTTAATTACAATATGGTTTGTTATTTATTATTGAAGTTCATGTTAACCTGTACTTCCATTTTATCTGAAATGCTTGTGCTGCCAACATTAAAATCCCTGCTATTGAACTGGAATGACAGCTGCAGACCAAATACATCATATGGGGTTGCTGAACTGGCTCCGATTGTAGCTTTTTTGATGTATTTCAACCTGCCGATTACAGTTTTGGTGATTGGCGGATTGTCCAGTTTACCTTTCCAGGTCAGTTCCATCGTTACGATATAATCAGAACTTAATGGGTCCAGTTCCACTTTTGTAGTTTTGATCCTGGCGATGTTACCTACTTCCAGATTTTGAGTACCGGTTATGACAGCAGTCGTACCCATTTCACCGATATTACATCCTGCATCTCTTCCTGGTTCCCCGGTATTAGAAGTGTTGATCTGCACGTAACCGCTGAAAAAGGTTTTTGTAGGGTCTGCTTCATAAAAAGCCCATGAATTATCTTGGACCGGCTGGCCCGCAACTGTATATTTTTTCATTTCAACAGCAGTAAGTTCATGAACTCCGAACTGGTTAAAACGTCCGGTAAGTAATCCGGCAGCACCTACATAATTTGTCTGCCACAAAACACTTGAATGTGATTTATCTAATTTCCATTCAGCCGGATTACCTTTTGTCATGGCACCTGGGAGATGTATAGCGGTTCCACGGTTAACAATCGGTGTAGTTGATGCCGATTCAGGAAGTGCTGCATTTTCATGGGTACAGCTTGTTATGTACCCAAAGCCACTGAAAAAAACCATTAAAATAAAAAGTCCTTTATTAGCTAACGTTTTCATAAAAATATCATTTAAGTAAGAGTGATTTGTTGTATAAATGTATCCAGGAAACTACTGCTGTACGATGATGCGCATCATCAATAAAAATGACATTAATCATACAAAAGTACGAGGCTTTGAAATGGATATAAAAATCTGAATTTCAGATAGATATGTCTTTTTTAAAAAAATAGGATGGTATTAAATAATAAGGAAAATCAGCGTTTATTTTTTAATTTTTTTTATTAAAAAATGGACTGTAATTATGACTAGTAAAGTCACGGTATTCAAGAGTATACTGTCAAAATATACCTTCATGTCATTTCGGATTATATCTACACCGGTACTCGAAATGCTATACATAAAAAGATCTTTCAAAAGGAAATAGAAAAATACAAAGCTATGCAGCAGGCTGATCAGGGGTCTCTTGCTAAGGGGTTTAAGCCAGAATAAAAGTGAAAGTAAAGCCCAAAGTTTGAGCAGAGTAAGTTCCGTTGAAATATTTTGAAAGGAGTAATCCGGATAAAGGATCTTTAGAAAATAGCCCAGAAATAATACCCCGCTCAGTGCATATGAAAATGGCATCAGGCGAAATGCTTTTTCAGGGAAAGAATTTTTGAACTCGCCCTTGCCTTTCAAAAGATTAACGATAGCATAGATCAGGGGATAACCAGCAAAAAATGCCATGAGCTGGAGCCGTTCAATATAGACTCCGAAAGAACCATCCATTAATAAATCTTTACTTTTTCTATTCAATATTCCAGACTTTATGCCCGGATAGTATTTGTTTTAAAGGTGTTTTTCCTTTTTTAGAAGTTACATCATCTATTTGGTCAACAATTCCTTTCTCATAGGTGAGGCGTTCATTTGCGTAAAGTACACCAAACGGACGGGGAAAGTGTTCACCATTGAATAATGTGTCAAAGAAACGCGAAAGAATATACGCTTTTGTCTTATCTTTTTCATCGTGGATCCACAAGTCATTAACTGAAACTCCACTTTCCGGCATATCAATGATCACAGGGTTGAAGCCATCAAACTTAATTCCCTTCTCGTTATTTTTCCCGAAAATCAATGGCTGGCCATGTTCAAGAAATATAGCTTCGTCCTTTTTGGTTTCCTTATCTGAAAAAGTGAAAAACGCAGCATCATTAAATACCGGGCAGTTCTGATAAACTTCAACAAATGAGGTACCCTTAAAATCATTTGCTCTTTTTAAAATTGTCTGCATGTGTTTTGGGTCCCGGTCGAGGGTTCTTGACACAAAAGATGCATGTGCCCCTAAGGCAAGTTCAGACGGGTTAAATGGCTCCTCAATTGAACCAAAGGGAGTTGTTTTGGTAACTTTTCCTTTTTCAGAGGTAGGCGAATACTGACCTTTGGTTAAGCTGTATATCTGGTTATTAAATACCAGGTAATTCATGTCAAAATTCTTACGCATAGTATGAATAAAGTGATTACCTCCGATGGAAAATGAATCCCCGTCGCCTGAAATTACCCAAACACTAAGATCGGGATTAGCTGCCTTTACACCTGAGGCGATTGCCGCAGCTCTTCCATGAATGCTATGAAGCCCATAGGTGTCCATATAATAAGTGAAGCGGGATGAGCAGCCTATGCCGGAAATAAAAACAAATTTTTCCTTTGGTATGCCCAAGTCAGGAAAAACAGTCTGCACTTGTTTTAATATAGAGTAATCACCGCATCCCGGACACCACTTTACATCCATGCTTGATGAAAAATCACTAGCGACTAACTTTTTGTCTTGCTCTGCAGATAGAATTTCCATAGGATTGTTATTTTAATAATTCAGCTATTTTCGCTCTTAATTCTGAGGTGGTGTAAGGTAAACCCTGTACTTTCGGTAATCCCGTTGCCGGAATGAGGTACTTAGCCCTTATCAACTGCAAAAGCTGCCCGCTGTTCATCTCTGGTATTAAGATTTGATCATAACCCTTTAAGAGCTCACCTAAGTTTTTTGGGAAGGGATTGATATATCTGAGATGGATTTGCGCTACATCATAACCCAATAACTGTGATTCACGGACAGCCGTTTTAATTGCGCCGTAAGTAGACCCCCAGCCTAGGATCAGAAGTTTTGCTTTATCATTTCCTGATTCAACTTCCGCCAGAGGAATATGATCTGCAATCTTTTCAATTTTCGCCGCGCGCAGTTGAACCATTTTTTCATGATTTAATGGATCATAAGAAACATTTCCTGTTTCATTTTCTTTCTCTAATCCACCAATGCGATGTTCCAAACCTTTAGTTCCCGGCTTTATCCATGGCCGCACGAAATTTTCATCTCTTTTATAGGGAAGCAGTTCTTTGTCTGTGGCATTTAATCTATCAAGGAAGGAGAAATGTATGGGTTCCAGTTCATCTTCTGCAGGGAAGCGCCATGGCTCTGAACCGTTTGCGATATAACCATCAGTTAACAGGATAACAGGGGTCATGTGTTCCACAGCAATCCTGCAGGCTTCGTAAGCCATCCGGAAGCAATCAGATGGGGATGAAGCTGCGATTACAGGTAAGGGAGATTCGCCATGACGTCCATGCATGGCCATCAGCAGGTCTGCCTGTTCTGTTTTGGTAGGCAAGCCTGTTGAAGGGCCCCCGCGCTGAACATTCACAATGACCAAAGGAATTTCGAGTATGGTGGCCAAACCTATTGCTTCTGTTTTTAAAGCCATACCAGGTCCGGAGGTTGTCGTCACGGCCAGATTTCCTGCATATGAAGCTCCTATTGCCGAACATACTCCTGCAATTTCATCTTCTGCCTGAAAAGTTTTTACATTATTGGCTTTATACTTTGATAGTTCCTGAAAAATATCAGTAGCCGGAGTGATCGGATATGAACCAAGGAATAGGGGGAGTCCTGATTTTTCTGATGCGGCAACTAAGCCGATGGCTGTGGCATGATTACCGGTTATGTTTCTATAGGTCCCTTTAGGTAATTTGGCAGCATTTACTTTATAGCGGGTATTAAATATTTCGGTATTCTCGCCGTAATTCCAGCCAGCCCTCAGGGTAAGGATATTCGCATCCCGGATGTCTGGTTTACCGGCAAACTTTTCCTCCATAAATTTTATGGTTGAATTGAGAGATTTATCGAACATCCAGAAAAGCAATCCAAGAATGAACATATTCTTAGACCTTTCAATATCCTTTGTGCCCAGACCGGTTACTGATAAGCAATCCTTCGTATGTTTTGTAACATCAATCTTATGGACAATGAAATTATCCAGGGAGCCATCCTCTAAAGGATTTATCCCTTCAGGATAATGCGCCAATCCCAGATTTTTTCTGTCAAAACCAGCTGTATTTGATATGATAACACCACCTTGTTTTAAGCGTGCCAAATCAACTTTTAATGCCGCAGCATTCATTACAACCAATACGTCGTATTCATCTCCGGGGGTGAGGATCTCTTTACTTCCAAAATGGACCTGAAAACCAGAAACACCCGCAATGGTTCCTGTAGGTGCCCTTATTTCAGAGGGGTAATCAGGAAATGTACTTAAATCATTTCCTAATAATGCAGCAGTATCTGAAAACTGCATACCGGTGAGTTGCATACCGTCACCCGAATCGCCAGAGAAGCGAACGACAATACTTTCAGCTTCTTTAACAATAACCGAGGTATCACCGCTTCCTTCAATTTTTCCTGTCGGATAAATCATGATCAGGGGTGTAAGGTGTTTTTCTTTTCTTCTAATTCCTGTTTTGACTCAACATTATCCGGGTCGGGGATACAGCAATCCACCGGGCATACTGATGCACACTGAGGCTCATCATGAAAGCCTACACACTCCGTGCATTTATCTGCTACGATATAATAATAATCTTCTGAAATTGCAGGATGAGATTCATCCGCATTGCTGGTAAAGCCGCTCTTCGAAACAAAGATGCCGGATAAGCCTGTTTTGTCGGAGAATCTCCATTCTTCGCCATTCGCATAAATTGATCCATTTGGGCATTCTGGCTCACAGGCGGCACAATTAATGCAATCTTCGGTAATTATAATAGCCATAATTTCAAGATTTACTGTATTAAAATTAACCCTTGAGGGGTTCTAAATCCATGACTCGTATCATACAATTCAATGACATTTATCACCATTGTCAGATAATTTTTAAATCCTAACATATTGATTATCAGTATTTGTTTTAAATGATTTAGCTTCCTGGACGGGGCAGTCATTTCAAAGGTTTTACTGGCTGGACACGAACTGTAATATGAAAATTATAAGTCCCAATACCGGGGATTGGTCTCCTCTGAATCTTGGTTCCAATAAGCCTGAGTAACCTTGCGCCCGTCGAAAGTTTTCAATCTTCGTTGAAAAACCCAGAGAGTAGGGTTAAATACCATATCGGTTACCGCAACAGTATATAATTGGGGATCTTCCCCTGATTTTCTTTCTTCCTCACTGACAATAACCTGGAAATTATTATGGGTTAACAGAGCTCTCAAAAATTCTGATCGTTCTTTATCAATCCTTTTCTCTACAAAAGTGACACGCTGACCGGCGATATCTCCAAACTGATGTGATCCTAAAAGTGTCATAAACTGGGATTTAAATTGCTTAATCCAGGTTCATTACCTGAGTTTAAGAAATATTTGTTCATTTAAATATATTCTCGCTAATTCTGAATATATAATCATACAGAGGGCTGTAAATTCCAAGTGTTATAATGCCAGCCACCGTAGAAATCAAACCTATCCGCATCATCGGTTTGGATTTGAAATAGGGTATAGCGTTTTCATTTTTTCGTAAAAACATGGCTCTTACTACCAATAGGTAATAATATAAAGCAATAGCCACATTTATAACCGCAAGGAATACAAGCCAGTAGTATCCTTTTGAGGCTGCTGCGATAAATAAAAAGAATTTTCCGAAAAAGCCAGCAAGTGGCGGTATTCCGGCAAGGGAAAATAAAGCCAGTAACATGATCAGGCTTAAATTTGGATTTGTTCTGTATAAACCTTCATATTCCGAAATGTTTTCTTTCCCTGTGGCATTATAAACAGCCTGGACAACTCCAAAGGCTCCCAGATTTGAGAAGACATAGATCAGGACAAAATAAATTACGGTAGTTGCTCCAAGCTGGTCTGCGGAGAGAAATCCCAGCACAATAAACCCGGCCTGTGCTATGGATGAAAATGCCAGGAACCGCTTCAGATTTTGCTGTCGTAAAGCAAAAAGATTTCCTATAAACATGGTAAGTAAAGCAATGGCATATAGCAGGTAGGTCCAAACCCCTTCAAGGGGCTTCATAACGGTGAAAAATAAAACCAATAAGATAAATGATGCCGCTCCTTTTGAAATTACCGATAGGTAGGAGGCCACACCGATGGGTGCTCCTTCATACACATCGGCTGTCCAGAAATGGAAAGGTGCCAGAGATATTTTGAAGGCTAAACCTGAAAAGAACATTAAAAATCCCAGGATGGTCAGATCAGATGTTGTAACTGACATCATCCCGAAATAAAGGGAGCCGGAAGTAGCATACATAATTGAAATCCCGAAAAGCGAAGTGCCTGTTGCTACCGATGCAGAAAGGATGAGTTTTATCCCTGCTTCACTTGATTTTTGTTTCATCGATTCATAGGCCGCTAAAGCGGTAATCGGTAACGTGGAGAGCTCCAGGCCCAGATAAAACATCAGGAAATCTCCTGAAGAAATCATGAAATAAAGCCCTAATAAAGACGAGAACATCAGTATGAAAAATTCAGTTGCTTTTTCACGGTTTGCGACTTTATCACGGAGCCAGTCGCCGGTTTGAAGCAGCAAAATCAATACTCCGAAATTCAGCACACTTTTAAAAAAGTGAGTTATAAGATTTGTTTTAAACATGCCTCCGAAAAGTACTCCCTCAGCTAAAGGAATTAATGCGAATGCAGTGTGGATTGCAAAAAGTATTATGCCCAGATAAACAAGGTTCTTCCTGTTCTTTTCACCGACAAAAATTTCGGCAGTAACCATCACCAGGATGATAAGTGTAAGAACCAGTTCATGGCGCATGAGTAATAAGCTATTGAAATCCATCTTTAAAGGTTTAATTGTTGAATTGTGCAATGAATGGAACCAAACTATCTAAAATCATATCGCTCAACCAGAGAGGTGCTAAACCGATACCTATTATTGGTATCAGGAGTAAAAAAATGCCGTAGCGCTCATTCCAGGTTGAAGGAGGAAGATGATTGAATTCCTCATTTTTCATAGGACCCAGGAGCATGAGGCCCACTACCCGTAGGATATATACCGCGGTAACTACTATAGCTGAAATAGTTGCTATTGTGGCTATTCTTCGAAAGAGGTCAGCATGCTGAAAAGCACCCACAAAAATATTCATCTCCGCAACGAAGCCGCTAAATCCGGGTAAGCCCAGCGATGCCATTCCGGCAATGATATATATAGCTGAAATAAAGGGAAGTACCTTTAATAATCCGCCAAGTTTCATGATATCTCTAGTATGAGTGCGTTCATAGATCATCCCGATTAAGGCAAAGAAAAGCGCTGTCATAAATCCGTGTGACAATGACTGCAGTATTGCCCCATTCCAGGCTGTCTTATTGAGCATGAGCAATGCTACCAGAACCATCCCTAAGTGGCTTACTGAAGAATAGGCATTAATGTATTTTAAATCATTCTGCCGGATGGCACCAAGAGCTCCGTAAACTACACCGAATGAAGATAATATGATAAAGAACCAGGACCATTCCATTGCGCCCAGCGGTAATAGATACATGGCAACCCGGAATATTCCATATCCTCCCAATTTCATTAAAACCCCTGCATGCAGCATGGAAACAGCTGTAGGAGCTGAGGCATGGCCATCCGGAGACCAGGTGTGGAAGGGGAACAGGGCACCTAAAACGGCAAATCCAATGAAGGTTAAGGGGAAAAATATTTTTTGTGCTTCAAAGGGTATGCGCACCTTCGCGATCTCCAGGATATTGAAGGTTAATGGGCCGCCTTCCGCATTGGAATTAAAATAAATACCTAATATTCCTACCATCAGAACAGCAGAGGCGCCCATCAGCATCAATGTCAGTTTCATTGCCGAGTATTCTTTTGGACCAGAGCCCCATATCCCAATTAAAAGATACATAGGAATGACCGCTATTTCATAGAATATGAACATAGTGAACAGGTCGATGGAAATAAAAAATCCAAATACACCGGTGGCCAGGACGATTAATGAAATAAAAAATTCCTTAGGCAGATCATTTACCCTCCAGGATATGAGAATTCCTGCCAGAACAACAATGGAAGTCAGTATGAGCATAACAACTGAAATTCCATCTACCCCAACTATGTAATGAATGTTTAACTGTTCAAACCAGACATAATCTTTCATGAAAAGCATTATGTCTGAATTCACAATCCTTTCCCGGGAATAAGCAAAAAATAAATTAATGGCCATACCTAATTGTACCAGCGAACCGAAAAGAGAGACCAGACGTGCCTGAGGGAGGTTTTTAGTAAAAACCAAAATTAGAATTGTCAGAACAGGGACCAGAACAAATAAGGTTAGAATATCCATAATCCTAATAATTAATTCATAAAGTAGATAAAGACCATTATTATCACGACTAGCCCTGATACAAAATTGAAGGCATAATCCTGTATTTTGCCAGATTGCATTCCTTTCATTTGTGTTGAAAGACCAAGGGTGGAATTACCAATTAAATTCATTGTGCCGTCTACTACATTTTTATCAAACCAGGCGAATGGCTTAGCGATTCTTTTGAATATGATTCTGCGGGTAATAAAGATGTAAAGTTCATCGAAGTAGAACTTATTAAAGGTCCATTTATACAGGAAGCCGAACCCCGATGATATGTTAGCAGGCATGATGCTTTCTTTTTTATAAAGTATCCAGGCCATCATAATTCCCAACAATCCAATACCAACCGACAAGGAGGCAATGTTCCAGTGCATGTGGGTTGAATAGGGAATAAAATCCGGACTTATAAATTTGCTGAACGGAATAAAACCTGCAAGTGCAGACATAATCGCCAAAAACATCAGCGGCAAGGTCATGGATAATGGCGATTCATGAGGTTTTACTGTATAGACCTGTTCTTTACCCCAGAAAATACCGAAATATAAACGGAACATATAGAATGCTGTTAATCCTGCAACAATCCACTCAATCCAAAATAGAAAGCGGTTATTTTGAAAGGCTGCTGCCAGTATTTCATCCTTGCTGAAGAATCCGGCAAAGGGCGGAACACCGCTTATTGCGAGGGCTGCAATTAAAAAGGTTATATGTGTGACCGGCAGATATTTTCTAAGACTGCCCATGTCCTGCAGATTATTGCTGTGAACAGCGTGAATTACCGACCCTGCACATAGGAATAACAGCGCTTTAAACATTGCATGAGTGAACAAATGAAACATCGAAGCCGTAAATCCTAATCCCTCTTCCCCTCCATAACCAGATATTCCTAATGCCATCATCAAATATCCGATCTGTGACATTGTGGAAAAGGCTAAAACACGTTTGATATCATGCTGAGTTAGAGCGATAACCGCGGCAAATAAAGAAGAGATCGCTCCGACATAAGCTACCACCTCTAAAGCAGCTCCATTTTCCACAAAATAAAACATTGGAAATAAACGTGCTACCAGATATACGCCTGCTACAACCATCGTTGCCGCGTGGATCAGTGCAGAAACGGGTGTTGGTCCTTCCATGGCATCAGGTAACCAGATGTGAAATGGCAGCATTGCTGATTTCCCGGCACCACCTGCAAAGATCAAAACAAGTGCAGTTGTAATTACGGAAAAACCCATAAAGGTAATCCCGGAATTCTGCATGATTGGGGAGTTTATGTCCTGTAAGGCAGAGGGATCATTAAGGCTTAAAAAATCAAAAGTTCCCGTATAGAAACCCATCATCAGAATACCTATCAGAAAACCAAAGTCAGCGAATCTGGTAACGATGAATGCTTTTTTAGCTGCAGAAACAGCTGATGGCCTGGTATAATAATATCCTATAAGTAAAAATGAAGATACTCCGACCAGCTCCCAGAAAATATAGATCTGGAATAAATTCGTGGCTAAGATTAAACCATACATTGAGAAGGAGAAAAGGGATAAATAGGCGAAGAACCGTGTAAAACCCGGATCGCCCTTCATATACCCCCTGCTGTATAAGTGTACCATCAGGGATATTGTTGATACCACTATGAGCATCATCACCGAAATAGGGTCGATTAATACCCCCATATCAATAGCTAGCTTCTCATTGAAATTCATCCAGACTGTTTTCTCAACAAATGTCTGAAACACCCCATCTGTCTGTCCCACTTCGAAAAAGTATTTATAAGCAGTGAAGAAGGAAAGAATTGTACTGGCCAGTAAACCTGAAACCCCAACTATTCCTGCGGTATTTTCTTTAATTTTTAAGCTGTTGAGGCCTAATATCAGAAAAACTGCAAATGGAATTAAGGGGATTAATGCGGTATAGCTAAAATTCATCTGCTTAAGTATTAATACTTCATGGTTTCCGTTTCTTTCACTTCAACTGAAGTGACCAGCCTGTATAAATTGATAATAATGGAAATAGCAAGGGCGGTTTCTGCAGCGGCTACGGCGATAATAAATACTGAGAAATAAACACCCTGCAGCATGTCAGGATACAGGTATCTGTTGACAGCTACAAAATTTATTGCTCCGGCGTTGAGAATTAGTTCAATGGAAAGGAGTATTGAAATCAAGTTTTTCCGCGTTAAAAACCCGTATACTCCTATGAAGAATAGTAGAGTAGTAAGCGTTAATATCTCGTGTAAAGAAACTCCTGCGGGCATATTACAATTCTTTAAGTGATAAACGGATTCCTTTCGATACGATAATGGCCCCAACCAGGACAGCAAGTAGTAGAACGGTAATTACTTCAAATGGCAAAATATATCCGCCTTCGCCATAGCTTAACATGCCTTTTCCAATAAGGGCTACCTCTGTGGGCAAGCTGCTGTTCTGGGGCAAGGCGAAAGGGTGAGACCATATTACAGATAAGGTAAGTCCCGCACCAAATAAGCAAACAATGCCCACAATTCCTCTCCGGGCAAGGGAAGCCGCTTCCATGTCGGTGTCAATCTGATGTATAAGCAGAACAGATAAAATAAAAAGTACGATAATGCCGCCTGCATAGATTGTTAATTGTATAGCAGCCAGATAGTTATAGCCAACCAGGAAATAAAATCCTGCCACCCCTATAAGTACAAATAATAGATAGACTACCGCTCTCAGGATCCGGGGGCTGGTGACTGAAGCGATCGCAAATACGATCATGATAAGCGATAAAATGTAAAAAATAATTCTTTCCATAATCATTCAGTTTCTTTTACGCCAGGGGCCACTTTAGAATCCGGCTTATTTAAAACGTGTGTCAGTTGTGTCCGGTCGTATGTAGAATTATTAAAGTTCTGACTCCATTTTATAGCATCCGTAGGGCAGGCTTCAACACATAATCCGCACATTGTACACATTGAAAGATGATAAATATGCTTATCGATTTTTTTGACTTTTTTCCCGGTTTCTTCATCTAAAGCACGTTCCCAGATAATTTCTATCGAACCATTCGGACAGGCTAATTCGCATTTCTGGCATCCGGTGCAGCGGTGTTCATTGTTTTCATCATGAGGCATAATCACCTCCCCCCTGAAGCGGTCAAACATCTTTAAGGTATCACGGTTGTTTGGATATTGCCGGGTAATTATTTCTTTACGGGCATTAATGAAATACTTTCCGGTAACGGACATCCCAATTAGCAAAGATTTAACCCCATTATATATATCTGAAAAATAACTCATAGCCTAAAAATTTATGGTTAGCTCCAACCAGACGATTACCGCCATAAAGACAATGTTGAACAGGTTTATTGGCAATAAATATTTCCATTCCAGGGTAAGTAACTGATCAACTCTCAAACGGGGGAAAGTCCAGCGAAACCACATCATCAGGAATATTAAGCCGAATACCTTTAATAAAAACCAGAAAACCCCTAGCAATGGGACAGATTCTGTAATCCCATAGGGTGATAGCCAGCCCCCGAAGAAAAGAATAGTGCCCAGAGCAGCAATTATGAACATATTAATAAACTCGGATAAGAAGAAATAGGCGAATTTCATCCCTGAATATTCAGTGTGAAATCCGGCGCCTAATTCCGACTCAGCTTCAACTAAATCGAAGGGGGTTCTGTTGGTTTCTGCAGTTCCAGCAATCATAAAAATGGCGAAAGCGATCAATGCGGGAATATGGCCCTGAAGGATGAACCAGCCGCCGGTTTGTTGAGCAGAAATTATTCCGGAAATCTGTAAGGTGCCGGATAATAAAACGATTGTGAGTATAGAAAGCCCGACTGATAATTCATAGCTAATGGTTTGTAAACCGCAGCGCATAGCCCCTATTAAAGCATACTTATTGTTGCTAGACCAGCCTCCAAGCAGGATTCCGATAACCCCCATGGATGAAACTGCAATTAAAAAAAACACTCCGATATTTATGTCAAAGGCATGGAGTTCCTGCGAAAAGGGCAGAACAGATAGTGCCATTAAGGAAGAAATAATTACAAAATATGGCGCTAAATTGTATAAGAATTTGTCAGCTTTCGAGGTGCCGGTTAATTCTTTTGAAACGAGTTTTAATGCATCCGCTACGGTTTGAAACAATCCCAGTGGTCCAACACGGTTAGGACCTACACGCAATTGGAAAAAGGCTGCGACTCTGCGCTCCAGCCATACCAATATTAGTCCAGACAAGGCAAATATGGTTAGAAAGACCACTCCGATCAGCATGTTTTCAGCTACAATTGCCAATGGTGAGGGCATTAATCCGAATAGCCAGAGGTGAATACTTTGTGTTATATTGAGGATATTCATAATATTACCGGTCAATATCGGGTACAACAATATCTAAAGTGGCCATTATGGCTACCAGATCTCCAAGTTTACTTCCTACGGCCATCTTCTTTAATGCCGATAAATTCGAGAATCCCGGTGAGCGGAATTTCAAACGGTAGGGATTTTTCTTTCCATCACTTACAATGTAGACTCCCAACTCCCCACGGGCTGTTTCCACACGCTGATAATACTCCCCTTTTGGTAATTTGATGACCACATTAGTAGGGGTTTTGTATTCTCCTTCCGGGATATTATCGATCAATTGTTCAATGATTGAGACAGACTCCCACATTTCCTGTATTCTAACCTGATAGCGGGCAAATGTGTCACCTACATCGCTTAAGGCTTCATCAAATTGTACCCGGGGGTAGGCACTGTACGGGTTGTGTTTTCTGTTATCGCAGGCGAATCCTGATGCGCGGGCCACCGGACCGGTGGTTCCAAAAGAAATTGCATCTTCTCTGGTTAGAATGCCGATCCCCTTCATCCTTTTTTGAAAGATTATATTTCCTGTTAATAAGGAATCATACTCGGGAAGTTTGGTTTTGAAGTGCGCTAAAAAATCTTTTGTCCGCTGAACAAAATTGGGATGAATGTCAAACATCAAACCTCCCGGGATATTATAATTCATTGTTAGCCGGGCACCACAGGTTTCCTCAAAAATATCATTGATAAGTTCACGGTCACGAAAACCGTACATGAAGGTCGTTAATGCACCAACATCCATTCCCATTACTCCCCACCAAAGCGTGTGAGAGGCGATGCGGGTCAATTCGTCGAGTATTGTTCTGATAACCTTAACGCGTTCTGGTGCTTCAATCCCCAAACCATTTTCCACTGCTAAACAGACCGCTTCGTTGTTCATATGTGCAGACAGGTAATCCATACGGTCAGTTAAATGCACAATTTGCTGATAACTGTTATGCTCGCTCATTTTTTCTATCGAGCGGTGGATATATCCCAAATCGGGATCTATATTTTTAATGATCTCCCCGTCAATGGTTAATAAAAGCCGTAAAACTCCATGCGTGGCCGGATGTTGTGGGCCCATATTAATGAAGTATTCCTGTGATTTAATACTTTTATTTTCGCATTCAGTGACCATTATCCTATTATTTAATAACCATGTTGACTTCATCTGTATAATCCTTTCTTAATGGAAATCCCACCCAGTCAGGAGGCATAAACAGGCGCTTTAAATTCGGATGATTGTTGAATTTGATCCCGAAGAAATCAAAGACCTCCATTTCATGAAATTCAGCAGTAAACCAAATATCACAGACGGAATCAAATACCGGATTATCCCGGTCAGGGGTATTAACCTTGACTACGATCTGGTGTTTATGCCGGGTGGATTCTAAGTGATAGACAACTCCCAGATCTGCCCCCCAGTCCATTCCGGTCAGGCAGAAGAGAAAATCGAAGGAAGTTTCCTGATTGTATTTAAGCTGTAATGCGAACTCGTGAAGGTCTTCGGGTTTAATCAGGACATTTAAAAACTGGGATTCGGTTTCTGAACATATTAATTCCGAATTCCATGAGCTTATTAAAGTTTGTAATCCGGAGTTTGTCATAATTTTTGTTTTATAAACCTTGGTCGAAGCCCTCTATTGGATTTATTTTATTATTCATACTTTCTTTCCTGATCTTTTCCTGGAGCATCATCATTCCTTCAAGCAATGCTTCGGGCCTTGGAGGGCAACCCGGAACATACACATCAACAGGAATAATATGATCTGCCCCTTTTACTACTGAGTAAGAATTATAGTAAAATGGTCCGCCCGAAATTGCACATGCACCCATAGCTATGACATATTTTGGCTCTGCCATTTGATCGTAAAGCCTTCGCAGGGATGGGGCCATTTTATTTACAATGGTTCCGGCAATAATAATCAGATCTGCCTGACGAGGGGAAGGGCGAGCAACCTCAAAACCAAAGCGTGACCAGTCATGGCGGGCAGCTCCGGTCTGCATCATTTCAATAGCACAGCAGCTGGTCCCGAAGTATAGTGGCCATAGCGAATTGGAACGACCCCAATTGATAATTTTATCCAGGGAGGTAATTACAATATTTCCTCCATTTCCTCCGGGGATTACTTGTCCGGGAAAGGACTGATCCAATTCTACTATTTCTACTCCCATCGTAATGCGCGTTTCTTCCAGGCATATAGCAGGCCCAGACCGAGAATGAATAAGAAGATAAAGATCTCAACTAATGCTACCCAGCCAGTTTCTTTGAAAACAACCGCCCAGGGTACTAAAAATGCGATTTCGACATCAAAAATGAGAAACAAAATAGCGAACAGATAGTATCCCACTTTAAATTGAACCCAGGTTGGGCCGACAGTTTCCATGCCGCACTCATAAGGTTCTCTTTTGCTTGGATTATCAGACTTGGGGGAAATTAAATCTGATAAGAAGTTGGCTCCGGCTACGAGGGTTATGCCTGCCAGAAAAAATACTATAAGTGCTTCAGATCCCATTTTAGATAGCTTAAGTTTTAAATCCTATAATTTTAACATGGTACTAAGTACCTGTAATTTTCTAAAAAGACTTCAGTGCAAGTAATCTTTCCCAACGGTTAAGCACCCCATTTTCGGCATGCGAAAGCAGCATCGCCGCATGTTCCGGATCCTGCCGTAACAGAATGCTGAAACGAGATTCATTGTATAAGAATTCCCTGAGTGCTAACGAGGGTTCTTTACAGTCAAGGGAAAATCGTTCGCCTCTGGCTTTTAAGGGGTTGTAGCGGAAAAGGGGCCAATACCCGGATTTAACGGCATTTTCCTGTTGTGAAGCTCCATAAGCCATATCGTATCCATGTGCGATGCAATGGCTGTAGGCAATTACAATGGAGGTACCCGGAAAGGCTTCGGCTTCCTGTAAAGTTTTAATGGCATGTACATCATTAGCGCCCATGGCAATTTGCCCAACATATGCCGAGCCATGTGCTATTGCCTGTAAGGCGAGGTCTTTCTTTGTATTCTGTTTTCCGTTCACAGAGAATTTCGCGCTGGCTCCAATCGGAGTTGACTTTGATTTCTGCCCCCCTGTATTAGAATATACTTCTGTATCAAGCACAATTATATTCACTTTATCTCCGGTAGAAAGCACATGATCCAGGCCTCCGAAACCAATATCATAAGCCCATCCATCCCCGCCAATTATCCAATGTGATTTTTTAACCAGGTGATCGGCGATTATGTTTAATTGCTTAAGATCAAAACTGTTTTCTGATGCGATACGTTTTCTAAGCTCTTTAACAGACTCACGCTGTTTGCGAATTCCCGGTTCTGAACTCTGATCGGCATTTAAAATTTCATCGACTAAGCTTTCTCCTATTAAATCTTTATGGTTTACCAGAATCCTCCTTGCGATTTCTGTTTTTTTATCATAAGCCATTTTAATTCCCAGGCCGAACTCAGCATTATCTTCAAACAATGAGTTTGCCCATGCGGGTCCGCAGCCATCTTTATTTGTTGTCCAGGGAGTAGTGGGAAGATTGCCTCCATAAATGGAGGAACAGCCTGTTGCATTTGCCACCACCATCCGATCCCCAAACAACTGTGACAGGAGCTTAACATAAGGAGTTTCTCCGCAGCCGGAGCAGGCACCCGAAAACTCAAATAAGGGCTGTAATAATTGTGTCCCTTTTACAGAGTTTTTATTTACCCGTGAACGGTCTATTTCCGGGAGGGACAGGAAGAAATCCCAATTTTTTATTTCGGTAGCTTTTAGCGGCAATTGATCCTGCATGTTTATTGCCTTATGCCCCGGATCGCTTTTGCTTGTTATTGGGCAATATTCAACGCAAAGATTGCAGCCTGTACAATCTTCCACGGATACCTGCAGAGTATAGGCTTCACTTTCTTTGTCAAATTCTTTCCCGATAGGATCTTTATGTTTAAAATGGGAGGGAGCGCCGGAAAGTTCTGTTTTGCTGTAGATTTTGCAGCGGATAGCCGCATGAGGGCATATCAGAAAGCATTTACCGCATTGTGAGCATAGATCTTCATCCCATACAGGGGCTTTGTCAGCAATGTTCCGTTTTTCAAATTGAGTGGTTCCCAGAGGATAAGTCCCATCTGGAGGAAATGCACTGACAGGCAATTCATCTCCCTCAAAGGCTAATATTTTCGCTAATACATCCCTCACAAAATCAGGAGCGTTTGCCGAAATCATTTTTTCTGTTTCCAGAGTTCCTGTTGTATAATCTGAATAATCAATCTGATTCAGGTTCTGAATCGTTTTATCAACGGCTTCAAAATTCTTCAGAACGACTTTCTCACCTTTTGAGGAATACGATTTTCGGATCGCATTTTTAATCCTTTGTATTGCATCTTCTTTTGTCAGAATATTGGCAATGGCGAAAAAACAGGTTTGCAAAACGGTATTGATGCGTGAACCCATGCCGGTTTCCCGCGCTACTTTTGAGGCATTGATAACATAGAACTTCAGCTCTTTACTTTTGATCTGTTCCTGAACCCTGCTCGGGAGTCTGTTCCAAACATCCTCCGTTTCATAAGGAGTGTTTAGTAAAAATGTTGCCCCTTTTTCTGCAGTTTTCAGGATATCATATTTATTGATATAGTTGAATTGATGACAGGCTATAAAATTCGCTGAATTGATCAGATATGTGGAATGAATAGGGCTTTTATCAAATCGTAAATGGGAAACAGTTAATGACCCCGATTTCTTGGAATCATATACAAAGTATCCCTGAACATAATTGTCGGTAGTCTCACCGATGATTTTAATTGAGTTTTTATTTGCGCTGACGGTGCCGTCTGCTCCCAAACCATAGAAAAGCCCCCGAAACAGATGATTTTCTAATGTAAATGCTTTATCATAGTCAAGGTTTTTGTGGGTTACATCATCATCAATTCCTATGGTAAAATGATTCCGGGGTTCATTTTTCTTCAGCTCCTCATATATTGATTTAACCATACCAGGTGTAAATTCCTTTGAGGCAAGTCCATATCTGGCAGCTACAATATTAATTTTTCCTCCTTTCCATTTTTCAGCCATCATATTCACAACATCCATATAAAGAGGATCGCCGATAGATCCTGGTTCTTTACATCGATCCAGTACACAGATGCTCTTTACCGAAACCGGAATACTCTGAACGAATTCTCCGGCGTCGACCGGACGGAACAACCGGACGTACAAATACCCCACAGTTTCTTCCTGTTTAGTAAGATAATTGACTGTTTCATTTACTGCACCGGCACCAGAACCCATTATTATAATAATCCTGTCGGGATTTGCATGACCATGGTATTCATAGAGCTTATAATTTCTGCCAGTAAGCTTTCCGAATTTTTCCATAATTCCCTGAACTATAGATGGGGCAGTGTCATAGTATGTGTTGCTGGCTTCGCGGCTCTGGAAGAAAACATCAGGATTTTGAGCGGTTCCCCTGATCGATGGATGATCCGGGGACAGTGCACGATGTCTGAAAGCAAGAATATCACTTTCATCCATCATTTTTAAAATAATATCATCAGGAATAACCTCAACCTTAGTCAATTCATGGGACGTTCTGAAACCGTCAAAAATATTTAAAAAGGGAATTTTAGATTTTAAGGTGGAAGCATGAGCAATCAAGGCCATATCCATTGCTTCCTGGGAATTACGACCAAAGAGCATGGCCCATCCTGTTTGCCTGACTGACATGACATCCGAGTGGTCTCCAAAAATAGATAGGGCATGTGTAGCAAGTGTTCTGGCCGCAATATGAAAAACAGAAGGGGTCAGCTCTCCGGCAATTTTGTACATATTAGGGATCATCAGCAAAAGTCCCTGGGAGCAGGTGAAAGTAGAGGCGAGCGTTCCGGCCTGCAAAGCACCGTGGACCGCTCCTGCCGCTCCGCCCTCGCTCTGCATTTCCATCACTCTTGGAACTACGCCGAAAACATTTTTGATTTCTGCAGCAGACCATTCATCGCAAAATTCGCCCATGGCAGAGGAGGGAGTAATAGGATATATTGCACAAACCTCACTTGTCTTATAAGCAATATAGGCAGCAGCTTCATTGCCATCTATTATTCTTGACTTTGCTTTCATGGTCTTGGCGATTAAACCGGTTCATTCAAACTCTCAATTTTTAAAAAATCATTTATCAGATCCTCTTTGTACCCGTTTCTCTCATCATGTTCATTAAATTGATTTAATACTGTTTCCCATTCGGTTTCGTCTAAAAGTGTCAGGGCCACGCTTAAAACAATTTCATTTTCTCTTCTGATATGATTTTCCAGTGCCTGGATGTATATATCTGTAGCATTCCTTAATTCATCATAGTGATAGCAGAGGTAAGTGTCTTCTATATTTCCTATCATGATTTTGAAATCATCATGATTGTCGCATATTTCATATAAAAGTTCGCCGCTTAAAGTTTCTGAGCGATTGCGCAGCAAAGGATATAAAATATCATCTTCTTTGGGGTGATGATATATTTCAGTAAAATTTCTGAAAAATAAAATTATCCCCTGGGCCTGCGTATAATACACTTCATCATCCATGATTTTCTGGATATTCTTAGTCGTTTCTACCGCCTTTAAAAGGAGGTTGTGTTCTTCTAATAAAATGTTTAATGCAGTCATAGGATAAAATTTTAAAGTTTTTAAAAAGTTTATCGCTGCCTGATTTTTATCTCAGGTCTTTTCCACCAGGTCTGTTAAATGTATTTCGCTTTTTGATTTATCAGTATGGTATTTGGCTGTAGGTGTATCACCCAGTTTTATTATTTTGTATAACTGGACAATGAGGTAAATAATAGTGCCCCAAACACCAATGACAATTGAATAAGCCATAAACAACAACCATAGGGGGGTTCTGAAACGGGTTGTCCAGAGCGTGCGCTTTTGGAAGAATGAGTTATCAGTTTTCGTTACAAGACCCCAGGGAACGGTTCTTTCTATAAGAAGATTCCCAAGCTCTTCATTATCATCAGCTCTTGCTGCAAGAACATAGTTTCCCTTCAGATCACCAGGCAAACTGTCCTTCTTTAAATCTACTGCTACAGTACCGCTTGAATCCGTTGTATAGGTTTCCTCATCGCCCGCGGGAAGAATACTCCCCCCTGTCCTTGCTATTCCCACTTTGAGTTCAACTTCCGGTGAAGGTATCCAAGTATTGTTTTCCCATTTCATTACAGATACCGTAATATTTTTTACCCCATCACTTGTTGCGGTGTCGAGTGTTATCCGGGATCTGGTTATGAGAAAATCGGATATAATCTCTTCTTCACCGGAGGTAACTATAAACGTATGCTGAGCCGCACCATTCCAGTTATTCTTCAATGATGGTGGAATAAAAGCCTTGGCTTTACCGTTTTTATCTGTCTTCAGTTTAGCAATCAAGGTTCCCTTTGTAATGCTATCGAGATACAGCTGGTATTCCATATTTATCCTCGGACTAATCACTTTGTTTTCCTTGAGCGTACTTTCCAGAATAAGATACTGTACACGGTTGTTATTATTAAAGTATTGCAGTTTTACCAATTCCTTAGGAGCTGATTTTTCCTGCGCTACACTTCCTGAATACGGGAAAATGAAAAACACGGATATTAACAGAAGACTGTATTTATTGAGCTTCATCTTTTTCATGGTCTTGAGTTTGTTCAGTAATAGTTTCCTGGATAGGAATAATGGGGTATATCCTTACAAAAAAGGTAATGATTAACAGAACCCCGGCCATGGAGCCCATAGCAATGGCCCATTCTTCCCAGCTTGGGAAATAATGAAGATAGTTTTGCGGAACATCCTGCATAGGTAATATGGGGTGCAGCAAAGTAGGAGTAACGATCAGGTATCGTTTAAACCAGGCTCCAATAACAATCATTATACCCGCCACAAACATGGGGAGTGGCTTTCTGCCTCTTTTGAATAATAGTATAATGACCGGAATGATCATACCTACAAGTATGGCAAACCAGAACATGAGTGAATATTCTCCTGTAAATAGCTGAATTAAATGAGATTCCTCAGCTTTTTTCATTTTAAAGGCTGGAACCAAGTATTCATTGACATTGAAATAGAGATAAACCAGAGCCAGAAGAACGGCTATTCTGCCCATTTTTTCGAAATGCATATCCGTGATATATTTTTCCATCCTATAGGATTTTCGAAAAACATACATGGCTACAATTACACCACCTGCACCTACCAAAAATGCCCCGGAAATAAAGTAAGCTCCGAAATTCGTACTGTCCCAGCCTGGGCGGTAGGTGGTGGCGAATAACCAGGAAGTTACCGTGTGAATACAGAAGGCTACCGGAATTATTAGAATACAAAGAATATTGATTGCTTTGTCGCTTAAGCGGAACTGCTCTTTGGTCCCTTTCCAGAATGAACCCTGAAAACGGTACAGTTTATTCAGTCGGTTTCCTGAGGCTTCCTTATGCTTTATAAGGATCTTCAGATCGGGGAGGAGCGGAAAATATAGAAGCAGTAAACTGATGAAAAAATAAGTCCCGATTACTATTACATCCCACATAATGGGTGATTGTAAACGGCCATAGAGAATTATATTCATAAACCTCTCCGGACGACCCATGTCCACTATGATAATAAGGGCGGCGAAAATGATAGCAGAAACAGCAATGATTTCGGCTATCCGGGTTAAAGGTGTGCTCCAATGTACATTAGCCAGTCGGAGAATGGCGGTGATTAAAGAACCCACTAAACTGATGGCTACAAAAAAAACGAAATTGGAAATGTAAATTCCCCAGGAGACATAATCTCTCATATTGGTTACGACCAGGCCATATCTCAACTGTCTGTAATAGGCAAATGCACCTATCAGGCATATTAAAACGAGGATAGCCGTCCATATCATTCCCCGTTTACCGAATTTTTGCGGAAGCAGATCCTGAATGATTTGATCCGAAGTTAAAAATGTTGAATTTTTCACGGCATTTAATTAATGTGAGCTTTTAATATCTTCAGTTTCATTTTCGAGGCCTGATTCATAAGGGAAATTACGGCTTACCGGAGGCAGGTAATAGACGCTTGGTTTGGTTCCCAGATCCTCCATTAAGCGATATCCTGCTTTATCTTTGATCAGGTCACTAAAGCGGAAAGTTTCTGCCCCGTTGCTTACTGTATCTTCATTCAGGTCACCAAACATGAATACTCCGTTAGGGCATGCTGTTACACAATGTGGTAATTCCCCTTTTCTGGCCATGTCAGGACAGAAATCACATTTGCCAACTGTTCCTTTCTTTTGTGGTAAGCTGGTTTCACATGAATAATGTTCAACCGGGATTGCATTTGAATGCTGGGCCTGCACTTTTTCAACCTCAATATCAAGAGGAAGGGGTTCTTCCCAATTAAATACTCGGGTAGAATACGGACAGGCAGCCATACAGAAACGGCAGCCAATGCATCGGTCACTGTCAATCAGTACTAATCCGTCCTGCCGTTTAAATGTGGCATCCACAGGGCAGACTTTCACACAGGGAGGTTCATCACAATGCATACAGGTGGTTGGCTGCCAGTAAGGTGCAGTAGACGCATCCTCCTGCATGCTCAAAACCTTAATCCAATTCTGACCCGGATGTACCTGATGTGCATGATTACAGGCAGTCTGGCATTTTTTCAAATTTTTACATCTGGCAAGATCAATAACCATTACGAATTTTTTACCCGCAATACCTTTCCTTTCTTCGGCATTAGTAAGATGATGCAGCTCGGGTACTGGCTTAAGAAAAGCTTTGTCAATCTCAATAACTTCTCCGTTAACAGAAACCAGCTTGACCTTTTCACCAGAAAGCGCAACTGTCTCTTCCGGATCGAATGGGTTATTATCGTTGCACCCGGCTATTGTGGCAGAAGCCAGAAGCCCGGTGAGAAGGAAATCCCTTCGGGATGTATTTATGTCATTGTTCATTGCCATAGTTTTATTTTTTAATCCACTGCTGCAATTCCTCTGAACTGATTTTGTGCTTTGAGGATGCCAGGAGTTCCTTGTTTATTTCCACCAGTTTACCATCCTGTGTAAGCATTTTTACAGTTTCGGTTTTGGTTTCCCTGGACCCTTTTAAAAATTTTAGCAGGGTAGCTGAGCTAAGCAGAACAGCACTCCATAGAAGGAATTTCTTTCTTGTAGGGGTTTTTTGGGACATTTGCATAATTGTTAGATTTGTGAATGGTCAAAGAAGTATGGCAGCTGATAATACGCTGAAAACCTTTTTGAAATAAAAAAGCACTACTCTTATGGAGCAGTGCTTTATTCTTACTTTTTAAGGGTTCTCATGAAATTTACGAGAGCCCAGCGGTCATCTTCATCCGCAATTTTCTTTTTAAATGATGGCATATCGTCGCGGCCTTCTGTTGTTTTATAAAATAAAGCCCCATCTGTCTGGGATTGGGTTGAAGCCTTGGAGAAATCTCCAGGTTCAGTATCTAACTGAGCAGCTTTACTTCCGTCTCCTAACCCTTTTGCACCATGGCATGATTTACAGTGTGTATTCCATAAAGACTTGCCGGTGGCAATAGTCTGGGCATCAGCTTTTACCGGATTTTTTTTGGTTTTAGCCGCATCCGGCACCGTCCATGGTTTGTTTTGCTCAATCAGGGTAAAACTGGTTGCTATAAATCCAATTACGAGTACCGCTGTCATTAACTTTGCTTTCATGATCTTTTTGTTTAATTATTTTCTTAAACTCCTGTTTTGAAGACCTCAGAAATATTTTCTTAGTCTGAAATTCTTAATCAAGATTAGAGATATCTTTTTGACAATGCTATGACGATTGTCATTCCAATGTGTGATGAGCGTCACAATTAACCAGATTGTTTTTTAGCTAAGAAGAAGCATTGATTTAATTTATTGCTTCACTATTTTCCGGTAATTAATTATCTGAAAATGAAAATGAAAAAGAGAAAATCAGGAAAGTGGTTTCAAAAAGACAATGATTATCCGGAGGAGGAAAAGGAATTTTCAAGCTCCCAGCAAAAGCTGAAATGGTCATTATAAGATTGTAAAGTTAATTTCCCTGATCGCTTTTCAGACGGGAATAAACCATCAGAGCTATTCCTGAGAAAAGGGTAAACGCTGCAAATAGCAAGGATTCGTTAATAAATGGGATAGCTGTATATGACAATGCGGCCATGCCCTGAATCATTAACAATAATTCATTAAGAATTATTCCTCCGATAAAAATAAAAGCCCCCGCCAATAAGAGTTTACTTGCCGGAATTAATTTCAGGGCGATAATATACCCTAAAATAAAAATGCTGGTCACAGCCAGAAGAACCAGATGGAGATAGCCTATTATGATGGGTCTGAAACCATAGGATAACTGGCTTAGTTCGGGGTGAATAGATCCGGATTGCAGCAGTAATTTAATTGTAAATGCTATTGCTGAAAGAAGTAAAAGCAATCGGCCATGTTTTGAGAACTGTTCACTAATAAATGGTTTGCTTTTTATGATCACTTTTATCATTAATGTCCACCCAACTAACTGAGCTATTACCGCCGTCATAATCACCCCATAAATAATCATTGGAAATGGAATCCAGAGTATAGATAATAAGTAAGCTGGAATACAGGCAGAACTAAAGAGTATGAAAGAATAATACAAACTCTTATCAAATTGATTTGATTGTTCCAGCTTGTTAACCAGAAGCCCCATGCCGGCAAAGAGGAACCATCCATTATATTGAAAGTGCAGATAAAAATAAACTGAAAGCAGGTACCAATTCTGATCGGTAATTTTGTTTCCCATCATATAGGCAAGTGCAAATGCACCCAGAGAAGATATTATACAAAAAAGAAGAGATGCTTTAAGCCATAGATGGCTGACTCTTTTTTCATTAATGCGGTTCAGATCTTTCCAGTAATAGATTGCAAAGAAGAATGAAACAAAAATTGATAGGGTTGAAAAACTGATAGAAAAAAACGCATAGCCTTGTATAATAAAACTGAACAGCATTCCATAAGCCGTAATAAGGTTTGCATAAAGCAGCCAGCGGTATTTTTTTATGGCTCCTTCCCCATTTTTTTTAATCAGATAGTGAATAAGCAATACCATTAAAGTTTGTGTGATCCAGCCTGAAAATGCGAAATGGGAATGACTGTGAAGAAGGTATTTTTGTTCTATCCAGGGCAGATAAAAGGCGATTTTATAACGAAGTATTAGTCCAAGAGCTGCCACCAGCAGCAAGTTTAGAAATGAAACGGTAAGCCATCCCGATAAGAATTTTTTCATGCAGTTGTATTCAGCTGATGAGATACGATTTCAATCAAATCCTGGCAATAGACTTTTCCTCTTAAAATTTTAATTTCTCCTTTTTCATGCATATTTCGCATAGTTCTTATTACTGTTTCAACTCTAAGTCCTGTCATGTCGGCAATCTGTTGCCGGGTTAGTTTTAACTGATAACAATCTTTGCAAAAATTTTTGTTCTCAGTTTTAAGATGGTTGATCAGATTAGCTATTTTATGCTCCGGGCAGTTGGTGCCAAATGTACTGATAAGAGAAAATTTAAACCTTAGTCTATTGGACAAAAGCCTGGTAAAAGCAAAAAGCAGGTCATTGTTTTCTTTTAATAATTGAAGGAATGTTGGTTTGTAAAGCCTTATTAAAACGCTGTCTACATCAGCAACAGCTGTGGCAGCATAACGCCCATCATCAAAAAGAGGAAATTCTCCAAATGATTCTCCCGGCTCTACAATTGAATGTATGCATTCCCGGCCTTCTTCATCAATATTTATCCACCTTACCCTTCCGCTAACCAGCTGATGATAATAACTGCATAATTGTCCTTCCAGAAAAATTGATTCTCCGGCAGTTACTTTTTTAAAGGCAGCACCCCAGGCTAATAATAAATCAATATCAAGCATAAACCATCTTTAATATAAATATTAAACAAATTTAAAACCACCATGTTCCTTAAATGGTGATGCTTGTTATCAAAATAAATGACCTTGATCAAATATGATCGAACGCATAAATATTGCTTTAATCTATCCCTAAAATTGTCTAAGCAAATAATTCTAAAATAAAATTAATCAATATGAAAAAACTTTTTGTACTAAGCCTGGTGATTATGTTCATCGCTTTTGTAGCTGCATGCGGAGGAAACAGCAGCTCCGAAAAGACAAATAATGAAACAACTGAACATAGTGAGGAAGCGGATAAAGATGATGAGAACCCCTCTTATGACCCTAACAGGGGTGAAGGTAAATTTACCAGTGTTGAACTTGGACCCTTGGATGAAGCTAAAGCTAAGATGGGGGAACAGGTTTTTCAAGTGAAATGCAGCAGCTGCCACAAACTAACCGACGAAAGATTAGTTGGTCCGGGATGGGCTGGAGTTACAGCGCGCCGTAAACCGGAATGGATAATGAACTTCATAACAAATACAGATGTAATGATTAATAAAGATCCGGAGGTTCAGGCTCAGCTTGAGTTATGTTTGGTACGTATGCCAAACCAGAATCTTTCTGATGACGACGCTAGACACTTACTTGAGTTTATGCGCAGGAATGACGGGGCAAAGTAAGCTCAGTTATCTCTAAAAGTAACAGGTAAAATTCTCAAATATGGTGAGGGAGCATTGAAAATTTACTGCTCATGGAGATCTTTTGCCTGGAAAAATCAAAAGAATTCAACTGTTCTTAATCACATAAATTAAATAAAAAAATGAAAATAAATCCAAAATATGCACAGGGAATGGCTGCCCTTGCATTATTATTCAGCATGAATGCATGTAAGCCCAAAGATGCCGGATCAGTTGTCAGCGGTGACGCTGCTTCCAAAACGTATGTAGCTCCCGGCAAATATGATGAATATTATAATTTTGTTTCCGGCGGATTCAGCGGGCAGCTGGCGGTTTATGGAATTCCCAGCGGAAGGCTGCTTCGTGTAATCCCGGTTTTCTCTGTAGATCCTGAAAAAGGTTGGGGTTATAGTGAAGAAACAAAGCCTATGTTGAATACTTCACATGGCGAAGTGCCCTGGGATGATCTTCACCACGTTTCTATGTCGCAGACTAATGGCGAAATAGATGGCCGTTGGGTTTTCGTTAATGGTAATAATACCCCCCGTGTTGCAAGGATAGATCTGAAAACTTTCCGTACGGCAGAAATACTTGAACTCCCAAACAGCGGGGGTAACCACTCTTCTCCTTTTATTACAGAAAATTCTGAATACATCGTGGCAGGAACAAGGTTTAGTATTCCACCCGATGATAAAAACGGGGATGTTCCGATCAATACTTACAAGGAGAATTTTAAAGGTACCATCAGTTTTATCAGTGTGGATAAGACTAGTGGTAATATGGATGTTGCATTTCAGCTGCAGGGCCCTGGTGTCAACTTTGATTTAAGTCATGCAGGGAAGGGTAAATCTAACGGCTGGTTTTTCTTTAGTACCTACAACACTGAACAGGCCAACACTTTATTGGAAGTAAATGCATCTAAGCGTGATAAGGATTTTATCATGGCCGTGAACTGGAAGATGGCAGAACAATTGATCAAATCTGGTAAAGGCAGGAAACAGGCTGTGAACTATGCCAGCAACCGCTTTGATGAAAAGACCCATACCGCTACTTCAACTATGAAAAAACAGGTAACTGTTTTGGATATACGGGATTATCCCGGACTGGTATATATGATACCATGTCCTAAATCTCCGCATGGTTGTGATGTTGATCCAACAGGTGAATATATAGTTGGAAGTGGAAAACTCGCAGCCTTGATCCCTGTATTCAGTTTTGATAAGATTCAGAAGGCCATAGCAGATAAGGCTTTTGACGGTGAATATGATGGCATTCCCGTAATTAAGTATGAAGCAGCTCTTTATGGGGAAGTTAAAAAGCCAGGATTAGGTCCTTTGCATACAGAATTTGATGATAAGGGAAATGCTTATACTTCAATGTTTGTATCAAGCGAGGTTGTTAAATGGAATGTGAAGGATCTAAAAGTACTTGACAGGGTTCCTACATACTATTCAGTTGGTCACTTAATGATACCTGGTGGAGATTCAAAAAAGCCAACAGGAAAATACCTTATCGCATACAATAAGATCACTAAGGACCGTTTCCTACCAACCGGACCAGAACTGGCTCAAAGTGCTCAGTTATACGATATCAGCGGAGATAAGATGCAATTGATACTCGATTATCCTACCATCGGCGAACCGCACTATGCCCAGGCCGTGGCTGCCAGCGTAATCAGGGATAAGTCAGTTAAATTCTTTAAGATTGAAGAAAACAATCACCCATATGCATCCAAAGGCGAGAGCACAGCTAAAGTGTTTCGTGAAGGCAATAAAGTCCATGTTAACCTGACCCTGATGCGTTCCCACCTGACTCCGGATAATATTGAAGGGATCAGAGTTGGTGATGAAGTCTATTTTCATACCACTAATCTTGAACAGGACTGGGATGTACCCCATGGCTTTGCCATAAAGGGAGCATTGAATGCAGAACTATTAGTCATGCCGGGTGAAACAACAACCCTGAAATGGGTGCCAAAGAAGGCTGGAATGTATCCGATGTATTGTACCGATTTCTGCAGTGCCTTGCACCAGGAGATGTCAGGATACGTCAGAGTATCTCCGGCAGGCAGTAATGTCCCTATCAGTTTTAGTACCGGTACCAATTTGCCGAAAACAGATGTAACTGCTCAAAATCAGGGAGCTGCCACGAAGAAATAGTATAAATACAGGTATGGGATCGGATACCTATCTTCCCATACCTTTTTTTAAAAAATCTTAATTATGAAGAATGATAAGATAACAGGCTTATCAAGGATCGCAATTTTAATATGCGGATTAGCCTTGCTGCTTGTATTATTTACCCCCCTTTGGCGAATAGATTTAATGGCTCCACAATATCCTGAAGGCTTAAATTTGCTAATATATGCCAATAGGCTGGCTGGTAATGTTGATATTATTAACGGTCTTAATCATTACATTGGTATGAAAACATTGCATACTGAGGATTTTGTTGAGTTTAAGGTCTTGCCTGGAATAATTGTGTTCTTTTCTATCCTTTTTATGCTGGTTGCCATAACAGCAAGAAGAAAATGGATGAATATTTTATTCGGACTTTTTGTAGCCTTTGGCGTTCTGGCAATGGTGGATTTCTGGAGATGGGAGTATAATTACGGTCATAATTTAGATCCCAATGCCGCCATAATAGTTCCAGGCATGGCTTATCAGCCCCCTCTGATAGGATTTAAACAACTGTTAAATTTCGGGGCCTATTCAGTCCCTGATATCGGCGGGTGGATTTTCATTGCTACAGGAGGTATTTTATTAGGCCTGGTGGTCTATGAATGGAAAAGATTTCAAAAAGAATCCAAAAAGAACTCATCAATTAAGTTAGCTTCAGTTGGGATTTTATGCTTGTTATTAAACTCCTGCAGCACAGAGCCAGAACCAATTCGCATAGGAAAAGACAATTGTGATTTCTGTAAGATGACCATCAGTGATAACAGGTTTGGCGGAGAAATCGTTACTAAAAAGAGTAAAATATATAAATTTGATGATCAGCATTGTATTAAAGCCTTTTTAAATTCAGGGAAGCTTGATAAAAAGGATATTGCCGGTGTTTATTTTGTGAATTTTAACAGTCCGCATAACCTGCTGAATGTTAATGAGGCCCATTTTCTTCAGAGCCCGGCATTAAAGAGTCCAATGAACGGCAATATTGCAGCATTTAGTCATGAAGATAGTCTGGCAAAAGCCCTGCCTGAGTTTTATGGTAATTCAATTACCTGGGAGGATATGCAAAAGTGAAATACACCCTTTTTTCTTTATGCCTTTTATTGTGTTATTCTGCGTCAGCTAAAACTATTTTGGTTGGTGCAGGGCGCACCTTTAAGACCATTACTGCAGGGGTAAAAGCAGCCCGTTCCGGTGATACAGTTTTAGTAGATGCAGGCCATTATAGAGAAAAAAATCTGGTCATAACAAAAAGCATCGTTCTGAAAGGGATAAATTTTCCGGTTCTTGATGGTGAAAAAAAATATGAAGTTGTTTCTGTAAAAGCCCATGGCTTTATCATTGATGGGTTTAGATTAATACATTCTGGAATTTCCAGCCTCGAAGATCTGAGTGGGATCAAAGTTTATGACAGCAACAATGTCACTATCAGAAATAACATTCTCGAGGATACTTTTTTCGGGATCTACCTGCAGAACTGTATCAACGGGACCATTGAAAATAACAAACTCACAGCGGTCAGTATAGAGGAGCAACAAAGCGGAAACGGTATTCACTGCTGGAAAAGTGATAGTCTCCGCATAATTGGAAATAAGATAACCGGTCACCGGGATGGTATTTATTTTGAGTTTGTCAAGAACTCTGTTATCTGGCGCAACACTTCTATTAAGAATATCCGTTATGGATTGCATTTCATGTTCTCTAATGATGATATGTACGTTAATAATGTTTTCCGAAATAATGGCTCGGGAGTTTCTGTGATGTATTCAAACAGGATTAAAATGTTTAGTAATTATTTTGAAGAGAACTGGGGAGACGCAGCTTATGGGATATTGTTGAAAGAGATCTCAGACGGCTTTATGGAAGGAAATTATTTTACTAAAAATACCAGTGCGATTTATATGGAAGGAGCAAACCGGATCCATATGAAGCGCAACACTTTTGAAAATAATGGATGGGCTCTGAAAATTCAGGCCAGTTGTATGGGCGTTGTTTTAGAGCTTAATAATTTCATTGGTAATACGTTCGATGTTGGAACCAATGGCTCACTTGTATTAAATGAATTCAAAAACAATTACTGGGATAAATATGAAGGGTATGATCTTAACAAGGATAAGATAGGGGATATCCCTTATCGGCCGGTAAGCATGTACTCTATGATAGTAGAAAAATATCCTGCAGCAATGATATTGTTCAGAAGTTTTATTACCACATTACTGGATAAAACTGAAAAAATTTTACCAAGTCTTACTCCTGAAAATTTAAAAGATACGGCCCCGATGATGAAGAAGGCTTTTTAGTTTTTCAAGGGATTTATAACATTATAAATGATTACAATTAAAAATATAAACAAGCAATTTGGGAACCTGAAAGCGCTGGATAATGTATCCACTATTTGTGAAAAGGGGGAATGTATTGCCTTAATTGGTCCCAATGGCTGTGGTAAAACCACGCTGATCAAGGCGATTCTTGGCATGGTTGTACCAGACAGCGGGAGTATTACATTTAATAATAAGAATATTTTAAACCATTGGCAATACCGGGATGAGATCGGTTATATGCCTCAAATAGGAAGGTATCCGGATAACATGACTATCGGTCAGGTACTTGGTATGATGAAAGATATCCGGAATAAAAAGACTGCTTTAGACGAAGACCTTATAAAAGCCTTTTCTGTGGACAATCTGATGAATAAAAGGATGAGAACGCTTTCCGGTGGAACTATCCAGAAAGTAAGTGCGGCCCTTGCCTTTTTGTTCAATCCTTCAGTTCTTATACTGGATGAACCCACAGCCGGTCTTGATCCTGTGGCATCCGGCAGGTTTAAGGAAAAAATTATTGCTGAAAAGGAAAAAGGCAAGCTCGTGCTTATCACATCCCATATTTTAAGTGAGCTGGATGATCTTGTAACCAGAATTATTTATATGCAGGAAGGTAAATTGATTTTCCATAAAAGCATCGAGGAACTAAGAATGGAAACCGGTGAGGATAAGTTGGTTAAATCCATCGCACAGGTAATGCTAAGTAATTATGAATAAGATCATTAAATATGTTATTACAGATATACTTCGCAATAAGATTGTATTAGTATATATGGTTTTTTTACTGGCAGCATCATTTAGTGTATTCAGTCTGGAAGATAACAGCAGCAAAGGATTACTCAGTCTTTTAAATGTAATCCTGATCGTTGTTCCCCTTGTGAGTATAATTTTTTCCACTATTTACCTGTATAATTCTGCTGAGTTTATTGAACTTCTGGTTAGTCAGCCTTTAAAGCGGAAATCGATCTGGCTTAGTTTGTTCGCAGGCCTGGCATCCTCGCTTTCAATTGCATTTTTTATAGGAGCGGGTATACCGGTTTTAATCTACCAGGCTAACGTGATTGGTTTGACGATGATTTCTACAGGGATCTTGCTCAGTGTGATCTTTGTAGCAATTGCCCTTCTGGCAACTGTAAAGATGAGAGATAAGGCAAAAGGCATTGGCGCAGCTATAATGCTCTGGCTATATTTTTCCCTGTTGTTTGATGGACTGGTTTTATTCCTGCTTTTTCAGTTCGCTGATTATCCAATGGAGAAGCCCATGATAGCATTAAGTGCTTTAAATCCTATAGATCTTAGCCGGATCCTCATCTTATTGCAGCTTGATGTATCCGCAATGATGGGTTATACCGGGGCTGTGTTTAAAGATTTTTTTGGTACTTATATGGGACTCATATTTTCTGTCGGAGTATTGTTGTTTTGGATCATTCTGCCAGTATGGTACTCAACCAGGAAGTTTAATTCTAAAGATTTGTAATCATGAAAAGACATTCCTCACTTGCACCCTTATCCAGGGAACATCATGGCGCCTTGATTCTTGCCAGACTGCTTCAAAAAGATGCACCTCTGTATAAAGGCCTTCCTGCTGACCTGCAGGGAAAGGCAGAGTATGGACTTGCTTTTTACGAGAAAGAAATGATTGAGCATTTCGATGCTGAAGAACGGATCCTCCGGATTTTGAATGGAATTGACAGCCAGTTAGATCAAATGGCGGAAACAATTTTAAGGGAGCATCAGGAGATTCATGGATTATTTGCATCCATAAATGATCATTCTGACCTGTTAAATCACCTGGATACACTTGGAAGAACATTGGAGGCTCATGTGCGAAAAGAAGAGAGGCAGCTTTTTCCATTAATTCAGGAAAAATGCAGTGAAGAAACACTTGCCAACATTGAAAAAGCTTTATCGCAAAATAAGTGAAAAAGGATATTGAAACTCGGGCGGAAATTGTGCTATTAGTCAATACTTTTTATGACAAAGTATTGAAGGATAAGCAGCTTGAATATATTTTTAAAAATGTGGCTAGGGTTAACTGGGAAACTCACCTCCCGGTAATGTATGATTTTTGGGAAAATATTATATTATTTACGGGATCCTATCAGGGTAATCCAATGAACTTTCATAAGCATCTTCATTTTATTAAACCATTAACAGAAAGTCATTTTCACCAATGGAATTATCTGTTTACCAGTACGGTCAATGAACTTTTTGAAGGTCCTAACGCTGATACAGCCAAGCAGCGAACAGTTAGTATTTCCCGTATAATCATGCAGAATATTCTTGCATACCAGAGGGATAATAAGGTGAAATAGTTAGAATAACTTCCTTAATAAATGTAAAAAGCCGTATCATGTGCATGATACAGCTTTTTTGATCAGAAATCAAATTTACTTTTTTGGTAAAAGTACCACATCAATTACGTGGACTATCCCATTTGAAGCCGGTACACTTGCAACGATAGAAGCTTTACCATTAATAAGGATCTTTCCGTCTTTTTTAGTGATTGTAATATCATTGCCGTTAACCTGTCCGATTACCTCCCCATCAGTAAGATTTTCTGGCTTATACACTCCAAGAGAAACATGATATTGCAGAATATCTGCAAGTTCATCCTTTTTCTCAGGTTTGAGTAATCCGTCTAATGTCCCCGCAGGCAATTGATCAAAAGCCGCATTGGTGGGTGCAAAAACTGTAAAAGGTCCTGCATTGCTTAATGCATTTACGAGTTCTGCCGCCTGAATAGCTTTAACAAGTGTGGTATGGTCTTTACTACCAATAGCCACTTGAACTACATTTTTCTGGGACATATCATCCTGCACAGCTGCCTGCCCGGCAAGTTTGTCGACTCCTACAGCTTGCTCTTCGGTAGAGCCGTTTTGTTCCTTTTTGTTGCTGTTGCAACTTATCAGAATACAAATAAAAAGAATAGAGGATAATGATAAGAATCTGTTCATACGTTTGTTTTTAGTTTTAATTCCTATACAAAATATTTACTTTTTTCTTGTTAAGCTATGATCTTAGTCACATTACCGTATGATTTAAATGAATTTGATATACGCCGGATTATGGCAATTTATTAGGTATCTCTTTTTCAAGTTTAAGGGCTTTAGGAAATAGAATATTGTTTTCAAGATGTACATGAATAAAAAGGTCATTTTCAAATTCTTCCAGTTTTTTATAAAGGATTCTGTATGAAGTGCAGGCATCCAGGGGAAGGGTATATTGATTCGTGAGTAAACGAATTATCCCCATATCTTCACCTATTTGCTCGTGTTCCATTTCCAGTATTCTGGCAGGAGTATCCATGTTATCAAGAGAAAATGTCGAAATATCTCCCATCTGTTTGCTGGCTTTAAGCAATTCCTTAATAAATGGAAAAACCGCATTTTCTTCCTTCATAAGATGCAGATTCAGGTCCTTTCCGATCCTATTAAATTGCGTAGCTATTTCAATTACCTCAGGATGTCTCTCTCCATGTACTCTGGCAACCTTATTGGCTAATTCGCATATGTAGGGAATATTTTCTTTTACATATTGGTGATGGGTATTAATAATATAATCACTCAGAAAGTCAAGTTCCCATTTGTCGAAATTTAATGAGGGAGTTTGATCTCCTGAGCTAAGCGAAGCTAGTTTTTCGTTAACCTGATCGATATCCAGGCCTTTTCTTTTGCATACCTCATCAAGGGTTTTCTTTCCCCCGCAGCAAAAATCAATTCCCAGACTTTTAAATACCTGGGCTTTTCTGTAATCCCTGGCTACCATTTCTCCTACGGTTTCTTTCATTTGATTCTCTGGTTTTTTCGTGATCTTAACTTTCCAGGATTCTGGTCCGTTCTCAAGATATTCCCAGATGAATGTCTGCCCCCTTTCACCTAAAAACTGATAATAAAGTGGTTTTGGATCATGATCGTTATGAATGATAAAAGCTTGATCTGAAGTAAGAGAATCGAATTTTTCAAAGATTTTAGGATGCTTGAACTGCGGTTCAATACTGCTTACATCAAGGATGTCAATAAATTCCATAGTTTTTAATATAGAGGTCTGAAAATCATTTATTTACATGCAAATTAGGGAATATTAAAAGCGATAAAAATGATCCCAATCATTAATCTGATTAAGTATCCATTTCCTTTTAAGGGTAATCTGATCCTGCTCCCGGATAGAAAATGTTCTGTTTTTTGAGGACACATGTTTTATAAAAACAGGGCATACCAAAAAATCCTGATTGCTGAAAGTTAACAGGATTATACTTTTTTTCAGGAATTTATCGGATGTAATAAGCGCAGCTGGGCTTCGATTGCCAGGATTTCTTTTAACATGGTATCGCGATAAGCATCCGTCTGATTTGTGATCTGAGGAATTAACTGCTTGTAATAATCAATACCGTTCTGCAGCTGATCGCAGAATTTTGAGAAATATTTGACCTTTTTATCATTGATTTCTTTCACTTGACGGCTTATATCCTTCTTCAAATATTCTACATAAAGATTAAGCTCATTTACAAATAAATTTGAACGCTGAATATTATTCAGAATATTAAGCTTTCCATAAATATGCTTAACCATTTCATCCAGAGAAAAGCTTCCGCTGAAATAGGCAATATTTGGTCCAGGACAAATAGCTACGGCCCGGCTTTCTTTAGGCTTCAGTATATTATTCTTCAGGTATGCAGGGGAGGCAAGACCCTCGCATAAGCAGATTTTCTCTGTTATTTCATCATATTTTTCCTTGTAATTTTCCGGAGAAAGCCCGGTTTCATCCAATTGTTTGATCTTCAAATTTTGAAACTCCCTCGAAGCTGTACATATGGGCTGTTCTGTGAATTCGGTATTTGACGATAAATATTTTTTCACACAGGGACTGCCTGGTCTTCCCTTGGCGATCCGTTCAAGGCGCTGCTTTTCGGCAGAGCTTTTTCGGAAATTATTGAATGGAATTCCCAAAGGAGATGATCCGCTAATATAAAAATCATCCTTATTGGCGGTTGAAAGATCTTTTAATGTATCTGCATCAACATTGGTTGCTTCCGGTACCAGAAGAAAAGGACTTCCCCAACCTGTTGCATCCAGTTTATAATAATTCAATAAAAAATTATTTTCATCGGCTGTGCCAATTCCTCCCTGAACACTGAATTTTATCTTTGGGGGCGGGATATTTCCGATGTTTTTATCACTTAAAGCTTTTGAGTAGATTTCATAAAGCTCAATAGCCATTTCCTCTTTTTTTAGCTTGAATTCTTCTAGAATCGGCCCGAGCAAATACCCTTCAGTAGCAAAAGCATGCCCTCCGCAGTTCAGTCCTGATTCGATCCGGAATTCTGATATCCAAAGTCCCTTTTTTGCTAAAAATTTTGCTTGTATTAAGGCTGAGCGGAAGTCGCTGACCTTTAGTATTATACTCTTTTTAAACTCTTTATTTTGATTGGGATAAAAGTCAGGGAAGTTTTCAAGATGACTGTATAAACGGGGATTCATTCCTGCTGAAAGTACAACAGCGGAAGTTAACTCGCTATTAGCAAAACCGCTAAGTGCTGATAGGGCATCAGAAATTTGTTCTCCTCCCGGATTTAAACCCATACGGTCAACTTTAGCCATTATATTAACCTGAATATCTCCCTTTTGGATTTCAGTACGTAATTCAGTCTGCAAAACAGAACGGTTTTTTCCCTCAGCAGCCAGCATCTCCATGTATTTAGTTTTTAAAGGGGAGGTATCGGGTAATAGTTCGAAATATCGCGTAATATCGGTTCCTTCATCAAAGTTTTCCTGTTTCATTAAACTGAATTGTTCATCAACCATTCGATTTACAAGATTCAGGTAAGAAGTAATCCTTCTGCTGCGGAAATCAGTTTCCTTGGAGCTTATAGGAATATAGGGTTCATTATTCTTTTCGGTATGTAGCTGCCGCATCCTTTCAATGAGCATATCATCAACAATGGAAATAACGGAGGTAATTCCGTAACGGGCAACTTTTAAGGGGGTATCAACAGAATAGGCAAGTCCGAGAACCGGAATATGAAATGTATGACTCATGAAATACGTGAAATAAGATTACTCAATATGCAAAGAAGTGCATTACTGAACATTCAAAATATGACAGGCGTCACAAAATGAGAAAGTTTGAGGTGTTTTGAACAAACGTGACATAAAAAAGATGCAGAATCAGGCTCATGAAGAATTTTTCCCTGCTAATGGTCCGGGATTGCAAATGAGGAGGATCAGGGATTTATTCCATTTCCAGCTTCCGGATAAGTTCGGCGCTTTGGGCCCGCCCCTGATCAAGCCTGCCTGAGAAAAAGGTTTTGACCTGTTCAAAATGCTGCTTATATCCTTCCATATCACCATAAACAATGATGGAGGACCATTCTCTAACTGCTGAGTGGAATTCGAGATCATCACCGCGGATGGTTTTATCAAACAAAGCAGTTTCTATAGATTCTTCCAGAAGTTCTTCGTTTTTGAACAAATACTCGGCAATTCCTAATCTTAAGCGGAAAGGGGGGGTCTGGCAGATCAGATTGTCATATGGGTTTACTCGGAGATGATGCCAGGCATCCACCATGCTAAGCAAGCTAAGATGTGAATTGGGTTTCCTGCTCTCAGAACCGGCAGAAAGGGAAAATTCCTGCATAACTTTCTCATCGAGCATTAGAGGTTTATGGTCCTGGCCGAAAATAAAATCCCGGGCCTTATAAACTCTCTGACGAAAGGCGTGCTCCTCTTCTCGGATCATCAGCTTAAATAATTCCGATTCTGATTCGGCATACCGTTTAATCTGATGACGAGCATAGGGATTCAATATGGCTAACCCTCCATAAATATGTGCCTTATAGCTAAATATCCTTAAGGTGATCAGTATTTTAACATTGTCAATCCCTCCAAGATATGAAGCATTTTCCCATGGAAAAAAACCCGCTTCTTTCCAGGCTGTGCCCATGCTTTCAAAACCCATATGGGTTACGGCCTGGGTATCAGCAACAATTTTATCATGTTCATGGTAATCAGGGATTTCGTTTAATACGGACCCCAGGCTTGAAAGCAGATCGGTCATTCTTTGGTAGGCTTCCTTGCTGGTACGGTGAGGAATGACAATCATCTTTTGACCTTTCGGATCAAATCCCGGACCATGAAGCGAGTGACAGGTTATTATATGGGCATCCTCAGGAAGATATTTTTCAAAGGCTTTAATTTCAGGATGCTTAACGGAGGTTTGGCCGGCAACTATTGCGCCGTATTTGGTATAGGAACCATAAAGACCTACAACTTCTGCTATGCGTTCCGCCTCTACAGAATAGAAGATAACATCAGAGATACGGGATACTTCCTTTCCATCATCAAGGACATTTATGCCGAATGGACTTAATTCAATTTCAAGGATTTCTTTACGGTGCGGGAGGTCACAGCCATAAACCCGGTATCCAGCTTTGGCAAAAGATTTAGCGTAAATACAGCCCATATCCCCAAGGCCAATAATTCCAATATTCATTCTCTGTTCTGTAGTATTTTACTGACTTCGGAAACTTATAAATCTGTTAAACAATAGTTACCTTGACACCATTGCTTTCGAGTTGCCTGACCAAATGTTCTGAAATTCCCTTGTCTGTGATGATATGATCAATTTCATCAATATTACAAATTTTTCCGAAACCCCTTTTCCCAAATTTTGTAGAATCAGTCAGAACAATGGTTTTTTGAGATACACTTATCATCTGTCTGTTTAGGTGGGCTTCCATCATATTGGTTGTGGTTAAGCCGAATTCAATATCAATACCATCCACTCCCAGGAACAACTTACTGCAGAAAAAGTCTTTTAATATAGATTCCGAGTAGGGGCCCATAACTGAAGTGGAACTTTTCCGTAGAATTCCTCCCAACTGCATAACTTCCGTATTGGGATGGCGGGCTAGTTCCAGTGCCACATTAAGTGCAGAAGTGATCACCGTAAGGGGGAGATTCATTGGTATACTTCTAGCGAAGGCCAGAACCGAGGTTCCTGAAGCAATTATGATCGAATCGTTTTCAATCACCATTGCAGCAGCCGCCTGTCCGATACTCATTTTTTCATTTGATTGTAGCTGCTCTTTTTCATTTACTGAGCGGTCTACGGTATAAGGATTGTTTAAAGTGGCTCCACCATGGATCTTATATAATAAATTTTTATCCTCAAGGAGTTTTAAATCCTTTCGAATTGTTACTGATGATACTTTCAACTCAGCACAAAGATCTACAACATTTATGTATTGTTCTTTCTGCAGCTTTTTTATAATATATTGATGTCTTTCGGCTAAACTGATCATCTAAACAATGTTTTATTGTTAAGGCAAAATAAAGAAAATTATTGAAAGATGAGTTTGAAATACTATTGAATTTGGGAGTGGAATATTTTTAAATAATAACTTTTGGGTTTCAGTTTGATTTCTTATAATTGCGTATTATTTCGATTTATTTTTTTTATGCAATATTTTCAACAGGATCGTAGTGTTATATCATCACAATCTGACTGGGATATTATTATCATTGGGGGAGGGGCTACCGGACTCGGGACCGCTTTGGATGCTTCATCACGCGGATTTAAAACACTTCTCCTAGAACAATCAGATTTTGCCAAAGGAACATCGAGCCGCAGTACCAAACTGGTTCATGGTGGTGTACGTTACCTTGCGCAGGGTGACATATCCCTTGTGTATCAGGCATTAAGAGAGAGAGGCCGTCTTCAGGTGAATGCTGCCCATTTAGTAAGTAAAGAAGAATTTATTATACCCTGTTTTAGCTGGTTTTCTATCGTCAAATATTTTGCCGGCCTGAAAATGTACGATTGGCTGGCTGGAACTTATAGTTTTGGAAGATCGAAATTCTTATCCCGTGCGGAGGTACAGCAAAAACTTCCTGGTTTAGCGAATAAAGGATTGCTGGGGGGTATTCGCTATTTTGACGGAAAATTCGACGATGCACGACTGGCAGTAAACATTGCCCAAACTGCCATGGAACAGGGCGGAACTCTGCTTAATTATGTCAGGGTCACAGATCTTATAAAAGATTCAAAAGGCAAAATTTGTGGCGTTGAGGCTGAAGACACGCTCAATGGTACTCGGCATAAACTGTTTTCTAAAGCTGTGATTAACGCTACGGGTGTATTTGTGGATGATATTCTCCAAATGAACAAACCGGATGCTGAAAAGCTGGTCAGGCCCAGTCAGGGCGTGCATGTAGTACTTGATCATGCTTTTTTAGACAGCGACTCTGCCCTAATGATCCCAAAAACCTCGGATAACAGGGTGCTTTTTGCTGTTCCCTGGCATTCGAGATTATTGGTTGGCACTACAGATACTCCAATTGATTCCCATAGCCTTGAGCCGCGGGCTTTAGAAGAGGAAGTGGAGTTTATTTTGAGCACTGCCTCCCAGTATTTTAAAAGAAAGGTCCGAAAACAGGATGTTCTGAGTGTTTTTGCGGGTTTAAGACCATTGGCAGCGCCAGATAAAAACGATACTAACAGTACCAAAGAAATTTCCAGGGATCATAAACTTATCGTTTCCGATTCCGGCTTGATAACCATTACAGGGGGAAAATGGACTACGTACCGAAAAATGTCTGAGGAGACTATTGATACTGCCATTCAAACGACTAATTTAGAGGATAGAAAATGCATAACTAAGGATTTGAAAATACATTCATGTACAACTGAAAGACCGGAAGGTCATCTTTCGATATATGGAACAGATAAGTCTTATATTGAAGAACTTGCTTCAAGTAATCCTGAATGGCAAGAAAAGTTGCATCCTTCACACCCGAATATTAAAGCAGAAGTTATCTGGGCTATGCGGAATGAAATGGCCTATATGGTGGAGGACATTCTCGCCAGGCGGATGAGAGTTTTATTTGTAGATGCTCAAGCAGCCATTGATATGTGCGTCCCGGTTGCTGAACTTATGGCCTCAGAAAATCAAAAGGGAGCAGAATGGATGGAAAACCAGATAGATACCTTTAAATTAATGGCAAATCAATATTTATTAGAACCCACTATTCAGGCAAAGGAAACTTTGCTTACAAATTAATCGATTTATGGCGGATTATATTTTATCACTCGACCAGGGTACTACCAGTTCCAGGGCAATCGTTTTTAACCGTAAAGGTAATATTGAAGCAATTGCTCAAAAGGAATTTGAACAGATTTATCCTCAGCCGGGCTGGGTAGAACATAGTCCCCTTGAGATCTGGTCCACACAATTATCAGTAGCCACTGAAGCTATTGTAAAAGCAGGTCTTAATTCCCGGGATATTCACGCAATTGGTATTACCAATCAAAGAGAAACTTCTATAGTTTGGGATAAGGACACCGGCCTTCCTGTTTACAATGCCATTGTATGGCAGGACAGGCGGACATCCGATTATTGTGACTCCATTCGCGAGGAGTTTGGAGATAAAATCCGCCGGAAGACTGGATTGATCATCGACTCTTATTTTTCTGCAACCAAAATCAGATGGATCCTCGAGAATGTAAAAGGTGCGCGTGAAAAAGCCAATGAAGGTAAATTGCTTTTTGGAACTGTTGACAGCTGGCTTATCTGGAAATTATCCGGAGGAACAACCCACGTAACTGATGTAAGTAATGCATCACGCACCATGCTGTATAATATCAATACGCTTCAATGGGATAAAGAATTAACAGAACTATTTGATATTCCGGAATCGATGTTGCCGGAGGTGCGTTCTTCAAGTGAAGTTTTCTGTGAAACAGCGGGAAATATACTGGCAGCAAAAATTCCTATAGCGGGTATTGCCGGTGATCAGCAGGCAGCTCTGTTTGGTCAGATGTGCACCAAAGTAGGCATGGTTAAAAACACCTATGGAACAGGCTGTTTTATGTTAATGAATATCGGAGATAAACCCACCATATCATCCAATAATCTGCTGACAACAATAGCCTGGCAGATCGATGGAAAAGTAACTTATGCGCTGGAAGGCAGTATTTTTATCGGAGGTGCTGTGGTACAGTGGTTAAGGGATGAACTGGGCTTGATAACTGCTTCCGGACAGGTTGAGGACCTTGCTGCGAAAGTAACTGATACGGGAGGCGTTTATATGGTTCCTGCATTTGCAGGGCTTGGAGCGCCGCATTGGGATCAGCATGCGCGCGGTACGATAACGGGCATTACACGAGGAACTAATTCAGGTCATTTTGCACGTGCCGCCCTCGAAAGCATCGCGTATCAAACCATGGATGTATTAAAGGCAATGGAAGCCGATGCTGGAACCCCTATCAGAGAACTGAGAGTTGATGGAGGAGCTACGGCTAATAATCTGCTTATGCAATTCCAGGCGGATATTCTCAAATGCCGCGTGATCAGACCCAAAGTAACAGAGGTAACAGCATTGGGATCAGCTTATCTTGCCGGACTGGCTACAGATTTTTGGTCCAGTGTAGAGGAGATTTCAGAACAGTGGCAGGTTGAAAGGAATTTCGAACCTGACAATATGGAAAATTATGATGGGCTGATAAATGGATGGAATCGCGCTATCAAAGCGGCGAAAGCAAATGTGACTTTATAAAAAACTACAGGTATGACACCATTTATAGCGGAATTTATAGGTACAACCTTATTGATCTTATTAGGCAACGGGGTAGTTGCGAATGTGGTTCTAACCGGCACTAAGGGCAATGGAGGAGGATGGATAGTAATAACAACTGCATGGGCTCTGGGAGTTTTTGTTGGCGTTGTTGTGGCAGGTCCATTTAGTGGCGCTCATCTGAATCCGGCAGTTACCATAGCCCTTGCCATTTCAGGTAAATTCGAATGGAACCAGGTGCCATCCTATATACTAGCCCAGATGCTGGGTGCCATGCTGGGAGCATTGCTTGTCTGGGTGAAATATAAGGATCATTTTACTGCAACCGAAGACAAAGGATTAAAACTCGCGGCATTCAGTACCGGACCGGCAATTCGAAAGACTTCATCAAATATAATAAGCGAAATTATTGGTGCATTCGTACTCCTCTTTGTAATTTTCTATTTCACAAGCGCTGAAATAGCTGACACTAAAACACCTGTGGGATTAGGTTCAATAGGCGCAATCCCGGTAATGTTTCTGGTATGGGCAATAGGCCTTTCCCTGGGTGGAACAACAGGTTATGCGATAAACCCTGCACGTGATCTTGGACCAAGAATAATGCACAGTATTCTGCCCGTTTCCAATAAGGGAACGAGCGACTGGGCATATGCATGGATACCGGTTGCCGGACCAATGATAGGGGCGAGCCTGGCAGCTTTACTTTATCTGGTGTTAAATAACTGAATTTGGTTGATTCAGTGTTCCGGACTGGACTTAGGGCATTTTAATTTCAATCAAAGAGATTAAAGATATTTTCCTGCATTAAGTATTTTTGCCCAATGCTGATAACCTTTGGATGTTAGATGCAAGCCATCATGAGTGAATTCTGCTATCAAACGATTGTTTTCATCCAGGAATTGGGGATAAAGATCGATTAAAAAGATTTTTCTGTTATCCCCCATTTTCCGGATCGCCTCATTTATTAAAAGGATGTGTTCATCCTTCCCGTAATGGTTCCTGAACTTTTCGAACGTATGATTAACCGGCATCAGGGTATGAAGGTATATTTTGGTGCGTGGGGATTCCTTCTGTATCCGGCTCACGATTTCCCTGTAGTTTTCAAGTATCAGTTGGTCAGGAAAATTTCTGGATATGTCATTTATTCCTATCAACAGAAAAATTTTCGCTGGTTTACCCTCTGTGACCTCCGAAAGACGCTGTAATATTCCGGGAGTTGTATCACCGGAAATTCCTCGGTTCTTTACTTTGGATGAATTTAATAATTCAGCCCAATCGGTATTAGCCATAATGCTGTTTCCCAGGAAAATTATGTCCTTATGAGAATTCCGGAAAGATTTAAACTGGTCGATTTTTAGTTCATAGTTAGCAGGCCGGAAGGTGCTGTCCCAAAGTGCAGTCTGGGCGGAGGCTGTAACAGCAGCTCCCAGGAGTAAAACTGTAACAAATAATTTATTTTTTTTCATAATGGACAGAATTGGCTAAAAGATTAATTTTCTCCCTGTTCCAGGTAAAAGCTGTAAATAGGATTGACAATATGCACGCAAGAACTATAACGATAAAACCTCCGTCCCAGCCCCAATGATCAACTACAAAACCCATTGCAATATTTGCGAAAAGTGCCCCTCCAAGGTATCCGAATAATCCGGTAAGGCCTGCAGCAGTTCCCGCAGCTTTCTTTGGCACAAGATCAAGCGCCTGTACACCGATGAGCATTACCGGCCCGTAAATAAGAAATCCGATGGCTATCAGCGCGGCATTGTCTACCCATATGTTTCCCGGAGGATTTTGCCAGTAAACCAGTACGGAAATAAGAACAAGTATCATGTAGATTATTGTTGCAGGTGCACGGCGCCCCTTAAATACCTTATCGCTTATCCAGCCACATAACAAAGTGCCTGGAATACCTGCATACTCATAGGCAAAGTAGGCCCACCCTGTCTCCTTCACGCTAAAGCCTTTGACTTCTTCCAGATACGTCGGAGACCAATCCAGGATACCATACCTCACCAGGTAAACAAAAGCATTCGCAATGGCAATATACCAGAGCAGCCGGTTATTGAATACATAATTGAAGAAGATCTCCTTTGCTGTGAATTCACTTTCGTGAGATTTTGAATAATTCAGCGGATAATCATTGCGATATTCTTCAATGGGCGGAAGTCCGCATGATTGAGGAGTATCTCTTATCATTAAATATGAGATAAAGGCAATTCCAAGAGCCAGCATTCCTGGAAAATAAAGCTTGCTTTCCCAGTCTGAAAATAGGGCTATGGCGATAATAGAAGCCGGACCTATCAAACCCCCGCCAACATTATGCGCAATATTCCAAATTGACATTTTGGTGCCTCTTTCTTTGGTGGAGAACCAATGAACCATCACTCTTCCGCAGGCTGGCCATCCCATTCCCTGGAACCAGCCATTGATGAATAGAAGGATGAACATCAGCACAATAGAAGATGTTGCAAATGGCACCAAGCCCATAAAAATCATGGTACAGGCCGAAAGCACAAGTCCGATTGTGAGAAAATTCCGTGCGTTACTGCGGTCAGAGAGATTGCCCATCAGGAACTTGCTTAAACCGTATGCAATTGAAACCCCTGATAAGGCTATTCCTAGCTGGGTTTTGGTATAGCCCTGATCAATCAGATCCGGCATGACCAGTGAGAAGTTTTTTCTCACCAGGTAATAACCTGCATACCCGATGAATATGCCAAGAAAAACCTGCAGTCTTAACTTTTTGTATTCCGGATCTTTCCGGTCGATAGGTAATTGTTCTTTATGTGCTGCGGGACGGAAAATGCCTGAAATCATTTTTTTTTCTAATTACGAAATAAGTTAGGATAGTCTGAAATGATTCCGTCAACACCGAGGGCTTTTAACTTATCGATTTCATTTTTTGTGTTAACAGTCCATGGAATTACCTTCATGTTTTGCTGATGCGCTTTTGTGATAAATTCATGAGTTACGAGTTTGGCATTCGGACTGATAATGAAAGGGGTATATCCTAAAGTCTTCAGGTTTTCTTCCAAAGGGCGGGCGTTTTCTATAAGAAATGAAGTTTTAATTTTTGGATATTTTCTGTTTAATACCTGCAGTGTCCTCACATCAAAAGACTGAATGACCACCCAGGGTATTAGTTTCTTGTCCTCCAGCACTTCCACCAGCAGATCAACAAATTTTTCGGGATCGGGATGGAGTTTATTGTCTCCGCCGGCTACGCTTTTTGTCTCAATATTATAGAAAACCTGCTTCCTGTTATTTTCTTTGATAAAAGTTTGGACAGAATCGATTACTTCGGAAAGAAGAGGTATATGAACTTTGAATTTCTTCTGTTCAGGAAAACGGCTGTTCACTTTTGATCCTACATCAAACTTCCTGATCTGATCATATTTCATCTGATAAAGGATATATTTTTTATCATCCATTTCCGGAATTTCTTTTCCATCCTCATTCAGCATAAAGGAAGGATTGATATAATGATCATGAGCGAGAATGACCTTGCCATCCGAGCTGACATGGGTATCCATTTCCAGTGTTGTTACATCCATATCCACTGCGTGCAGCATGGCGGGTATGGTATTCTCAGGCATCAAACCTCGCCCGCCCCGATGGGCTTCAGTCGAGAATTTTGGAAAGAGGGAGCTCTGTGTATTCATTCGGGTAGAATTACATGCGGATATCAAAACCAGGGCGAAGCTCGTAACTGCAAATATTTTCTTCATTTTTTATTTTTAAAAACTGGCAGATGTTTCAAATTTTTCACCAAACCTATCTGTTGCTACTATTCTAACCTGAGTGATCTCGGGTCCGAAATGTGCAGCAAACATATGTTCATTCAATTTTGGTTCCGGGAAACCCCGGCCTGCGGGCAGGTCTTTTCCTTTATATAAAGAGACAGCAAGCGGGTCATATGCTTTCTGGTTATTCAAGAGGCCCATATATTTATTATCCAGGAAATATTCAACTTTCCATTGAGGATCCCAGTTCCATACATTGGCAAGAAGCCTTCTTTGATGGGTCAGTGTATTAAGTTTTAGACTGATCTGATTATTCACTGGTTGGCCGGTCGACTTATAGTGCCACTTCAGATCATTGCCATCAACCTGATATATTCCGTAACCCCGGGGCGTGCCGTCCTCACATATAGGACCTGTCCACCAGGCTCCGCAGACTGTGCCATGATTGTGTTCATAAATGCCGTCTCGGTCTACATTGGTATTGTTATGGGTATGCCCCGACATGATATGGACCTTTTTATAATCTTTGAGCAGAGCATATAAATCGGTATTATTTTTTACCGAATTATGGACGGGAATGTGAAGGCTTATAATTAAAAGATGATCCTTTGGAACGAATTGCAGGTCTTTTTTTATCCAGTTTAATTGTTGTTCGGAAATATATCCATCATAACGCCGGTCATTTCCCAGATATCTTACATCATCTAATACAATATAGTGTGCTTTACCCCGGTTAAAGGAATAATAGGTTGGCCCATAAACATCATGAAAGGTATCGTCCGAGGTTTCATCACCTCCTTTATTGTAATCCATGTCATGGTTGCCCAATGCCTGGAAGAAGGGTATTCCCATTCTCCCTACAGCCTTACTGTAATCATTGAAAAATGTCAGATCGTCCCAGGCAAGGTCGCCAACTCCAATTCCATGGATTAGGGTTCCCTCAGCCAATCCTGATACATATTTTTGAACATCAGGCACGGAAGTGGCCATCATCTGTGCAACATCATTTGCATTTCTTACCTGAGGATCAGCCCATATGATGAACTGATGCTTTGAGTCATTAACCGAAAGCTTTTTCAGATTAAAATCATATTCTTTTCTTACCCCCAGGCGGTGGTAAGTACGTACAATATTATTTTCTGTATTAAACTCGAATCCGGCAGGAGTTGTGATGTAAACGAATTTGGCCTCGGGATGTGTATCAAAAGAGTAGTTTCCTTTTTTGTCTGTTAAAACCACGGAATAACCATCTGTTACCGGGATGTTTGAAAGGCCTTTTCTTCCATTGCTTACCTTTCCTTTGATCTTTTCACCTCTTTCAAGCGAAAAGGGATAAGTTTCCAGGCTTAAGGTAAGGCCTCCGGTTAATAGGCCCAGCCGGGTTACGAATGATCTTCTGTTCATGATTGCTAAATATATAACAATAGAGGATTTACAGAAATCCTCTATTGTACATAAGCTGTTTTGTTAGCAGTTTATTTTTCCCACCAGACTTTGGTGTTAATATCATCGCCACCCATACTGGTAACCGCTTTTTTGTAATTTTCATTATTGTTAGTTACAACGGTGGTAGGGTACTTAAATCTGACAGGCATGATCCCATTATTCAATAATCCGGCACCTTTAGGTAATACAGGAAATCCAGTACGACGGTATTCGAACCATTGTTGATAATCGTTGAAGAACAGGGCATAATATTTTTGAAGCATGATGCGTTCAAGCGTTCCATCATAGGCAGCTTTAGGATTAGTGAAATAATTGGCAGGTAAAACACCTCCCCATTGCTCTACAGATGCTTTTACTCCATTCTGGTAGAAAGTAGCTGCGCTTCCGGTTAGTTTTCCTTTCTGCGCAAGCTCAGCTTTGATAAGCTCCACTTCGGCATATGTCATGATAACACACGTCATTGGGGCAGTAGCCAGCGCGACATTAAAATTAGAGGGCAGATATTGGAACTGGGATTCAGGGCCCGAATATCCGCTAGGTATGCCTTTATAACCAATGGTGGTTTTGCCGTCTGCAGTGCGCGCCAGGGTATTCAGTTTTGCCAGCCTCGGGTCAGCAAAATCATTCAGGTTATCAATAAAAAATCCAGCTGTAGCTCTGAAGGTTGTAAAGTCAATTGCACGACCCCATGGCGATACATTAGGAACGACCCCGGTTATTTTCAAAATCGCTGCATCCGCATTGCTTGTAAATACCGGATTAGCTGTTGGATTATTAATAATGGCGGCCATCTTCGTAAATGCATCCATTTCTGTTCTTTTGGAAACTCTTAACAAAAGACGAAGACGTAATGAGTTGGTGAATTTTCTCCAGTTTGCAATATTATTGTTGTATAGTATATCCGTACCATAGATCATGGTTCTGGCCGTATTGTAAAGTGTGTTTGCTTTTTCCAGGTCGGCCAGAATTGTTGTATAAATTTCCTGCTGGGTATTAAATGCGGGCTGGTATATTCCTTCGTCACCGCGAACAGCTTCGGTCATGGGTACATCTCCGAATGAATCGGAAAGTAATGAATATAGCCATGCATTTAGTGTTAATGATATGGCCTCATAATTAGGATCTTCTGCAGCCACAGATGCGGCACGCATTTCTTTTACATTATTAATCCAGCGGTAATAGGTGTTCCAGGTGGAATTACCGGCAGATTCGCTAACATCATACCTGTGTACACCACCCGCAACACTTGGGAAGGGTATTGCCACCTGCATAATGTCGAAGGTAAAGGCATCGGCACGTAAGGTATTGAAGCTGCTCACTTCATATATTATTGGGTTTAACAAAGTTCCCGGGCTTATTTTTTCGATCTTATTCGGATCGGTATTGACTTCTTCAAAATCTTTGGTGCAGGCCAGACTAAGAGTAGTCAGCATTACAACAACACATATATTTTTTAAACGCTTCATATTATTTGTCTAAGCAGTATAGATACTGCGGTTTAACATCTGTTCCTAAAATTTCAATGTAAGGTTCATTCCAAAAGTACGTGTTGAAGGCAGCTGACCTATTTCCACACCCGGCAGGATCGTTGACCCGTTAAGTGCTGCAGTTTCCGGATCGAAGACCGGGAAATCTGAGATCATAGCCAGATCGCGTCCGAAGAATGCAAGTGAGCCCTGGTTTATTTTTAACTTTTGCAGGAATTTTGCTGGAATGCCATATTCAAGACGTACCTCGCGTAATTTGATGAATGAAGCATCAAAAGAATTAGACTCTACATTTGCACGTCTGTAAAAATCACCGTAATAAGCTGCAGGTGCAACCTGTTTGACATTGGGAGCAAATGTCCCATTCGGCCCCGCAACAACTCCTTCTCCAATAATATAGCCCACGTCACGTCCTGGAATAGTGCTTTTTAACTTTCCCTGCTCAGCCATTTTATGGTGAGTCTGGGAATAAATCGTTCCGCCCTTCTGGCCATCAAAAAGGAAACTGAATCTGTAATTTTTAAACTGGAATTCATTATTTAATCCGCCTCTCCAGTCCGCATAAGCGCGGCCAATATACTGGATCTCTGCGGGACGGGCTGTAAGCCCATTACTATTATATACTATTTGTCCATCAGGTGAACGAACAAATCCAAATCCATATATATCGCCTGTTGTGCCGCCTACCCTTGCCTGAATGGTTGCATTACCTCCATAGCCTATATCTTGTTTGTCTGACAATCCTTCGGCAAGTTCAAGAACCTCATTGTCGTTTTTGGACCAGTTTATTGTGCTTGTCCATTTGAAATTCTTATTACTGATAGGTTTACCGCCCACAAGCAATTCGACCCCGTTATTTCTCACTTTACCTGCATTTAATACAGCTCTGGAATAACCGGTGGTTGGATCAAGGGGCACATCCAGGATCTGATTTTTAGTTATGTTACTATAAAAAGTCAGATCCATTGTAAATCTGGACTGGAATAGGTTGTATTCCAATCCCCCTTCATAACTTGTTGTGATCTCGGGCTTAAAAGTGGCATTATGGAGCGTTGTGGGTACAGATGCCGATGCAGCAAATTCGCTGATCCCATAGTATTTGCTGGTTTTGTAAGGGTCAGTGTCATTACCCACCTGGGCAGCGGATAAGCGCAATTTTGCATAGCTTACCGCTGCAGGTAATGTGAACAGTTCATTTAGAATAAAACTGGAGCTTACTGATGGATAGAAAAAGGAATTATTCTGAACAGGTAAGGTACTTGACCAATCATTACGGCCGGTCACATCAAGGAATATTTTATCCTTCCAGGATAAGGAGGCGAAACCGTAAACACTATGCACTTTTTTATTCAGATAATTAGTGCTCATCTGTGCATTGCTCTGACCATTGCTTAGTTTATAAACAGCGGGGATGATCAGGCCGTCAACTGTTCCGTTCACTCCCGTATACCGACGGTTCAATGCATTCGCTCCGGCAGAGATGCTGGCCTGAATGCTTTTTGTGAGGCTGGTTTTATAAGTCAGTAATGCATCCGTGTTGATCTCGAAATTGAAAATATTCTGCTGTCTGAAATATCCTCTCTGGAAATTTGCTGTACTGAATGGACGACGCTGGTCCCGGTCTTCATTAGTCATATCAAATCCGGAACGCAAAAGCAGACTTAACTTGCTTGTAAAATCATAAGTAGCAGATAAATTGGCTATTGTCTTATAATTGTTCACAGCATTAGTCATTTCATTGGCGATCAGGAAAGGATTATCGATAAATGAGCTGAAGGGATGTATCTGATCAATATTCGTAAGTCCAGGCTTCCATACCGGCCGGTACCAGTCAAGGTCGACGTTCGGATTTTGAAAGATCATGAAATACGATATAGACTGATTATTGTAACCGGTTGCAGGCAGATTATCACTTGACTTATTTGTAAAATTGATCTTTGAATTGAGTCTTAATTTAGGAGATAATTTATAATTTAAGCTCAGTGCCGCAGTTAGCCGTTCATAACCCGTGTTAGGCATGATCCATTCATTTTTAGAATGAGTTATAGAAGCCCTTGCAGTAGCAACATCATTACCCCCATCAAAAGAGATACTATTTGTTATTGTAAAGCCTGTACGCCAGAAATCCTTTACATTATTTGAATAGGGAAGCCAGGGCAGGCGTGTAGCTGATTGACCGCCTGTTACCGGATCATATTGAAAATACGATTGTCCGTTAAATTTCGGACCGTAAGCGCTGCTGGTACCGGAAGTGCTCGCACCATCAGCGGATGCACCGTAGGAGTAATATAGTTCGCTGTTAGGTCTGATTGTTGTTCCTGTTCCTTGGCCGTATTCATACTGATAATCAGGCCATCTTAAAATATCATTAAAGCTGTAATTGGTATTTAAGGTAATTCCTATACCCTTATTTTTTTTCATCCCGGATTTTGTGGTAATGATCAGGGCACCATTTGCGGCGCGGCTGCCATAAAGTGCCGCTGCACTGGCACCCTTTAGAACTGTAACACTTTCAATATCATCCGGATTAATATCGGATATGCCGTTTCCAAAATCCACCGGAACATCATTTCCTGACCCCGCTCCATATGCACTGCTTACTCCCGAAGAAGTCAGGCCTCCGCCAACCGGCACTCCGTCAAGTACGATGAGAGCACCGTTATTATCTGAGTTCATTGAGGTTTCGCCACGTAAAATGACTTTGGTGGAATTTAAAGGTCCCGTTCCTGGTGTAACAATATTTAATCCGGCAACTTTCCCCGATAAGGCACCTACCCAATTGTTGGAACGGGCATCATTCAGAGCATTTTCCTTTAATGTTTGAGTTGCATAACCCAAAGCCTTCTGTTCTCTTTTAATACCTAAGGCAGTTACTACAACTTCATTAAGCGTACTGCTCGACTGGCTTAAACGAATGGTAACATTATTTTCATTCGTATTAAATACCCTTGAGATACTGGTATATCCTATCATAGAAAAGCTAACGGACGTTCCTTTAGGGACATTTAAAATGAAATTTCCGTTCATTCCGCTTACTCCTAAAGGTCTGCGCTGCCCATCTAAAATGCTGACACCAATAAGGGTTTCTTCATCCCGGTCGTCTACTACTACACCTTGAATGGTGATATTTTGCTGCGCCACCGCTTCCTGGCCTATGAAGGAATTGAGGGTTATTAACAGCAAAGCAATTTTTGCAAAAGTTTGCTTAAGGCTTTTCCTTATTCTGAGTAAGCTGTTGTCGCCTGGAACAGGATTAACTGCTGGCGGATTTTGCCAAAACCTACCGAAAAATTCAGTAAAAATTATGCTCATAATCTAATGGTTTGTTTAGGAAATTGATATTTAAATTTAATTTCGTTTTATTTCAATTCGTTTAAATAATTGAATAGTATGCTTATAATAGGTTTCGAATGCTTGTTAATAAAGAATGAAACGAAACTATAAACAAATAACCATAATATGAAAAAAAATTTCACTTTTAATACTAAACTAACATTGAGTATCCTTTTGAGGGTTAATGGCACAAATGGTAAACGATTCGTTAACACAGGATTGATGAAATCTAAACTTTGATAATTCCTTGAATAAAAGGATTAGCAGAATATTGATTAAAGGATTTTTACCTGCTGCCTCAATTTCTAAAAGCTCCTTTCCGGTGTTTTATTATATTATATTGCTAAGAAAAATCCGCCGGCGGATTTTATGCCTTTTACTAACTAAGGATTTTTATAATCAAAAGACTATTTTTGTTCCATATGGAAAACGGTGCATTATTAAAATCAATTATTGAAAATGCGATCGATGGGATTATTACAATTGATGATCACGGGCTGATTGAATCTATTAACCCGGCTGCATGCAGATTATTCGGATATTCTGCCGAAGAGGTTTTGGGTAAGAATGTCTCGTTTCTGATGCCTAATCCTCATCATGACCAGCATGATGAATATATTGCACGTTATCAGCGCACGGGGGTCCCTCATATTATAGGAAAGGGCAGAGATGTTCCTGGTTTAAGAAAAGATGGCACTCAGTTTCCATTCCGTTTAGGCGTTACTGAAGTGAAATATTCTGGCAGGGTGATCTACACCGGCTTTATTCATGACCTGAGTAAGGAAAGGGAAGCAGAAGAAAAGATCAGGAATTATGCTGCTCAACTTGAGAAGCAAGTTGAGGAAAGGACTATCTCCCTTCAAAGAACGGTCAACGAACTTCAGGAAGCAAAGGAAGTAGTCAGCAAGTCATTAGAAAAGGAAAAGCAATTGAATCAAATGAAAAGCCGCTTTGTATCAATGGCTTCGCATGAATTCCGTACACCACTTAGTTCCATACAATTATCAGCTTCTCTTATTGAAAAGTATAGCCAGCAGTCAGATACAAGCAGTATTTCAAAGCATGTCGCCAAGATTAAAAATTCTGTCGGCAACCTGACTACCATCCTTGATGATTTTCTTTCTTTGGAGAGACTGGAAGCCGGCAAAATTGAACCTGCCTTCAGCCAGTTTGATATTGTAAAACTAGCTGAAGAAATAACAGAGGAGATGCAGCTGATGGCCAAAAAGGATCAGACTATTATTTATCAGCATACCGGCTTAAAAAGCCTTGTGAATCTGGATGTGAACCTTCTGCGGAATTGTATCATCAATCTGGTATCCAATGCCATTAAGTATTCCGGAGAAAATACATTTATTGAATTCAATACTGAACTGGCCGATTCTGAATGTATTATTACGGTAAGGGATAATGGAATAGGGATACCAGAAGCGGATCATCACCATTTGTTCGAGCCTTTTTTCAGGGCCAACAATACAGGAAATATCCCCGGTACAGGTCTTGGTTTAAATATTATTCTCAGATATGCCACTTTAATGAAAGGAACTGTTAATTTTAGTAGTTTGGTTAACCAGAAGACAGTTTTTACACTTAATTTTCCGCAGTAAATAAATGAAGAAGAAAATCTTAATCATTGAAGATAATGACGATATAAGGGAAAGTTCTATTGAAATTCTGGAGCTTGCCGGTTATGAAGTAATTGATGCTTCAAACGGTAAAATCGGGGTCGAATTAGCTCAGCGACATTTGCCTGATATGATTCTCTGTGATATTATGATGCCTGAACTGGATGGGTATGGAGTACTATATCTCTTATCTAAAAATCCGGAGACAGCAAATATTCCATTTATTTTTCTAACCGCCAAGGCTGAGCGGGCTGATATGCGCAAAGGAATGGAGATGGGAGCTGATGATTATCTGACCAAACCCTTTGATGATATGGAATTGCTTAATACGATTGAATCCAGATTTCAAAAGCGGGAGAGGCAGGAGGCTTTTTACAGTAAATCATTAGAAAGCCTTGGAATACTGGCTAATCAGGCTCATGGACTGGATGAATTAAAAAAAGTCATTGCTGACCGGAAAGTAAAACTGGTTAAGAAAAAGCAGATTATATACTATGAGGGTGATAATGTGGTTGGGGTGTACCTCATCCTCAGCGGGCGTGTAAAAGCGATCAAGCTTAGTGAGGATGGCAGGGAACTAGTGACCGGGATGTATGGGCCTGATGAATATCTTGGGATACATGCCATGCTCTCCGAGGATCAGTACAATGAAACTGCGGAGGCCATTGAAGATACCAGCATTTGTCTTTTGCCGAAAGATCTTTTGAAGCAATTGCTTGATAATTATACCGATATAGGACAGAAATTTATTAAGATCTTATCCAACAATCTCCTGGAGAAGGAAGAACAGTTATTGCAGTTGGCATACCATTCGGTAAGAAAACGAATGGCTGAAGTTTTGCTGCGACTTTCCAAGCAGCAAAATACTGTTGGCAGCACCGAAACATTAATTCGAATATCTCGTGAGGACCTTGCATCTATGGCAGGAATGGCTACAGAGACGGTAAGCCGTACACTGGGTGATTTTAAAGATGAAGGAATTATTGAAAAAAAGGGGAGCGTAATTCAAGTGCTGGATTCAACCAGATTGATTAAAATGAAAAACTGATCAGGATCATATTTCTTTATGATCTGACCCCTTAGCACTTTGCATGTCCATACCTAGATTTGTGTCAAATTTACTATGGAATGAAAGTTGTCGCTTACAGTATTAAAGAATTTGAAAAGGAGTTTCTTGCACGCGCTAATCATAAGCAGCATGAAATTACACTTATTTCAAATCCCCTCAGCACTGAAACGGCGATGTATGCCGAGGGAAAGGATGCGGTACTGGTATTTACGAATGATGATGTTTCGGCACCCGTGATTAACCAATTAAGCAATTTCGGGATCAAATATATTGCTACAAGATCCGTAGGTACAGACCATATTGATAAGGAGGCTGCAGCAAAAGGTAATATCAAACTTGCTAACGTTCCATCTTACTCACCTGAGGCTATTGCTGAATATGCAGTGATGCTTTGCCTGTCCCTAAGCCGGAAACTTGTACCCACTGCAAACAGCGCCCCTGAATTTGATTTCAGGATTGATACCCATATCGGTTTTAACTTCTTTGGTAAAACCGTTGGAATTATTGGGCTTGGACGGATTGGAATGGCTGCCGCCAGAATTTTCAAAGGGCTGGGCTGCCGGGTACTTGCTTATGATATAGATTTTCCGCCACATACAGAAGGAATAGAAAAGCGGACTCTTGATGAACTTTATCAGGGATCCGATATCATTTCCCTTCATCTGCCTCTAACATCAGATACCAGGTATTTTATTAACCAGCAAAGCCTCTCCAAAATGAAAAATGGGGTTATGCTTATCAATACTGGCAGAGGGGCACTTATTAAAACAAGTGATCTGCCCCGTGCTTTAAAGAGCGGTAAAATTGGATATCTAGGACTGGACGTTTATGAAAATGAAAAAGGTTTGTTTTTTACAGATCACAGGAAGGATTTGATTAAAGATCAGCTACTTCTTGAGTTAATGTCTTTCCCAAATGTTATCATTTCCCCTCACCAGGCTTTTTTAACCTATGAGGCTTTGCAGCAAATTGCAAACCAGACTATTAAAAATCTTGATTGCTGGCAAGCAGAATTATGTACGGGTCAGGCATGTGCATGTGCAAATTCCTGCCGGAGCGAAGCAATTCGGGAATTGTCTGAAAAAATTTCAAAAGTATGATATCACAAGGTTTAATTGATAAATATCATGTGGCTGCACCACGTTATACAAGTTATCCAACGGTACCTTATTGGGATTCCTCCCTTCCTGATGCTGATGTTTGGAATGATTCCATACGGTTTTCATTTGAACAGAGTAATGCCAGTAATGGCATAAGTTTATATGTTCATTTGCCTTTTTGTGAGAGTTTGTGCACATACTGCGGATGTAATACACGTATTACAAAGAATCATCAGGTTGAGGACCCTTATATCAGTACGCTTCTGAAAGAGTGGGCCTTATACCGTCAAATTTTAGGTGAGAAACCCATGATCAGGGAGCTTCACCTCGGGGGAGGTACTCCCACATTTTTTGAGGCAAAAAATCTTAAGCTGCTAATCAACGGGTTAATGGCCGGTTCCATCCTTCACCCGGAAGCCGAATTTAGTTTTGAAGGTCATCCAAATAATACTACGAAACTGCACTTAGAAACTCTTTATGACCTTGGCTTTCGCCGGGTGAGTTTTGGTATTCAGGATTTCGATCCGAAAGTTCAGAGGATTATCAATCGGATGCAAAGCTTTGATCAGGTAAAACTGGTAACTGATTGGGCAAGGGAAATAGGTTATCATTCAATAAACTTTGATCTGATCTACGGCCTTCCCCTGCAAACCTATGAAGGGCTGGCCAATACGATCGCGCTTGTAGAAAAACTAATGCCTGATCGCATTGCTTTTTATAGTTATGCCCATGTACCCTGGCTTAAACCCGGACAACGTCACTTTACAGAACTGGATCTGCCTTCCGTATCTGAGAAACAGAGACTGTATGAACTGGGTCGCCAAATGTTTACATCCGTAGGCTATCAGGAGATTGGCATGGACCATTTTGCTCTCATTACGGACAGCCTCTATAAAGCAGAAATATCAGGAAATCTTCATCGCAATTTTATGGGCTATACACATCAGTATACCCAGCTAATGATAGGACTGGGAGTTTCTTCAATCAGCGACAGCTGGTTTGCATTTGCACAGAATGTTAAAAAAGTGGAAGAATATCAGGATCTGGTCAATAAGGGTATATTGCCCATTTTTAAAGGTCATAATTTAACACCGGAAGATCTTTTGATCAGGAAGCATATCCTTAATCTGATGTGCAGAAGCAGGACAGAATGGGATATTTCCAAACCTATGAACGAGGCTCTGGCTGCAGGCCTTGAAAGAGTAAAATTGCTTGCTGAAGACCGCCTGCTTATTATTGGGGAGGGAAGTATAATTGTAACTCCCCTCGGTAAACGCTTTCTGAGAAATATATGTATGGCGCTGGATGCCAGGTTGTGGGCTGATCAGCCCAATTCTCAATTGTTCAGTATGGCGGGTTAGGTTTTTACAACTGAAGATTTTTTGTAAAGATCCTTAGGCCCTTTAATCTGTTTTTTTTTAGGCTCAGGATCCAGATTCTATCCTGAAACTTATTTTGAAGTCATCCGGGATACCCTGGCAAACTTCAACGCCGGAATTTTGAACAGGCGGGCTCAGATAGGGAATATTCATGCTCAAGCCCCTTAAAACAAACCAAGCTCCTAAACATAACATCAGATACGGCATCGTTTTATTGATCCGGCGGCGGAACAGAGGGCCGGCAAAACCGGTGCTAATCATCGCGGCAAGCATCAGGGGGAGCGTGCCCATGCCGAACCAGAACATATAAGCTGCTGAAGCCGGAACACTGCCTGTGTTTAAAGCTCCGGCCATAGCCAGATACACAAAGCCGCAAGGTAAAAATCCATTCAGAACACCGGTTATCAGGTGCCCTGATTTATGCTGTAACGAATAGGTGAGCAATCTATTAAAAGGTTTCATTATTCGGGCAGACCAGTTTTCTTTCCCCATTGATAATTTAAAAATGCGGGATCCTGCAGCTAAAATGATCATTATTCCTGTTAGAATGCTTACACCTTGCTGCATATCAGCAAGCCAGAGCTGCCGGCCGGCCAGCCCGATTATTATCCCTAAAAAGGTATAAGAAATGGTGCGTCCAAGATTATAAATTATCTTGTCAAATACAATCATCCATGCCCGCTTATGAAAACTGGGAACGGCAAAAGCTAATGGACCGCACATACCCACACAATGGATACTTCCAAAGAGTCCGGTGAAAAATGCTAGCTCGTTAGGGTTCATTTTTTAAAGGATATTGAATTAATTAAGCCTGATTTCTTTTTCATACATATAGGCCTTTCCATTACTTTCCCATTCTAAAAGTAATTTCCATTGTCCTTTACTCATTTTCTCAAGAGGGAGCTCCACATAAATGCCCTCACCGGAATTAATCTCCAGTATTTTGTCCCTTGTTTTATCAGAGGGATGTATGAATTTGATATGGCCGGCAGCGGGACTTTTAAAGTAGATCCTTAAATTTCCATTGGTAATGATTTCAGGCTCTGCCTGGTCATTTATAACCTGATTTTTCCGGGCATAATCCTTTTCATAACCAATCCCTTTTTCGTAATAATCAGAATCAACCAGATCATCTGATTCGCTGCGCATCATCAGAACTCCAAGAGTTATGATAAAAGACATAAACAAGGCCATTCCGATTCCAAGTTTTGTTCCCCAGTTCATATTTAAAAATTTGGTGGTGCAATAAAATTTGTATTCAGTTCGTCGATTAGTTTACCATCAGAGAGTACCTGAAGGCCAATTTCTGATTTGTATTTACGTATTCCTTTTTGGGGTTTTATCACAAAGAATGTCACTTTTACACTTCCCCCCTTATCTATTTGATCTTCCTTACGGATGAATTCGATCCTGACATCAGGATCGGCAGATTTCAATTCAAATTTAACCAAAGCGGAGGTCTTATTTACTAGTTCGGCATTGTATAAATTACTAACTGTTCCATTGTCCCTGAGTTGATACAATGTTCCCCCGGCACGTAATATTGTAGTTTCAATATCGCTCCTGCTGATAAGCATTCCACTTAATACACCAGTTAAAACAAGTAAGACTATGGAGTATGCATAGACTTTTTTGTTCAGGCGGAAAGGTGCTCCGGATTTAATCTGATCTTCAGATTTAAACCCAATAAGTCGCGCCGGCCGGTTAATCTTTTCCATTACCATATCGCAGGCATCTATACAGGCAGTGCAATTGATACATTCGAGCTGTGTGCCGTTTCTGATATCAATACCGGTAGGACAAACATGGACACATAGTTTACAATCAATACAATCACCAATGTTTTGTTCAATGCCTTTTACAAGCTTGCCTCTGGGTTCACCTCTTTCATAATCATATGCCACAATCAAACTTTGATTATCCAATAGAACTCCCTGCAGCCTTCCATATGGACAGATCACGGTACAAACCAACTCTCTTATATAAGAAAAGACAATGTAAAAGACCAGTGTAAATATCCAGATCGATATAAAACCGGAAAGATGGGCTGATGGGGGTTCAGTCATTATTTTAATCAGCGTATCTGAACCAATGATATAGGCGAGGAATATATTGGAGATCAAAAAGGAGATAAACAGGAAAATAGAATGTTTAACACCTTTTTTTAATATTTTTTCTGCCGTAAGGGGCCCTTCATTGAGCTTTTTTTGAGCGATATAATCTCCTTCTATCCAGTTTTCGATTTTGCGAAACACCATTTCCATAAATATGGTTTGCGGGCACGCCCAACCGCACCAAACCCGGCCAAAGATGGCGGTAAACATCACGATAAAAACAATGAAGGTTAATAAGGCAAGAACAAAAAGATAGAAATCCTGCGGCCAGAAAATGACCCCGAAAAAAACGAACTTTCGTTCCAGTACATTCAGAAGGATCAACTGTTCCCCATTAATTTTAATAAAGGGGGCAGTAAAAAGCAGAAGTAATAAGATATAACTTAAAATATCCCGGTAAAGGAAGAGCTTTCCTTTAATAATTCTCGGATACATCCATTTTCTTTTCTTTCCATCGTCTGTTACAGAGGGGATATGATCTCTGAAGTCGGATATTTCAGGCATAATTTAACACAGTCTTTATTCAAGGATTAAGCGGGTGGTAGCATTTTTAATGTGTCCGGCTTAGATATAATCGTATGTAAAGGTTCATAAATCGATGATTTAATAGTGTGATTGAAATCATTATTATTGATAATACTCATCATTATAAACTAAATAAAATGATTGCATTTTCGTATTAGAAAAACTCAGCCTTGCGATTCTTTGTTCTGCTTATAACACGAGTAATTATGGGATCATGAAAGATTATATAATAAATCTTCGCCATATCTCAGTCGGAGATCTGGGAGAGGTGGGTTCTAAAAATGCTTTTCTGGGCGAAATACTTACTCATTTAGCACTTAAGGGTATTCTTGTTCCTGATGGTTTTGCTGTTACCGCAACAGCTTTCCGGCATTTTATCGAATATAATAAACTTGACGGGGTCCATTATGATTTAATGGCCAAAATCATCGATGATGATTATAGAAATGTGGAGGAAGTAGGGAAGAAAGCCCGGGATCTTATTTTGGGTGCCCGGATGCCCGGTGATGTATGCGATATGATTATTGCATCCTACCACGAATTATTGAGTGATCCCATAGCCGGGGTGGCGGTTCGCAGCAGCGCCATTTATTCTGATCTCTTTCATATTACAGAAAAAGATAAACATGATACATTTCTGAATGTTCTTGGAGAAAAGGCAGTTATCGAATCGGTGAAGAAATGTTTCGCTTCACTCTATTCTGAAAAAGCTTTAAAGGCGGGAATTGTAAATGATCCGGAAAGAGCCATATCAGTAGGTATACAGAAAATGATCAGAGCAGATAAAGCTTGTGCAGGTTTTGCTTATACCGCCGATCCGATTAGCGGCTTCATTGATGTTATTCATGTTTCAGGAGTATGGGGACTGGGTGAAAAATTGCTGGAAGAAAGGATTACCCCAGATGAGTTTATTGTATATAAGCCTACTCTTCCTCAGGGAGTTAAATCCATTATTCAGAAAAAACTGGGTACCAAAAGCAGGATGCTTATTTATAAGGAAGAAGCAGGAGGGGTAAGTGTTTCAGAAGTTTTAAGTCCGGTTGATTTGCGTGAGAAATTTATTTTAAATGATGAAGAGATCCTGCTTATTGCGAACTGGGGGATGACCCTGGAGAGTTATTATAATAGTTGCATGAGTATGGAGTGGGCTAAAGATGGTTTAGATCAGGATATTTATCTGCTTCAGGCAAAGCCTAAAAACTTTAAACATGAGCACAGGGGGGTTAAAAACATATGACATGACAACCAAGTCTGAAATTAAATTCCTTAGCGGGCCTCAGTCGCGAAGAAAGGATTTTCTTTTTACAATAGGCACCGTACGCGAACTGATCAAAGGTTTCAGAGCATTGGCATTTGTGGGTCCCTGTATAACCATGTTTGGATCTGCCCGCTTTAAAGAAGATCATGAATATTATAAGCTGGCACGGAAGGCCGCTGGTGAATTTGCCAGATTGGGTTTCACCATAATGACAGGTGGCGGGCCAGGCATCATGGAAGCAGCAAACCGAGGAGCTAAAGATGTTGGAGGAAGATCCGTGGGTTGCAATATAGTCCTCGATACGGAACAATTTCCCAATTCTTTTCTGGATAAATATGTACAAATCAAATATTTCTTCGTCCGCAAGATCCTACTTCTCAAATATTCATATGCCTTTGTTGTAATGCCCGGCGGTTTCGGAACCCTTGATGAATACTTTGAAGCCCTGACCTTAATTCAAACAAAAAAAATAGGAAATTTCCCCATTATAATTTTCTGCAAAGATTTTCATAAAGAGTTGGTTGAACATATTCAGCATATGAAAAAGGTGGGAACTATAACGGATATTGAAGACGATCTGTTTCTGGTGACCGATTCTATTGAAGAAGCGGTTGACCTTATCAGGGAAAAAAGCATAAAGCATCACGGGTTAAAAGCTGAAGAAGAGATCAAACCTTTCCGATGGCTTTTTGAAACCCGTTAAGTGTTGAAAATGATTACAAATTTTGATTATAGGTGGCGGGGTTTGTATTTTTTGATCCTGGCAATCACTGTACCTTTCAGTGGATGCGGGCAGTCGAAAAGGAATACTCAAATTAGCGATGATTCGTTAAAGAACCGCGTGGAAAAAGAATGGAACTCCACAATTCCCGGAAGCTTCAGCCCGGAGATGCTGACTTCTTTTGACAGTCTTGAAATCAGCCGTTTTATTGAGAAATATCCTTCATTCAGGCCATACAAGGAAAGTATTCTTACCTTCTACCGGCGCCGGAATTTTGCCTTTGCCTGGTTCGATAAAGAAGGTCTGATTGAACATGCAGGTAATCTTGCAGACCGGGTAATGAATCTCAAGAATGAAGGTCTTGATAAGGAACTCCCATATTACCAGTCGCTGGACTCTCTGATGTATAGCGAGAATGCGGGACAGCATGCAGGGGCATCTAAAGTAAAACTGGAACTAATGCTTACAGCCCAGTATTTTGCTTTTGCAGATAGGGTATGGGGCGGGATGGACGAATCAGTTTCCAAGGCTGTAAATTGGTATCTGCCGCGTAAAAAGGTTTCTTATGAAGCCTACCTTGACAGTGCATTAAGCAGAAGCTCTGATGAATTAAGGGTTGATAAGGCCCCGGTTTACCGTCAGTACGGCTTGCTGAAGGAATATCTGATCAAATACCGAAAACTTCAGGAAAAGAGCGATTGGTATAATATTGAGCCAGGTTCCGTTTCCCTTAAACCCGGGGATACCTCCCAGGTAATAAGCCGGGTCAGGCAAAGACTTTTTGATCTTGGAGACTACCTTGGAGATACCAGCAGGCAGGTTTATGATACGGAACTGGAAACAGCGGTGAAGATATTCCAGGTAAGGCATGGACTGAAAGATGACGGGGTTCTGGGTAAGGCAACTTTTGCTGAATTAAATGTTCCTTATCAAAGCCGGCTGAAGCAGTTACTTGTTAATATGGAGCGCAGCCGCTGGTTCCCAATAAGCTTAAGCCGGGATTATCTTATGGTTAATATTCCTGAATTTGAATTACATGTATATAGTTCTGATAGTTTATTATGGAGTTGTAATGTGGTTGTCGGAAAGGCAATACACAAAACGGCTGTATTCAGCAGTGATCTAAAACATGTGGTATTCAGTCCTTATTGGAATGTTCCGCCAAGCATTGTCAGAAAGGAGATCCTGCCCGATATGAGAAGGGATCCAAACTACCTCCGCAAACATAATATGGAGATAACGGGCTACCGGGACGGGCTTCCTGAAATCAGGCAAAGGCCAGGTCCCTCCAATTCACTAGGGCTGGTAAAATTTCTTTTTCCAAACAGTTTTAATATGTACCTGCATGATACCCCGGCAAAATCATTGTTTGCCGAAGCTTCCCGTGCATTCAGTCATGGATGCATTCGGGTGAGTGAGCCCTTTAAGTTGGCTCAATTCCTTCTTCGCGATGATCCATCCTGGGATAATGAAAAAATCCTGGCGGCTATGAAGGCCGGCAGGGAGCGATTTGTTCCTCTTAAAAATAAAGTGCCTGTTTTTGTAGCTTATTTTACTGCTTTTGTTGATGGGGAAGGAAAGATAAATTTCCGGAAAGATATTTATGAAAGGGATGAGCGGCTGGCGGATATGATGATGAAATGAGGATTGGCATACTGGTAATATTAGGTTTAGTCTTATATAATTTTCTAATCGATCCGGGCGCTCACTGAATGAGGGGTATTTGCTGCAGGGCTCAAAAGAAATCCCGCATCTTTTTAAATGCGGGATTCAAACTAATTATAAAGGTAAATCTAGATTTTATCGCCTTGCGGAGCTTTACCATTGGCAGGTTTGCTACCCTGAATAGAGAGGATGAAATTGCTTACGTCGGAGGTTTGCTTCGGGGTCAGGGTTTTTTCCCAGGATATCATGCCTTTCTCCGGAACGCCATATTTAATGGTTTTAAATATATTGTTAACACTGCCTCCATGTAGCCAATACTCATCTGTCAGATTGGGACCAATAGAACCTTGTCCCTTTTCGCCATGACAGGCTATACAATTCTGCAGATATACAGTTTTTCCCGCTTCAATTATACCGGCATCACTTATCAGCTTTACGGAGTTCTCATCAATCATATTTCCGGATTTAGCAAGGAAAGCCTTTTTTTCGACTTCTGCGGTCTTCATTTCAATCGCATATTCTTCATCCTGCAAAGGGCTCCATTTAAAAACATGGTAATTGAGCATATATACAATAGCAAAGGCAATTGAACCGTAAAAAAGGCCCATAAACCATGCTGGAGTAGGATTGTCCAATTCAGTAATGCCATCGAAATCATGTTCCAGCGTCATGTCCTTTTCTTCTGAAATTGGTCTCAATCCCATCAACTTTACCAGAATTGAGGGCTTGGCCTTTTCCAGCGCAGCCCATTCCTCATATTCAAGAAATCTTCCAGGTTCTTTTACAGGAATTGGTGATGGATCTTTAAGCTCTCTGGCCATGATTTTTACAGCCTTTAAGAGAACGGCGGAAACCATGAGTAATAATACCGTAACCAGAAATACAATAATTAGTATTTCCTTATAAAGATTTCCTGTACCATTTACTGTGCTATCTGCAGCCGCCAATGCAGGGGATGCAGCAAATATTAATGGAAGGATGTAAATCAAACGTTTCATATCTCTATGCTTTATCATCATTTAATGGAAGTTCGCTCATATAGCTGATGTGTTTTTTATTCATCCTGATCAGCATCACAGTTACTATAATGAAAAACATTAAAAATATTCCCAGAGAGGTGATCAGGTAGATTTCGCTACCGCTTGCTTTGTCTATAAATTGTCTGAACATGTTCTTTCTTTTTATTTGTTGTTCCTATTGAGCTCCTGAGGGCAAACTTCCGCCTGCCTTGATATCAGTTCCAAGACGCTGCAGATAAGCAATGAGTGCAATGATTTCTTTATCACTTTGTACCTTTATTTTATCCTTTGCTAGGCTTGCTGTTATTTTTTCAGCCTGTTTGCTCAGGTCTTCATTTGCACTGTTTTCATATAAAAGCTCATAAGGAACACCCAGAGTGCGCATGGCGTTGATCTTGGATGCAGTGGTGCTGGTATCCAATGTCTGATCGATCAGCCATGGGTAAGGAGGCATGATGCTACCTGGCGACATGGTTGTAGGATCTAAAAGGTGATTAAACTGCCATGCATCAGAATACTTGCCTCCTTCACGCTGCAGATCAGGCCCTGTCCGTTTTGAACCCCAGAGATGGGGATGATCGTAAACGAATTCTCCGGCTTTACTGTATTCGCCATAACGTTCAGTTTCAGAACGGAAGGGGCGGATCATTTGTGAGTGACAGCTGACACAGCCTTCCCGGATATAGATATCCCGTCCCTGAAGCTCCAGGGGAGAATACGGCTTTACACTTGAAATGGTGGGAATATTCGAGGAGATCATAAACGTCGGCATCATTTCGATCATTCCCCCGATAAGTATCACTATTAGTGAAAGCACCATGAAATACATCGGCTTACGTTCAAGAGAACGGTGCCAGGACCGTTCAAACGATGCGGGTACGAATACCGGGGTTAAAGCTAAGGCCTCCGCTGGTTCATCGGCGACAAGTTTTCCGGATGAGATCGTCTTAAACAGGTTATAGGTCATGACAATAGCTCCCGTGAGGTATAAGCCTCCTCCAATAGCCCGGAACATGTGCATCGGCAATAACTGAAGTGTGGTTTCGAGGAAATTTGGATACCGCAGCATTCCTTCAGGCGTAAATTCTTTCCACATCAGTCCCTGGGTGAAGCCGGAAAGGTACATTGGAACCGCATAGAATAAAATTCCAAGCGTACCGATCCAGAAGTGGAATGCGGCCAGTTTTTTTGAATACAGTTCTGTCCTGTAAATTCGCGGGATAAGCCAGTACAGGATGGCAAAGGTTAAGAAGCCATTCCAGCCCAATGCTCCAACGTGAACATGGGCCACTATCCAGTCGGTGTAATGGGCGATAGCATTGATTTGTTTTAAGGCAAGCATCGGACCTTCAAAGGTTGCCATGCCGTAGGCTGTGAGTCCTACAACCATGAATTTCAAATTTGTATCCTCACGAACTTTATCCCAGGCCCCCCGCAGGGTAAGCAAGCCATTGATCATTCCTCCCCAGCTGGGAGCGATCAGCATAATGGAGAAAACCACGCCAAGTGATTGAGCCCATCCCGGAAGGGAGGTATACAATAAATGATGCGGACCTGCCCAGATATAAATGAAAATAAGCGACCAGAAGTGAAGTATACTTAATTTATAAGAATACACCGGGCGCTGAGCCATTTTTGGAAGGAAATAATACATCATCCCCAGATACGGTGTTGTTAAGAAGAAAGCGACCGCATTATGTCCATACCACCACTGTACCAGCGCATCCTGAACACCCGCGTATAAATAATAACTTTTAAATGCTGAGACCGGCAGCTGGAAAGAGTTAACTATATGGAGTACCGCAACAGTAACGAAAGTCGCAATATAAAACCATATGGCAACATACATATGACGTTCACGGCGTTTGATAATGGTTCCGAACATATTCACCCCGAATACAACCCAAATGAGGGTAATAGCGATATCAATCGGCCATTCAAGTTCTGCATATTCATGCGAGGTACTAAGTCCAAGGGGAAGGGTAATTGCCGCAGAAACGATTATTAGCTGCCAGCCCCAAAAATGAATTTTGCTAAGCAGGTCACTAAACATTCTGGCCTTTAAAAGCCTTTGAAGGGAGTAATAAACACCCATGAAGATACCGTTACCTACAAAAGCGAATATTACTGCATTGGTATGCAGCGGGCGGATGCGTCCAAAGGTGCTGTACTGCGATCCCAAATTAAGAGCTGGTTCGAAAAGCTGCATAGCGATCAACAAACCGACAGTCATTCCTATAAGTCCCCATATAATGGTTGCGAGGGCGAAATTTCTTACAATTTTGTTGTCATAATTGAATTTTTCAAGCATACTGTATTTTTTTTGAATGGTGTAAAACTAAGGGAGGTTGCGTGACAATGAGTTGACATATCTTATTCAAAAAAATGATCCTCATCACTTTTCTTTTGGATCTGGAATATCATCGTCAAAGAGAATCCGTACGGAAGGGGTATAGGTATCATCATTCTGACCATTTTTCACAGCCCAGAAGAATGCCAGTAAAAAAATAAGAGCCAGCAGAACGCTGCAGCCAATCAGGAAATAAAGAATACTCATACTAATTTATTTTTTCGTGCATAAAGATGAGTTGCTATGCTGGTGAACGATATTATTGTAACTGTACTGAGCGGCATCAGGATTGCTGCAAATAAAGGTGAAAGCAGGCCCTGAACTGCAAAGAATAATCCGGCCGCATTGTAAATAAGGGAAATGCCGAAGCTGATATGTATAACTTTTACGGCATCTTTAGCCTGCCGGATAAAATCCGGTAATTTTTCAAAAGCAGATCCATCCAGTATGGCATCACAACCAGGTGTGAAATTATTTATATTGTCTGTTACGGCTATTCCTACATCACTTTGCTTGAGGGCTCCGGCATCGTTCAGTCCATCGCCAAGCATCATTACTTTTTCTTCCCTGTCCTGCAAGCCTTTGATATAATCTAATTTATCCTGCGGACTTTGTTTAAAATGCATATGGTCTTTCGATGGAAATGTTGTCAGTAGGAATTCCCGTTCGCCATCCTGATCGCCCGACAGGAGATGCATATTTAAAGACAGTCCGAGTTTTGAAAAGAGTCCTTTTAAACCAGGGCGCCAATTCTGTCTGAAACTGAAATATCCTGCATACCGGTTATCGATCTGTATATAGATGCTGCCGGAGTTTTCCTTATTTTCTGTTTGGATTCCTAAAAATGCAGCACTCCCTATACGGATCCTTTTCTGCTGGACAATTCCCTGTATTCCCTTACCGGGGATTTCTTCATATTCCTGAACTTTAAAATAATTTGTGATCTTCATCCATTTCACCAGCTCCCGGCTCAAAGGATGGCCCGAATTCCGGGCAAGTGAATTGATCAGGCATTGATCTTCATATGAAAGGTCGCCTTCGAAACTTATCCTGAAGCCTTCGGGAGCGGTAATTGTTCCTGTTTTATCAAATACCATTGTATCAATTCTTGCGAGTTCTTCAACAACCGCAGTATTTTTGAGATAGAACCTGTTCTTATCAAAGATACTTAGCACCGCAGACAGCGTAAAGGGGGAGCTCAGGGCAAGGGCGCATGGACATGCAATGATAAGCACTGCTGTAAATGATGCCCAGGCTTTTGCACTATCCTGTAAAATCCAGAAACCGGCCGAACTAAATGCGATTAACAACAGTACAATGCTAAAATACCTGCTGACCGTATCACTGAAAGTTTTGATCTTTTTCCGGTCCTTTCCAAAGGCTTCATTATTCCAGAGACTGGTGAGATAACTCTGTGATACGGGCTTAATAACTTCCAGTTCAATGGCCTCGCGCATTTGCCTGCCGCCGGCATAAACTACTTCTCCCAGTACTTTTTGAACAGGGGCGGATTCTCCGGTTACAAAACTGAAATCCAGTAAAGCATCGCCCTGCATAAGCATCGTATCTGCAGGAACTACTTCGTTATTACGGATAAGGATGCGGTCGCCCACTGTAAGTTCATCCATGGGAACTGGTTTTTCCAGGCCATCCCTGATCAGTGTTACGGCTACCGGGAAATATGAACGGTAATCACGTTCGAAAGAAAGGTGGTGGTAGGTACGCTGCTGTACCCATTTACCTACCAGAAGGAAGAATACAAGCCCGCATAAAGTGTCAACAAAACCTGCACCTGTCCCGTTAAGGATATCTATAAGAGACCGAATAAACATTACCGCTATTCCAAGTGCCAGGGGAAAATCAAGATTCAGGATTTTATTGCTTAGGTTTTTCCAGGCAGAAATAAAGTAGTCGCGGCCACTGTAGAATACCACCGGAAGTGCAAACAGGAGGTTAAGCCAGCCAAAAAATGTTTTAAACTGCTGTTCAAATTCGGCAAGACCAAAATACTCCGGAAAGCTGAGGAGCATTACATTTCCAAAACAGAAGCCTGCTACGGCTATTTTTTTTATCAGATCGCGGTCTGAAGCATGGCTTTGATCCTTTACTACATCCTGTAAACTGATGAGAGGTTCATAGCCGATCGAAGTAAGCAGGCTTACCAGACTTCGGAGAGAGAATTCATGGTGATTATAAGTGACGGTAACCTGTTTTTTCAGGAAATCGATTCGGGAATGAATGATCGAGCTGTTAATTTTATACAGATGTTCAAGAAGCCAAAGGCAGGAACTGCAGTGTATGGCGGGAATATATAGGGTAATGATACTTATTTTTTCATCAGAATAATCGTTCAGCTGGGCCGAAATTTTGGTCTCATCAAGATATTCATAATGATGATGGGCATCTTTTTGAGTTTTACCTGGGCTTTCATTGTAAGAATAATAATTGCAAAGCTGACTCGCCGAAAGGATCTGAAAAACACTCTGACACCCAAGACAACAGAAATGTTTTTCCTCAAAATGATAATGATTTTCAGGACACTCATCGCCGCAATGAAAACATTGCAATGCTATTTCAGACCCTTTAAGAATTTGTGGGTTGCTCATGACGACAAAATTGATACTCAGCCTATCCTTACACAATGACCATAATTATTTAAAACTGTGACCAGGATCACATAAATTTTTTCATTTAATTTAAGATACAGCAAGTTCTCTTTATGATTTATTTTATATCCTTTATGCTGTATTGTTTGTTAAGATAAATAATCAGATCCTGCAGACCTGTTTCAAATTCAACTATTCGAATTGAGGGATAAAAGGAGAGCAGGCCTAATGGGTTCCAGGGAACAGGACTTGATGATCTAGATCACCCAAATCGCTGAGAACCATCATACGGCCAGGAATTATTTAGTGTTAGTTTAGATTGAACTTAAAGCCAATTCAATGAAAAAGCTCCTCATTACCACGGATTTCTCAGTAAGTTCCAGGGCGGCTGTGCGATTTGCGATTCAACTCGCCTCTCAGCAACCCTGTGAGTTAACTTTTTTTCATTCCTACCACATTATGAAGCCTACATCCTGGGATGAAATTAGTTTCCAGACCTATGAACATAGTGAGGCCGCCAAGATCAAAAAAAAGCTTCAGAAATTTGTTCATGAGGTTTACCAAAGTGCAGGAGTTCCTCTGGAAAAGGTAAACTATGTAATTAAAAGTTCCTTTGTAACCGATAGTAACATAATGAAATATGCAGCTGATCATTCCTTTGATTTTATATGTATCAGCAGGAGGGGCAGCGGAAAGATGAAAAAGTTATTTGGCACTAATACCTCTAATCTCATTCTACAATCGGAAGTCCCGGTGATTGCAATTCCAAATACCTACCGTCGCTCATATATCGAAAGCATTTTGTACGCTTCTGACCTGGCAAATCTGGAAAGGGAGGTCAGGCTGGTCATTGATTTTGCCCTGCCATTAAAGGCCCGCGTTGAACTACTGCATCTGCATTATCCGTCTGCCATAGTTTATAATAATAATGCCCTGGAAATGACCCTGAAAAAATTTCCGAAGATGGATTTCAAATTGCATATTGAAAATATTGATCTTTTCCACAACCTAGTTTCTAATTTAGAGCGGGTGGTCAAAAAGAATAAACCATCTATCCTGATCATGTTCACCGATCAAAACCAGAGTTTTTTTGAAAAGTTATTTCTTTCCAGCAGCTCGGCCCAATATTCTTTAAAGAGTTCAGTGCCATTACTCGTGTTTAATAAAGAATTCAAGGTTTAGCGGGATCGTAATTTTCTTGTAAGGTAATAGTATTTATATCGGATGTTGTCGTACATCAATGCTATAACCAAGCATCCTGAGGCAAATAAAAGTGTTTTTAATTCAAAAAATTTATATGCAAATCCACCCAGGACACATCCGGAAAAGAAAAAGATAATGATGACCAACCTTAATCTAATACTCCGGGAAAGTTGTTTCAATTCATCTTTTTCGCGATAGAAAAATAATTGGGAAAGTTCGATTCCCAGATCTGTGAAAAGCCCGGTTAAATGGGTGGTTCTAACGGTAGCGCGTGAAATTTTGGTTACCAGTGCATTTTGCATCCCCATTGTGAATAACAGTGTAAAAGCAATATAGTGTCCCTCACCGCCTGCATTTAGCCATTGATTGCCAAAAAATCCAACCAGGCAAAGCAGAACAATTTCTATTAAGAGGGGATAGGTATGGGAAGTGAGTGGCCTGGTCTGGGAACTGACCTCAATTAAGAGATTGGAAATGAAGGCCCCGAGCAGAAAAGCCAGAATTAATACTACAAAGGCAAAGGCATTTGCATAGCTTTCCTTTACAAGTTCTTCTGCAAAAAATGCGAAATGACCTGTCACATTAGTCGTAAGAGTTTTTATTGATAAAACACCACTGATGTTTACTATTCCGGCTGTTAATGAAAGGATAGCCGCTAAACGAAGGTTATGAAGGAAAGTCCGCCCCTTTCCTTTATGTCGAAACATATGGGATCATTTTACCAAATTTACCATAAAAGCGGAAAATAAAATTTTGTAATTCAAATTAAGGATTACCCTTGCTATTTAGCCTTTCCTAAAATGCTTTTAAGAATGTAAATATTGAAATTAAATTAGGCTCACAGATCTCGGTCTGACAGGGTATTACAGTGAGGGTATGGCGGTTGACTGGAATTGCCGAAGGGATTGTAGACCCTTAAATAGTTTACTGCAAGAAAGGGATCAATCTTCTAAGATACTTGCATCAAAACCAAATGATTTAACATTTCGATCAAGAGGGAGGGTTGGATCATACCATCCGGGCTTTGAATGCGAAGAATTTTATCGCAATCCTCCAAATCGAAATTCGCAATATAGCTATCAAAAGTTTCCATTATGCGAAGCATCAGCATCTCGGTTCATCCTGATGATTTATTAACATTGGTCTTAAAAATTTCTATCATCCCACAAAAATTTCAATGTTTAATTTATTTATACTCATAATCCACCATCCATTGAATACCAAACCTGTCTTCCAGCATCCCGAAATACGATCCCCAGAATGTTTTTTCCAGGGGCATTGTAATTTTTCCTCCCTCTGATAAAGCATTGAAGTATTTTTCAGCTTCCGCTTCACTTCCGGCAGATATGGAAATTGAAAAATTCGTTCCAGTAGTTAATTTGTGGCCCATGGATTCAAGTGCATCGGTGGCCATAAGTATATTGCCGTCTCCAATGGGGAGTGCAACATGCATTATTTTATTCTTCTCTGTTTCTGGAACTCTATCCGCTTCGGGTGTGTCTTTAAAGCGCTGTAAGGCTTTGAATTCACCGCCAAAAACTGACCTGTAAAAATTTAAAGCTTCTTCGGTATTGCCATTGAAGTTTAAATAAGGATTGATTTTCATAACATTTCAATTTATTGTAAAAACAAGTTTCAATATTCTTTTTTTAATAATAGGGCAGATGGGATGGTTTTTAGATCATAGCCGCAATTAAAGGATAACATTAAAAATCGCATTTTAGTTGAAATTAAAACTTAAATAATAATCGGTCTGCTGAATACTTTCCGCTTCCGAACATGAATATAGCAAGGGATAATAAAAGGAACACGAGCACAAGCTCTTTTTTATTAAACGCATCATTTGCATGAGCAATGAAAAAAGCGACGGCCATAGTAATGAATATTGGAATAACGGACAGTCGGGTAAAAAGTCCGATCGTTACAAGTATACCACAAATGAATTCGGCAAAAACGACAAGGATTAATGAGGTTTCTGATCCGATTCCAATAATATCTCCAAAATACGGGAGAATTTCATTGTAGCCGCTCAGTTTGATATAACCATGATAAATAAATAGGCCTCCGAATGTAAGTCTGAGTATAAAAATGCCCAGGTCGGCATTTAAGGGTGTGGAATTAAGCATTTGATTTTTCATATTTTTTTTACGTGTCATAACTCATATAAGTTGCAATGGATCTGTAGGAGCTAAGCCGGTGCTGGTACTGTTGTTTACGTATCAGAATGGAATTTATATATTTAAGAATAAATAACACTTTATATGGAAAATGGATCCTTGCAATTAACGGGAATAAACATGGACCATCTTACCGGCCTGGCTATCAGTATTGGTATTGGATTTTTAATGGGGATGGAACGCCAGTTTTCTAAGGAAGTACAGGATAAGGAAGAACAGTTTGCGGGAATACGCACATTTACGATGGTTTCTTTATTCGGTTTCCTTGCGGCTTTTATGTCTGCCGAAATGAACCAGTGGATTTTTGTGACAACTTTTAGCGGGGTTTTTGCATTCGTAATCATTTCCTATTTAAGAATAACTAAGCTACCGGGACATCGTGGGGCAACATCCGAATTTGCACTTCTGATCACCTTTCTCCTGGGGGCGCTTGTCTTTTTAAAATTTATTTTGTTCGCCCTCATTATTATGGTGGTTATGCTATTCCTGCTGGCTTTTAAGCCAACGCTTCATTTTTTTGTAGAAAAGTTAAAAAGGGAAGAACTCATTGCGATCATTTTATTTGTAGTGATGTCGGCTTTGGTTATCCCGTTTTTGCCCGATAATAATTTTGGTCCCTATGATCTTTGGAATCTAAAAGAGATCTGGCAAATGGTTGTACTGGTTTCCGGAACCAGCCTTGTGGGATATATGATCGCAAAATTTATGGGAGATCATGGAACCATGCTGGCAGGTATTGTAGGTGGTTTGGTATCAAGCACCTCCGTCGCCCTGGCTTTTTCACGAAAGAGTAAAGAAACTTCATCCGCAAGATCCTCGTTTTTTTATGCCATGGGTATTATCAGTGCATGTACCATAATGTTTCCCAGGATTCTTTTTGAAGTGTATGTGGTAAATAAGGCTTTGGCTGCAAATCTTTGGATTCCTATTTCCCTTGTCTCTGCAGCAGGTTTCGGCTCTGCTTTTTTAATTTATAAATTAAATAAGGGGAAAGAGGCAAAAGCAGGTATAGTGCTGAAGAATCCGCTGGATTTGTCGACCGCCATTAAATTTGCATTATTTTATGCGGCTATTCAGTGGCTCGTAAAATATGGAGGCGAGAATTTTGGAGATAATGGAACTTATATCGTAGGCGCAATCTCTGGAATAACAGATGTAGATGCAATAACATTATCTATGGCAAAAATGGTGAGAGGTTCAAGCGATTTTTCAATCGCTATTAATACAATCCTGATCGCTGCCATGTCAAATACACTTGTAAAGTTTCTGATTGTTGTTATTGTGGGTAGCATCGAATTGAGAAAAACAGCTGTATTCGGATTTTTCGCGATATTTCTTACCGGAATCGCCTATTTATTAATCAGACAAATGGTCTGAATATAGTCGTGTATTATTTTCCAGCCATCTATGAAAGGAAATCTGAATTTGGTAATTTGCTCCCGCTAAAACAAACTAAAACTAATGAGAAGAACACTTATCTTATCGGCAATGCTATTGAGCCTGTTGTCAATAGCAAATGCACAAACGGCAGTTCCGCCGATGGTACTATCATCCTCTGCATTTCCAGATGGCGGAATTATACCTGTTAGATTCAGTCAGGCTGCTCCTGGCGCTGCTCCGGGAGAGGGAACATCACCTGCTTTAACGTGGACTAACACTCCTCAGGGAACTCAGAGTTTTCTGCTGCATATGCACGATATCGATTTTACTCGTAATAAAACTACAGATGATCAGGTGCACTGGCTGGTATGGAATATACCGGCAACGGCTAAAGGTTTGCCCGAAGGACTACCCAGGGGATCCAAATTGCCGGATGGCAGCTATCAGATCAGCGTAACAGGTCCGGTTTACCGAGGCCCTGGTGCGGCGGCGAATGGCCCTCTTCATCATTATATGTTTGAAATTTATGCACTCGATATTAAACTTGATATTCCACCTTCCGGTGATGCGTTCGAGACGCGGGCTAAATTAATGGAGGCGATCCAGGGGCATATTATAGGTAAAGCAGCATACGGAGGATTGTTCCGGAGACCATAGCAGTTCGCTGTAGGTCTCATGTAAGATAGCTAGGTTTAATCAATAATGAGACAATCGTAAATTAGCCAGCAACAGGGCAGAGTTTTGAAGTATATCACCCGCACGGTATGGATTTTATCAATAATTAGCTTGCTCACGGATACAGCAAGTGAAATGCTGTACCCGATCATGCCGATTTATTTAAAGACGATCGGATTTTCCATTGTGCTCATCGGTATTCTTGAGGGCTTTGCTGAAGCTACCGCAGGATTGAGTAAAGGTTATTTTGGAAAGCTATCTGACACATCCCGAAGGCGCGTTCCCTTTGTTCAGATTGGCTATGCTTTCAGTGCTATATCTAAACCCATGATGGCAGTCTTCGTTTATCCGTTCTGGATATTTTTTGCCAGAACCATTGACCGTTTTGGAAAAGGTATCCGGACCGGAGCCAGGGATGCAATTCTCTCCGATGAATCTTTGCCTGAAACAAAAGGTAAAGTATTTGGATTTCATCGAGCTATGGATACAGTAGGTGCTGTTTTAGGACCTTCTTTAGCCTTAATTTACCTGTATTATCATCCTGAAGATTACAAGACACTTTTTTTAATAGCATTTGTCCCTGGCATGCTGGCAGTTTTTGCTTCATTTTTCCTTCGCGACAAAGACGTTAATCAAGCGTCCCGCCGGTCCCCTCCTTTTTTTTCTTTTTTCAACTATTGGAAAGATAGTCCCGCCGGCTACAGAAAGCTTGTTGGAGGACTTCTGGCTTTTACCCTGTTCAACAGTTCCGATGTTTTTCTCTTACTTCAGGCCAAGCAATCAGGTCTTGATGATACAATGGTGATCGGGATCTACATTTTTTATAATCTTATTTATGCATTGTTTGCCTTTCCTGCAGGGTTCTTAGCCGACATTATTGGCCTGAAAACAGTTTTCATAGCTGGAATTGCAATATTTTCGGTGGTTTATTTTGGTATGTCAATCAATACCAATGTCTACACATTTTTCGGATTGTTTTTTCTGTACGGCATATATGCTTCTGCTACGGAGGGAATCTCAAAGGCATGGATATCTACTATCAGTAAAAAAGAGGATATCGCTACAGCAATCGGGACATATTCGGGGATGCAGAGTATTTGTGCGATGCTTGCAAGTTCCTTAACCGGATTTATTTGGTATCAGTTTGGCTCAGGTACCGCATTCATAACCACAGGGATATTTACCTTAGCAGTTATACTTTATATGCTTAGTGTTCCCGGACCCAAACCTCATTCATGATCAAATTGGTTTGTGACTTCATTTGAACAGATCAAATGAGTATTATTGCAATACAAGCAGGTGATATAGGTATTCAGACTGATTTTAATGATACATAGAAAGGCCTGAAGAAGGATGAATAAATATATGCCATAGCTGATGTCTAAAAATAAATACCTATTTCCCCTGATAATGGTTACGTCCCTTTTTTTTATGTGGGGATTTGTTCACAACCTTGATCCCATCCTGATCCCGCATTTAAAAAAATCATTCAGTCTTTCTAATCTTCAGTCCTCCCTGGTTGATTCATCTGTCTTTATTGCCTATTTGCTGATGGCCCTTCCTGCTGGTATGCTAATGAAAAGGTGGGGTTATAAGGCGGGGATCATCACGGGTTTATTATTATTTGCACTGGGATCTTTTCTGTTCATACCTGCTGCAAATACCCAGCAGTACCTGTTCTTTTTAGGAGCCCTTTTTATAATAGCCTGCGGATTAACAATCCTTGAAACGGCAGCAAATCCCTATGTTTCATTACTTGGGGATCCTTTAACTTCCACCCGCCGGCTGAATTTCGCACAATCTTTTAATGGGCTGGCAGCCACCATGGCACCAATTATCGGCGCCCGGATCATATTAACCAAAGGATATCCGGATGAAGAGTTAAATGCAATGAGTGAAAATGCCCGGCAGATAGCCCTTGCATCGGAGGCTTCCAGTGTTAAAGTACCCTACTTCATTTTAGGAAGTATCATTTTGGTGGTAGCTATTATTTTTTACTTTACACGTTTGCCTGAAATAGAAGAAAATGATAAGGCAAATGAAAGCCGGAATGTTTTTCATGCGCTTCGGCACAGACATCTAAGCTGGGCGGTAATTGCGCAATTTTTTTATGTGGGCGCCCAGGTTTGTATCTTCAGCTTTTTTATTATTTATGCAGTTGATGTGGCAGGATTGGATAAAGTTCTTGCAGCTGATTATCTTGGTTGGGGCTGTGGTGTGGCTTTCATGATAGGACGATTTGTTGGTGTATTTTTAATGAAATTTATCAAACCTGAAAGCCTCTTAGCTATTTATTCAATAATTTGTCTGGGGTTGTCATTATTAGCCATTTTAACTCATGGAATGATAGCTGTTTATTCAGTTATAGGGATAGCTTTTTTTATGTCCATTATGTTTCCAACCATTTTCTCACTGGGAATTAAAGGACTTGGTAATGATACAAAATTTGGCAGCAGCTTAATTGTCATGTCCATTGTAGGTGGAGCTTTGCTGCCTCCAGTTTTTGGATATATCAGCGATGTGACTGGAAATATACAGTATGGGCATGCAGTTAGCTTTATTTGCTTTGCCGTGATCCTTATCTTTGCATTAAAAGGACATAAAGGCGTTAGGCCAGTACCGGCATATGAATAAATATTGTTTTACTCTGGATCTTAAAGATGATATACAGCTCATCACCGAATATGAAAACTGCCATAAAAATGTCTGGCCCGAAGTCATAAATAGTATCCGTTCCTCGGGCATTGAAAAGATGGAGATATACAGGTTCTCAAACCGGCTATTTATGATCATGGAAGTGAACGAAGAGTTTAGTTTCGAGAAAAAATCTGCTTCTGATGGGGCGAATGTAAAGGTACAGGAATGGGAAACCCTGATGTGGAACTATCAGCAGGCAATTCCGGGAGTTGCAGAAGGTCAGAAGTGGGTTTTAATGGATAAAATATTTCAATTATAGAATTCATAAAATGGATAACAGCTTTAAAGACCCTGGTTTTCATCGCTTTTTGCAGATACACCCGTCTGATAATGTTTTGGTGGCCTTGCAGGACCTCAACCAGGGCGAGGAAATTGAATATGCCGGGAAACTGTTCAATCTTTCCACTGATGTGAAATCGAAACATAAGTTTGCACTTCATCCACTCAGGGAAAATCAGGAGATTTATATGTATGGCGTTTTAGTAGGAAAAGCAAAACAGGCAATTGCTCTTGGCGAAGCACTGACTGTTGAAAACGTATACCACGCATCCAGTCCCTTTGTTCTTGGTAAGCGCAAATCCGAATGGAATAAACCGGATGTATCGTTCTTAGCGAATGAGACATTTATGGGCTATCACAGGTCTGACGGTTCGGTTGGAACTGCAAATTACTGGCTGGTTATTCCTCTGGTTTTTTGCGAAAACCGGAATATTAATGTACTTAAGGAAGCACTTAATGAAAAACTTGGTTACAAACGCAGCAAAAGTTACGAGAATGAAGTCGAGAGCCTGATTTCACTGTACAAATCAGGCAGTTCAATTGAAAAGATCCTGAATGCTGATTTGGAGGTTACCGCTTCTAAAGACCAGGATCACCGCTTATTTCCAAATATAGACGGTGTTAAATTCCTTACTCATGATATGGGTTGCGGTGGAATTAAACTTGATTCAGATACCTTGTGCGGATTGATTGCAGGCTATATCACTCATCCCAATGTAGCCGGTGCAACAGTCTTGAGTCTGGGGTGTCAGCACTCGCAAATCAGTATTTTGAGAGATGAGATCAATAAAAGGGATCCAGCCTTTAGTAAGCCAATGGCGGTTCTGGAGCAGCAAGATTTGGGAACTGAAAGTAATTTGCTGCGCGAGGCTCTCCGGCAGACATTTGCGGGTCTGATGGAAGCTGATAAAATTGAGCGTAAACCAGCTCCCCTTTCAAAATTATGCATCGGACTTGAGTGTGGGGGATCTGATGGTTTCTCCGGAATATCTGCTAATCCAGCGCTTGGATATGTTTCGGATATTCTTGTCGCATTAGAGGGATCCGTTATTCTCTCAGAGTTCCCTGAATTATGCGGCGTTGAACAGGAACTCAGCGATCGATGCAGGGACGAAGAGACGGCTAATAGGTTTATGGACCTGATGCGAACTTATAATGCCAGGGCCGAGGCAGATGGCTCAGGGTTTTATGCAAATCCTTCTCCCGGGAATATCCGTGACGGCCTGATCACAGACGCTATAAAATCTGCGGGTGCTGCCAAAAAGGGTGGGACTTCTCCCGTAACTGCGGTTCTGGATTATCCCGAAAAGGTGACAAAAAGTGGATTAAATTTACTTTGCACCCCCGGAAGTGATGTTGAAAGTACTACTGCAGAAGTTGCAGCAGGGGCCAATATCGTTCTCTTTACTACTGGCTTGGGAACACCTACGGGAAATCCTGTAGCCCCGGTTATTAAACTAAGTACAAACACCAAAACCTTCCTGAAAATGCCTGATATTATTGACCTTAACTGCGGTACTATCATTGAAGGTTCTGAGACTATTGAAGAGGCCGCTTTTCGCATTTTGAATTACGTAATTCAGGTAGCAAGCGGCGAGGTTCAGCCAAAGGCTGTTCAGTTAGGGCAGGACGATTTTATTCCATGGAAAAGGGGAATTTCATTATAATTTATAGATTATGTTTAGTTTAAAAGGAAAAACAGCGGTTGTTACCGGCGGAGGCAGCGGAATTGGAAAAGCCATATCGGTTTTGTTTGCAAGTCAGGGGGCGGAGGTTCACATTCTGGAATTGAATGCGGATTCGGGTTCTGAAGTTGTCAGCGAGATTTCTAAAAGCGGTGCCAAGGCCTTTGTGCATGCATGTGATGTATCGGATCAGGTTAAAGTGCTCTCTTTGTTTCAAAGCATTAAACGAATTGATATATTAGTCAATAATGCGGGGATCGCCCATATTGGTAAAGCAGATACGACAACTAGTGCCGATTTTGACCGGGTGTATAATGTGAATGTGAAAGGCGCGTATAATTGCTTATTTGCTGCCATACCGCTGATGAAGGAACAGGGAGGGGGAGTTATCCTTAATATGGCTTCTATTGCTGCGGTTATTGGCCTGGCAGACAGGTTTGCATATTCAATGAGCAAAGGTGCAGTTTATGCGATGACACTTTCGGTAGCAAAAGATTATCTTGCTGATCATATTCGCTGTAACAGTATTTCTCCGGCAAGGGTCCATACTCCTTTTGTAGATGGTTTTATCGCTAAAAATTATCCGGGAAGGGAAGATGAAATGTTCGAAAAGCTATCTAAAAGTCAGCCGATAGGAAGGATGGCAAAGCCTGAAGAGGTGGCTTCGCTGGCCTTATATCTCTGCTCGGATGAAGCGGGATTTGTTACGGGAAACGATTATCCACTGGATGGAGGATTTATTAAATTAAATAATTAACCGTTTTTAATCCCTGAAGATGAAAAAGTTCATTCTTTTTTCAGTCCTGTGTTTTTGCCTGCAGGCCCTGTATGCTCAGCAGTATCCTCACCCTATGCCTGAATACTCACCATCACCGGAAAATAAGGTGCGGAGAGAGCAATTTCAGGATATGAAATTTGGGATGTTCATTCATTGGGGCATTTATAGTCAGTTGGCTGATGGGGAATGGGTGATGAATAATAAAAAGATCCCATATAATGATTATCAACGCCTGGCAGGATTCTTTAACCCCCAGGAATTTAATGCCAGGGAATGGGTGCAGCTGGCAAAAGCTGCAGGCATGAAATACATTACCATTACCTCAAGGCATCATGATGGTTTTAGCATGTTCCATACATCAGCATCCCCATATAATATTGTAGATGCCACCCCATATAAAAAAGATCCTTTGAAAGAACTCGCAAATGAGTGCAAAAAAGAAGGGATCCGCCTGCATTTTTATTATTCATTATTGGATTGGGGCCGCACGGATTATGGTTATAATAAACCGATAGTTAATTCTGTTCCAGCGGAAACCAACTGGTTAAGTTATATCAGTTTTATGAAAACACAGCTTACCGAACTGCTTACAAAATATCCGGATATTGGAGCTATCTGGTTTGACGGACATTGGCAAAGGCCCATGGCAAACTGGCATTATGATGAGATATATGGGCTGATCCATAAATTAAGCCCGAGTACCCTAATCGGGAACAATCATCATATAGCTCCTATTGCCGGCGAGGATATACAGATGTTTGAAAAAGACCTGCCCGGGGAAAATAAGGCAGGCTTTAATGATGAATCATCTATTAGTGCCCTTCCCCTTGAAACCTGCGAAACCATGAATAACAGCTGGGGCTTCAATATCAATGACAGGAAATATAAATCCGTAAAGGAAATAATTCATTATATGGTAAACGCCGCCGGAAGAAATGCTAATTTTTTGCTAAATGTAGGGCCCATGCCAAATGGAAAGATCCAGCCTGAGTTTACCGACACATTAAAAGCTGTAGGAACCTGGATGGCCAGGTACGGGGAAACTATTTATGGTACAAGGGGGAATGTTATTGCACCGCAGAATTGGGGTGTAATTACGGAAAAGGATAAAAACCTGTATGTACATATTCTGAAGCCTCAGGATAAGTCTTACCTGTTCATCCCTTCTTTAAAACAAAAAGTGATTTCGGCTTCTTCGATTACCAATGGATCAGGAGCCATAAAGTTTAAACAACAGCCCGAAGGGCTATTTATTTACCTGGATGGATCCTCATCTGAGCAGATTGACCGGATCATTCAATTAAAAATTCAATAGTACATGAAATTAATCAGGTGGGGAAAATCCGGGCAGGAAAAAGCCGGAATTATTATTAAGGATGTAAAGTACGACACATCTGCTTTTGGTGAGGATTATAACGAACAGTTTTTTGAAACTGACGGATTAAAGCGCCTTGCTGTGTTTTTACAAGAAAATGAAGGTAAACTTCCTCGGATTGCGGAAGATGAGCGTTTGGGATCCCCGGTTGCCCGACCATCCAAAATTCTCTGTATCGGTCTTAATTATGCAAAGCATGCTTTAGAATCAAATATGCCTTTGCCTGCTGAGCCAATTCTTTTCATGAAATCAACTACCTCATTGTGCGGACCTTATGATGACATTGTTATCCCGAAAAACTCTGTAAAGACTGATTGGGAGGTTGAACTTGCCTTTGTTATAGGTAAAAAAGCAAGCTATGTTTCCGAAGCGGATGCTATGGATTATGTGGCGGGCTATTGCCTTCATAATGATGTTTCCGAACGTGAATTCCAGTTGGAGCGTGGAGGTACCTGGGACAAAGGAAAAGGCTGTGATACTTTTGCTCCGATCGGTCCGGTATTGGCAACTTGCGATGAAATTGAAGATGTAAATAATTTGAGATTATGGTTGAAGGTAAATGATAAGATCATGCAGGATGGCAATACAGATGACCTGGTTTTTAATATCCCATTTCTGGTTTCTTATTTAAGTCAGTTCATGACCCTCTTACCGGGGGATGTAGTCTCAACCGGAACACCGGCAGGGGTAGGTTTAGGGTTTAATCCCCCGGTCTTCCTGAAAGAAGGTGACATTGTAGAGCTTGGTATCGATGGCCTTGGAGTAGCGAAACAGCGTGTGAAAGCCTATGCTGAAAATTGATTCGCATCAGCATTTCTGGGTATACGATCCTATAAGGGATAACTGGATAAATGATGAGATGCAAGTCCTGAGACGGAATTTTCTTCCGGCTGATCTCAAACCTCTGCTGGAGGCCAACGGTATCGCCGGGACTGTTTCAGTTCAGGCTGATCAGTCGGATAGGGAAAGCAGGTTTTTGCTCAGTCTTGCTGAAGAGAATGATTTTATAAAGGCTGTGGTAGGATGGACGGATCTCTGCGCATTAAATGTGGAAGGAGTTCTTGAACAGTACAGCCGTTTTAATAAACTGAAGGGATTCAGGCATATTCTCCAGGCTGAAGAACCGGACTTTATGTTGAAACCTGATTTTCTTCGGGGGATAGCTGCTCTAAAGCACTACGGTTTTAGTTATGATATCCTGGTTTATCCCCGCCATCTTTCAAAGGTAATTGAACTGGTGAAAAGAAACCCTGATCAGGCCTTTGTGCTCGATCATCTGGCAAAGCCGGATATTAAAAACGGAGAAATGCAGGATTGGTCACGGCAGATAAAGTTACTTGCCTTATTCCCGAATGTTTTCTGTAAGCTTTCCGGAATGATTACTGAAGCTGATTACCGGTCCTGGAAAAAGGAAGAGATATTTCCTTTCCTCGATCTGGTCGTTGAATCTTTTGGTCCCTCACGGCTCATGTTCGGAAGCGACTGGCCGGTATGTAAACTTGCTGCTGATTATGGTACTGTTTGTTCCTTTTTAACTGATTACCTTGAAGCGTTTACTAGAGAGGAACAGGAGATGATCTGGGCTTACAATGCCATAAAATTTTATAAATTAGACCTCAATTAACAGCTTAAAATGGACCTTCATTTAACCGATAAGATCATAATTGTTACAGGAGGAGCCAAAGGAATTGGCGAAGGGATAGTAAGATCTCTTGTGCAGGAGGGTGCGGTTCCAGTAATTATAGGCAGGAATGAAGAGGAGAATTTAAGACTTGCAGCTCAGATTGAGGGATCCGGAATGAAGGTTTTCCAGTTCAGGGCTGAACTTACCGAAGATTCTGAATGTCAAAGGGCTATCAGGGAAGTAATGAAGAAATTCGGGAGGATAGACGGCCTGGTAAATAATGCCGGGGTAAATGATGGAATTAGCCTGGAAAACGGATCATATCCGGAATTTGTGGCCAGTCTTCACAAGAATCTTATCCATTATTATTTAATGGCTCATTATGCTCTTCCCGCACTGAAAATTTCAAAAGGATCAATTGTTAATATAGGATCCAAAACAGCCGAAACAGGGCAGGGGGGCACTTCGGCTTATGCCGCTTCCAACGGAGGACGTAATGCACTTACCCGCGAGTGGGCAGTCGAACTTTTAAAATATGGCATCCGTGTTAATTCAGTGATCGTAGCAGAATGCTGGACCCCTTTGTATGAAAAGTGGATCAGCTCAGTCCCGGATCCTGAAAAAAAACTGAACGAGATCCGCAAGAAAATCCCTCTGGGAAACCGTATGACAACCATCAGGGAAATTGGAGATACTGTGGTATTTTTATTGTCGGAAAAGTCAAGCCACACTACGGGACAGCTTATCCATGTTGACGGAGGATATGTCCATTTAGACCGGGCATTGCCTGAATTGGGATCATTTTAGAGAACTTATATTTTCATTGTAAAACCCTTCACTTGCAGTATCCACGATGGTTCCATCGGGTTTATGAAAAATAAAATAAGCTTCAAGTTCTTTGTGTTTTTTTACGAATTTCAAACCCCTTTTAACGCCCATTCCCATTAATGCATTATCATAGCCGTCAGCGCTCATCGCATCCGGGGCACGGACAGTGATACTGATCATTTCATTATTTATCGGATAACCGCTTTTTGGATCCATCAGATGTGACAGTTTTTTATTTCCGTTCTGAATATATTTCCTGTAGTTTCCCGAAGTGGTAATTGCCCCATCTCCCATCTTTAAGATCTTTTGAAGCTGGTCAGTAATAGTGTTTTCTGATGCCTGCTCAATCCCTATCTGCATAAGCTCTCCCCCGGGCTGTTTACGTCCCTTTACCCGGATTTCCCCTCCAATTTCTACCAGATAATTGTAAATGCCTTTACTTTCAATAAATTTTGCAAGTACATCCACGCTGTATCCCTGCGCTATCCCGTTGACATCAATTTTTAAGCAGGAGATATTTTTGACCAGTTTATTCCCTTCTATATGAAGTTTATCTAAGCCCACGCAAGGCATTAGGCTTTTTATCTCTTCTTTAGAAGGCATTTTACTGATTTTACGGCTGCCAAATCCCCAGGCGTCTACAATTGGATAAATGCTGATATCAAAGATACCATGTGTTTCCTTGTAGATCTCTATCGATCTTTTCACCACTTTGCTCAAATGTTCATCCATTTCAACCCCTGAAGCAGAATTGTTAAACCTATTGATAAGGGAATATGGCTTATAAATTGAAAGTGAACTATCCAGGTTGCTGAACAGAGATTCTATTTGCCCTTTAGTAATCAGACTGTCTTTTGAATAATAGGTAATATGATAGGAGGTTCCCTGGGCAAATCCTTCAATTTTAATCGCTCTTATTTCATTTACTGGAGATTCAGGGTTCTTCCTGATATTGAATAGTACAGTAAACAGGAGCAATGGCCAGAAGTGTATTCCAATTCTCATTTTCTTAATGTTCAACCACTCTTTTTGCTTTTTTCAATGCCTGGGTTGTAGTATAATATTTTGCCAGCATGTTTGGTACTTCCCAATCCGGTAAACGAAGATTTTTTAAATAACTGATAGCTACTTCTGCCGCATTTGTTTTTTTGAAACTGCCAGGCTTAACTATCCAAGCCTTTCCTTTTTTTATAAATTCTAATCCGGGGTATTTCTTTTGCAGTTCTGTCTGAGCCTTCAAAAGTTCTGCTTCGAATTCAGTCAGATTAATTTCAGAGGAGGGTTCAATATAGAGTGTAGGTCTATGCTGCTCTGATTCACCCTGCCTGATTTCGAGGTTCGCTTTTGTTCCACGCATGAGGGCATAATGTGAATCGCCCGACCCGGTAGGTTCTTTATAATTCCAGATTACCGAAGCCCGGGCATGAATTCCTTTAATGGTATAGTTCATTTCACCGTTGGAGTACACGGAGATAATACTGTCTTTGATATCTTTTTGAAGATATTCAGGATAAGCTTCCTCCCTGGTAATTAATTTAAACTGAGAAGGGGTTAGTTTTGTAGGCCATTCTTTAGAAGTAAGTACCCTGATATCTTTTTTGTAATTTAGAATCATCCCCGGGAATGCTGCCCATTGGGCCATATCCACAAGGTGAGTACTAACATCAACTATACCATGCCCCTGCTGCTCTGTGTCAAAAAACCAGGCCGGACGCATGATGGCCTCTCCTCCGGAAAACTTCAAATAATGGTGCACATTTGCCTGGATAATTGCGGGATCTTTAATTGTTCCTTTCTGAAGGGTTCCGAAAATTCCGGATATTTGTGACAATTCCTTTTGAAGTATATTGCTGATATCATAACGAAGGTCCATGCTGTCAAAAAGCAATAACCTGTTTTTTTCGGCAGATTGAAATGCTTTCTGTAATAATTTAAAGTCCGCGGGGGTGATAGCCATAGGTTTATCAGCAAGTACATGGAAACCGCCCTTAATAGCGCTTTGTATATAATTTGATTTCTTCCGGTTATTGCCGGAAATCACCACCGCATTGCCCTTTTTCTCTTCCAGCATTTTTTCAAGATAATCCTCACCCTTATATAGGATGATCTTCCAGTTGGTCGGATTAGAAGACCTGGAATTAGATCTGGTAATAGAGTTCATATAGATCTGTAAGCCTGGTCCTTCAGGTGCGTAAACATATACTACCGGGTTTATAGCAGGATTCATTGCCCCCTGCATAAAGGTTGCATGACCATGGCCCGGATCAAGAATAATGAGGCTGATCAGCGGTTCTTTATTTTTAAATCCCGGATTAATACCCATGATCAGGATTGTAGCGATCGTGAAAGCAAGTTTCCTGCCCCAAACGTGATTTAATAGAAAGTTCATATTTGTATTTTAATTAGACTAATATTCAGAGACCTGTTTCTCCCGCAATATTGGAAGACTTCGTTTTTATTGACATTGTTTAACGCTTTAAAATAGTGATTATATTTTCAATTCAGGTATTTGTATCTTAGAGAGATGAACATCTCATTCAGAAAGTACTATGCCAAATAAACTATCCCGGATATCCACGCTGATGGTCATCTTTCTTGCTTTATTTTTTTCAATTATAAGTTTTGCTCAGACAGGAAAGACTAAAAAGTTTATTGTTAATGGCTACGTAGGTGGCTTCCGGGGGCTTGTAAACGTTGAAGCAATTAATGCGGAGAAGCTTACCCATATCAATTATGCTTTTGTTAATGTAAAGGACAGCATGGCTTACCTCACTAATCTTAAAACAGATTCTACCAATTTTCGCCGGCTGAATGAACTTAAAAAGATAAACCCTGATCTGAAAATTCTGATCTCGATAGGTGGCTGGTCATGGAGCGAGAATTTTTCTGATGCGGTGCTTAGCCCTTCATCCAGGCAGCTGTTTGCAAAATCAAGTGTGGATATTATCAGGGATTATAAGCTGGACGGCGTAGACATTGATTGGGAATACCCATCAATGCGGGGAGAGGAGGGTAATATTTTTCGACCTGAAGATAAGAAGAACTTTACGCTGATGTTTAAGGAAATAAGAAGGGAGCTGGATAAACTCGAAACTGAAACCGGTAAAGATTATCTCCTGACTGCCGCAGTTGGGGGTTCTAAATCATTCGTAGACAATACAGAAATGGCAGAAGTAGGGAAGATGCTTGATTATATTTTAATCATGACCTATGATTATGGCGGCCGAAATAAAATTGCCCATCATACCAATTTGTATCCTTCTAAAGGGACGGTTGACGGTAGTTCAGCAGATCAATCCGTTAAGAACTTTATAAGCGCGGGAGTACCTTCCAATAAAATAGGGCTTGGAGCAGCCTTCTACAGTAAATCAAGAGAGGCTGTCAGCGCGGAAAATCATGGATTAGGTATGGCAATGGTAAATAATTCTAATGCGGTCGCCGGTCAGGGAGGGGGATATTCTAAATTGAAGGATGAATTTATTAATAAACAGGGCTACAAAAGATATTGGGACAGGGCAGCAAAGGCTCCTTATCTTTTCAACCCTGATACTAAGGTTTTCCTAACATACGATGACGAGAGGTCAATCAAACAGAAAGCGAAATATATAAAGAAAAATAAACTGGCCGGTATTTTTTTCTGGGAATACTTCAGCGATCCCAATGAGTATTTGTTAAACAGGATCCACCAGGTATTGCCTTAAGGATCTAGTCAGATATTCCCTGACCGTTTACATAGTCATAAATAATCTTTGATACATTCGCCATTGCATTTATAGCCGCTTTATCATCTTCAAGTTCTTTAGATAACAGAACCAGTACATATTTTCGTCCATCCGGCAGGTAAACTATACCTGCATCATGGTTTATGCCTGTGATCCAGCCCGTTTTATGAGCAACTTTTACCTCTTTGGGGATTTTCGCCGGAATTTTATCGTTGAATGCCTGATCAAGCAGTATTTTTATCATCGCATCGGATGATTTCTTACTCACAATTTTACCCTGTGCCATACCGGCAAAGATCAGCATCTGGTCGTATGCAGTAGTCGTATTATTAAGGCCTTTTCTGTATGCTTTCCCATCTTCCACGCCCCTTAAAACCTGTGTATGATTTGCACCCAGTTTTCTCATGCTTTTAGTCACATTGTCTGCGCCTACAAGCTCAATTATAATATTGGTAGCCAGATTGCTGCTTTTAATGATCATGAGATAAAGGAGCTCGTAAACGGGCAGTTTGGTGCCGATTTTTGAATACAATTCTAATTCGCTGTCATCTTTAGGGTCAAGGGAATAGGGACTTCCATCCGCTATACTATTAAAACTGTTCTTTATAATTATCGGCTCACTTAAAAAAAACTTTCCTGCCGCAGCCTGCTGATAGGTTTCAATCATCACCGGAGTTTTCATAAGGCTTGCAGCATGAAAATTCAACCGCTCATTAATAAGCAGTTCCTCCCCACTTTGCAGGTTTTTAAATGCCACCGCAAAGACTCCCTTTTGTTTAGCCAGTTCGACATTTATTTTATCTTTTATCTTATTCTGAGAAGTTTGGAAGTTCAAAACATGGAATGCCATCAGTGATAAAGTAATAGGAAATGCATGGAAAATGCTCATCAGCGTAAATATGGAATTAAGACACGATAGGATTTTGCAAAAGTTAAAGTTGTATTTTTATCCCGTAAAAATGCTATAAGTTTTATCAATATAATAATAAAAATGAGATCAAAAAGCCTGCTACTGACCAGCCTGATGCTTACCATGTTTTACTTTGCTACATGTCAGGTGGCCCAGCATGACAAATCTTCAACCCCACAGGTTTGGGAACATTACGAGCGGTATCGCGAACCTGCCATTACAAACCGATTTATTAAACATTCAGGTATACTGCAGCTAATTCAGAAACATACAGCATCCAATGTTTTTTCCAACGAAGTGATTGGCAAGTCTGTGGATGGACGGAGCATTAATCATCTTAATACCGGTAAGGGGAAAATTAAAGTTCTGCTTTGGTCCCAGATGCATGGCGATGAATCCACTGCTACAATGGCTTTGTTCGACATGTTCAATTTTTTAACAGCAAATGATGAGCATAATGAATTGAGGAGTCTGATCCTTGATAAGCTTGAACTGCATTTTGTGCCCATGGTCAATCCGGATGGAGCTCAGCAATGGAAAAGAAGAAACAACCTTGATATTGATATAAACCGGGACGCGCGTTTACTGGCTACGCCCGAAGGGCGCGCCCTTATGCAAATTGCAAAAAAGGTTCAGCCTGATATAGGATTCAATTTACATGATCAGAGTACATTGTATTCTGCTGGCAGGTCTTCCAACACAGCAACTATTTCATTTCTGGCACCAGCTTATAATTATCCTAAGGATATGAACGATGTCAGAAAAGGAGCCACACAATTAATTTTATCGATGAATGCTGCTTTACAGGGTAAAATTCCCGGAAAGGTGGCAAAATACGATGATGCTTTCGACCCCAGATGTTTTGGCGATACCTTTCAGGGTATGGGAATTTCTACAATACTTATCGAATCCGGAGGATATCATGAAGATCCTGAAAAACAATATATAAGAAAGCTTAATTTTTATGCATTGCTTAATGCTTTTGAAGCTATTGCAAAGGAAAGTTATAAAAAAGAGAACATCAGCGATTATGATGCTATTCCTGAAAATAACCGGTCCTTGTATGATCTGCTGGTTAAAAACGTGAGCCTAAGTAAAAATGGTTATAAGTTTTCAACGCATTTGGGTATTAACCGCTCTCAGATCAAAGGTCCGGATTTTGGAAGCATGTACTATAACGGCAAGATAGACGAGTTCGGCGATGTTGAGCTTGTTTATGGTTACGATGAAATTGATGCAACATCCTTAACCTATTCCCCGGGCAAAGTCAGAAGCATGAGCAAAATCCAGTGGGAAAAGTTAACACCCCAACAGGAGCTTGAACTTATCCGTCAGGGTTACCTTTTCGTAAAGTGGAGCGATGGAAACTCACCTACCGGCCCGATCAGCAGGAGGCTTCTGAATCTTACAAATAAAGATGGAAATTCTATCGGGCTTCCTGGTATGGGGCAACAGGCCCAATTTCTCTTAACTAAAGACGGAAAGCCTGTTTATGCTGTGATTAATGGGTATAAAGTGGATCTGAATGCGGCTGTAAAAGTTGTACCTAATTCGTATGGGTATTGATATCACCGACAGGTAATCATTATCATTAAAGAAGGGATTTTTGCCATTGTCTTATTTTCTTTGTACATTTAAGATGCTTCATTTACCAAAAAAATCAGAACATTCTTATCCATACCCTTATACCGACCTTACAGGGTCCTTATAGGGACCTTATGGCGATATTCCCAGACCTGTCCCATAGCTGTCTGCCATCTTATTATAGGTATTTCGTAAGAAAGCAGGCGAGAAAAGCGAAACGAAAATGGGGGCTCCGGTTTGATGTCAGGCCTTCACTTATCGTGTGATTACTCACACAGATCTTTTCAAATTTCTAGAAAAATAGCAGATAGATATTTAATTATTCGAATATCCGGTATCGTTAATAACTTTTAGAAGCGATTTCTCGCCTGGAGCATCGCCCAGTAGTTGCCAGATCATGACCCCTGACGCCTCTTTTTTGGCAAGCTCTGTTTTTTTCTTAATAGTAGCAGCCCCATTGTAATACATGATCTTTCCATCCGGCATATTTACCTGGTCGGTATTTTCTGCACCCGGGAATGTTTTTATAATCTGGCCGTAATTCATACTTGTAGCGGGAGAGTTCAGCTCTGGTCCGAAACCATAGCCATAAAAACCAAGGCCAAGTACAATTTTTTCCTTAGGGATGCTCCTCTGAGTTCTGAAATATTCCAGGTCGGCAACTGCGTGTTCATATGTAGAATGGGGACCGGGCTTGGATGGGTTCCAGGGTCCCGTATGATCATAACTCATCAGGGTCATAAAATCGTACTGTGCAAGAGCGCGGTCACTTAACTGGTCCTTATAAAAAATGGCAATAGCAGAGGTAATTAGTTTTTTATGGGGTTTTAATGCACTTGCAAGCCCAACCACGAAATTTTCATAGTTTTCATCAATGTCACTTCCTTCAATATCCACGTCTATCCCATCGAAATTATATTTTAATGCGATTAACAGGAGATCATTTATAAATTTGGCCCTTTTATCGTCCTTTAACAGTCTGTGGTAATATTCATGTTTTCCGCCGCCGGCAATAGAGGGAAGAACCTTTACCTTATGCGCATGAGCTGCTTTAATAAATGGGACGAGTGCAGCAAGGTCCTGATTGAATTTTCCTGAAGTGTCGGGATTGAGAAAGGACAGGTTTATATGAGTTAGTTCATTAAAGGGAACTGATTTCAGATCTGCATTCATGGCTGCTTTTAGGGAGTAGTATCCTACCACCTTAAACTTTGATTTCTCTTTGGGCTGCGCATTCACTTCCATTCCCAGGATCAGCAGCATGGAGGATAATAAAATAATTTTAATTTTCAACATGTTTATAAATCGGTTTCTGAACTCAATTGGGATAAAATTCCTTTACCCGTATTTCCTCCTTCATAGCTTCTTCCTGCCGGCCTAATTTTTTCAATAAGACCGCCCGGTATTTATGACATTTTGCGGCTACATATGAATCAGGAAAGGATCTGGCAGATTGTGTAAAGAGATCATATGCTTTTTGAAGGGATGCCTGATCTCTTTGTTTCATGAGCTGTTTCCCATCCAGAAAGTCCTGTTTCCACCGCTTAGCTACAGCGCTCATCCGATCGGCTTCCTGTAAGGTTAGGAACTGTGGAGGGAATTTGGCCGGATCTTTCGGTAAGATCGGAGCAATTTTATCATCAAAAAACTTCTCAATTGCATGAGCGTAGGCAAGTGCTTCATTATAATTATGCACTTTATCCTTAAGGCGGCTTTCCTCGGCAGGATTTGTGAAAAATGAGGCTTCAGCCAGAACTCCTGGAATTCCGTAAGTCCCCCGAAGTACAGAAGCTCCGGCACCGGAAAAGACTGTAAAATCTGAGACCACGCTTAGGGGTGTTTTTGTTTTGTACATATATTTTTTAAGTGACTTTGCCAGGCGCTTACCGAATGCTACCCCAGCCTGATTCTCAGAAGCAAGTCCATGATAATAGATGATGGGAAAGTTTACCGTAGGATCAGCTGTGGCATTATGATGGATAGAGACAAAGAAGTCCGCTTTATTATCTACTGCCATTTTTGAACGATCGGCCAGAGGAAAGGTAACATCCGCACTTCGTGTCAGCAAAACCTTAGCTCCTTTTTCTTCGAGGATTTCCTTTAAGGATAACGCTACCCTCAGATCTATCCATTCTTCCCGCTCCCCGGTCGGACCCTGTCTGTAACTGTCAGTAGCTGCGGATCCCCCATGTCCTGGGTCGATGCAGATAATCTTTCCATTAAGAGAAGATCTATTTTTGATTTTTTCCTGAGCAGAGATATCAGGAAGAATAAAGCTTATGAGAATAAAAACTGTAAGAGCTGCTGCCCTGGAGGATAGTGTTCCGCGCATTATAATTTATATAAAAAGGAATTTGTTTTGTTAATATTTCTCATGAAAACCTGTAATTATTTTTCCCATTTCATTCCTGATATCTGCCGTTGGGATCAGGAAATTATTATTCATGAATGAGTAAATGTATTTTTTCCCTTTACGGGTGATGAAATATCCACCCTGTAAATGAACATTAGATAAGGTGCCCGTTTTTGCCCAAACAAAGGGAACCCCGTTATCGGTTTTATAGGCCGTACGAATGGTTCCGCTTATACCTCCAACAGGAAATAGATTGAGAAGCCTTTTTTCATCTCCAACTTCATCCCTGATTTTCATAAGGATCTTTATTATGGAGCGCGGACTGAATAAGTTATTTCTTGATAACCCTGATCCATCACGCCACTGAAATTTATCAGGCAGATCATTTAGAAAATTTTTACTGCTGAAGGCAATGGCCGAATCTACACTCAGTTTTCCCGGGAGCAATGAAGAGCATACATATAATAGTTGCTCCGCAAGATAGTTATCACTGGGAAGCATCATTCTTTTGTAAAGCGAATCAGCCGGGACACTAAATAAGGTCCGGGCATTCTCCGGCATTTTCATGTCGATGATATTTATTTCCTTTTTAAGCGCATCGGTAAGCGTGTTTCTGGTAAGCTCCGCCCCCGGAACCAGGTAAACGGTTTGCTTGAAATTGGAGGGTAATTGCAAAGAAGGGTAACTAAAGCTATTCGATTTGTCAGCTCTGAGTACTGTAAAAGTTTTCGGGTGATAAGAGGTATCCTGGCTTAAGGAAGCATTCAGGAAAGCTGGTGTTAATTCCAATTTACCATTCTTATTGGCAAATGCTTCTGCAGTATTCTCACCTACAGGCAAAGAAACCATTGCTATTTGGTAGATGGCAGACCCCTGAAAGTTGGTGCTGCTATTATTATGGGAATAGAATAGCTTCTTATCTGAGTTTTTTAAAAAGTCGAATACACGTGTTGATTTCAGGTCCGGATGTAACATTGAGGGGTCTCCTGTACCCCAGAATATCAATGAATCTCCTTTGGAAATATACCTTAATCCAGGGATGGAATCTCCCAGCATGCGGAGGGCGGTGTAGAGCGTGAAAAGTTTTGTATTTGAAGCGGGTATAGCCGGTTTATTGGCATTCAGTTCATAAACTTGTTTATCATTCTCCTGGTTATACAATGCAAAACCGGTATAATGTCCCTGTAAAACTTCAGAGTTATTGAAAACCTTTGCAACCTTTCTGGATGTTAATCTCTGGGCATCCGCCGCAGTGCTTAGCAGCATTAAAATGATCAGGCCTGAAAATCGCGCTACTTTGTTTCTTTGCTGGATTGTTAAATTCATTTATTTAGTGGGTCAAATCGGTGTTTTTCTGAAATCCATAGTCAATTCATTATTTGGATTAACCTGAGGAATTATTGTGCAATATAGTTTTCTGAAAGTTAAAATAAAAGTCTCACCGAGGCTCAACAACTCCTTGTAATTAATGATTTAATTACCTTTTTTAAGATTAATGTTTAATATTGTTCATGCAAAAATTCTTTCTTCTACTGCTGCTTTCTGGCATTGCCGGGTTTGTAAATGCACAAAGCAATGGCAGACCCAGGGAATTGGGATTAAAGATCGGAGTTTTGAAGCCGGGTAAGTGGAATGCCATTACCGATGTGCCGGGTGTAATGGTGGGCCACAGTACCATCGTATCGGCCAGCTCTGTTCGAACCGGGGTAACAGCTATCCTTCCATATAGCGGGAATCTTTTTCAAATGAAAGTCCCGGCCGCGGTTTTTATAGGAAATGGTTTCGGAAAGCTTGCCGGCAGTACCCAGGTGCAGGAACTTGGCAATCTTGAGAGCCCGGTGATTTTGACAAATACACTCAGTGTATCAACGGCTATGCAGGCCCTTATCGAATATACCTTGTCGCAAAAAGGTAATGAAACTGTACAGTCTGTTAATTCGGTAGTTGGCGAAACCAATGACGGTTTTCTGAATGATATCCGGGGAAGTCATGTAAAAAAAGAGGATGTCTTGAGAGCGATCGCTCAGGCCGATTCAGGTCAGGTAGAGGAAGGCGGGGTTGGAGCGGGAACGGGTACCGTCTGTTTTGGTTATAAGGGCGGTATCGGAACATCATCGCGTAAACTGCCAGAAAGCCTGGGAGGATATACTGTTGGTGTGCTTGTACAAAGTAATTTTGGCGGAGTTCTTCAGATAGATGGAGCACCTGTAGGTGAGGAATTAGGTAAGTTTTCATTCAGCGACCGGCTTTTAAATAATGTTGATGGTTCATGCATGATTGTATTAGCAACAAATGCCCCCCTGGATGCCAGGAATCTCGAAAGGCTTGCCAAACGAGCCTTCATGGGTATGGCTAAAACCGGGGGTATTGCATCCAATGGGAGCGGGGATTACGTGATTTCATTTTCAACTGCCGAATCAATGCGTATTCCTCATCAGCCGGATGCTCCTCTTGGAAAGAATATGGTTTTACATAATGATTTTACCTCACCGCTCTTTATGGCGGCCATTGAAGCTACAGAAGAAGCGATCATTAATTCTTTGTTTGCAGCAAAGACAACCCTTGGTATTGCTGGACATAAGGCAGAGGCTTTACCCCGCGATCAGGTAATTCAAATTTTAAAAAAGTATAAACGCTTATAATGAACAATATCTATGTTCTGATTAATGATCTCCTGGTTCCAGCGGATAAGGCCACTTTAAGCATTAGCGACCTGGCTGTTCAAAGGGGTTATGGGATCTTTGATTTTTTCAAAACCGTGGCCGGCGAGCCGGTATTTCTGGAGGATCACCTAGATCGATTTTATTATTCTGCGGCTCATATGAGACTCCCTGTAAGACAGAGCCGGAAACAATTAAAGGATCTTCTATACAGCCTGATCAGGAAAAATCAAATGCCCGATTCGGGGGTACGCATGACTCTGACAGGGGGATATTCGCCGGATGGTTTTAATATAGCTGAACCAAATCTGATTGTAACTCAACAGGGATTTCAGATCAATGCGGATCTGATGACACGGGGAATCAGTTTGATTACCTATCCCTATAAGCGGCAGTTTTCAGAGGCTAAAACCCTTGATTACCTTAAAGCTATTTGGTTACAGCCTTTGATCAAAGAGCAAAATGCAGATGACGTGTTATATCACCGGGACGGGATACTGGCAGAATGCCCAAGGGCAAACTTTTTTATGGTTACGGCCGATGAACGGATACTGACCCCTTCACGGAATATTTTAAAAGGGATCTCGCGTATGCATGTACTTAAAGTCTCAGAAAAACTGTTTCCTACTGAAGAAACGGAAATAACTATTGAAGACCTTAAACTAGCTAAAGAAGCTTTTATAACGAGCACTACAAAAAATATTCTTCCAGTGGTTCAGATAGATGGGAACATCATAGGGGATGGAAAGCCCGGTGTCCTTACAAAAGTACTTGCACAGGAATATAAAAGGATTATTTATGGTTGATTGTAAATATTAAACGGGGATTTATTGATCCCCGTTTAATAATCAGATCTTTACTTTAACTACCATTTTTTTAATAATTCCTTCGCCAATCATGGGTGCATGAACATCCTCAGGAAAGAAAATAGCAAATTGATTATCTTTTAACTGAAAGTACATATCCGGGGCATCATCATAAAAGGATACATCTTTTTCAGAATTATATTCCCCTTTTAAGGCTGAACAATTGTTCCGGGGTTTCCAGCCTATCTGTTCGGTTCCGCTTATGCACAGTTGGATATCAATATTTCTGTTATGGCATTCGAATTTGGCGGCAGATTCTGCTGCGGTCATTCCTTCTTTTTCCGATACAATAATTTTTAAACCCTCACTCAGATCGGATTTCCCAATCTCAGCTGATTTCAGGTCCAAAGACTTGATGTATTGAAAAGCCTGTGCAAAAAGCGGGTGGATGCTGTTATATCTTTCAGCATTATCTAATGTATCAATAATCATGATATTGCATATTAAAAATCCGCCTTTGCGGGGCGGATTTAATTTATAATAATTTATCTCTGAACACGTCCAGAACCATCCCCGCCTACCAGATCTAAAACATCTGATAAAGTTGCATGGTTAAGGTCGCCGGGTATAGTATGTTTTATTGCTGATGCAGCAACGCCAAACTCCGCGGCATCCTTCATTTTCATACCGCTCACCAGGCCGTAAATGAACCCACTGGCAAAGGAATCTCCGCTACCAACACGGTCAACAATACGAACTTCATACTGCTTGCTGTGATAAAACTCAGTTCCGTCATAAACTAATGCAGACCATCCATTATCCGATGCGCTATGGCTTTCTCTTAATGTAGAGGCTATATATTTAAATCCGAATTTCTCTTTCATCTGCTGGAATACATCCTTGTATCCATCCAGATTAAGCTCTCCTTTGGTAACATCTGTGCCTTTGCTTGTAAATCCAAGCGTTGTATCTGCATCTTCTTCATTCCCGATGCAAACATCAACGTATTGACAAAGTCTGCTCATGACTTCTCTGGCTTTTTCTTTAGTCCATAACTTCTTGCGATAGTTAAGGTCAATACTTGTTGTGATTCCCTTTGCTTTGGCGGCTTTTAATGCTGCTTCCGTCAGCGCAGCTGCTTTATCACTCAGCGCAGGGGTTATTCCTGTGGTGTGAAACCAGTCAGCTCCTTCAAGGATTTTATCAAAATCAAATTCAGAAATATCCACATCGGCGATCGATGCGTCGGCACGATCGTAAATCACCTGAGACGCTCTCATTGATGCCCCTGTCTCGAGGAAATAAATACCCAATCTTTTTCCGCCTCGGGCAACGAATTGTGTATCTACCCCATACCGGCGTAAATGATTAATAGCAGATTGCCCTAAAGCGTTGTTAGGCACTTTAGAAACAAACGTTCCATTTAATCCGTAGTTACATAAAGCTGCAGCAACGTTCGCCTCACCACCTCCGTATGTTACATCAAAATTGTCGCTTTGTACAAATCTTTTAAAATCTGGGGTAGATAAGCGCATCATTATTTCCCCAAGTGTTACGACTTTTTTAGCCATCGTCATATTGGTTTTAGTAGTTATTAAATATCCTTAAATGGATTTAACAAAAATACACTAATGGCGGACATTTGAAAGTTTAATCCAAATTTCTCTCAATTAGCTTGAAAATGTTACCTGTTATTTGAATTTAGGGCAGATATCCTGGATTTTATTCTGATTTTTTTTCATAAAATCTTTACTTTAGTACCTACGTTAAAATATACACAATTGAACACATGAGTAAAAAAGCAGAACTATTAAAATTAATACCTGAACAGGGGATTTTACCTTTATATTTCTTTAAGGATGAAGAAACAAGTGTTGAAATTTTAAAAGCTTTATATAAGGCAGGTATCCGGACAGTTGAATACACCAACCGGGGAGAAGCAGCTTTGAAAAATTTTATAAAAATGCGTGAAGTTTGTGATTCTGAATTAGAGGGAATGTATCTGGGTGTAGGAACAATAAAAGATGGCAAAATGGCTCAAACTTTTATTGATGCGGGTGCAGATTATATCATCTGTCCGGGATTAGTGGAAAGTGTTGCTGAAGTGGCTGACAGTCATGACCTGCTTTGGGTCCCTGGCTGTATGACTCCAAGTGAAATAATCAAAGCTGAAACCCTTGGAGCCAAGATGGTGAAGCTATTTCCGGGAAATATTCTTGGCCCTGGTTTTATGTCTGCTATAAAGGAGTTGTTCCCTAATTTATTATTCATGCCAACCGGGGGAGTAGAACTTGACCGTGGAAATATTGAAGGCTGGTTTAAAGCCGGTGTATGCGCCGTTGGTATGGGGAGTAAATTAGTAAGTAAGGATGTTATGGAGAATAAAAAATACAATGAATTAACAGCTTCCACCAGAGAAGCACTAGAGATCATTAAATCGTTGAGAAGCTAGTTTTTCATCCGTATATAATTTGTTTTTATCGGTGATGAAGCTATCATGAGCATATTCATTACTGTTTGTGAGCGGCGTGCTCAGGATGGTTTCATTAATTATTTTAGAATGCCGGGTGATTAATCATCCGGCATTTTTTTATTCTAAGAATTTCCAGGAAACAGAAGAAGTAATCTCAATATTCCATCCGTGTATTGAGCAGTTTATTTAAACCTTTTATTAGGATTTATTTGTTTTTGTATCGGCGACTTCACTGTTCAACGTATCTTAGCATATAGAAAAGAAAGTTTTGTGCGGTAATCAACATATTACAGGAACTTGCAGGGATATAATCAATATTTTATCCCTGTTTGCTGTTCTTTTTATGTTTAATCTACAATCGGTCAAAGCTCAGGGGACATCCAATGAAGGCACTGAATTCTGGACAGTGTTTCCAACTCATATTGCAGCCAATCTTAATGGGGTAAGGCCTCTTGCCAATTATTCAGTTTTTATCACCGGAAAGCAGGCATCCTCAGGACTGGTTACCGTTGGAAATTTTCAAATGCGGTTTAATCTGCTCCAGCCTAATACGGTTATAGAGATCCAGGTGCCGCGCAATGAGGCATACATAAATGATTTTGAATCGAACAGGGTGCTTTCCGGCCGCGCAATCAGAGTTCAGGTTGATGCGGGCAAACCTAAAGTGGTGGTTTACGGGCATATTTTTGCTGGAGCCCGTTCTGCAGCATCTCTAATACTTCCTAAAGAAGCCCTGGGCCAGCAGTATTTTAGTCTGAATTTTCCCACAGGGAATCCCCGGGATGGTGGCCAGAACCATATCGTATTAATTGCGAGTGAACCGGATACAAAAATTTTTCTCCGAAAAAACGGGGTGGATCTAATCCCTGGAGGGGTTCTGTTGAAAAATACAGGGGATGTCTATGAGTACCTTTCCAATACTGACCTGACTGGAACGAGTGTTTTTGTTGATCCGGAAACATCCGGATGCAAGACATTCGCCCTGTTTTCGGGCTCAACCAATTCCAGTATTTTATTACCGGGTGGATGCCCCGGGAATGCATCATCCGACCCACTCTATCAGCAAAACTATCCTGTAGAAAGCTGGGGTAAAACTTATGGGTTTATCCCTTTCAGTTCCAGAAGCGTCACAGGAACTGCAGTCAGAACCCAGGGAAATTATGTTCGTGTCCTTGCTAAAGACAATAATACTCAGGTGCGATATAATGGGGCTTTAGTTGCTACACTTAATTCAGGTGAGTTCTATCAAACTCCCATGCCTGTTAATGAACCTGCCTATATATCGTCAAATAATCTGATTGCAGTAGCTCAATATGCCCTCACCCAGATTTGTTCAGGGGGAGGAGGGGTCAGTGATCCGGATATGGTGATTTTAAATCCTATTGAATATAATATTAAAAATATCACGGTGTATTCCTCAAGCAAGGAAAATATCAGTGAGCAATATGTTAATATTTTAATTAAGACCTCCGCAGTTTCAACTTTCAAAGTAAATGGTGTGGTACCCAGAGAAAGCTTTACAGCAATTAAAGCCGACCCGACCTATTCTTATCTTCAACTTAATTTAAATCAATATTCCAGCAGGAATTTTAACTTATCGGCAGATGAAGGTTTTAATGCGATAGCCTATGGGTTTGGAGATGTAGAATCATATTCTTATTCTGCTGGTACAAATCTGGCATCCAGTCAGTTTGTAGCCGCAATCAATCCGGTTACCCAGGAAAAAGTGAGCAATGCCTGTACTAAGGAAGATCTGAGAGTTAAATTAACACTCTCCTCTCCGGCATCGGATCTATCATGGCGCTTGGATGCCAATTCTCCATTTCAGGATCAGCCCAATCCGACGCCTACCCCCGTAACGCAGGGTGGGGTTACTGTGTATGAGTATTATTTCCCCGGAAATGTATCTTATCAAACACCCGGACAAAAAAGTATCAAGGTAATTGCGCGTTATTCGACTCTTCAGGGATGTAAACTCAGTGAACAGGAAATAGATCTTGCTCTTACTGTTTATGAACCTCCTGAAGCGAAGTTTATTAGTACAGCCGGCACCTGTACCAACGAGGAGATTTTATTTACAGATCAGAGTTTACCTAATGGGAGTCCAATTACTTCCTGGTCCTGGGACTTTGGCGATTCGAAAACTTCGAAGGAGCAAAATCCAAAGCATACCTACGATAATCCGGGTTTATATACCATTCGTTTAAGGGTTGGAAATGGATCTGCGTGTGAGGGCAAGGATTACACTATGTCGATTGAAATTAAAGCCCGTCCCGAAGCGAAATTCCTCCTTTCAAAACCCGAATGCGATAATCCAAGTATTGTTTTTACAGACCTGTCAACCTCTGCGAATGGTAAAATTGTAAAATGGAATTGGGATTTTGGAGATGGGAATTCTGCTGAGAAAACATCTGGTTTACCATTTAATTATCAGTACAAAGCAGGAGGTACTTATAAAGTAAGTTTAAAGGTATCCAGTGATACGGGTTGTGAAAGCATTGTTTCAGTTCAGGAATTAAGTATGTCAGTTCCTTTTTTAGAAGCCGGGCCCGATCTGATAATTCTAAAGGGTGGTTCTTTAAAATTTGATATTCAGGCAACAGGTACAAGTTTGACATATAAATGGAGTCCCTCTATTGGTCTGGATCAGGATAATATTAAAAATCCCATTGCTTCTCCAACACAGGATACAAGATATACGGTAACTATTACCTCAGCAGAGGGCTGTGTGCTTACCGATGAAGTTTTTGTACGGATTGTTGAAAAGCCTATCATTCCTAATACATTTACACCTAACGGAGACGGGGTCAATGATGCCTGGGAAATTAAATACCTGGATAGTTATCCTGATGTGACTGTGGATATATTTAATAGATTTGGAGTCAAAGTATATAATTCTATCGGGTATATCCAGCCATGGAATGGTATTTTTAATGGGCAGGACCTCCCGGTTGGAACTTATTACTATGTTATTGATCCTAAAATTACTTTGCCGGTATTTTCAGGCTGGGTAACAATCTTACGGTAACTTATTGCAACATTAGAATTATTGATAGAACTTATAACTATATTATTACCGAAAATAAATGCGGATAAATTCAGGATTATTTACGCAAGCTCCTTTAATTATCCGGGTCTATATAAGACCACTACAATTTAAAATCAAAAATAAAAAAACAGTGTTTATTAGTTGACCTTTGCTTTTCTGAAACTGTCCTGTCAAATGATCAGCTATAAATAAAGAGAATATATGTTTCTGATAAAGAGAGTAACGATTTTTATACTGATCCTGGGATTTTGTCAGCCGGCTGGAGCGCAGCAAAGGCCTCAATATACCCAGTACATTTTCAATAATTATATCCTCAATCCAGCGATTTCAGGAATAGAGAATTATATTGATGTAAAGGCCGGATACCGCAGTCAGTGGGAGGGCCTGGAGGGAGCTCCTCAAACCTCATATATTTCGATCCATGCTCCGATTGGAAAAAATTTTCTATATGGTAATTCCACTTCAGTTCCTGCTGGCGGGGGGACAAACCCTAACAGCCGAAGTTATCTGCAAAATTATATGGCTTCGGAACCCCACCATGGAATAGGTTTTCATGTGGTTTCAGATAAGGCAGGTCCAATTTCCCGTACAGATGCTAATCTGACCTATGCCTATCATCTCGGGATCACTGAACAGATCAATGTGTCTGTGGGTGTGGCAGGGGGAATTTCAAAGATTTATCTCGACCGTTCAAAAATTACACTTGAAAACCCGGTGGATCAGGCAATTGGGACAGGCAATTACGATCAGCTCAAACCTGATCTGAGTGCCGGAATATGGCTTTACGGTCCCAGATATTTTGCGGGTTTTTCTGCCCAGCAGCTTTTAAAAAGTCCCCTGGGGTTCAGTGATGATGAAAGTTATGATCAGGGCAAAAAGGTGCCCCATTTATTTGTTACAGCCGGCTATAAGGTATACCTGGGCGATGATTTTGCGGCTATACCCTCCGCAATGGTAAAAATTGTTTCACCTGTGCCGGCTTCTGTTGACGTGAATCTAAAGCTCGCTTATAAAGACAGGTTCTGGATGGGGGGCAGTTACCGGAAGGATGATGCATTTTCAGCCATGGCAGGCTTTAATGTGGGGTCATTTTTAAACCTTGGTTATTCCTATGATTTTACCACATCAGATCTCAATACGGTAAGTAACGGATCACATGAAATTGTGCTGGGAATATTTCTTAATAACAGATATAAAGTAAGTTGCCCGCAAAAATTTTGGTAAACGACCAGGAAAATATGGAATAGAATATTTACAATTCTTTTCTTAATCTTGCCACTGGAATATTCATTGCTTCACGGTACTTAGCTACGGTTCTTCTGGCAATATTATATCCTTTTTCCTTCAATATTTCAGTAAGCTTTTCATCAGCCAGCGGGCGGCGCTTATCTTCCCTGCCGATGCACTCTTCCAGGATCTTCTTCACTTCTTTATTAGAAACTTCCTCACCGCTATCCATTTGGATTGCTTCAGAGAAAAAGGATTTGAGTAAAAACGTGCCGAATTCAGTCTGAACGTATTTGGAATTAGCAACCCGTGAAACCGTGGAGATATCCATGCCAATCCTGTCCGCAATATCTTTTAATATCATGGGTTTCAAATTCTTGTCATCACCTGTAAGGAAATACTCATATTGGTAATTCATTATAGAATTCATGGTTTTAAGCAAAGTCTGCTGGCGCTGCTTAATAGCATCAATAAACCACTTAGCCGAATCGAGCTTCTGTTTAACAAATTGTACTGCTTCCTTTAGCTTCTTATCTTTTTGTGCTGTTTTATCATAATGCTCGAACATTTCCTGATATGAACGGCTCACACGCAGTTCGGGAGCATTCTTGGAATTTAAAGTCAGGAATAAAACGCCATCATTATTACTGATATGGAAATCCGGGATGATCTGTAATTGCTTTGTTGTAACGGCATTTGAATCGCCAGGTTTTGGATTCAGTTTAAGGATCTCATTAACTACTTCTTTTAGTTCCTCTGAATCCATGTTCAAAGAGCGTTCTAGCTTGTCATAATGCTTTTTTGTGAATTCATCCAGGTAATCTTCCACAACCTTCATCGCCTTTTGGATGAAAGGTGTCTGATCGCGTTTTCTGAGTTGGATCAGCAGGCATTCCTGAAGATCTCTGGCTCCAACTCCAGCCGGATCGAAAGATTGAATTACCTTAAGCATTTCAAGCACCTCATCTTCTTCAGCAAATACATTCTGTGAAAAGGCAAGATCGTCTACTAAAGAACCTATGGGGCGACGCAGATAGCCATCATCATCCAAACTTCCGATGATCTGCTGCCCTATTCTGAAGTCTTTGTCAGACAGGGGAACCAGATCCAGCTGAGCCTGGAGGCTTTCAAAAAAGGAGCTTTGGATTGCAATTGGAATCTCTTTCCGGTCATCTTCATCATCACCATTCTGTTCGTATTTTGAACCGTAATCATTCATGTTATCGTCCTGCAGATAATCATCTACATTAAATTCATCCACGCTTTCCTGGCTTTCCTCCGAGTTGAAATTATCGTCATCAGGATCGCGGTCAGGATATTCCTCTGCCGGCTCATTCATATTTGCTAAGCTCAGATCTTCCAAGGCGGGATTTTCCTCCAATTCTTCTTTAATTCTGGTATCAAGTGATACAGTAGGAACCTGCAAAAGCTTAATGAACTGAATTTGCTGCGGGGAAAGTTTTTGTAAGAGTTTTTGCTGGAGGTTTTGTCTTAACATTTCACGAATTATCCGGTAAAATTACATAATTATGGTGGTATGAAATATATATATCCTTAAAATTATCCTGCATGCCCGGTTTTTGAAGGTGGAGGATATATATTTGCTTCTCAATGCAATTTAAATTAAATTAGTTTAATTTATTATCTAATTTATTATCTATGGCTATAATTAAAGAATTCAAAGAGTTTATTTCAAAAGGCAATGTTATTGATCTGGCTGTGGGTGTCATTATCGGAGCCGCTTTTGGAAAGATCATTACCTCTCTAGTTGCTGATCTGATCATGCCGCCGATTGGGTATATTATCGGAGGTGTCGACTTTGCAAATATGAAGTGGATACTGGTTCCTGCCGATGCGGTTAATAAAGTAGAGGAGGTTGCAATACGTTACGGGAATTTTATAAATACACTGCTTCAGTTTTTGATTGTTGCACTATGTATTTTTGCTGTGGTAAAATTCATCAATTCCCTTAAGCGTAAAGAAGAAATTGAAGAGGAAATCACTGCAGAACCCGGCCGTGAAGAAGTTCTGTTAACTGAGATTCGGGATCTTCTGAAAAATCAAAGAAGTTAGAAATTCGTAACACCCTGAGTAATCGTATCTGATCCTGTTTTATAGGACAGAATAAAGAGATATGCTTATTTTTATTCAACCCTTTGATTTATGAAGAAGAAATCTTATATTTGCACTCCTGTTTTTTAGAGCAATAATAGATTAAATGTCATGAAAAGAACATTCCAGCCTTCTCAAAGAAAAAGAAGAAATAAGCATGGTTTCAGAGAACGTATGAGCAGTGCAAACGGAAGAAGAGTGCTAGCCTCAAGAAGAGCTAAAGGTAGAAAGAGACTATCTGTATCTGACGAGCGTCGCCATAAAGCATAATTCTGATTGTTTTCCTGGCCTTTAGAGATTTTGGAAACCAAAGTCTGCTTTTAACCAGGTTAAAATAACAATCAATGCATAGTTTTAATAAAGAAGAACGGTTATGTAGTATTAAGCTTATTGATAAGCTTTTTCATGACGGTTCTTCTTTTTTATTATATCCATTCCGGATCGTTTGGCTGGATGATAATTCTGAATCCGGCAAAACTGTGCGGGTTCTCATCAGCGTCCCAAAAAAGCGATTTAAAAAGGCGGTCGATAGAAATCTGATCAAACGCCGGATCCGGGAGATCTACCGCCTTCAGAAAGCGGAACATCTTTATCCCTTCCTGGAGGAACATTCTGCAAATCTTCTGCTGGGCATTAATTACGTTGGAAATAATATAGCGGAATACTCCTTTATGGAGAAAAAGCTGAATGCGGCAATTGCAAAATTTAAAAAAGTATATTTAAGCAGCCATGTGGAATAACATCTTAAAGCCGGCCTTATCTTCTTTTTTTTTATTTCTCATCTGGATCTACCAGCATATGATTTCACCCCTTCTTGGGAAATCATGCCGATATACTCCCTCATGTTCGCATTATGGTGTTGAAGCCATTCAGAAATATGGTCCTTTTAAGGGTGGATGGCTTACGCTTAAACGAATAGGCCGCTGTAATCCCTGGGGAGGCCACGGTCATGATCCTGTCCCATAAAGTCCATAAAACCAAAATGCAAAAAAGGCTTATTCTGCTTATTGAAACTGCAACTACGTCCTGTTCAATAGCGCTCTGTGAAAATGAAACAATTCTCGCGGTTAAGGAATTGAACGAGAGAAATGTACATGCCAGCTACATTACTTTGTTCATTGAGGAGGTGATGCAAAAGGCTGGGAAAGTATATACCGATCTTGATGCAATCGCAGTCAGTAAGGGCCCCGGTTCTTATACAGGTTTAAGAATTGGTGTCTCTACAGCCAAAGGATTATGTTATGCTCTGGATATTCCCCTCATCGGGATTGATACGCTTCAGGCGATGGCCTTTGGTGCTCTTCAGAAATCCCTAACGGTTAATTCTCAGACTTTACTTGTTCCAATGATAGATGCACGGAGAATGGAAGTTTATATGGGCATTTTCCAAACCGATCTGAGCATAGTTGAATCTGTGAGTGCCCGGATCATCGACGATTCTTCATTTGAAGTCCATAAGGATAAGGACCTGATTTTCTTTGGAGATGGATCAGATAAATTCAGGGAACTTTTTTCAAACCATAGCCATATTAGATTTCTGGATTTCGAAAATTCAGCAACACATCTATGCCATTCAGCTAATCAAATGCTTATAGAGGGCCAGATTGAGAATCTGGCTTATTTTGAGCCATATTACTTAAAGGATTTTATTCCTGGTAAAGCCGCGGTCTGATTTATCCTTTTCCTTTCCTGTTAAATATGCGTTTCAATATTCCCCCGTCGGCATTTCCTCGGAAGCCGGGAATTTGAGTTGAATTAGCCTGATGCTCCAGTACAGGTCCAAATTTTAATCCAAATCCAAGGTAAACGGATGCTCCCGTGTATCCGCTAGAATAAGGAGATGAACCACTGTTATACTCTTTAAATGTTTTAAAGCTGTTTAATAACTGATCACTTCCAATAAAGAACTCGGCATTGGGTGATTTAACCATGAATTGTCCGCCCAGGTATAAAACCTTATTTGTATTGTAATCTGCTGTAGCAGTAAATACATAATTCTTATAATGGTAATTATTCACCAGTGCTATGTCACCGCCTTTATAGTAAACACTTTTGGAAAGTATCAGGTTAGGCCGGTAATTTCCAAATTCCTTATTCAGCAAAACTTCAACTTTTCCATTCACTGGGCTTACATAAGATTTGTTTCTTGAAGCTGCACTAATCCTCACATCAAGGCTGTCTGCCAGTCTGCTGTCTGCATTTGAGCTGCTGGAATTGTTGATGGAAATAGGACCGGTATTGAAATCATATATATAGGAATTCTTGTTCCATTTGATAAATCCAATGTCCTTTACATTGCCTAAAAGGAACCAGCCATCTCTGAATTTATAGGAAGCCCCAGCGGTGATTGATAGTCCGGGGTTTTTAAAGAAGGGATAAACCATCTCTTTTTCAGCCTTATCGAATTTAAAACTGGATCTAAGTCTGCCTGCTACGGCAACATCTATGATGTCGTTTTCATCATCAATAGCAAGATCAGATTGATCAACTCTTAGATCAGTAAAACTGATTCCGCTCAGAAGGCTGACTTTAGCACCCAGAGATAATCTTCTGGTAAAATTCTGCCGGTAATTAAAACTAAACTGATGGTATGCCTGGTTATATCCATCATTATTAAACAGATCCTGGTAAGTATTGTCCTTGAATAGCCTTCGGTCATCGAAAATAGCAAAGGTCTCATTCGTTATATCCATTCTTGCATCATTCCTGATCTGCCATGAAAAGCCCATTTCCTGATAATTCTTTACCGCCTTAAGAATGCGAAACATCAGGATATAAGTATTGGTATTAAAAGCCAGCGTATTTCTTTTATTTTCTCCCAGGGTTAAGCCATTCGCATTAAATACACCGTCATACAGGAGCGATTTGAAAGCAGTTTCTCCGGGACCTTTAAATCCTCCATTTAAAGTAATAGTGGGAATAAAGAAGTTGAATGCATATCTACGACTGGTATCAACCTGATAGGCTCTCTGTGAGGGATTTTCAAAGGTATCATATAAAGTTCTGCTATTATATAATGAAAATTGCTGGGCAATGGCCTTATCGTAACAATTGAGGGTTAGAAACAGGAACAGGATTTTTTTTAACAAAGGGGGGAAGTTCAATTGGTTTAAGCTCATTCTCGATTTAGTTTACTGATTGATATTATTTTCATTCAGAGAGGCATCATTTGGTAAGGGTTCACTTTTGTAACCGGTATAGAAGTTAGTGAAAAAGTGATCATTATTACTGATCATCTGATAAGATAATCCGTAAAAATCTTTTAAACCATAATCTTCATTGATAAAAATATCTGCATAATCTTTCTTAAAGAGATTTCTTATCAGGGTTCGCGAATTACTGAAATCCATAAAGAAGGAAATGTTGGACTGATCTGCAACCAGCTGATCGAATTGTATAAATTCGTCCTTAGTGTGAAGCAGCATATTTGCGTTATAATCATTCAAAAATCTCTGAACCGTCCCTGCCGAGTTTGAAATGATGAGCAGGTTATCTGTAATTGCGAAAAAAGGTGATTTATAACCTTTAAGCGGATCTCCTAGGTAATAGTAAAACAGGTTGTCATAGCTCATCTTCCTTACGGCATCCGCATAAGCAGCACTGAGTGGTTCCAGATAAAATTGCAGCTGATGCCCATTTGATACCCGAATTACGGCTATATTCTCCCGGGTAGATAGTTGAAGGGTGGTAAATTCATTGCCCCATAATTTTTTGATATCCCGCTCAGGCTGAATTCCGGTTTCTGATGTCATCTGGCTTATCTGCTTATTTAAAGTGTCAAGTTCTTTTCGGGTATTAAACAATTCCTTCAGATCCTTATGAAATAAACTATAATCAGAGAGCCCATATGCAATATAGTTAGAAGTATTCGAGGGCATTATCTTTTTGATGGTATTCTTCACCGGCTGTTGATGCAGAAATAAACCCGTATATGTTATCCGCTCCCCAATTTTATTTGTATTACCGTTAAACATGAGTGCATCACTTTTAAAATTTAACTGCATGGAAGAATACGCAGGGAAACTATTAAAAAGAGAAAAATTTCCACTCAGGTTATTTTTGAAAAATGGTTTCAGAAATTCTGTATTCGTATGGTCAATAAAAAGATTAGCTAAAGCATTTTCATTTTTAGCTATACTCAAATTAATTTCCTGAATAAATGCGGATTCTATTTTTTTCGTGTTTTTGTCAATGCTTTTCAGTAATAAATTTCTCGAGAAACTTCCCCTTGCAATACCTTTGTCAATGCAGAGATAGAATGTTCGAGTGAGCGCTTCATTTTTTATTTCTATCAGGGGCAGGTTAAACGATTCATTGGTTTTAATACGGTTTCTGGGATCCTTCATCAGATTTGTTACAGCATCTTCGAACTTCAGATCTTCCTTCAGAGGGATAAGCCATAGGAAATAAACGCTGTCAGTAGGAGCGGGATGAAATGATAAAAACACTTTCTGACCATCTGCAACCGATGCCAGATCCTTATTATTAACAAGTAAACTTCTTAGCCAGGAAAGCTCCGCTTTTTTATGCTTACCTGTAATCGCTTCAAAAACACGATAGTCTTTGAAAATTTCATATAAACTTTTATCATTCGGGAATTCAAGAACAGCAATAACATCGGAAGGGATCTCTGCCAATGCTTTATCATTACTTCGGCTGTTGACTGTCAGATTTGAAAAGTATAAATATGCAACAGAAAATACAGTTAGTAATAGAAAAGTAGTGGCTCCAATAATTATCCTCATCAATAAACTCTTTTGACAAAATTAAATTTTTATGCGTTAGCAGAAGAATTGTTAACAGGTTTGTTAATTTAGCATTCTAATCTAACAATATGAACAAACGGATAATTATTATCGCTTCAGTGTTTGGGATACTTGCTGTTATATTAGGAGCTTTTGGTGCTCATGGCTTAAAGAACCTCATCAGTTCTGCCAGTCTTGAAGTCTGGGATACTGCCGTTCAATATCAATTTTATCATACCGGGGCTTTACTTTTTTTGTCAACCTTTTCCAGGTTTAAAAGCAGGGCAATTAATTTTGCTTCCTGGTTTTTTACAGCGGGGGTCATCCTGTTTTCTGGATCATTATATCTTCTGGCAGCAAAGGATATGTTGAATTTGGAGTGGATTTCTGTTATTGGTCCAGTAACTCCTGTAGGAGGTTTGCTTCTCATTCTTGGCTGGGTAAGCCTTCTGATCGCGACCATAAAGAATAAGTAATGCTTGAGTTTAATGAAACACCGGGGATCTCACGGAAAACTGTTTTCGTCGAGGTGATTCTCCCCCTTGCAATTTCAAAGACATATACCTATCGTGTACCTTTTGAAATGGCACATCAGGTGCAAGTTGGGAAAAGGGTGGTTGTTCAGTTTGGTAAAAGCAAAATATACACTGCCATTATCTATCAAATTTCGGAAACCCCGCCCTCGCTTTACGAAGCAAAATATATTATAGATGTACTTGATGATGAGCCGATTGTAAACCGTTTTCAGCTTGACTTGTGGAAGTGGATCTCGGAATATTATATGTGTTTTCTGGGTGAAGTAATGCAGGCGGCATTGCCCGCTGCATTAAAACTGGCAAGTGAAACCCGCATTTCATTAAATGTGTCAACTGAGTTTGATAAATCAACACTTTCCGATAAGGAGTTTCTGATTGTTGATGCACTTGATATTCAATCCGAGTTAAGGGTAAGTGATATCAGTAAATTATTAGGACAGAAAACAGTTTTTCCTATTCTCAGGGGGCTTCTTGAAAAGAATATAATAATTATTTCTGAAGAGATAACCGAGAAATTCAAACCGCGTAAAAAGGCTTTTATTATTTTGCATCCGCAATATAAGGAACCGGCGAACAGGAAGGCACTGTTTGAAGTACTGGAGCGCGCTCCTAAACAGGTTGAATTATTACTTGCTTATTTGAAGCTCGAAAAAAATCAGTCAGAGATAGCTAAATCAGAATTACTTGAAACCAGCGGCAGCGGTCCCAATGCTTTAAAGGCTCTGCTTGATAAGGAAGTGTTTATTCAGCAGGAAAAGGTCGTCAGCCGGCTGAGTGCAGAAGAACTTGAAACGCTTCACGACTTTAAATTAAATGAGGCCCAGGCTGTTGCGCTGGAAGAAATTCAGACCCAATTTGCCGAAAAGGAAGTCGTCCTGCTGTATGGTGAAACGTCATCAGGCAAAACCCAGATCTATATTCGCCTGATTGAGCAAATGCTGCTTGAAGGAAAACAAACTCTTTATCTTTTGCCTGAAATTGCACTTACTACCCAGGTAGTAGAAAGATTGCGCGAGCATTTTGGAAATCAGGTTGGGATCTACCACTCCCGGTTTAACGATAATGAAAGGGCGGAGGTCTGGCAGAAAGTTCTTAAAGGTCAATACCGGTTGGTACTTGGAGCCCGCTCTTCCATATTTCTTCCATTTTCTGAACTGGGTTTGATTATTGTTGATGAAGAGCATGAATCCTCCTATAAGCAATATGATCCTGCTCCCAGGTATCATGCGAGAGATACGGCCATCTATTTAAGTTTCCTTCACAAGTCCAAGATCGTTTTAGGATCTGCAACTCCAAGCCTGGAGAGCTATTATAACGCGAAGATCAGGAAATATGGGCTTGTCATCTTGAAGGGGCGTTACGGTGGAGTTCAATCGCCTATTATTGAGGTTGTCAGCATCTCGGAAGAAACTAAAAGAAAAACTATGCAGTCGCATTTCACGACGGTATTAATCGACGAAATCAAGGCTGCGCTATCGCGTAAGGAACAAGTTATATTGTTCCAGAACAGGCGTGGATATACCCCGCTTCTTCTTTGTACAACCTGTGGGTATTCGCCTAAATGCATAAATTGTGATGTAAGTCTTACTTATCATAAGAGCAGTGCCAGGCTGCATTGTCATTATTGTGGATATAAACAGGATGTCCTAACTGCCTGTCCTGCCTGCGGCTCAACAAAAATCGAACAGAAAGGCTTTGGAACTGAGAAGATTGAGGATGAATTACAGCGGATATTTGAAAATGCTCGGATAGCCAGGATGGATCTTGATTCCACCCGAACAAGAAATAGTTTCCAGGTATTGCTGAATGATTTTGAAGATGGCCGGATAGATATCCTGGTTGGAACTCAAATGGTTGCTAAAGGCCTTGATTTTGGGAACGTTACCACTATTGGTATTATCAGTGCAGATAGTATGTTAAACTATCCCGACTTCCGTGCATTTGAGCGGAGTTTCCAGATGCTTTCACAAGTGTCTGGCCGGGCAGGTCGACGGGCTAAACAGGGTAAGGTAATCATTCAGGCCTATGATACAAGCCATAGGGTGATCAGCCAGGTGATCAGAAATGATTATGAAGAAATGTTTAATACGGAAATTCTTGAAAGAAGGAATTTTCATTATCCTCCGCTTTACAGATTGATCAAACTTGATATCAAGCATAAGGATCTGTCTAAGCTTGCGCTTAGTGCCGCTTCCCTGGCTAAAACATTGAGGTTGCAATTCGCTGACCGTATTTTAGGACCCGAGCCGCCGATGGTAAGCAGGATCAGGAATTATTACATCCAAACTGTTTTAATTAAAGTGGAGAAGGAAGGGGTATCAGTGAATAAGATCAAAGAAGCTTTGCATAATATCCTAGTGAACTTCGATGCTGATCCATCCAATAAGGGCGTCTACATCAATGTTGACGTCGATCCTTATTAATAATCAGCCCCTTACACTAATATTAAATTTAATTGCCTTAAACGCTCCCTTAAAACTACTTTTATATTCTGAATGGCACATAAACTAATTGATAGTTATCGCGAAAGGGGAGCACGAAAAAAGCTGGTAGAGAAGCTCCGTGACCGGGGAATAGCAGATGAGCAGGTTTTAAATGCAATAGGAAAAGTTCCCCGGCATTATTTCTTCGATGAAACATTCTGGGAGCAGGCCTATAAGGATATCGCATTTCCGATTGGTGATGGCCAGACCATTTCCCAGCCCTATACTGTGGCTTATCAAACCGAACTTTTGCATATTAAACCCGGTCATAAAGTTCTTGAAATCGGTACGGGCTCTGGATATCAAACATGTATACTTCTGGAGCTTGGAGCTAAAGTATATACTATTGAAAGGCAGGAGAATCTGTACAGGAGAACAATTCAGGTTTTACCGCATATTGGCTATCAGGCGGAATTCTTTTTAGGAGACGGCTCAAAGGGAATTTCCGATCACGCACCTTATGATAAGATTATTGTGACGGCAGGAGCACCACTTGTGCCGGAGATTTTACTAAAGCAATTGAAAATTGGAGGAATTATGGTTATACCTGTCGGCAATGAACGTTCTCAAAAAATGATTACGGTTCTGCGGGTAAGTGAAAAGGATTATGAACGTATAGAGCTTGATACCTTCCGTTTTGTGCCTTTGTTGGGTGAACAGGCATGGTAGGAACTAAATCAGGTTCTATCTCTTCATTGCTCTGCTCATTTCTATTTTGGCATCCCTGTCTTTCAGAGTTTCACGTTTGTCGTAAATTTTCTTTCCCTGTGCCAGGCCAATTTCCAATTTGGCAAAACCCCTTTCAGTGGTAAAAATCTTTAATGGAATTATCGTAAATCCTTTTTCCTCAATTTTGGTTTTGAGTTTTGCGAGCTCTTTTTTATTGAGTAATAAAACACGGTCTCTTTTTGCTTCATGATTATAAAACGAGCCATGTGAATATTCAGCGATCTGCATATTCCTCACAAATAGCTGACCGTCAAAAAATGTACAAAACGCATCATTAATATCTGCCTTGCCTTCCCGGATCGATTTTATTTCGGTGCCTAATAGTTTAATTCCTGCCGAATAGGTTTCAAGTATATGATATTCAAAATATGCTCTCTTGTTCTTGATATTTATTCCGCTCGCCATAATATTCTAAAACGCTAATATCCGAAAGAATATTGAGAAGAAAAATTCAATAGTTATTTAGAACTGCAAATATATTTTTTTAGATTAATCTAAATTTGTATTTTTGTCAATCTAATTATGAATTAATTTACTTCTTATAATATTTCTCAACATTTATGCGCTATTTGCTATTTCTGCCAATCCTTCTGCTTGCTTCTTTTTCAGCATGGGCCCAAAGTTCAGGTATCTCTGGAACTGTGAGCTCCGGAGTTCAGTCCATAGCTTTTGCAAGCATAAGGCTTGAAAATCTGAAATCCTCCGGAATTTCAACAGATTCGGCTGGACGGTTCTCAATCCAGAACCTTCCGGCAGGAAAATATACCATACGGATTTCTGCGGTGGGATATAATCCGGAAAGCCGGTCAGTCAGTTTAAAAGATGCTGAAAACCTGATTCTGAACTTTATACTTAAACCTTCCGCAGGTTCATCCATAGACGAGGTAGTTGTCACCGGAACAATGAAAGAAGTCAGCCGTCTGGCCAGTCCGGTTCCTGTAGAAGTTTACAGCCCGGCTTTCTTTCGAAAGAACCCAACTCCTTCAGTTTTTGATGCCTTGCAAAATGTCAATGGAGTAAGACCTCAGTTGAATTGCAATGTCTGTAATACTGGTGACATTCATATTAATGGTTTGGAAGGACCTTATACCATGATTCTTATTGATGGGATGCCCATTGTCAGCGGGCTTTCTTCGGTGTATGGCTTGTCAGGTATACCTAATGCACTGATTGAGCGGGTTGAGATCGTTAAGGGCCCTGCATCATCCCTATATGGTTCTGAAGCGGTTGGCGGATTGATTAATATTATTACTAAAAAACCTCAGAATGCACCTGCATTTTCCGGGGATGTATTCAGCACTTCCTGGGGTGAAGTGAATACCGACCTTGGTTTTAAATTTACAGCTGGTAAAAGGGCCGAAGTTTTAACCGGAATCAACTATTTCAAGTATGGTAACAGGATAGATAATAATAAGGACAATTTTACAGATGTCACCCAGCAGGACCGTATTTCCTTATTCCAGAAGTGGAATTTTTCAAGAAAGGAAAACCGTCAGTTCAGTTTCGCAGGAAGGTATAATTATGAGGACCGATGGGGAGGTGATATGACCTGGGATAAATCTTTTCGGGGGGGGAATGAACGTTATGCAGAAAGTGTTTATACAAAAAGGTGGGAACTCTTAGGGAACTATCAACTGCCTGTAAAGGAATCGATGATGCTTGCATTTTCTTTTAATGATCATGCGCAGAATTCGGTTTATGGAAATACGATTTATAATGCAAGGCAGAAAATCGCTTTTACCCAGCTGAGCTGGGATAAAAAAATCAGGTCTCATGATCTATTACTGGGCACGGCGCTGAGGTATACCCTTTATGATGATAATACTCCGGCAACTTCCTCACTGAATAATGTGAACGCTCCGGATAAAGTATGGCTTCCGGGTATCTTTTTACAGGATGAAATTGCTATATCAGAAAAGCATAAGATGCTGCTGGGTATCCGATATGATTATAATTCAATTCACGGTAATATATTAACCCCGCGAATAGCTTATAAGTGGAGTATCAATGATAATAACATTATCCGAGTTAATGCAGGAACCGGGTTCAGGGTGGTTAGTTTGTTCACCGAGGAGCATGCCGCTCTTACAGGATCAAGGGATGTGCTTATAACACAGGAGCTTAAACCGGAGAAAAGTTATAATGCCAATCTAAACTATATCAGAAAATTCTTCTTCAGTAATGGCAGTTTCATTGGTCTTGATGCCTCAGCCTGGTATACCCACTTTACGAACCAGATTATTCCGGATTATCTTACTAATCCCAAGCAGATCATTTACAGTAATTTAGATGGTTACGCTGTTTCAAGAGGATTAAGTATGAATTTTGATATGGCTTTTACAAATGGCCTTACCGTACTGGCAGGAGGCTCATTATTGGATGTTTTTTCGAAAAATGCTTCTGAAGGAATCAAAATGCGGCCCCTTCTTACTGAGAAATGGACGGGTACCTGGGGTGTTTCGTATAAGATTAATAAACTTAACCTGAACCTCGATTATACAGGTAATATTTATGGCCCAATGCAATTGCCACGGTTGGGGAACACGGATCCCCGGAGTGCATATTCGCCGGTATGGAGTCTTCAAAATATTCAGCTCACTTACAGCAAACTGAATAACTTTGAAATTTATGGAGGACTTAAAAACCTGTTAAATTGGACACCTGGTAAAAATGAACCTTTTTTGATAGCGCGCAGTCGTGATCCTTTTGATAAGAATGTACAGACCGACGGGAATGGGAATGTTCTGCCGAGCCCGGAAAACCCTCATGCTTTAACTTTTGATCCGGGTTATGTATATGCCCCGAACCAGGGTATCCGGGTTTTTCTCGGAGTTAGAGTATTAATTAAATAGGCTATGTGGAGAATTGGGATTTTATTAATTCTATTTAGTCTTTATCTGCAGGAAGGATCAGCTCAGTTAAAGCCCTTTGCTTTTGAGGACCTTGAAAAAATGCAATCCGTGGAGCCTCGTCCGGTTGTTGTTTTAATTATGACAAGCTGGTGCAAATATTGTCACTCCATGAAGAACACCATGTTAAAGAATAAAGAAGTCTCCAAAATTCTTTCAGAGAGGTTTTATGTGGTATTTCTAAATGCTGAAGAAAGGAAAGATATCATTTATGCAGGAAGAAAGTTCAAATTTAAACCTTCGGGTGTAAATACCGGTTTTCATGAACTTGCCGAACATCTTGGGACAATCAACGGGCAACTGGCTTTTCCGTCTATTTCCCTTTTGAACGAAACGAATGAGATTATCTACCAGCATGAGGGATTTCTAGATGCGTCCTCCCTGGCTAATCTGTTGAAAACCCTGGTAGGTAAACTGGAATAGCAGGATTTACTTTTATTATTTAATGATCAGGATTGGAATATTAACGTTGTGACGTACGGTTTCAACAGTAGTACCAAAGATTAAATCACTTATCCCTTTATGGCCATGGGCTCCCATTACAAGGAGATCTAGATCTTTCTTTTTTACCAGTTCTGAAATCGCCTGTGCGGCAGTACCATAACCTATAGAAATATGGGCCTTATACCCGAGGTCCAGAAGGTTCTGTTTATAAATCTCAAGGTTATCTTTGTCACTCTTTGTTTCTAAATCAAAAACCTTTTCACCATGGAACTTGGCACCTGCTGTTTCAACGATATGTATCAGTTGATATTCAGCATCCTTTCCTCCTTGTATGAGGGCATGATGAATCGTATTCCTGTCATTTTTAGAGAAATCTACAGTGATGCCAATCTTTTTATATTTAATAAGATCTACATGGCTGATTTCTAATGCATGGCCATGCGGTACATTGGTTTCCTTACGTTCAAGTTTTTTGAAAAATGGAACAATTCCCACATATATCAGCAGGCAGCTGACAAAGATTACCGCCGGAAACACAATTAGATAGATCCACCAGGAATTATCCTGATTTTCGCTTATCCAGATGCTTAACTGCTGGATCACGAGTTTGGCATTCAGGCCTACGATTATTAGCGCACTTAGCCAGGCCAATATCTTTACCCAGGTCTTTATAGTATATTCTTTCATTTTTAATTTGTCTGAATTAAAATGAATTAAGGGGATAATTGCAAATCCAAGCTGTAAACTCAGTACAACCTGACTTAATACTAAAAGTCCGCCAAGGGCCTGTTCCCCAAAATAAAGAATAGTGAAAAATGCAGGAATAATGGCAAGGAGTCTGGTTAATAATCGCCGTATCCAGGGTTGTATTCTCAGCTTTAGATGACCTTCCATAACAATCTGTCCCGCCAGTGTCCCGGTAATTGTAGAGCTCTGACCTGAGGCAATAAGAGCTATAGCAAACAGGGTAGGGGCAACTGAACCGAAAATATTATCAAGTAATTTATACGCATCCTGGATTTCTGCCACATTATATATACCGCTTTTATGAAAGGCTGCTGCAGCCAGAATGAGGATGGCCGAATTCACAAAAAATGCCAGGTTAAGTGCAACCGTTGTATCGATTAAATTAAATTTCAGTGCATCTCTAATTCCTTTGCCGGTACGTTCGATCTTTCGTGTCTGTACCAGGGAAGAATGGAGATATAAATTGTGGGGCATCACAGTAGCACCGATTATTCCTATAGCAATGTAAAGAGCGTTCCCGGATAACATTGAAGGCTTAAATCCGGAGATCACCTCCCCGAATATGGGCTGTACAATAAACATTTCCGTTAAGAAAGAAACGGCTACTATAAAAACCATGGATACTATGAACACTTCCATCAGGCGCATGCCTTTGTTCATCAGGAATAACAGCAGAAAGGTATCCAGAATTGTTATCGAAATTCCCCAGATCAGAGGAAGCCCGAATAAAAGATTTAAACCAATGGCCATACCAATAATTTCAGCCAGGTCGCAAGCTATAATGGCAATTTGAGCCAGAACATAAAGCGGATAGTTTACAAAATTCGGATATGCATTTCTGGATGCCTGTGCAAGATCAAGACCCCGTACAATTCCAAGCCGTGCACTTAAAGATTGAAGTAAAAGCGCGATCAGATTAGACATGAGCAATACCCATATCAGTTGGTATCCAAACTGGCTTCCCCCTGCAATATCGGTAGCCCAGTTTCCTGGATCCATATAACCCACACTTACCAGGTAAGCCGGCCCGACAAATGCCATGAGCTTTCTCCAGCCGGTTTTTCCGGTAGTGGCTACTGAGCCATGTACTTCGCTTAATGATTCATCGCTTTTGCTCTTCATAACATAACCAATATATTTTTAGCCACTTCCCTGCTTATTGTGCGCTCATTAGTGTGATTTAGTGATAACATGATTGACCCGTCAAATTCAATCAGTTCGGTTACAGTTATTAAAGTGCCAAGTGTTAAACCCAGTTTTTCCAGAAGCTTAAGGAATACTGATGAATGTTCGCTCACACCGGAAATGGTACCGCTTTGACCAGGTTTCATATTTGATATTTTCACCAGTTTTTTATGCTCAATGATTCCGGACCGGTCCGGAATCGGATCACCATGAGGATCTGCTGCCGGGTTTCCAAGAAAATCATCCAGACGGTTAATAAGGGCGGTGGAATTAATATGCTCCAGCTCTTCGGCAATATCGTGAACTTCGTCCCATTTAAATCCCAGCTTTTCAACCAGGAACACTTCCCATAAGCGATGTTTCCTGATGATGTTCACCGCGGCTTTTAAACCAGTATCTGTCAGGGTAACACCCTGGTATTTGACGTAATTGATTAACTTTTTATCTGCAAGCTTTTTAAGCATATCTGTTACTGATGCTGCTTTTGTGTTTGTAATTTCAGCTATGCCGTTAGTGCTTACAATAGCCTTGTTTCCATCACTTAAATGATAGATAGCTTTCAGGTAATTTTCTTCGGTAAATGAATGCATAGGGTAAAAAATTAAGCAAATCTAATAATAAATTTAGGCCAATCTAAATTTTATTAAAAAATATATGCCATATTTTCGAGCTATTTTAAAAATAAAATTTGGCCATCCCTTTTAAAGCTTTACTTTTGTTATTATTATGGCATTAGAACTAGATAAGATTGATCTCCGGATTTTAAAAATTCTTCAGGAAAACGGAAGGATAACTAATTTGCAGCTTTCACATGAAGTAGGTTTATCTCCGGCCCCAACACTAGAGCGGGTAAGAAAACTCGAACAGGCGCATTATATTAAAAGTTATCATGCACTGGTTGATGAGGAGTTACTTGGTTTAGGGATTAAAACGTTTATACAGATTCAGCTTGACTTTCACAAAAACAATACTATTCAGGTTTTTCTGGAGGAGATTGCCGCAATAAAAGAAATTACCGAGTGTCATCATGTAACAGGTCAGTGTGATTTCTTGCTGAAAGTGTATGTTAAGGACATCAAGTCTTATGAGCGTTTAATTATGGATAAGATCAGCAAGATCAGTGTGGTTAAGACCTTTCAGACGATGATGATCATGTCTACAAATAAGAAGGAACCAGCTGTCCCTTTGGAATATTGATTTTTTCCCATTTGATTTAATCGATCTGCCAGTCAATCGGACTTAAGCCGTTTTTAATAAGTATCTCATTTGCTTTAATAAAATGGCCGCACCCAAAGAAGCCCTTATGTGCTGAAAAAGGAGAGGGGTGAGGGGAAATTAAAACATAATGTTTTTGTTTGTCTATCAGATCCGCCTTCATCTGTGCATTTTTGCCCCAGAGTAAAAACACAATCCCTGATCTTTTCTCCGAGAGTGTCTGTATTACCTTGTCTGTAAATTCTTCCCAGCCCTGCTTATGATGCGAACCGGCCTTTCCTGCTTCAACAGTGAGTGTTGTGTTCAATAAAAGAACTCCCTGTTCGGCCCATTTTGTCAGATTCCCATACCTGGGGTATTTATAATCTTTGTATTCCGACTGGAGTTCCTTAAAAACATTCCGTAAAGAAGGAGGAAAAGTAACACCCTCTGGAACTGAAAATGAAAGTCCGTGTGCCTGGTTTTTACCATGATATGGATCTTGTCCAAGTATCACTACTTTAACTTTATCAAAAGGACAATGTGCAAAGGCCTTGAAAATTAATTCTTCCGGAGGAAAAATAATATGTCCGTCTTCTTTCTGTTTTGAAAGAAAAGCACGAAGCTTCTTCATGCTGCTGTCCTTGTCAAATTCATAAGCCAGATTTTCTCTCCAGCTTTCTTCCAGTTTTACAGACATATTTTCTTAGATAATATTGATTAAGCGCTCAAATAAACGGATATTTGCAACAAATTTAACAGATAACAAGACAATGCCTAATTTCATCAGATTGATAATTGCAGCTATAGTATTAGGTGCATCCATAGCGTTAATGGTATTTGGATATTGGGGTTGGGGCATACCGCTGATTTTTGTAGCCATTCTAATTGCAGTAACCTTCTTTTTTAATGAGAATATGCTTATTGCACAGTATTATCTAAGAAAGGATAATATGGATAAAGCAAAAGTTTGGCTCGAACGCATCGATAATTATGAAACTCAGCTATACCGGGCTCAGCATGGATATTATAACCTCCTTATCGGCTTGATCGAATCCAGGAAGGCGCCAATGCAATCAGAAAAATATTTTAAAAGAGCTATCAGCCTGGGTATGTCCATGGATCATAATATCGCCCTTGCAAAGTTAAGTCTTGCTGGCATTGCAATGGCAAAGAGAAATAAACGTGAAGCGACTCTATATCTTCAGGAAGCAAAGAAGGCCGATAAGAATAAGCTTCTGGCTGATCAGATAAAGATGATGAAAGAGCAGATGGGACAACTTGACCGGACAGTACAGCAACGTACTTACAGGTAACAGTTTTCTTGAATTTACTTGTCGCCCAGATTGTCAAATCTTATTGAATTCGGGATACCCGGGTTTGAAGTTTTAATATCTTCACCCTCATCTGGGGGTATTCCATATAAACAGGACCGTTCGGTTTGGATACGTTTAAGAAGCTGATGAATAAATAAAAGATCAAAATCATTTTTACTCAGCTTGATAAGGTATTCCTGATCGGTTATTTCGAGACTTGAATTTTGCATGATCTTAATATTTTATCCAGTTCAAAAATATAAAAGGCCGGTTACTTAAAAGTAAACCGGCCTTTATGCTTATGTTATCTTTATATTAACTGAACCACTCCATTACACTTTCTTTAGAAGGCAGGTTAATATCAAGTTTCATTTTTTTGCGCATTCCCCCCAGGTCGTTAAACACTTTATTTGGATTGCCTGATTTTAGCTCCTGTACTGTTTTAAAGCCCATTTTATGCAATACAGGTATCCATTCTGCGGGAATCCCTAAAGCAATAAAATCTTCTGAAGAAATAATTTTTGTCTTTTTCTCCGGTCTCATCTGAGGGAAGAATAAAACTTCCTGTATCGTGCTTTGATCCGTCATTAACATGACCAGACGATCAATCCCTATTCCAAGGCCGGAAGTAGGGGGCATACCATATTCCAATGCCCTTAGAAAATCTTCATCCATAGCCATAGCCTCCTCGTCACCGCGCCCTGCCAGTAAAAGCTGTTCTTCCAGACGTTCCCGCTGATCGATCGGATCATTTAATTCTGTATACGCATTGGCAATCTCCTTGCCCATTACAAATAGCTCGAAACGTTCCACAAGCCCTGGTTCGGTCCGATGTTTTTTAGCCAGGGGAGTCATTTCAATAGGGTAATCAATTATATAGGTGGGCTGAATAAGCAAAGCCTCAACTTTTTCACTGAAGATTTCATCTATCAGTTTGCCTCTTCCCATTGTATTGTCGATCTCGATTTTAAGTTCCTTGCACGTAAGTCTGAGTTTATCCTCATTCATCTCCGAAACATCGATGCCTGTATATTTCTTGATGGAATCATACATTGACAATTTCTCGTATGGACCTGCAAAATTTATTTCATGTTCAGAAACTTTAACGCTGGCGGTACCATGTATAGCAATGGCAACCTTCTCCAGGCATATCTCAACCATTTCCATCATCCATATATAATCTTTATAAGCTACATAGATTTCCATAGAAGTGAATTCAGGATTATGGGTACGGTCCATTCCCTCGTTGCGGAACATCTTACCGAATTCGTAGACGCCGTCAAACCCTGCAACTATCAACCGTTTAAGATATAATTCATTCGCTATGCGAAGGAAAAGGGGCATATCCAGAGCATTGTGATGCGTTTTAAACGGACGGGCTGCCGCGCCACCGTGGATAGGCTGTAGTATCGGTGTTTCCACTTCCATCCATCCCTGATCATCAAAATACGACCGCATGGTGTTGATCACTTTGGAACGGTTTATGAATATTTGTTTGTATTCAGGATTTACCGTCAGATCGACATAGCGTTGTCTGTAGCGCATTTCCGGATCCGTAAAACCATCATATATATTCCCGTCATCGTCACGCTTTACAATGGGAAGGGGTTTTAACGATTTAGAAAGGATTTTCATTTCACTCACATGAAGCGAAATTTCCCCGGTTTTAGTCGTAAATACATATCCACTGATCCCAACAAAATCGCCAATATCCAGTAATTTCTTAAAAACAGTATTATAAAGGGTCTTGTCCTCACCGGGACAGATCTCGTCCCTGTTGATATAGGCCTGTATCCGGCCGGTAGAATCCTGGAGTTCAGCAAAAGAGGCACTGCCCATTATTCTCCGGCTCATAATACGCCCTGCAAAACGGATGTTCTTATAGGATGTTTTATCGCGTTCGTAATTATTTAGAATGTCACGTGCGTTAACATTTACTTCAAAAGCTTCAGGCGGATAGGGCTCAATCCCCAGTCTGCGAAGTTCTGTCATCGCCTCGCGGCGTAAAATTTCCTGTTCAGATAATCCGATGCTCATTTGGTATTCTTAGATTTCTGCAAAAATAACTTTTTAAGCCGAATTATGACAATGAGCTCCAGCATTCAGGCCTAAATATTTGAATATAAGCGCTGTGTTTAAGGATCAATGGCTTGGATTTTAATCCGCTTCCACCTCTTCCTGGTACATCTGGTTAATTTTATCCTGATATTTCTTCTCAATAACCTTCCTCTTGGCTTTCATGGTAGGTGTCACTTCGCCTTCTTCAATACTAAAAGGAGTTCGTTTTACGATAAAAGATTTAAGACGTTCAAATTTTGCGAGTTCTGGTGAGAATTTACGGATATCCTCATTCAGCCAGTCGATTATCTCCTGATCCTCAATGAAAGTTTCATTTTTTTGAAAGAAGTCTTCATTTAATTTGAATGTTTCCTGGAGTATTTCCTTGGAGGGAATAATTATAGCTGTAACATATTCCCTTTTATCACCAATAAGGAAAAGCTGTTCTATTTTAGGACTTTTTAAATACGTGTTTTCCACAGGGGTAGGATAAATATTCTTACCATATGCATTCACCAGCATATTCTTTATACGATCTGTGATCTGAAGGTTACCCTTATAGAAGCGACCCACATCACCCGTATGAAACCAGCCATCCTTGTCTATAACTTCAGCTGTTTCCTCTGGCTTATTCCAGTAACCCTTCATCACACAATGACCTCTGACTATTATTTCACCTTCATTACATTCAAAAGTTTCATCAAAAGTATCATGCGTTTGAATACTTATCAGCTCTTTTGAATCTACGTCCTGTATGGCAACTTCAATTCCGGGTATGATTCGTCCTACAGTGCCATAAACCTGCCGGTGATACTCTGTAACAGACATGACCGGAGAGGTTTCGGTAAGTCCAAAACCCTCCAGGATTTTGATCCCCAGGTTGCCGAAAAATTCGCCTACATTTTTAGGAAGTGCTGCTCCTCCTGATATCATGAACTTTAAACGACCGCCCGTTTTTTCTTTTATTTTACTGAAAACAAGTTTTTCAGCCAGTTTTTGACGGATGGACAGAATTACTCCCGGGTTTTTTCCAGCTTCTTTTGCTTCACGATAGTCCTTTCCGGTAGCCAGAGCCCATAAAAATATTTTCGCTTTCGTTCCTCCGCCATCCGTACCGCTTTTCATTGCTTTGTCATGAATTCGCTCCAGTAAGCGTGGAACACAGCTCATTACAGTTGGCTTGACCTCTGCCATATTTTTTGCCAGAAGCTCCAGGCTCTGAGCAAATGCAATTTTACAACCCATGGCGCAACAAACATGATAGGTCGCTGTGCGTTCGAATACATGAGATAGTGGAAGGAAGGACAAAAAAGTATCTTCCTGATCTATTACAGGGATCTGATCAAGACAAACTTTAACGTTCTGAACGAAATTCGAGTGAGTTAACATTACGCCCTTAGGAGTCCCGGTGGTCCCGGAGGTATAAATAAGTGAGGTCAGATCGGATGGCATCACCGTTGCCCTAAGCCTGTCAATTTCTTTTTTGTATTGGCTTAAATTCCTTTGACCCTCCAGAATTAGGTCTTTAAAACTAATCACACCTGCATTTAACTCATTTGTATGATACTTTTGGTAATCATCAAATGCGGGAATAATCCGCTGAAGATCCGGGCAGTTGTTAGCGATCTTCAGGATTTTTCGAAACAGGAATGGATTACCGGCAAGGATTGTCCGGGCTCCTGAATCTCGAAGTATATATTCTATTTCATTTTCTGATAGAGTAGGATAAATAGAGACGTTAATACCACCTATTTGCTGTAAACCCTGATCATAATATACCCATTCAACGGAATTCTCAATGATCAGAGCTAAACGGTCCCCTTTTTTAATTCCCATTTCGATAAAGTAGCTCGAAATTGCATCAGCATTTTCCAATACTCTTTTGTAGCTGACCTCTTCCCATTCATCCTTTACTTTATGAAGCAAAAAGGTCCTATTTTCATCGTGAACGTAACCGACCACGTCTCTTAATAGCATCGGGATTGTTGTAGACTCCGTGATTGGATTCATTTGAGCGTTTGGGATTTATAAATTTAACAAGTATACAGAATACCTGTAAAAAACAAAAGGCTCAATAAGAGCCTTTTGTTTTTACATCCTCAGATTTCAAATTAACCTGATATGTTAAAAATTTATACCGAGAAACTTTCTCCGCAACCGCATGTACGAGTTGCATTTGGATTATTAAAATTAAAGCCTTTGCCATTCAGGCCGTCTGAAAAATCAAGCTCTGTGCCTGCCAGATATAGAAATGATTTCATATCAAGGGCAAGCCGAACTCCCTGATCTTCAAAGAACTGATCGCCGGGCTTTTCTTCGTTATCAAAGTCCATTTTATAGGATAAACCTGAACATCCGCCCCCCTGAACCGAAACACGAAGAAAATAACCGTTGTCCAGCCCATTTTCATTCATAAGCTGTTCAACCTTGTTTTTCGCTTTATCTGTTACTGTTACCATTTTGAATTAAATTAACATACCTAAACTGCCTTCCGGCCGATTAGATCTTAGTGGTGTGATTTGGCTACTTCCAAAGCACCCAAACCGTTTTTAACACGGTAATCGTTAATTGCAGCCTTGATTGCGTCTTCAGCTAGTACAGAACAATGTATCTTAACTGGAGGAAGAGCAAGTTCTTCAACAATATCCATATTGTCAATCTTCATGGCATCATCAATTGACTTACCTTTTAGCCACTCTGTTGCCAGAGAAGAGGAAGCAATTGCTGATCCGCATCCGAAAGTTTTGAATTTTGCGTCTGTGATCATATGATTCTCGTCCACCTGTATTTGCAAACGCATCACATCGCCACATTCAGGTGCACCCACCAATCCGGTTCCAACATTGCTATTGCTTTTATCCAATGTTCCTACATTCCTCGGATGAGTGTAGTGATCGATAACTTTTTCTGAGTATGCCATTTTTTATGAGTTTAGTGCCAGTATTCTGGTTGGTTTGTTTTAAATTATGTCAGCGGTCTGTTTTTATTCGGTATTAAGAGTATTTATAACCCCTGAATTTAGTGTTCTGCCCATTCGATCTTATCAAGATCAATTCCTTCTTTGAACATTTCCCATAATGGAGAAAGGTCGCGTAAATGATTTACTGCTTTTTTAGTTTGCTCAATAGCAAAATCAACTTCTTCATCTGTAGTAAAGCGACCAAGGCCGAAACGAATAGATGAATGTGCAAGATCATCAGATAATCCTAGACTCTTTAAAACATAGGAAGGTTCTAATGAAGCAGATGTACATGCTGAGCCGGATGATACTGCAAGATCTTTCATGGCCATCATTAAACCTTCACCTTCAACATATTTAAATGAGATGTTAGCAACATGGGGTAAGCGGTGTTCCTGATTTCCGTTTACATAACTTTCTTCCATTTGTGTAAGAGAAGCCTGGAGTTTATCACGAAGAGCGGATAAGCGTTTTGCTTCTTCTTCCATTTCTAAACGGCATAATTCAGCTGCTTTACCCAAACCAACAATTCCCGGAACATTTAATGTTCCTGAACGCATTCCGCGTTCATGCCCGCCACCGTCCATTTGTGCAGTAACTTTTACCCTGGGATTTTTACGTCTGACATATAATGCACCGACACCTTTAGGTCCATACATTTTATGTGCAGTAAAAGCCATCAGATCTATTCCATCTGTATTTACATCCACAGGTATTTTACCTACTGCCTGAGTTGCATCAGTCATGAATAAAGCACCATGCTTATGTGTAATAGCTGCAATTTCTTTGATAGGCTGAATGACACCGATCTCATTATTTCCATACATTATTGCAACCAATATTGTTTTTTCTGTGATTGCTGCTTCCAGTTGCTGAAGATCAATCAACCCGTCGGATTTAACCGGAAGATAAGTTACTTCACCGCCTAGTTTTTCTACATGTTTGCATGCATCAAGAACTGCTTTATGCTCAGTTACACATGTTATAATATGATTGCCTTTATCTTTATACATCTCAAAAACACCCTTGATCGCAAGATTATCTGATTCTGTAGCTCCTGAAGTAAAGATAATTTCTTTCTCACTGGCTCCGATCAGTTTTGCAACCTGCTCCCTTGCATAGTCAACGGCTTCTTCGGCAGCCCAGCCGAAAGCATGATTTCTGCTTGCTGCATTACCAAATTTCGCATTGAAATAAGGCAGCATTGCATCAAGTACCCGGGGATCCATAGGGGTTGTAGCGTTGTTATCTAAGTATATCGGCAAATTCATTTTTGAAATTTATGTGTTTATAGTATTGCTTACAAAGATACGAATATTTTTTTGCAGTAAATACTGTGTGTATAGATATAAAATGGTCATTTTTATGCCATAATAAAGGAATTATGGATAGAATTGAGCATATCGGTATTGCAGTAAAAAATCTGCAGGATTCCAGACTTTTATATGAGCGTCTGCTGGGTTGTAAAAGTTATAAGACGGAGGAGGTAGTAAGTGAACAGGTAATTACTGAATTTTTCCAGGTTGGAGAAAATAAGATAGAATTATTACAGGCCACTTCTTCTGAAAGCCCCATAGCGGGATTTATAGAAAAGCGGGGAGAGGGTATTCATCATATTGCTTTCGCGGTAGAAAATATTCTGGAAGAGATGGCGAGATTGAAAAAAGAAGGCTTCCAGCTCCTTAATGAAACTCCCAAAAAAGGTGCTGATAATAAATTGATTTGTTTTATTCATCCCAAATCAGCAAATGGTGTGCTTGTAGAATTATGCCAGGAAATTTAAAGCAGAGGTGCTGACCGTCCTCAACATGCGCTATTCAACCACAACTCTCTGCCCGAGCTTTGAATAAAAAGTCAGGATAACGTAATGCCCTTTAATCCTGAGCTGATAATTAGGAATAGGGGGTAGTTATATCCTTCTGCAGGATGGTAAATATAAATAACCTTTATAATTTAGAATTTACTTTTTACTTTCTGGATTTTATTCTATATTTGCACCTCTTAAAAAGTATTGAAGATGAAAGCTGAATTGCATCCTAAAAATTATAGATTGGTAGTGTTTAAAGACATGTCCAACGAATATTCTTTCTTAACAAAATCATGTATTGATACTAAAGAAAGCGTTAAATGGGAGGATGGTAACGAATATCCTCTTGTGAAGTTAGAGATATCTCATACTTCGCACCCGTTTTATACAGGTAAAATGAAATTGGTGGATACTGCTGGTCGTATCGACAAGTTCCGTTCCCGCTACGAGAAAAAATAATAATAGTTTAGATATTGTTTAAAGTCCCGACTCTTAAGGTCGGGACTTTTTTTATTTTTGTTCATGAGTATAATTCTATTTGACGACCGGCATCGAAATAATTTATTACCATTAACTTTTACCCGGCCTGTTTCTGAAATCAGGATAGGAATTTTAACGATTGCTGAAAAGTGGAAATATCATCTTCAAACCGAAGTGTCATATCTCACGGAGGATTATTTACAGGAAAAATTTCCGCTGGTATTAAATGCAGCTAATATTTTTATTAACTCCTCAATTTGTCCGGACGAAGGCTTATGTGAAGCAATAAGCAAATTGCCGGAAGGGGATGCTTTGTTTTCGGGGCAGGGGCTGATTGCAGTTAAATTAAATGAGAGTGCAGCAAAAGAATTTGATATTGATCATTCGGAACACTATCGTAAGATAGAATATAGCAGGCCTCTATTAAGAATCGGTTTCCCTGAAGATATTTTTACCCATAATGATCTTGAGATCAGAAAAGATTTCAAACTGCTAACTCAGGGCCGGACTTCCATAAATCTGAGCGGTACAAACACAATTATAGGAGATAATATATTTGTGGAGGAAGGTGCAGAAGCGGAGTGTTCTACTTTTAACACCAGGCAGGGTCCTGTTTATCTGGGAAGGAACTCTCAGGTTTGGGAAGGTTGCCATATCAGGGGTTCATTTGCATTATGTAATGATGCAATTGTAAAAATGGGAGCAAAGATTTATGGAATGTGTACTTTCGGTCCACATTCCAAGGTAGGAGGCGAAGTTAATAATTCAGTAATTTTTTCGAATTCATCCAAAGGTCATGAAGGATATCTTGGTAATTCAGTTTTAGGTGAATGGTGTAATATTGGCGCAGACACTAATAACTCTAATATGAAAAACAATTATGCTGATGTTAGATTATGGGATTATTCCAATGCTGCTTTTCGTAAAACAGGGCTTCAATTCTGTGGATTGATCATGGGAGATCATGCAAAATGCGGGATCAACACCATGTTCAATACAGGTACAGTTGTAGGTATCAGCGCTAATATTTTTGGCTCCGGATTTCCACGTAACTTCGTTCCGGATTTTGCTTGGGGAGGAAATCATGGTTTCGAGGTTTATTCCCTTGAAAAGATGTTCGAAACCGCTCAAAAAGTGTATAAGCGAAGAAATATGCACTTCACCGATATAGAAAAAAGAATTTTAACCCGGATATTTGAACTTACTGTTAAGTTCAGGAAATATGATTAGTCTATAAAATAATTGCTATGAGAAAAAATATTGTTGCTGGTAACTGGAAAATGAATGTTGATTATACCGCAGGTATACTGCTTTTTTCAGAAATATTGAACAAGGTACAGACTGAAGTGACAGGGAAACAGGAAGTTGTTGTTTGCCCCCCTTATATTCATTTGAGCAGCCTTAGTCAACTTGCCAAATCCAATTTAAAAATATCAATCGGCGCACAAAATTGCCATCAGAATGATTCAGGTGCATTTACGGGAGAAGTATCTGCCGGAATGCTGCAATCTGTTGGAGTGCGATATGTAATTATCGGACATTCGGAACGCAGAATGTTTTTCTCCGAAGACAATGCTTTACTTGCACAAAAGCTTGATGCGGCATTAAGGAATGGTCTTAACCCAATTTTTTGTATTGGTGAAACCCTTGATCAACGCAATGGGGGGAGCCATTTTGAAGTTATAAAAAGTCAGCTAGAAGAGGGAGCATTTCATTTGCCGGAATCTGGGTTCAGCAAGCTTGTGCTTGCTTATGAACCTGTATGGGCGATTGGAACTGGTTTAACAGCCACACCAGAACAAGCTCAGGAGATCCATGCTTATATCCGGGGCCTGGTAGCCGAAAAATATTCTCCGGAGTTTGCAGATAATCTGACCATCCTGTATGGCGGAAGTTGTAACCCAACAAATGCGGGTGAGTTGTTTGCCAAGGAAGATATAGATGGGGGACTAATAGGTGGAGCCTCCCTGAAATCGCGTGATTTCGTAGATATTATTAAAGCTTTGAATGAACATGCTATATAAGGAGTTAACCTTTACTATCGAATCTGGTGAAAATTACCATAAGGATTTGTTAATAAATGATTTAGCTGAAATTGGCTTTAATACTTTTGAGGATTGTGAAGGAGGTTTTAAGGCCTATATTCCTTCTTCTGATTTGGATTCGAGGCAACTCACAGCCTTGCTGGAGGTATTTTCGAAAAGAGCATTATTTTCTTATAAAGTCAATGATATTCCCCATGAAAATTGGAACCAGGTATGGGAAAGTAATTTTAGACCTTTAATCATCAATGAAAGATGTTATGTGCGGGCTACTTTTCATGAAGCTCAGCCTCAGTATGAGTTTGAGATTGTGATAGATCCAAAAATGGCTTTCGGAACAGGGCACCATCAGACAACTGCCCTTATGATGGAATTAATGATGGAGGAAGATTTCAGGGATAAAAAAGTCCTTGATATGGGATGCGGAACGGGTATACTGGCCATACTAGCTTCCAGGCTTGAGGCGAAGGAAATCTATGCTGGAGATTACGACCAGATCTGTTTTGAAAGCACTTTGGAAAATGCTGCTTTGAATGGGGTCCGGAATATCAATGCCTTTTTGGGCTCGAAAGAGGCTATTCCTGATCAAAAATATGATATTATTCTTGCCAATATAAACCGAAATATATTACTTGATCAGATAGCTCGTTATTATGAGATGATGAGGCCTGGTTCTGTCCTCTATTTAAGTGGTTTCTATGAAAATCCAGATTTAAATATAATCCAACAAAAGGCGGAAGAATGCGGATTTACTTATGGCGGGCATAAGAAGCTAGATGACTGGGTGGCAGCCAGATTCTTATATAAGTCTTAAATATTATATTCCATTTCAGGTTTATTGACGGCTTTCCAAGATATGGATTTCAGTTTAATAAAGATAGTCCTGTCCTGAAAAACATACGAAAAAATATTATTTTTTACGAAATTCTTTTGTTAAGCCTAAATCTGATTAGCTGGTTCGTTTCCAATCAAATTAATTACGACGAAAGCTATAGATACTTTTTAATTCAGGATCTTTTTTTAATCTTAAGGTTATAATCTTTAGTTTTTCTACAATTGAAATCACAACATTCAAAACCAATACTTCGTTAGTTTATTAGTTAATTCTATAGCTAAATTGTTAAAAATGCCCTTCATTAAATAATAGTCCCCATTTATTTTCAAATCCTATCTGATCAAATGGATTTGCAACACTGGTTAAATTTTAATATTTCAACTTATTTTTCCCTTTATTGGAATGGAATATTATTGCAAAATATTCATAACCTTAAGGCATTTATTTTGTTGTAGATATAAACTTTTATCCAAAATGTGTATAAAGGCTCTGTTAAACATTCGTTAAACAATCATTTCTAATTCGAAACTGAATTTTTTCAACAATTTCGAAATATTGGAAAAGTTTTTGAGTAAGATTAATTTTAAAGGTAAAAACTTGCTGCTTGCATCTTGGAGTTTCAAAAAGCCATATTTTGGAGTAGTTCGCTTATAAAATCACACGGTTATGAAAACATTAGGAAAAAAAATTCGATTACTAAGGCATCAGAAAAGCTGGAGCCAGGAGGATGTCGCAAAGCGTTTAGAAATTTCAATTCCAGCCTTTTCAAAAATTGAAACCGGAATTACCGATGTCAATCTCTCCCGGCTAGAACAAATTTCCAAGCTTTTCGATATGACTGTGGTTCAGCTTCTTACTTTTAATGATGCAGAAGGTCAGGAGAAATATACTTCTGAACTAGAAGAACTAACAAAAAAATTGCAGGATCGCGAAAGAGAGCTTATTGATCTTCAGAAAAAGATCATTGAACTATATGAAGAATTAAGAAAGGCGAAAAGTTAACAGATCATACAAAGGAATTTTGCTTATTTAAATACCTTTCTTAAGGTAGCATGCTTTTTTCCTAATGTTGCGCCTGTGGCCTCATGCAAAGACAGCATTTTGTCATTGAAATCGCCTACCCAGGATAATTCCAATTCTTCGTATAGGTTTAAGGGAAGTACATATTCTTTTAGTTTAATAAAGAGGGCAGATTCAAGCCCATGTTTCTGGAATGCTGTTTTTGTTCCCATTACAACGGCCCTCATTCTTCTTACACCCCTCCACCGAAGGTATAAAAATTTAATTTTTTCGATAATGCCGAGTTTTCCATTAAAACTTCTGATTATTTGATTAGCATCCGGTAGAATTACAATAACAGAAGCAGGCTCCTCATTAACGTAAGCAAACCAGATCAGTTTTTCATCCATGATGGTTTTCATTTTATTAAAACTTTCCCTTACTCCCTGAGTATTAAGTGGGACAAAATTTTCAAAATTCTGCCAGGCATCGTTGTAGATTTCAACAAAATCACTTACAAACTCCTGCAATTTGTCTGCCTTGAGATGCTTAAAAGTATAACCTGGTTTATTTGCAACCCACTGTGCTATTTTAGTAAACCTTTCAGGAAATGGTTTATTTACCTGCAAATGGTTTGTAATCTGCTCATATAAAATAAAAAAACCATAATTAAGGAATAGCTTTTTATAATAAGGATGATGATAATTCATGCCATAGGAAGGGGTAGTAAAACCCTCAATTAAAAGGCCCCAGAAGCTGTCGTTTTCTCCGAAATTAATGGGACCATCCATAGCTTTCATTCCCCGGGCGATAAGCCAGGCTTGTGCAGTATCAAATAGTAATTCCGCAGCATTCTTATCATTAATACATTCAAAAAAGCCTATACCGCCTGTAGCCTGCTCCGGTTGATATGCTTTTTTTTCATTTATAAATGCTGCTATTCTACCTATTAACTTCCCATCGGAAGATTTCAATACCCATCTCGTGCATGAGCCATGACTATGAAACGTATTTTTTTCTAAATCAAATACAGCCTCAATATCTTTATCAAGAGGACAAACCCAGTATGGATCATCTTTATAAATTATACGTGCTGCATCTAGAAATTCACGGGCACTAATAGTATCTTTTACTTCTTTAATTATCATCGGGCATCGGAAATTAAATAAAAAAAGCATTCAGAAAACTGAATGCCTTGAAAATATGGCTATGTTCAATTAGAAATCGTCTTCATCATCGAATTCATCGAATTCATCAAAATTCTTAATATCATCATCAAGGGGAATATCAAAATCATCCTCATCCTCCGGAATAATACCGGTGTGTTCTTTTGGATCTATAAAATCTTCCTGATCCTCAATAGAGGTGTTCTTTTTTAATTTTGATGGCCCACTGGTTCCAATTGTTTTTTTTGACGTCTTCATCTCGATCAATTTACACGTTCATAATCATTGTTAATGTAATTATAAAATTAGCAAGTTTTTGAAATTATTAAATTTCTTTTTTAATTTTTATGAGAGGCATAAAACTAATCTGCCTGTTCCCCGATTTCATTGTTCTCTGTTACTATTTGGTTTAGTTGAGGAAGATCCACTGTTGAATTTAATCCGAAATAGTCCATAAATACATCACTTGTACCATATAAAATTGGTTTCCCTACTGATACAGCTTTTCCTTTGATGGATATTAAGTCCTTTTCTATTAACTTCTGAATGGTATAGTCACAGTTCACTCCCCTTATCTGTTCAATTTCAAGTTTGGTAATCGGCTGTTTATAAGCGATAATGGAAAGGGTCTCCAGTGCTGTCTGACTTAATTTCTTTTTCGATCTCTGGATTTGAAGTTGATTTATAACAGGATAATATTCTTTTCTTGTAAAAAATTGATAACCCCCGTTAATATGAATAAGTTCAATAGCGATGTCAAGTGATTTATATTTTGCCATAATCTTATGAATCACCATCTGAAGTTCTGTGATAGGCAAACTATCTTGCTCCATTCCAGTAAGTACTTCATTGATTTCTTCAGGACTAATGCTTTTTTCGGAAGCAAAAATCAGGGCCTCAATAAAATTTTCAGGCTTGTCTAAACTCATAAGCAAACATACTAAACATGCATTTCAAACGAAAATATGTGAAATATAATATTTGTACTGTATGAAAAATTAGAAAGGGAAATCTGCCTGAGTTTAATTTCCAACATTTATGGTTAAAGTTTTGGGCATATATTTTTCCGATTTATAGATGTTTAGTTTTGGGAAATACTTATAAGGACTTCGGTTCCAAAATCCCCTGTTTGATGTTGTAAAATCTGTATCTGTTCCTTATTAAGCTTATTAAGCAAATTTACACGTTCATGGATCAGATCCAGGCCACGGCTCAAATGAGTTGATATTTTTGATTTTTGGGAATTGGTAATACCAATCCCATTATCAGTAATGCTTATATAAACGTTGTTATTCTCCTTTCGGATTGTAATTTCGATTAACCCTTCCCCATCATTTGGCATTATACCATGCCAAATGGCATTCTCAATAAATGGTTGGATCATCATGGAAGGAATCGTTACTTCATATCCATCCAATGGCTTCTTTATTGTTATATTGTAATCCATTTTACCCTTATATCGGATCTTTTCTAATGAAAGATACAATCTGAGATATTCCACTTCTTCGTCTATCGAGACTGTACTGTTTCTGCATATTTCAAGATGTTTTCGCATTAACTTTGCAAAACCCGAAAGGATTTCATTTGCATAGATATTGTCTTTCATTTGCATTAAATATTGAATAGAAGACATTATGTTAAAGAGGAAATGAGGGTTCATCATTGCCTGTAATGCCTTTTGTTCAAGGAGAGCGATCTTATTTTGAATGTGAAGTTCTTTTATTCTTCTTTTTTTCTGAATCCAAAAATGACGTAACAACCCCAAAATTATAGCAAGCAGAAGAAACGAAATAATTATAGTAATTATCCACCAGTAAAGTGTTTCATTGTATTTCTGTCGCGCAATTATAAGCTGGTTTTCCTGAAGTTTTTGACGTTGTAAATAGTGTTCGGAAGTAATTCCTATATTTTTTGTTTGATTTTGGGCTAAAAGAAGACTATCACGCCTATAAATTTTATTCAGATACCCTAAAGCTTTTGGATAATTTTTACGTTTTGTTTCGAGTTCATAAGCCTTATAAATAAAATCGAATTCTAAATGAGCATCATTTAATTCTTTTGAATATTGAATCCCTTTATTTATATGAGTCTCAGCGTGGATAAAATCATTTTTTTTTAAGTATATACATGAAAGTACTAAATATGAACCAGTTATTATCCTTGGAAGGCCATGTTTTTTTGCTTTTTTCACTGCTTCAATTAATCGAGATTCCGCGGTCTCCAATCGATCTTTTAGGTAATAAACCATACCAGTATTTTGGAGATACATAATTAAATAGGTGGTATCTTTTAATCTTGTAAAGATTTGATTGCTTTTATTATAGTAATCTAAAGATTTATTGTATTGCCCTTTATTTTGGTAAACAGATGCTATACTGAAATACAAGCCAGCTCTTAATTCATTGTTACTTAGATTTTCAGATAAGGATAGTGCTTTTTTATAGTATGAAAGTGCTGTATTGTAATCCCGGAACCTGTATAAATTTCCGATATTATTGTAGATTCTTGCCTCATTTCGGATATCCCCTAGTTTTTTAAAATGTTTAAGAGATTCCATATAACTTTCAACTGATAAGGTAGGATTCTCTAAATATGAATACCCAACCCCTATCACACGATGTGCTTCGGCAATTCCCGGTATATAGTTAATTGACTTAGCTAAATTTAATGCACTGTCAGCCTTCTCGATTGTAATCTGAGGGTTCGATAATCTTTTATTATAAGCAATTTTGTTAAGATTAATGACCCTGATTGTATCGCCCGGATTCCCAGACTTCTCCTTTTGGGTTTGATAATTAGTATGAAAATTATTCAATGCTAAAATTGAAATTCCCACAAGAGATAAAAGCAGAATTAAACCGATTAAACGTAAATAATGATGTTTTTTCATTTGATGGCTCTGTTCTGATAATATATAATTCAATATAAAAAAAAGCGGCGAAACGCCCCAACCGTTTCAACCGCTTTGTCATAACAAAAGATGCTGTTCTCATAGGCAGAGGATAAATGTCCTCCGGATACTATGGCCTTCCTAAGTTATGTGCTCAAATTTAGTTCTTAAGGTATCAGTAAGCATTCCTGAAGTGCAAACGGTATAATATTTTGAGTTAACGGTCAAAATATGCGTTACAGAGAAATCTTCAGTTAAGAATTAGAGTTAATTCTTCCGGTGGAAAATTGTTTTTACGGTTTCCAGAAAATCAGTTGCCCTTCTCCTCGATACACAATGTTCTGAGCCATCTGACATTTTAACTATTAACCCGTTTTTGTTTGAATAATCAGTTAAATGCTCAAGATTAATCATAGTTGATTTATGGATTCGGTTAAAACTGCTGTTCTCAAGAATCTCTTCATACTCTTTCAAGTGTTTAGATACAACTATCCGTTCTTTATTTTCCAGATGAAATACTGAATAGTTGCTGTCAGCAAGAACATACAGGATATTTTTTACATTAAGAACATGAAATCCATTTGCATGAGCCAGGTTGATTTTTTGAATTTTGTGGATGTCATTCAAATTTTCTTCCAGGATATCTAATAATTCTGATTTTTCTCCTTTAACAGTTTTCCTCTCCTCGATTTCTTTCTTCCAATTTAAGGCCTTTTCAGTTGAATTTTTCAGCTCGTCAATATCGATCGGTTTTAGTAAATAATCTACTGCGCTGGCCTTTATAGCCTTAATAGCATATTGATCGTAAGCGGTTGTAAAAATGACTGAAGTTGTATTTTTTTTCAGATCAGGCAGTAAACTAAATCCGTCTTCATAAGGCATGGCTATATCAAGAAATACTATGTCTATATCTTCTGATTTTAACAATGTTCTGGCTTCTTTAACAGACCTTGCTATTCCTTTTATTTTAACCTGGGGGCAATAGTTATCTATTAGAAAAAATAGAGATTTTCGTGAGTGTTCTTCATCGTCTACAATAATGGCATTTATTGACATATCCTTAGATTTAAAGCTTCCGCCTATCTAATCTACCTGTAATTATGTTTTACTGGTAAATGAATGAGCCAACGGTAAAAAGGATCTCTGATTAATAGTTAATAACCTGTTGTTCAGCATGTTCAGGAAGATCTCTGAATTCATACTGCTGGGTCCTCAACTGAGGCTCAAAACCAGCCTCTCTGATCGAATCCTGGATGCCCTGGGAGGTGAATCGATGCGGAGCCCCTGCAGCAGATACAACATTCTCTTCAATCATAATCGATCCGAAATCATTTGCTCCAGCCTGAAGACAGATTTGTCCAACCTGCTTGCCAACGGTTAACCAGGAAGCCTGGATATTTTTAACATTCGGCAGCATTATTCGGCTTAATGCGATCATACGGATATATTCATCGGCTGTAACCTGGTTAGTAATTCCCCTTACCTTTTTAAGCAGAGTTCCATCATCCTGGAAAGGCCATGGAATAAATGCAATAAAACCTTTCGAATCCTCAGGTTTTTCATATTGAACGCGACGTAACCAAACAAGGTGCTCAAATCGTTCTTCGAGAGTTTCTACATGACCAAACATCATGGTAGCAGATGTGGTGAGTCCCAACTGATGAGCAGCCCGCATAACATCAAGCCATTCCTTGCCGCCGCATTTCCCTTTCGAAATCAGTCTGCGAACCCGGTCATTTAATATTTCTGCACCCGCACCCGGGAGTGAATCCAGCCCGGCTTCCATCAAGGCCTTCAGAACTTCTGTATGACTGATGCCTTCCAGTTTACTGATATGGGCAATTTCCGGAGGACCCAGTGAGTGAAGTTTAAGATTTGGATAAAGTTCCTTGAGCTGCTTGAAAAGATCTACATAAAACTTCAGACCAAGATCAGGATGATGACCTCCCTGCAACAAAAGCTGTTCTCCGCCAAAGCGCATAGTCTCCTCGATTTTTTGCTTATAGGTTTCGATATCAGTTATGTAGCTTTCTTCATGACCAGGCCTTCTGAAAAAATTACAGAATTTACAGTTTGCGATGCATACATTGGTAGTATTAACATTGCGGTCAATTATCCATGTTACTTTTCCGTGAGGAACCTGTTTTTTTCGCAGTTCATTCGCCACGTACATTAACTCGGGTGTGAGGGCCGTATTAAACAGAAACAGACCCTCATCAGCCGAAAGAAACTCAAATTTAAGCGCACGCGCCAGCAGATCAGAAGTATTCATATGCAAAGATAATCAGTTGAGAGCGTATAATGTGCCTTTTAAAATTTCCGGAACCTTTAAAACAGTAAAAACCCAATTGTTACTTCAATTTTTTTAAAAATCCCTAAATTTGTTTTTTTTAATACAATAATCTATATGGTTTCTTTTGAACGCTTTACACTAGCAAACGGTCTGAAAGTACTTGTCCATGAAGACCTTACAACCCCAATGGCGGTTGTGAATATTTTGTTTGATGTGGGCGCCCGCGATGAACATCCTGACCAAACTGGATTTGCACATCTGTTTGAGCATCTCATGTTTGGGGGGTCGGTTAATATTCCCTCTTATGATGAGCCTCTGCAGCGCGTTGGAGGAGAAAACAATGCCTTTACGAGTAATGATATTACGAACTATTATATCACCCTTCCTTCAGTAAATCTGGAAACTGCTTTCTGGCTTGAAAGCGACAGAATGCTAAGCCTTGCGTTTTCGGAAAAAAGCCTTGAGGTACAGCGGAATGTAGTCTGCGAGGAATTCAAACAGCGATATCTAAATCAGCCCTATGGTGATGTATGGTTAAAACTTAGGCCAATGGCTTATAAAAAGCATCCGTACCAGTGGGCAACCATAGGTAAAGCATTAGATCATATAGAGAATGCAAGTATGGATGATGTAAAAGCCTTTTTTTCGCGTCACTATAATCCATCTAATGCGATTATGGTTGTGGGTGGGAATGTAAAACTGGAAGAAGTTAAGAAACTCTCAGAAAAATGGTTTGGAAGCATTCCTGCTGGTGAAAAACTGAGCCGTATTCTTCCTGTTGAAGAAATGCAGGAAGAGGAGAGAAAAGAAACTGTAAAAGCTAATGTTCCTTTAAATGCCCTTTATAAAGTATTCCATATGCCGGCCCGAATCGAGGAAGGTTATTATGCCGCAGACCTGATCTCTGATATTCTTTCCAGGGGTAATTCTTCACGTTTATTCCGTAACCTTTTAAAAGATCAGAAGCTTTTTAGTGAGATAAACGCGTATCTCACAGGCAGCCTGGATTCTGGTTTATTTGTGGTGGAAGGAAAGCCTTTACCCGGTGTTTCCATGGAAGAGGCCGAGAATGCCGTTTGGTCAGAACTCAATCGTTTGAAACATGAGCTGGTTTCTGAGCAGGAGTTAACAAAAGTTAAAAATAAAATGGAATCAACCATGGTCTTTTCTGAAATGAGTCTTCTTGACAAGGCAATGAACCTGGCCTATTTTGAATTGCTTGGTGATGCGGACAAACTCAATTCAGAAGTTCAAAGATACCTTGATGTGACTGATGAAGATATCCGGTCCCTTGCAGCTCATATGTTCCGAAAAGAAAACTCGTCAACCTTATACTATTTAGCAAATTAACATGATCAACAGAGCCATGGCTCCGGCATTCGGAGAAGTTGAAAATATAGAATTTATTAAACCCAAACCACTTGTTTTCGATAACGGATTAAAAACCTTTGTTATTGACGGAGGTAGCCAGGATCTTGTACGAATCGAATTTATTTTTGACAATGTTGGATATGATGCTTCCCGACCATTGCAGGCATTTGCAACAAATACGATGCTCAATGATGGAACGAGTGAATTTACCTCATCTCAAATTGCCGATAAAGTTGATTATTACGGCGCATTTCTTCAAACTGAATATAGTAATGATCAATCAACTGTAACTTTATATTCTCTTAATAAACATTTAGCTTCAACTCTACCGATTGTTAAAGCCATTATTACTGACTCTCAGTTTCCACAGGTTGAACTTGATACGCTTATCCGCAATCAAAAGCAAAAACTTAGTGTTAGTTTGGAAAAGAATGATTTCCTGAGCCGGAAAATCTTTAATAAGGTATTGTTTGGAGATACTTTATATGGATATGATATTGGTCCCGAGGATTATGATAAACTTACTCAGGATCAGTTGAAAAGCTATTTCAAATTAGCTTACCAGCCCGGAAATTGTACGGTTATAGTTTCCGGAAAAGTTAAAGATGAAACTATAAATCTTATTAATGGCCTTTTTGGCAGCGAATGGTACACTTCCCAGCCTGTCTCTGCAAATATATTTCACTTTGAAAAGGGACCTGGAAAAGAGCATTATCTAGAAAAATCAGATGCTATTCAGTCAGCGATCCGAATTGGACAACTGGCTATAAACCGTAATCACGCGGATTTTCCCGGCTTTCAAGTATTAAACACCATCCTGGGTGGTTATTTTGGCTCCAGGCTAATGGCAAATATCCGTGAGGATAAGGGCTATACCTATGGTATAGGGTCTGCCCTGGTGTCCTTTAAAAATGCAGGCTACTTCTTTATAGCTTCTGAAGTTGGAGCAGATGTCTGTGCTTCGACTATGGAAGAGATAGAAAAGGAAATAAATATCTTAAAAAATGAGCCGGTTACTGAAGAAGAGCTTTCCCTGGTAAGAAATTATATGCTGGGCTCAATGCTGGGCAGTTTGGAGAATGCACTTTCACATGCAGATAAATTCAAGAATATCTATTTTTCAGGACTTGATTATCAGTATTATCAGGATTATATCCAGACAGTCCGAAATATAAATCCGAAGGATATACAAAATCTGGCCAATAAATATCTTCATTTTGATCAGTTTGAAAGAGTGATTGTAGGGAAGAAGTAAATAGTTGTATTCAGGATTTCATTTTAGATAACCTTGAATTTTTGTTACGCAGCTTGCCTCTTATCGATTTTTCGATTTTTTTATTAACTTTGCCCGGCAAGTAATAACCCCTCAATTATTTGCCCATGCAACTAGATCCAGAAAAATTCGTCTCCGAAGGTCTTACCTACGATGATGTACTATTAATCCCCGCTTATTCAGAAGTTCTGCCACGTGATGTAGATACCAGCTCTAATTTCACCAGGAAGATCCGGTTAAATGTTCCTATTGTTTCGGCGGCTATGGATACAGTTACAGAATCCGGATTAGCTATAGCAATTGCACAGGCAGGAGGAATAGGTATGCTGCATAAAAATATGAGCATAGCACTTCAGGCTGATGAGGTAAGAAAGGTAAAAAGATCCGAAAGCGGAATTATTCAGGATCCCATTACGCTGGATGAAGGGGCACTGATTTCCGATGCATTTCTGATCATGAAGGATTATAAGATCGGTGGGATCCCGGTGATCAACTCAGACAGGAAACTTGTTGGAATTATTACTAACCGCGATCTTCGTTTTCAGAAGGATATGAAACGGCCAGTTAGAGATGTCATGACAACTCTTAACCTTGTCACCGCACCAGAGGGAACCACTTTATCACAGGCAGAAGAAATACTTCAGGATTATAAGATTGAAAAACTTCCCGTAGTTGATAAGGATGGTCGTTTAAGTGGCCTGATAACCTTTAAAGATATTCAGAAATTCAGAAATTATCCCAAAGCCTGTAAAGACGAGCATGGCAGGCTGAGAGTTGGCGCCGCTGTTGGTGTCACATTCGATACAATGGAACGTGTAGATGCCCTTGTAAAGGCTGGAGTTGATGTCATAACCATAGATACCGCTCATGGTCATTCCAGAGGTGTTATTGACAAGTTAAAGGAAGTTAAAGCCAAGTATCCTGATTTACAGGTTGTAGTTGGGAATATAGCCACTGCCGAAGCAGCCAGAGCACTTGCGGATGCTGGGGCGGATGCCGTAAAGGTTGGTATTGGTCCCGGCTCAATTTGTACAACCCGTATCATTGCCGGTGTCGGGGTACCACAGTTATATGCAGTTTATGAATGCGCCAAGGCTCTTCATGGCCGCGGAATTCCGGTTATTGCGGATGGTGGAATTAAACAAACCGGGGATATTGCCAAAGCGATAGCTGCCGGGGCAAGTTCCATTATGGCAGGATCCTTATTTGCCGGAGTGGAAGAATCTCCCGGTGAAACGATCATTTATGAAGGCCGTAAATTCAAATCCTACCGGGGTATGGGATCTATTGAGGCTATGGAACAGGGTTCAAAAGATCGTTATTTCCAGGATGTTGAAGATGACATCAAAAAACTTGTTCCTGAGGGTATTGTTGGGAGGGTTCCATTTAAAGGATCCCTTCACGAAGTAATGTACCAATTGATAGGGGGGTTAAAGGCAAGCATGGGCTATTGTGGTGCAGCGACTATTGATGACCTTCAGAATGCCCGGTTTGTGAAAATTACAGCAGCAGGAATGAGGGAAAGTCATCCTCACGATATTACCATAACTAAAGAAGCCCCTAATTATAGCCGCTAATAAACTCAAACTAAACGATAGTTAATGAAATCTATTTGTGTTTTTTGCGGGGCAAATTTCAATGGTGATCCCTTGCTGCTTAAATCGATTAATAGCCTTGCTGATATATTTATCGAAAAGGATATCACACTGGTATTTGGCGGCGGCAGAGTTGGAGTAATGGGCCTGATCGCTGATGCTGTTTTATCCCGTGGCGGCCGTGCAATTGGAGTGATACCACAGTTTCTGATGGATAAGGAGGTTGGACATACCGGCCTGACTGAACTGATCATTACTGAGAATATGCACCAAAGAAAACAAAAGATGGCAGATATATCTGACGGGGTAATCACCATGCCCGGGGGCTTTGGTACCCTCGAAGAATTTTTTGAAGTACTGACATGGTTGCAGTTGGGTCTCCATAGCAATCCAATAGGTTTATTGAATACCGGCGGTTTTTATGATTGTCTTTTAAGTCAGATGGATCTGATGATGGATAGGAAATTTCTCAAACCACTTAATCGCGAACTTGTCCTGTCTCATGCTGAACCCAGCTCCCTTATAGAATTAATGGAGAAATTTAACTCCAAACCAGATGAAGTCTGGTTTAGAGATAGAAATTTAACCTGATCATACTCTGGGATAATTTAATACGTTTTATTAATCTGCCAGGGCTTATAATGGAATGATTTTTGTTAGTTATAAATTAACGTTTATTCTCGCTAAATCCTTAAAAATCAGGGAAATTTTCGCTTATATTGTCGTTTAAATTGCAGATTTGTTTAACTTTGCAGACTTTTATAAAGGAGTATTTATTCATAAATGAGACAACTCAAAATAACTCAATCAATTACCAATCGTGAATCTCAGTCATTAGACAAGTATTTACATGAAATAGGTAAAGTAGATCTAATCACCGCCGAAGAAGAAGTAATTCTAGCACAAAAGATAAGGGAAGGGGACCAGGCCGCACTTGAGCGACTTACAAAAACCAACCTGCGTTTCGTAGTATCCGTTGCAAAACAATATCAGAATCAGGGTCTTACTTTAGGTGACCTTATAAATGAAGGTAACCTAGGCTTGATCAAAGCTGCAAAGCGCTTTGATGAAACAAAGGGATTTAAGTTCATTTCCTACGCCGTTTGGTGGATTCGCCAGTCAATTTTGCAGGCTATTGCCGAGCAATCTAGGATTGTTCGTCTTCCATTAAATCAGGTTGGTTCTTTAAGCAAAATCAGCAAAGCTTTCTCCAGACTTGAGCAGGAATTCGAACGCGAGCCTTCTCCGGAAGAACTTGCAGATAACCTGGAAACCACTGTTGAAAAGATTTCTGATACACTAAGTAATTCCGGTCGCCATGTTTCTATGGATGCACCATTCGTTCAGGGTGAAGAAAACACCCTGCTTGACGTACTTGAGAATAGTGATCCAAACACGGACAGTAACCTGATCAATGAATCTTTATCTGAAGAGATTAAACGTTCATTATCAACCTTAACTGAAAGAGAACGTGAAATAATTGTTCTTTTCTTCGGTCTGAGTACAAATCACCCTTTATCTCTTGAAGAGATAGGTGAAAAGTTTAATCTTACACGTGAACGCGTACGCCAGATCAAGGACAAAGCACTTCAGCGCCTGCGTCATACTTCAAGAAGTAAAATACTTAAATCATACCTTGGATAGGCACTCCCAAAAAACTAAAATTTAAAAGATTGGGTTAAGCCCGATCTTTTTTATTTTTGGGGTAACTAATCCAAGAAACATGTTAAATAAGTATGAAACCGAGTTCAGCAGCTGGATCGACAAAGAAAAGAAAGCGATTGAATTGATCAGTGTTGTTGGGAAACTCTGGTTTGACCGTTCCATTGAGCTTCTTCTTTTTAGAAAGCCCCTTTTTGATGTTGGGAGCAGTACCATTCTCGCTCACCATCAGTACGCCCGAAATATTATTAATAAAAACATTTCTATTTACGACACCCTTGCATTAGCTAAAGGGATCGCCAATTCCAATCTTGCTCCTTCCCGTATAGATATCGGTCGGCTGGCGGCAGAATGGCTTGATTCTGACGGAAATTTTTCCTGTATGGAGGATTTCATCATTAAAAAATTAGGACATCATATCGGAAAGGATAAGATTAATATGCAGGCAAGGGATGTGGTGCTTTATGGCTTTGGCCGTATCGGCCGAATTGCTGCCAGGGAATTGGTTATGCAGGCCGGTAAAGGGGAGCAACTTAGGCTACGGGCTATCGTTACCCGATCTTACAGTGACGAAGATTTGATTAAGCGTGCAGATCTTTTAAGAAGCGATTCTGTTCATGGACCATTTTTGGGTACAATAACAGAAGATTTCGAGAATAAAGCGCTTAATATTAACGGGCAGATAATCTATATGATAGCTGCAAAGGAGCCTGAAGAGATTGATTATACGGCTTACGGCATATCTGATGCTTTACTAATTGATAACACAGGAGTATTGCGCGATCGTGAATCCTTAAGCCGTCATTTTTCTTCCAAAGGAATTTCCAAGGTACTTTTAACCGCGCCGGGAAAAGGAGATATTCCCAATATTGTCTTTGGTATTAATCATAAGGAATTTAATGCAGGAGAAAATGTTTTTTCCGCTGCCTCTTGTACAACCAATGCGATTGTCCCCGTGCTAAAAGTTATAAAGGAATCCCTGGGTATTGAGAAGGGTCATATTGAGACGGTTCACAGTTATACAAACGATCAGAATTTGCTTGATAACTATCATAAAAAGTACAGACGTGGACGATCAGCTGCTTTAAATATGGTTATTACCGAAACGGGAGCTGATAAGGCTGTTGCTAGAGTTCTGCCTGATTTAGAAGGCAAGCTGACAGGTAATGCTGTAAGGGTGCCTACGCCGGATGTTTCCCTGGCTATTTTGAACCTGACCTTAAAGCAGGAAAGTACCAAAGATGAAATTGAAAAAATATTAAAAGATGCCTCTCTCTTCGGGGACATGGTTGAGCAGATCGAATATTCAATTTCTAATGAATTAGTATCCAGCGATATAATAGGGAATAGTCATGCTTCAATTATTGACGGACCTGCTACTATTTTATCGAAAGACAGCAAGTCTGTTGTAATTTATGTGTGGTATGATAATGAATATGGATACACCAGACAGGTTGTCAGGCTGGCAAAATCCATAGCTGGAGTGATCCGGTTAACCTATTATTAATTTTTTTTATAAATGATAGTAACTATCCCGATATACCAGGTTGATGCCTTTACAGATACGCTTTTCTGCGGGAATCCAGCTGCAGTTTGTCCGCTTGAAAACTGGCTTCCTGAAGAAAAAATGCAAAAGATTGCTGCTGAAAATAATCTTGCGGAAACAGCTTTTTTTATTTCAAAAGGAAGTGATTTTCAATTGCGTTGGTTTACGCCAGAGCTTGAGATCGATCTATGCGGTCATGCAACATTGGCAACCGCACATGTGATTTTTACTTCACTTAACTATCAGGGTAATATAATTCACTTTCATACACTAAAAGCAGGGGTATTAACGGTTACCAGGGAGAATGACATGTATAATCTGGATTTTCCATCACGGATGCCAGAGGCTTGCGAAGTGCCGCAAGGATTGATTGAGGCGATGGGAGGGAAGCGGCCAGTTGAAATACTCAGATCCAGGGATTATTTTCTTGTTTATGAAGCAGAAGAAGATATCCTTCAACTTCATCCAGATTTCACGAAATTAGGGTTAATTGATTCATTAGGGTTTATTGTTACTGCTCCGGGAGATAACAGCGATTTCGTATCCAGGTTCTTTGCCCCGTCTGCTGGTATCAATGAAGATCCGGTAACGGGTTCCGCTCATTGTAACCTTATACCTTATTGGGCGAATAGATTAAACCGGCAAAAACTTCATGCATATCAGGTTTCATCCCGCCGGGGCGAATTATGGTGTGAAAATAAAGGTAACCGGGTATCGATGGCTGGTAAAGCAATGACTTACCTGAAGGGGGAGATTTATATATAGTACCCGCAAAAGATTAAAGAACAAGTATGGAAAAAATCCAGCTTGCTCTTTAATCTATTTTTGTTAAAAATTTGGTTTTAGAACGTATTTATCATAAAATCTGAAAATATGCTCCGCTGCTTCATCCGCTGTATCGACCAAGCGCCATAGATTCAGATCCTCTTCATTGATATTATTCTCTACCTTGAGCATGGTATTTTTTACCCATTCCATAAGTCCAGACCAATACTCGGTACCCACCAAAACTATTGGAAACCGGGCAACTTTACCCGTCTGAATTAGAGTTAATGCCTCAAACATCTCATCCATTGTACCAAACCCGCCTGGAAGAACTATAAAACCCTGTGAATATTTCATGAACATCACTTTCCTGACGAAGAAATAATCAAATTCAAGAATTTTGTCCCTGTCTATAAATTTATTATGAAACTGCTCAAAGGGGAGGTCTATATTCAGTCCTACTGATTTGCCGCCAGCTTCAAAAGCGCCTTTGTTAGCAGCCTCCATAATACCTGGCCCCCCACCGGAAATAACGCCATAACCGCGTTCCGTTAATAAACGGGCACAATCTTCAGCAAGCTGATAATATTTATTGTCTGTAGAAGTTCGGGCGGATCCGAAAATGGAAACACACGGACCAATCTTGGCAAGCTTTTCAAAGCCATCTACAAATTCGGCCATAATTTTGAAAATCTGCCATGAATCCGTAACCTTTATCTCCTGCCAGTTTTTATTTTCGAAGGCACTTCTTATTTTATCATCAATAGCAGTCATAATCACATATTAAATACAGAAAATTTTAAAATTGAGTTTTAGCAGTAGTTGGCCTGCTGATTAATAGTAAACCAATAAAAGTTATTAAACCATTGACCACTATAAGTTCATTATCAAAAACATAGCCACCCATTAAAGTTTTTGAATTCGCATTAAGAAGATAGCAGATAGCCGGCGCGGATAAACAGATAATCGGAACAAGCTTATCTCTTACTCCTCGGTTTTTCATGAATAATCCGAAACCATAAAGCCCAAGTAATGGTCCGTAGGTGTATGAAGCAACTGTGAAAATGGCACTTACAACTGCTGCATTATTTACAGCGTTGAATAGGATAATCACCAGGAACATCAGGATTGAAAAAGCAATATGAACGATGTGACGGGTTTTTACAACAGATGGCTCGTTCAGATCCTTTTTCTTCGAAAATCCTAAAAAATCTACACAAAAAGAAGTCGTAAGTGCTGTCAGTGCAGAGTCCGTGGTTGCAAAGGTTGCAGCTGTTAAGCCCAGCATGAAAACAATGCCGGGTACCATGGTAAGATGATTAAATGCAATTTCAGGAAATAAGAAATCGGTACGTGGTTTACCGGTAATATGATCTAATGGGATTGAAATTCCATTCTTACTTGCATAAACATATAGTAAAGCACCTACACTTAAAAAAAAGATATTGATGACTACAAATACAGCAGTAAAAGTGAACATATTCTTTTGTGCTTCCCCAATATTCTTGCAGCTGAGATTTTTTTGCATTAAATCCTGATCCAGCCCGGTCATTGCAATAGTTACGAAAATACCTCCCAGAAGCTGTTTAGTTACATGGAATTTGCTTGTAATGAAGTCCTCGTAAAAGAATATTTTTGAATATCCGCTTTCCTTTATAGTTTCAAAAGCTTCGGGGATATTAAGTCCCAGACTGCTGCAAATGAAGTATATGGTAAGTATTACGGAAGAAACTAAAAAAAGCGTTTGAAGAGTGTCTGTAATAATTATAGTCTTTAAGCCTCCTTTATAGGTATAGGACCAAATTAAAGCTAATGAAATAAGTACTGTCGTCCAGAAAGGAACACCAAAGGAATCGAATATGAATCGCTGTAAAACAATAACAACCAGATACAGCCTGAATGCTGATCCAATAGTTCGGCTAAGTAAAAAGATGCTTGCTGCTGTTTTATAACTCCAGGTACCAAGTCGCTCCTCGATATATGTATAAATGGAGGTTAAATTCATCCGGTAATAAAGTGGGAGCAGGACTGTTGCTATAATTATAAATCCAATAGCATTTCCTAGGACAAACTGGAAATACTTAAATTCGTTACCTGCAGGATTTCCGACTTCCCCCGGAACGGAAATAAATGTTACTCCGGATAGTGCGGTACCTATCATTCCAAATGCTACCAGATACCATTTTGAGTTTTTATTAGCGGTAAAAAAGGTAGAATTATCTGAGGATTTTCTTGATGTGAAAAATGCTACCAGTGTGAGCATTAAAAAATAACCGATCAGAAAACAAAGCAAAACTACTGGATCCATATATTTTTATTAAAAAGATAAGTGGCTAAATTAATAATTAACTTCTTATTATGAATTAATTCGTCATTAAGTCAAATTCAATAATCCAGCCTTCATTGCCAAATTAATAAGCTAAGATCGTGTGTAGATGAAGTTTATAATTTAAATTTGTAATATGAATTTTTCTTCCAAACTGCTGGAAAATGCGGTAAATGAATTTGCAGGTCTGCCTGGGATAGGGCAGAAAACTGCTTTGAGGTTGGTTTTGCATCTTTTGAATCAGCCCATCGCGGACGTTGAAAAATTTACAAACGCATTAACGCTTCTAAAGAATGACATTCGGTTTTGCCAGATCTGTCACAATATTTCCGATCAGCCCATTTGCGAAATATGCCGTTCTGTTAAACGTGATAAATCTATAATATGTGTTGTCGAGGATACCCGGGATGTAATGGCTATCGAGAATACTGGCCAATATCAGGGCATTTATCATGTTATGGGTGGGTTGATTTCCCCAATGGATGGCATAGGGCCTTCTGATCTGAAAATAGATGATTTAGTAGAAAGGGTTAAGCAGGCAGATGTCACCGAAGTTATATTAGCTTTAAGTGCAACTATGGAAGGGGACACAACTATATTTTACCTATATAAAAAATTAAAAGATTCCGGAGTGCAGATCAGTGCGATCGCCCGTGGAATTGCTTTTGGTGGAGAGCTTGAATATGTTGATGAGATTACCCTGGGACGGTCTATCGCTACACGTGTGCCCTATGAAAATACAATTGTCAGGTAAATTCGAATAATATAGCCCCCTCCATGGATCTTAAGAATAAAACAGTAATAATAACCGGAGCTTCATCCGGAATCGGTAAATCTTGTGCGGAAGAGTTTGCAAAGAAAGGTGCGAATCTGGTTCTGGGAGCCAGGCAGTATGTAAACCTCTGTGAAATAGCCCAGGATCTGGAGAAACGCTACGGAATACGAGCGGTCGCAGTTCAGTGTGATGTATCCAAGGAGCCTGATTGCCACGATCTCATTAAGCAGGCCTTACTTAGCTTTAGCCGTATCGATGTGCTTGTGAATAATGCAGGTATCTCCATGCGGGCTTTATTTAATGACCTAGATCTTCGCGTCCTACATAATCTGATGGATGTTAATTTTTGGGGAGCTGTTTATTGTACAAAATATGCTTTGCCTGAACTATTGAAAAACAAAGGTTCTGTTGTAGGTGTTTCTTCTATTGCCGGATATCGTGGTTTACCTGGCAGGACTGGTTATTCAGCTTCTAAATTTGCATTAAATGGGTTTTTAGAAGCCTTACGTGTGGAGAATTTAAAAACAGGGTTACATGTTATGATTGCATCACCTGGTTTCACAGCCTCTAATATCCGTAATGTAGCTTTGGTTAAAGATGGAACAGAGCAGGGTGAAACCAGTATGGATGAGGGTAAAATGATGAGTTCTGATGAAGTAGCAGCAATTCTGGTAAGGGGGGTAGAAAACAGAAAACGGTCTCTTATTATGACAGGACAGGGAAAACTCACCATATTTTTGAATAAATTTTTTCCATCATGGCTTGATGGCTTGGTCTATAATCACTTTACAAAAGAAAGAGATCCTTTAATCAAATGAAACGGACCGTATTTATCTTCCTTATTTTGATGGCCGCTATCTCTGCGGATGGCTTTTCAAAGGGGATTGATATTGAACGTAATGTTGCCTACACAAGTCAGTCCCGGGATCAGGCCGACAATCTTCTTGATATTTATTATCCTGAAGATAAGGCTGTTCCCAAGAACGTCCTTGTTTTTATTCATGGCGGCTCCTGGAACAGCGGTAAAAAGGAAACTTATTGGTGGCTTGGTAAAAATATGGCCCGTAAAAATGTGGTCACTGTGATTATCAATTATGGTTTAAGTCCTCAATACCAATATGAAAAAATGGCGGGCGATTGTGCTTTAGCCTTGAAATGGGTGAGTCGCAATATTGGTTATTATGGTGGTCGCTCCGATCGTATATATGTAATGGGGCATTCTGCCGGTGGGCACCTTGCCGCACTTATAAATAGTGATCCAAGATTTCTTGCTCAGGAAGATACTCCCAATCCCATTCGTGGGGTAATATTAAATGATGTTTTTGGATTGGATATGTTCGAATATCTCAATTCAGCTGTCAGCAATGAACGGAATGACAGCTTTTTGATAACATTCTCAAAAGACAAGGAGACCTGGAAAATTGGTTCTCCCATCAATTACCTTCAAAATGTAAATAATCCCATGCTGATCTTTGTTGGCGAGCGGACCTATCCTGCGATAAAAGTTCAGTCAGACAGGTTATACTATGAACTTTCTAAAGCCAACAAGCCGGCAGAGCTTAAGCTTATCCGTAGGAAAAAACATGTGGCCATGATCTCTCATATGATTAATCCTGCCAACCAGTTGTATGCTTATATCCTTGATTTTATGGTGAAGCATTAAAATTTGCATTCAACCATTTACCAATTCACCTCCGTTGATATGAATAACCTGACCGGTAATGTAAGATGATTCCGAACCAGCAAGGAAAACATAGGCCGGGGCAACTTCAGATGGCTGGCCAGCCCTTCCTAGCGGGACTTTTTTACCAAAGCTTGCAATCTTTTGTTCATCGAAACTAGAAACGATCAAAGGGGTCCAGATAGGTCCCGGAGCAACAGCGTTTACACGAATATTCTTGGGCGCAAGATTTTTACTCAATGATCTCGTAAAAGTGACTATAGCTCCCTTGGTTGATGAATAGTCAATTAAGTGTTCACTTCCGCGGTATGCTGTAACAGATGATGTATTGATGATCGTGTCACCAGCTTCCATTTGTTTAAGCGCTTCCTGAGACAAAAAAAAGAAAGGGAATATATTTATTTTAAAGGTTTTTTCCAGCTGTTCTTCATCTATATCCTCAAATTCTTTCTGAGGATACTGTTGAGCGGCATTGTTTACCAGAATATTAAGCCTTCCAAATTCAGATACGACCTTTTTTATTATTGTTAGGCAGAACCCTTTACTGCTTAGGTCACCCTTTAATAAAAGACATTTCTTACCCTCTTTTTCAACCAGCTTTTGGGTCTCAAGAGCATCCGCGTCCTCGTCGAGATAGGCAATCGCTACATTGGCCCCCTCTCTTGCAAAATGAATGGCGACGGCCCTGCCAATTCCACTATCCCCGCCAGTGATCAGGGCTGATTTTCCTTCTAATTTCCCGCAAGATTTATAGTCAGGGCTGATATATTCCGGCCTGGGGCGCATTGTTTTTTCAATTCCGGGCTGATGGTCTTGCTTTTCATCTCCTGAAAAGGATTTTGGTTTCATTTCCATTCTATATCAGATTTTATGAAGAAACCCGCACAAGTTTTTATTGTTTGTAATAATTTCTGATTATGATTTACTTTCACATGATTTTAGGGAGGGTTTTAATTTTTACTTTTGTCCCGTAAATTAAAAACCAGTAATAATGTTAAACACCCCCATCGGCAGGTTCCGTTTAATTGCTTTTTTAGAAGGTTGTTCCTTTTTGCTAATAGGGATTACCATGATTTTAAAATATAAGTATGCAATGCCAGGACCGAATTATGTTGTGGGAATGATCCATGGCCTTTTATTTATAGTATATATTTTCCTGCTCTTGCAAGTGGCATATTTATATAAATGGTCATTAATGAAAGTAGGTATGGGTTTTTTAGCTTCTCTGATTCCTTTTGGCACCTTCTATGCTGATAAGAAAATTTTTTCTAAACAACAGGATTTGAACCGAAACGGGCTTTAGCAGGTAGGATTAATGAAGAGGTCTTGGTTTTATTATGCCACCTTTCGTTTCACTAATAGTACTCATCACAATAAAAGCCTTATGGTCGATAAGAGCAATAACCTGCTTTAATTTAGATACCTCCAGGCGTGTAACGACAGTAAAGATAATGTCAATATCTTTGTTCAAATGTGAATTCTGAAAGCCTCTTTCTCCCTTATAAATAGTTACTCCTCTTCCTAATTTATTCGTAATAGCTTCACGTATCTGTGCGCTTTTGGAGGATACAATGGTAACACCTGTATATTCTTCAATACCCTGGATGATGAAATCAACTGTCTTTGAGGCGGATAAATAGGTGAGTATTGAATAAAGTGCAGTTTCCAGATCCAGTATGAAGGCTGCTGCCAAGAATATTACTACATTAATAAGCAGAATGATGTCCCCAAGACTTAAGAAACTTCTCCTGGTAAGATAAACAGCTAAAATCTCCGTACCGTCAATTACACATCCACCCCTGATTGATAATCCGATCCCGGCTCCAAGGAAGAAACCTCCGAATATTGATATTAAGAGTTTGTCGTTTGTAATGACGGGAAAATCGACAAAAAATATGACAGCTGCCAAGGTAACAATGGCGATTGATGTGCTGATGGCGAATTGCTTTCCAATCTGCCTGGCCCCTAAAACTATGAACGGGGCATTAAAAACAATTAACCATATGGAAACCGGTATACCGGTCAATTGATAGGTAAGAAGGGAAATGCCTGTAATGCCGCCATCGATAAAATGATTTGGAACAAGAAATCCTTTTAAACCAAAGGAGGCAAGTAGGATTCCTAATCCAATAAGACCAGCCTTTCCAAGATTGATTTTTAATAATAGTAACTTTCTGGATCTTCTGGTGGCTTTCATTTTTTAAAAATAACTAAAACGTTTGCACCTGAAGAAAAGAATATTGATATTTGCTAATAACATGAAAGTGAAAACTCTATATATGATTTGGTGGTGGCAAATGAAGAATCATTTGGCAATCAGATAAGTATGTAGTATCCAATATAAAGAACTAAATACCATGGGTTGCTCAGAAGCAACCCTTTTTTTATATCTGAAAATTTAAGATCCGGTACAATTTTCAGGTACAACTCATTATTCATTTAAGATATAAAATACTGATGAAGCAAATATTAAATCATCTGTTTGAGCAAAAAACCTTCAGCAGGCAGGAAGCGAAAGAAATATTAACCAACATTACTCTTGGGAAATATAATGGTTCCCAGATGGCAGCTTTCATGGCTGTTTATTGTATGCGGAATATAACCGTAGAGGAACTGGAGGGTTTTCGGGACGGGATGCTTGAATTATGTTTAAAAACAGATCTTGATGAATACGACCTTATCGACCTTTGCGGGACGGGCGGGGATGGTAAAGATACTTTTAATATTTCAACACTTGCTTCATTTGTTGTAGCTGGGGCCGGATATAAGGTTGCTAAGCATGGTAATTATGGGGTATCCTCAGGATGCGGTTCATCCAATGTGATGGAGTACCTGGGCTATAACTTTAGCAGCGATTTAGGTCATTTAAAAAATAGTATTGAGAAGGCCGGAATTTGTTTTCTTCATGCGCCGCTTTTTCATGCTGCAATGAAAACTGTTGCTCCAATCCGTAAGGAACTCGGTATTAAAACATTTTTTAATATGCTTGGCCCGATGGTGAATCCGGCTCAACCCAAATATCAGCTTGTCGGAGTATTTAGTCTTGAGCTGGCCCGTTTATACGCTTATTTATATCAGAAATCAAAGACAACCTATACGATTTTACATGCGCTTGAGGGATATGACGAGATCTCATTAACCTGCGATTTTAAAACTTTTTCAGGGAGTGGTGAACATATTCATTCTATCGCGGAGTTAGGGTTTGAGAAGATAGATCCGGAGAAAATAAGCGGGGGAAGTACGATTAAGGAATCGGCTGCTATTTTCAAGGCCGTTTTAACAGGGGAGGGTACAACAGAACAAAATAATGTAGTGATCTGTAATGCTGCGGTTGCTATCCAAACTATTAAATCAGAACAATCCTTTTCAGATTGTTTTTATGAAGCTGAGGAATCTCTTCAAAGTAAACGGGCTTTATCAAGTTTTAATAAACTGGTGGCATGATCATTAAAGTTTGCGGTATGAGGGAAGCCCGGAATATTTCCCAGCTGGCAGAATTAGGCATTGATTATATGGGATTTATTTTTCACAAGCCTTCAAAACGTTTCTTTGGTTATCCGGATAAAGATTTTCTGGCTTTCCTGCCTAATTCCATTAAAAAAACAGGAGTTTTTGTAAATGAAGATGCTGAGGAGATAGTGGATAAGGTTATTCGTTATAATCTGGATGCTGTTCAGCTTCATGGGGAAGAAACTCCGGAATTTTGCATGCAGCTTCAAACACTTGCCAGTTTAAGGTCCGGATGCAAAATTATTATTATTAAAGCCTTTGGGGTTTTTAAAGGTTTTGAGTTCAATCATTTGCAGGCTTTTTGCCCAAACGTTGATTTTTTTCTGTTCGACACCAAAACCTCCGGTCATGGTGGGTCCGGGATTTCCTTTGACTGGACGATCCTGGGGGATTATAATTTGGAAACTCCTTATTTTTTAAGCGGAGGTCTGAGTCCTGAAAATATCAGCGAGGTAAACTTTAAGGACGACCGTTTATACGGGCTGGACCTAAACAGTAAGTTTGAGACGGAGCCGGGAATAAAAGATATAGAGAAATTGCGATCACTCATCCAGTTAATAAAAAAGCAGCCCTCAGGGGCAATTTAAAAGAATAATATGAACAGAGAATTTATAAAGAGTTCGATCAATTGGGGTGTTAATGAAAATGGATATTATGGGGATTTCGGAGGAGCGTATATTCCCGAAATGCTGTATCCCAATGTTGAAGAGCTACGCCAGCAATATCTGAATATAATCTATGACCATGAATTTCAGGAAGAATTTCACCAATTGTTAAAGGATTATGTTGGCAGACCCTCTCCTTTGTTCCTGGCAGAAAGATTTTCAGAGAGATATGGAGCAACAATTTATTTCAAGCGCGAGGATCTGAACCATACCGGTGCCCATAAGATAAATAATACTGTCGGCCAGATATTACTTGCCGAGCGCCTTGGAAAGAAAAGAATTATTGCTGAAACCGGGGCAGGCCAGCATGGTGTTGCTACTGCAACAGTTTGTGCATTGAAGGGCCTGGAATGCATTGTGTACATGGGAGAAATTGACATCGAGCGTCAGGCACCAAACGTTGCGCGAATGAAGATGATGGGTGCCAAAGTGATCCCGGCAACCTCGGGCAGTAAAACTTTAAAGGATGCTACGAATGAAGCTATGAGGGATTGGATCAACAATCCGGTTGATACGCATTATATTATCGGGTCCGTGGTTGGTCCGCATCCCTACCCGGATATGGTAGCCCGTTTTCAATCGATCATTTCTGAGGAGACAAAAATTCAGCTTAAAGAAAAAACTGGATCGGAACTACCTGATATCGTCATGGCTTGTGTAGGTGGGGGAAGTAATGCTATGGGAATGTTTTATCATTTCCTGGATGATGAAGGCGTCAGGTTAATAGCTGTTGAAGCCGGAGGGAAAGGGGTGGAAAGCGGAGAGTCTGCAGCAACAACTTTACTTGGAAGGGAAGGTGTATTACATGGCAGCCGGTCCATCCTTATGCAGACCGGGGATGGACAGGTTATTGAACCTTATTCAATTTCAGCAGGCCTTGATTATCCCGGGATTGGCCCTCAGCATGCTCATTTATTCAAAGATAAACGGGCTGAATATGTAAGCATTACAGACGATGAGGCCATGATCGCCGGCAGATTATGTGCAGAACTGGAAGGTATCATACCGGCTATTGAAACTGCACACGCCCTTGCTCATCTGGAAAAGATGAACTTCAAAGAGAATGAAAGTGTGGTGATCTGCCTTTCCGGACGGGGTGATAAAGATCTGGATACTTATATGAAATATTTTAATCTCTAACATTCCTCTAAAATTTACAAAAGATAGTACCTATTTAAATGAACAGACTGAACGAAATTTTTAATAAGAAAAGTGAGCCCCTTTTATCCATCTATTTCACTGCAGGATACCCCAAGCTTGACAGTACACTTGATATTGCAGAAGCCCTGGAAAAAGGAGGTGCCGATTTTATTGAAATTGGTTTTCCCTATTCTGATCCGCTTGCTGATGGACCTGTAATTCAGAATAGCTCACAAATAGCATTGAAAAATGGGATGACTCTTTCCGTTCTCTTTGAGCAGCTGAAGGATTTGCGCAAAAGAGTATCAATCCCCGTTTTACTAATGGGGTATTTTAACCCTGTGCTGCAGTATGGAGTGGAAAATTTTGCTAAAGCATGCTCCGAAGTGGGTGTGGATGGCATCATTGTGCCTGATCTTCCGATGTATGAATATGAAAATTTGTATGAGCCTTGCTTCAATGACAATAATCTAAGTAATATCTTCCTGGTGACTCCCCAAACTTCAGAAGAAAGGATACGGAAGATAGATGAACTGAGTAATGGATTTATTTACCTTTTATCATCTTCATCCACCACAGGTAAAAATTTAAGGGTCTCTGATGAAGCTGATATTTATTTTTCCCGTATCCGTGATATGAAATTAACAAATCCGACAATGATCGGTTTTGGAATATCTGACAGACCGAGTTTTAATAAAGCAGCTGAATACACGCGCGGTGCTATTGTAGGGAGTGCTTTCGTAAAGTTTTTGGATGCTCCGGATTCCATAAACCGGATTCCGGAATTCATAAATTCCATACGAGGATAATGCCTCTCTTCAGCTTAAGGTGCAATGAAACGCGTGTTCATCCGGATTGTATCTTCCCTGTTCTATATTCATCATTTTTCCAAAAAATGCTTTAATTTGAGAAGTGAAATTTTTGTAACTTGTCCTATAAAAAATATTTCATCGCATTAAAAATGTAATACTCCGATAATTTATCAATTTAAATTAATTGTATGAATGCATCCATAATTGCAATCTTTATTATTGGGTATGCTGCAATAGCATTTGAGCACATAATAAGGATCAATAAAACTGCGAGTGCTTTACTTGCCGGAGTATTATGCTGGTCTGTCTACATGATGAGCGGATCAGACATTGGGATAGTTTCCGGCCAACTCTATGAACATTTCGGACAAATATCGGGTATCCTGTTTTTTTTGCTGGGTGCTATGACTATTGTCGAATTAATTGATGCACATGATGGCTTTCAAGTAATAACAAGCAAAATCACAACAAGTGATAAACGCAAACTGCTTTGGATCATAAGTGTCATTACTTTTTTTCTTTCTGCCGTTCTGGATAATCTGACAACCACCATTGTAATGGTTTCTTTACTAAGAAAATTAATAGAGGACAGGCAAACCCGAATATTTTATGTCAGTATGGTAGTTCTGGCTGCGAATGCTGGTGGCGCCTGGTCACCAATTGGTGACGTAACCACAACCATGTTATGGATAGGTGGACAGGTAACATCCTCTAATCTCATAGTTAATTTATTCTTACCCAGTTTGATTTGTTTAATTGTGCCCCTTTCTGTCCTTTCTTTTTCTATGAAGGGAAGAATTGAAAACGCTCCTGTTATTGAGGAAATTAATACAGAAATTACCACTCCTTTTGAACGAAAATTAATCTTTTATTCAGGGATAGGTGCATTGGTATTTGTTCCTTTTTTTAAAACGATTACTCATTTACCTCCCTTTATGGGTATGCTATTCGGATTAGGCGTGCTGTGGATCATTACAGAAATAATACATAAAAATAAAAATGATGAGGAAAAGGATTCTTATTCTGTGGTACAGGCAATACGAAAGGCTGATGTACCCAGTGTGCTTTTTTTCCTGGGAATTCTCGTAGCAATATCCGCATTGGAATCTACTGGTCAATTGCATGATCTTGCAACCTATATGGATGAAAAGATCGGCAATCTCAATATTATTGTTATTTCAATTGGCCTGATGTCCGCTATAGTTGATAACGTTCCCTTGGTTGCAGCGGGCATGGGTATGTATGACATGACGACCTATCCTCAAAATCATTATTTCTGGTCATTTCTGGCATATTGTGCAGGTACAGGGGGCAGTTGTTTGATTATAGGTTCTGCTGCCGGCGTAGCTGCCATGGGTATGGAGAAAATCGATTTTTTATGGTATCTAAAGAATATAGCATGGCTTGCTTTAATAGGTTACCTTGGAGGAGCGGGAATGTTTCTACTGCAGCATTACCTTTTAAACCTCTAAAGCCAGATCTGAAATTACACACAGAGTTTCTGCAATACAATTATAAATTTCTGTAAATTTAGATTATGACTACCATCTTATTTTCTATAGTTCTTTTGGCTATTGCTTTTGCGGGCATTTCAATCAGGATATTATTGAAAAAAAATGGCCGATTTTCAGGTACCTGCAGCAGTAATAATCCCCTCCTTCAAAATGATGGAAATAGTTGCAGCATATGCGGAGCGAGGCCTGAAGAGAAGTGCAAATCCTAAGGAACTTCTTTTACCAGTTTTTTCAGGCTTGCAGATGAGTGTGTTTTCCAATCGCCATTATCATCGTAGATAAAGTAAACTTCCAGATCCAGGTCTTGATTATCCGATAAGAACTGTTTGGATTTCTCTAATCCCATTACCATAAAGGCCGTCGCATAAGCATCAGCCGTAATCGCATCAGCGGCAAGTACGGTAGCGCTCAATAAATTCTGTTTGGCAGGATAACCAGTGCGTGGGTCGAGAATATGTCCATACTTTTTTCCGTTTTCTTCATAGAATTTTCTATAATTTCCTGAAGTGGCAAGCGCTTTATTATTTAATTCTATAACAGCTTTAAGCTTTCTCTCCGTAGAAGTATTTTCATTGGGCTGGTCTATACCGACCTTCCAGTTCTCATCGTGTTTTTTGCCCATCGCTTTAAGCTCCCCGCCCAATTCTATCAGGTAATTCCTTATCCCTTTCTTCTCAAGATGTTCAGCTATGACATCTACGGAATATCCTTGGGCAATGGCATTAAAATCAAGCATAGTTTGCGGTTTTTGCTTGGTCAGGATATTTCCCTTTAAATTGAGTATATTATAGTCAACAAACTCCATGAGGCTGTCAATAGAGGCACTGTCAATAGACGCTTTATTTGTAAACCCAAATCCCCAGGCATTTACCAACGGGCCAACGGTTACGTCAAAGAGGCCATTTGTTTTTTTCGAAATCTCCATTGATTTATTGAACACGTCAATAAAATAGTGATCAACAATAACCCCGGGTTCATTCCTATTGATCCTTGAAATGATCGAAACTGGCAGATAGGTTGATAGCGAACTATCAATTTCCAGGAAAAGCGAATCGATGGCAGGCTTGTAATTGGTGGAGTTTTCTGCCAGATATTTGATATGCCAGGTGGTTCCTTGTGCTTTACCCTCAATTTGAATGAGATTATTGGTTTTTGGTTTGCAGGCAGAAAGAAAAAAAGTAATAACTGCAATTGAAAATATCAGACTCATGTTAATAATATTATCCTCCAAAATCGTCAAATGCAATATTTTCAGGCGGAACGCCCAGGTCATCCAGCATTTTGAATACTGCTGCGTTCATCATAGGAGGTCCGCAAAGATAATATTCTATCTCTTCAGGTTCCGGATGATGTTTCAGGTAATTCTCGAAAAGTACATTATGTATAAATCCGGTATAACCGGTCCAGTTGTCTTCAGCCAGGGGTTCAGACAGAGCGATATTGTATTGAAAGTTGGGAAATTCTTTTTCAATTGCCCGGAATTGATCCGTATAAAAAACCTCTCTTAATGAGCGTCCGCCATACCAGAAAGATATTTTCCTGTCCTTTTCTTTTTCAGTATGGAATAGGTGAAAAAGATGTGAACGGAGTGGGGCCATACCAGCACCTCCACCGATATATACCATTTCTTTTTTTGTTGGTTTGATATGAAAGTCCCCGAAAGGTCCCGCCATTGTCACTTTATCACCGGGTTTAAGCGCAAAAACATAGGATGAACATATTCCCGGATTAACATCTGTAAACTGGCCTGCTGCACGGTCGAAAGGGGGAGTGGCGAGGCGAATATTAAGCATGATAATATTCCCTTCAGCTGGATGATTGGCCATAGAATAAGCACGAAATATCGGTTCCGGATTTTCCATTTTTAAGTCCCATATATGGTATTTATCATAATCATCACGGAAGCGTTCCCCGATTTTAAACAGCTGAGTTTTAAAATCGATAGTACAAACCGGTACATCTAGCTGAATATAACAACCAGGCTCAAAATCCAGAAACTCTCCTTCGGGTAATTTAACAACCAGCTCTTTGATATAAGTTGCAACATTCTCATTTGAAACTACCTCGCATTCCCATTTCTTAATCCCGAATATTTCCTGGGGGATTTTAATTTCCATGTCCTGCTTTACTTTTACCTGACATCCCAATCGCCAGTGTTCCTGTTGCTGCTTCCTGGTAAAATATGGTGCTTCCGTTGTTAATAATTCTCCTCCTCCCGAAAGTACCTGGCATTTGCACATCGCGCAGGTTCCACCACCTCCGCAAGCGGAGGGTAAAAATATTTTTTGTTGTGATAATGTCGTTAATAAGCTGGAACCTGCTTCTGCTTGAATTTGTTCCTGTCCATTGATGGTTATTTTCACTAATCCCGAAGGCATTAACTTCGATTTTGCAAACAATATAATATAGACCAGGAGCATGTTAAATGCCAGGAAAATGGTAACACTGGTAACAATTGTAGTAATGTCTAAAGCTAATAGTATCATTAAATATTTCGATTAAAGCCGTTGAAATTATAATGTTATACCCATAAAACTCATAAAAGCGATAGCCATAAGCCCGGTTAGAATGAATGTTATCCCTAAACCTCTTAACGGACCTGGAATATTGGAATAGCGGATCTTTTCACGGATGGCTGAAAGCGCTACAATTGCCAGAAACCATCCGACTCCGGAGCCGATCCCAAAAACCGTTGCTTCTCCTACCGTTGCATATTCTCTTTCCTGCATAAATAATGCGCCTCCAAGTATCGAACAATTCACTGCAATAAGAGGTAAAAAAATTCCTAAGGTTGAATATAATGCAGGGGCATATTTCTCAACAACCATTTCCACTAACTGTACAATTGAAGCGATGGTTGCGATGAACATAATAAAACTAAGAAAGCTGAGATTAACAGTTGCAAAATCCGGGGACAGCCATGATAAAGCCCCAGCTTTTAATAAATACTTTTCCAGCAGATAACAAACCGGGACAGACACTGCCAGAACAAAAATTACTGCTAATCCCAGTCCGACTGCACTTTTTACGGTTTTAGAAATGGCCAGATAGGAACACATGCCCAGGAAGTAGGCAAAAATCATATTTTCTATGAAAACAGCTTTGATAAATATATTTACATGCTCCATAATGTCATTTGGGTTCTATTAAGTTTTTGTTTTTACTTCGCTGAATCCATATAATAATTCCTACTATTATTAAAGCCATTGGGGGCATTATAATCAGACTATTATTAAAATAGCCCAGATTATACACCGATTCAGGCACTACACGATAACCTAATAGTTCGCCTGAACCCAATAATTCCCTGAAAAAAGAGACGATGATCAAAATCAATCCATAACCTAGTCCATTCCCAATTCCATCTATGAATGAGGGCCATGGTTTATTTGCCATGGCATACGCTTCCAGGCGACCCATGATGATGCAGTTAGTGATGATTAACCCCACGAATACAGAAAGCTGTTTGCTTACATCATATACAAATGCTTTCAATACCTGATCTACCAAAATAACCATGGCAGCCACAATTGTCAGTTGGACAATTATCCTAATTCTGTTAGGAATTAAATTTCTAATAAATGATATGGTCAGATTTGAAAATGCGCATACCACCAACACCGCAAGAGCCATGACGATAGAGGGCTTCATCTTTACGGTCACGGCTAAGGCCGAGCAAATTCCTAATACCTGAACGGTAATGGGATTGCTGTCATTCAGTGGATCATACAACAGCCTTCTGTTCTTAGCAGAGAACAGCGCTTCTTTCGATGATTTTACTTTTTCAGGAGCTGTAATTTCTTCATTGCTCATTTGCTGAATTTATTAGGTTTTGGTCTTCTTGAAATAGGGAATGTAATTGCCGAGTGTCCTTTTGAACATTTCAGTGACCCCGTCGCTGGTTATAGTTGCCCCTGATACGGCATCAACACCATGTAAATTTGCCGGATCAGTACCGCCTTTTACAACTTTAACAGATACGAATTCTCCTTGTTCATTGAATATTTTTTTTCCTTTGAATTGCTGTTGAAATCTTTCCGTCTCGATTTCTGCGCCTAAACCCGGGGTTTCACTCTTATGGCCAAAGCTTACACCGTAAACCGTATTCATATCTCCTTCCAGGGATATATACCCCCAGATGGGGCCCCATAATCCCTTTCCTCTCACGGGGATGATGTAAAAAAACTTGCCGTCTTTTTGACAAACGAAAAGCGGGAACAATGCTTTATCCTGATCGCCTGTTTTTGATTTGTCGAGTTCTTTTTTCAAATCGATATCAAATGCAGTAATTTCGCCGCTTACCACTTCTCCTTTGTTATTTAATACGATCTGATCTGTAATAAACTGTGCAAAAATTTTCTCTGCATCTTTAGGAGTACTGTTGATTCCTACACTGCTTAAAATGTTTTCCATTTTTTCGATCCTGACATTTCTTTCCTGGTAAGGACCAAGGCTAATGGCGGCGACTGATAACAAGACAGCAATGACCACTACCATTACGGAGGAAAAAAGAAAGGTTGCTTTGTTACTATCCTTATGCATCAAATTAATGTTTAGCCCTTTTTAATCTGCTGTTAATATTTGCTCCAACAACATAATGATCGATCAACGGCGCCATAACATTCATGAATAAAATGGCCAGCATCATGCCTTCCGGATAAGCTGGATTAAATACCCTGAACATAATTGCGAATAACCCAATCAGGAAACCATAGATGTATTTACCCGTATTTGTTTGTGCTGCACTCACAGGATCTGTGGCCATAAAAATGGCACCAAATGCAAATCCGCCCAGTACCAGATGGTGAATCGGACTAATCTGCATCAGGGTGGTGGTTCCGAAAAGGTTGAATATACCAGCCATAACAAATCCCCCCATGAAAACGGATAACATAATACGCCAGCTTCCTATTCCTGTATAAAGCAATAATGCTGCACCTAAAAGGCAAGCCAATGCAGATGTTTCACCCACAGAGCCGGGGATGATGCCAATAAAAGATTCCCAGATTCCGGGAATTTTATCTGCAAAACCTGCCGCTGCATCGCCCAGAGGCGTTGCCCCGCTAAATCCATCAACTACAAGCTTATTCCTTTCTGGGGATGTGTTGATCCAGACCTCATTGCCAGACATTTTTGTTGGATAGGCAAAGAATAGAAATGCTCTTGCGGTTAATGCCGGATTTAATACGTTCATACCTGTACCACCAAAAACTTCTTTTCCGATAATCACAGCAAAGATTGTAGATACTGCCACCATCCATAAGGGTACATCCACGGGCATCACCAATGGAATTAACATTCCAGAAACCAAAAAACCTTCATTAATTGTATGCTTCCTGATTATAGCGAAGATGAATTCAACGGTTAATCCTGAAACATAGGAAACGACAACCAGGGGCAGAACTTTGGTGGCTCCAAAAATAAAATTATCTATAAATGAAGCGTCCCTGATACCGAATGCAAGGTGATGCTGATAACCTACGTTCCACATCCCAAACAATAAACAGGGTACCAGTGATAAAACCACCAGAATCATGGTTCGTTTTAAATCTATCGCATCCCGAATATGAGCACCCCGGGAGCCTGTTGTATGATCAGGAACAAACAGGAAGGTTTCAAACGCATTGAAGGCAGGATAAAATTTTTCAAGCTTCCCGTCTTTTTCAAAGTTGGGTTTTATCTTATCAAGTAGTTTTCTAAGTGGCTTCAAGAAAATAGTATTTTATGATAAAAATATTTTGCTGATATGGGTGTATTTATATCCGGTATTCTTGTTTGGTATTATATAAAAATGGAATGTCTCTCTAACCAAATTCTTTTCGAACAATTTCCAGTCCCTGCCGGATAATTTCCTGTGATTTTATTTTTGAAGTACATACGAATTCACAAAGAGCAAAATCTTCCTCCGCCACTTCATAAATACCCAGGTTTTCCATCATTTCCAGATCTTCTATCAAAATGGATTTTAATAGTTGTACGGGGTAAATATTCATTGGAAAAACCTTTTCATATTCGCCTGTTACAACAAAGGGGCGCTCTTCACCATGCAGGTTGGTATCCAGATCATGCTTTTTATTGGGTGTAAGCCATGAGAAAAAGGCACGCGACATGCTGAATTTATTAAGACCGGGTGCCAGCCAGCCCATAAATTCGGATTGATTTCCTTCCGGTATAACTGTGATCTGTGAATCATAAAAACCTAAAAATCCATCCTCAGTGATCTGGCTGCCAGTTAAAACATTCCCACTGATGATTCTGTTGTTTAAGGTTTTCAGACCTCCATCAGTTAAAATATGTTTTACGGAACTTCCAACAATGGTTTTATAATATTTCGGATCATTTACCCGGGAACCCGTCAAAGCAAGAATTCTCATTGCATCAAATTTGCCAAGAGTAAATAATTTACCAATAATGAGTACATCCTGGGGATTGATATACCATATCGTTTCTCCTTTATTAATTGGATCAATATGATGAATTTGAATGCCTACATTCCCGGATGGGTGAGGGCCGGATATTTTATTGATTATTACTCCATCAGCCCTGGTAAAAGCGTGTGCAGTTGTGGAAGTACTTATATTTAAATGAACATTTCCATTTGTTAATTTCATTAGTGCGTTTAAACCTGTTTGAAAGAACTCATCATTTCCCTGCATAATGAAATCCAGATCCGGGGCCAGGGGATTGCTGTCAAAGGCAGAAATAAAAATGGATTTTGGGATCTCCCCGGGGTTTCCAATAGTGGAAAACGGCCGCTGTCGAATGAAGGGCCAGCAGCCGCTTGTTAATAAGGTTTCGATAATTTGCGACCTGCTTAATTCATCAGGTTTTGCTTTATTAAAAGAAGCATAGGCAATTTCTTTGTCAGCCAGGATTTTAATCTCAAGGATTTTGCGCTTTTCACCCCTGACAATTTCTATGATTTCTCCGCTAACAGGGGAACAGAATTTGATGTTCTCATTGTTTTTATCATAAAACAGTGCAGTCCCGGATTTTACTTCATCGCCTTCTCTAACTAATAATTTAGGGCTAAGTCCGGTAAAATCGATGGGCTTGATAGCGAAGATCTCAGCTATTGGGAGAGTTGTAATTGATTTGCCAGCTTCACCAGCTAGTTTGATATTTAAGCCCCGATTAATTTTAATAAATTTTGACATAAAGTAAAATTCATTTTAAAACTATGGAATAACCTTTGGTAAATTCTCCGGAAAAGGTATAACTATCTAACGCTAAATAATATATTCTACAATATAGAATTATTTTGTATTTTTAAATAGCTGTTCAAATTTTTATTTCTATTAAAAATGATTATTTTTAATAGAGTATAGCTGAACCTTCCATTTTATAGTTTAAATAATAGTGCAGCTCCCAAAAGCTGTGTACACGGGCATATTTAATCCGCATTAGCGGACTGAGTTTTAATACATATAAAATATTTATATATCTGCATTAAAATTATTTCTATGGGAGCAGTCAGAAATATATTAAAAGCGAAGGGTAACGTGATTTACTCCGTTTCTCCGGAAATTACCGTCTTTAAAGCATTGGAAATAATGCTTGAGAAAAATATCAGCGCCTTGCTTATAATGGAAAACCTGGATCTGGTGGGTATATTTACTGAAAGGGAATATGCCCGTAAGGTTATACTTCAGGGTAAGAGCTCAAAGGGTACCAAGGTCAGAGATATTATGTCGGTCAATATAAATTCGGTTACGCCGGATAGTTCTATTGATCAGTGTATGCAGTTAATGACGGATAAATTCATCCGGCATCTCCCGGTTATGGATGAAGGGAAATTAATCGGAGTTGTTTCCATCGGAGACGTAGTCAAATATATCATTGACGAGCAAAAATTCATTATCGAAAATATGGAACATTATATTGGAGGAAGCTGATCAGAACTTTATTATTATCCTTGGACTAGATGGGCTGCCCTGACTTTTCTTCTTAACTTTTTCTTTTTGTTGAGCATTTTCAGGTATAGAAAACCAGCAGTTCCGGCAATTACCGATGCCAGTAAGATTGAAAACTTTGCTATAACCTGAAATTCCTGGTTTTGGAAGGAGAGGAGTGCAATAAAAATCGACATTGTAAAACCAATCCCCGCGAGCATACCAATCCCGAAAATATGTTTCCAGTTTGCCCGGGAAGGCAGGGCGGCAAAACCCAGTTTAACTGATAACCATGAAAACAGGGAAACGCCTACAGGCTTGGCCAAAACCAGACCGCAAATTATCCCCAATCCAAGCGGACTGAATAAACCATCAATCATCTTGAGTTCAAACCTGATATTTGTATTGGCCAGGGCAAATACCGGCATGATTATAAAATTTACAGGCCTGACAAGCATATGTTCCAGCCTTTCAAGTGGTGATGTTGCTTTTGTAGGAGTTGTAGGGATCGTCAATGCAAGCAGGACACCTGCAATTGTCGCGTGTATCCCTGAGTGATGTACGAAGTACCAAAGAAATATCCCCGGAATGATGTAAAAAAAGAGTTTTTTCACCCCCAGTCTGTTCATCAGGATAAGCAGAACTAAAATTCCTCCTGAGTATAACAGGTAGTCCCAATGTAATTCATTGGTGTAAAAAGCAGCGATGACAAGAATTGCCCCTAGATCATCCACTATTGCTAAAGCGGCTAGAAATATCTTTAAAGATGAAGGTACGCGCTTTCCTAGAAGCGATATAACACCCAGAGCGAAGGCAATATCTGTTGCCATGGGAATACCCCAGCCGGAGGATGTTGGAGTGTTGACATTGAAAAGAGCAAAAATACCGGCAGGAACAAGCATACCCCCAATTGCGGCAAAAATAGGCATGGCTGCTTTTCGGGGTGATGATAATTCCCCTTCAATGATTTCACGTTTAATTTCCAGCCCCACAAGTAAAAAAAATATAGCCATGAGGCCGTCATTTATCCATAAAGAAATTGGATATTCAAGTTGAAGTGAAGTACTGCTATATCCGATACTGCTCGCTAAAAAATTTTCAAAGGGAGTACCTAAGGAAGAATTAGCAATAATCAGAGAGATTATTACACTGATAATTAGAATAATGCCGCCTACCTGACCGGATTTAAAGAAATCGCGAAATGGTTTTAGGTTGATTAAATTTGCCATTGCGGCGAAAATACTAAATTTAGTCATGGCCGGGAATGAACCGACAGAGATATTACAAAAATAACTCGAAATTCCCTTTTCCCTGTCTTATGACATTAAATTCGCCCGTACTGCAGTCTATTATGGTAGATGGCTCATTAGCCCCATATCCCCCGTCAATTACAAGATCAACCGCGTCCTGATACTTTTCATGGATCAGTTCAGGGTCTGTTGAATATTCAATAATCTCGTCTTCATCCTTAATCGAAGTTGATAGAATTGGATTCCCCAGCATTTTTACTATGCCCCGGGCTATGTTATTATCCGGCACCCTAATTCCTACCGTTTTTTTATTCGAACTTAAAAGTTTAGGTACGTTTTTATTTGCATTGAAGATGAATGTAAAGGGTCCGGGAAGTGCTTTTTTTAAGATACGGTAAGTTTCATTATCAATTGGCCGTGTATAATCTGAAATGTGCCTTAAATCATAACATACAAAGGAAAAATTTGCTTTATCAGGCTTAATGCCTTTTATTGAACATATTCTTTCAATTGCCTTCTGATTGGTTATATCACAGCCCAAACCATATACCGTATCAGTTGGATATATTATTATGCCTCCTTTTTTGAGTACATCCACAACCTGCTGAAGTGATTTTTCATTCGGATTTTCAGGATAAATTTTGATAAGCATAGCTAAAAATACTAAATTAAACGCGGTCAGTGGAACAAGGAGCTTAATTGTTTTGTTTTAGATGGCAGTCTGACTATATCGAATTAGCTGATTGAACTCCTTATTTTAATAAAGTCTCTTCACATTCTTAAATTTTGGCTATGAAATATCAAATCCCGGCCTCCGCACAAATTGGTCATGTGCATTTAAAGGTTTCAGATCTCGACCGGGCTATGGCCTTTTATTGCGATCTTCTTGGATTTGAGATAAGCCAGCGTTATGGAGACCAGGCAGTTTTTATTTCCGCCGGAGGGTATCATCATCATATTGGACTCAATACCTGGTATTCCAGGGGAATGCCGCCTGCGCCACTTCATTCTTCCGGTCTTTTTCACACTGCCATATTATATCCAGAGCGAAAAGATCTTGCAAACATATTAAAGCGTCTGATGGACGCTGATTATCCTTTGACAGGAGCCTCTGATCATGGCGTTTCAGAGGCATTGTATATGAATGATCCGGATGGAAACGGGGTAGAGCTATATTGGGATCGTCCACGTAATGAATGGCCATATGATAAAAACGGCCATCTCCGGATGATAACCGAGCCGCTTGATCTAGAAAATCTATTAAAAGAAATTGATGCCCCCTGAAAGAGAATTTTAAAATTCAGCGTTCTTTGGTGTTCTTGGAAATGGAATGACATCCCTTATATTGGTCATTCCCGTTACAAATAAGACCAGACGTTCAAATCCTAAACCAAATCCAGCGTGGGGTGCAGTTCCAAAACGGCGGGTGTCAAGGTACCATGACATTTCTTCTGAAGGAATATTCATCTCTGCCATTCTTTTTTCAAGTTTATCCAAACGCTCCTCTCTTTGGGAACCCCCTACAATTTCACCAATCCCCGGGAACAGGATATCCATGGCACGAACGGTAGTTCTACCGTCCTCATTAGTTTCATTCAACCGCATGTAAAAGGATTTGATATCGGCAGGGTAGTCCGTCAAGATGACTGGTTTTTTAAAATGTTTTTCCACCAGATAGCGTTCATGCTCTGACTGAAGATCCGATCCCCAACTGTCAATAAGATATTTAAACTGTTTCTTCTGGTTGGGTTTTGAGTTTTTCAGGATATCAATAGCCTGAGTATAGGTCAGCCGTTCAAAGTCATTCTCTAAACAAAAATTTAGTTTTGCCATGAGATCAAGTTCAGAACGCTCAGTTTGGGGTTTTTGCTTCTCTTCTTCTAGAAGGCGGGTTTTTAAAAATTCCAGCTCGTCTGAACAATTCTCCATAGCATACCGGATTACATATTTTAGTAATTCTTCTGCCAGATCCATATTATCATTCAGATCATAAAAAGCCATTTCCGGCTCGATCATCCAGAATTCTGCTAAATGTCTGGTGGTATTTGAATTTTCAGCCCGGAATGTAGGGCCGAATGTGTAGATATCTCCGAAAGCCATTGCTGCAAGTTCCCCTTCCAGCTGGCCTGATACAGTAAGGTTGGTGGCCTTACCAAAAAAATCCTCTTTATAGTTTACACTTCCATCTTCATTGCGAGGGATGTGATCAGGATCAAAAGTGGAAACCCGGAACATTTCACCTGCACCCTCAGCATCAGAAGCTGTTATAATGGGGGTATGCATATATACGAAGCCCTTATCATTGAAAAATTTATGAACCGCATAGGAGAGGGCATGGCGGACTTTAAAGACAGCATTAAAGGTGTTTGTACGAAAACGCAGATGTGCTATTTCACGTAAAAATTCAAGACTGTGTTTCTTTGGCTGAAGCGGAAATTTTTCTGCATCGCTGTCACCAATAATTTCCAGGTCTGTTACTTTGATCTCTACACGCTGCCCCTTTCCAAGGGATTCAATGAGCGTACCAGTTATCGAAACCGATGCGCCAGTAGTGAGCCTTTTTAATTGGGCCTCATCCATCAGATTATAATCTACAACAGCCTGAATTGTATTTATAGTAGACCCGTCATTTACAGCAATAAACTGGTTGTTCCTGAAAGTTCTTACCCAGCCCATTACAGTTACCTGCTGGCCAAATTCTGTTGTGTTCAATAGATCCTTAATCCTTGTGCGCTTTGACATGTTTTTTTCCTGAAGTGCAAAAATACAAATCGTTCTGTTAATCACAAGTGAAAGCAGGGGCTGTTAATTAGTACTCACTCGCATGCTTTAAGATCAGCATTTACTTTTTTTGGATCATAAAGGCCCTGCTCATTTCCGAAGGAGTTAGTAATATAAACTATTACCTGGGCTATGTCTATTTCAGCCAAAGATGCATTTGCGGGCATTTGACCTTCATAAGTGACATTCTTAATTGTTAGTTTTTGGTTTTGACCATTTCTGATGATACAGGCAAGCTTATTTTTGTTTTGAATGAGGTATGTTGTATCTGTCAATGGAGGATATAAGGCACCTAAACCCTGTCCCTTTGCACCATGGCAGTTCTGGCAATGTTTTTCATAGGTACCTTTGCCGTTTACATAATATCTTTTAAAATTAATATCCTCTTCACTTATGCAGGATTGAATCAGTATGATCCCGCAAAAAATCGACATTGTAAAACATAGCAGTTTATTCCTCATTCATTTTTTCTTCTTCAAGAAGCCTTTCCATATCTTTCATCAATTGATTTACCTGGTCTTCTTTGGTCCCGTCATAAGCTCCTCTGATTTGTTTATTTTTATCAATCAAAATAAACCATCCCTGATGAACAAGACCCTGGGGATCTGTATTGTCTTCAAATGCTGAAACCAGGTAACTTTTTGCTGCAATATTAAAGATCGAATCTTTACTGCCATGAACAAACTCCCACTGATGGCCTTCTACTCCAAGTTTATTGGCGTATGTTTTTAACCGGGATGGAAGATCATATTTTACATCAATAGAATGTGAAAGGAATTTAACTTCAGGGTGTCCCTTGAACTTCTTATACACCTCCAGAAGATTCCGGTGCATTACCGGACAGATGGTATTGCAGGAAGTAAAAAAGAAATCGGCTACATAGATCTTATTAGTGAAATCTTTATCTGTAACCAATGAGCTATCCTGATTATAATAACTAAAGGGGGGAATAGTCTGGTAAATAGTATCAACTACAAGTTTGCCATCTACATTTCGTTCAATAGGTTCGCGATTCCCTAAAATGGGCAATTTTTGATCTGTTTTATTAGTGCAGGACTGAAATAAAGTTAAACCAGCTAAATAGAATAAAAATGTTCTCATGCTGCAAATATAGCTGGTTTATAAGAGCATGAAGGTTTGGGTTGCAAAATTAAAATTAAGCCTTCTGCCCGCATGCCCTATTCTTGCCAGGGTCTCTTTTCTCAGACAGCAAGATCTGATATTATTTTCTGGATCTTTTCGTCCATTAAACTATCTTTTGATTTGAATTCTTTTTTGTCATTCAGATCTGTTCTCACACTGCAGTAAAACTTAATTTTCGGTTCTGTTCCGGATGGCCTTGCAGAAATAACACATCCATCAGCGGTTATAAATTGCAAAACATCTGATTTAGGATAATTCAGGGTTACTGAACGGCCTGAAAGAATGTCGGTTTCTTTACCAAGCTCATAATCTTTTAAGGTAACTACCGGGGAGCCTCCGAGTTCCCTGGGGGTATTGGTCCGGAAACGGGTCATCAAAGCTTTAATATCTTCTGCTCCCGACTTGCCTTTTTTGGTTATGGAAACTAGTTTTTCTTTATAAAAACCATATTGCATATACATATCCAGCATAGCATCAAATAAACTGCTGCCTTTATCTTTATAAAAAGCCGTCATTTCAGCAATAAAAGCACAGGATATCACGGCATCCTTATCTCTTACAAGTTCACCAACCAGGTATCCATAGCTTTCTTCCCCACCTACAATAAAAGTCTTTTTTCCCTGTAATTCTGTAATTATAGCCCCAATCCATTTGAATCCCGTTAAGGTCTGATAAAATTCTACGTTTTTGGCCCGTGCAATATCCTCAATGAGTTTAGTAGTAACAATAGTTGAGACGATGTATTCATTGCCTGTTAATTTGCCCTTTGCTTCCCAAACACTTAACATATAATTGACCAGCAGGCTGCCGGTTTGATTGCCATTGAGTAAGATAAACTCGCCATCATTATCTTTAATAGCGATGCCCACGCGGTCGGCATCGGGATCTGTAGCCAGGACCAGGTCGGCATCAATACTTTCTGCCTTAGCAAGTGCGAGGGTAAGGGCTTCCTTCTCTTCCGGATTTGGGTAAATAACTGTAGGGAAATTGCCATCGGGTTTAGCCTGCTCTTCAACAATGGTCACATTGGTAAAGCCGAAGCGTTCCAGGGCCTGAGGAACCATTGTAATACCCGTCCCATGGATTGGAGAATATACGATTTTCAGGTCTTTTTGTCTTTCAATTGCCGCTTGTGATACAGAAAGTTCAGTGATCTTGTCCAGATAAAGCTGATCAATTTTTTCATCAATCAATTCAATATTGTTGTCATTGCGACCGAATTTTACAGCTTCAATGCTGGCAATTTGAGAAACCTCATCCATGACCATCTGATCGTCAGGAGCCGTAAACTGGCCCCCATCTGCGCCATAAGCCTTATATCCGTTATATTCTTTGGGATTATGCGACGCAGTAATCATCACTCCGCTGCGGCAGCCGAGATGGCGGATCGCAAAGGAAAGCTCAGGAGTTGGTCTTAACTCCCTGAAAAAATAAACGTAAATTCCGTTTGCAGAAAATACATCAGCGGTTATTTGCGCAAAGTAATCGGAATTAATTCTGCTGTCATGGGCAACAGCAACTTTAATCTTTTCGCCGGGATATTTTTTCAGCAGATAATTGCAGAGCCCCTGAGTAGCTGAGCCTATAGTGTATTTATTAATCCGGTTGGTACCAGGACCCATGGTTCCACGTAATCCACCCGTTCCAAATTCAAGATCACGATAAAAGGAATCGGTCAGGTCATTAATTGCCCCGGAATCCAATAAGGCTTTTATTTCATTTTTTGTCGCTATATCGTAGCTTCCCTGAAGCCATTCATTGATCTTGCTTAATACGTAAGGTTCCAGTTCTTGCATAGGATTTGTTTAAATTTAGATTGCTTTTTTCATTCCCCGGTAAAATACTGACAGGATTGCCAAATTTAATCTTGTTCTGCATAAAAATAGGATGCTTTTTTCTATTTTTAGCAGCTCATTGCACAAGTATAAAAATCATTTGCTGCAATCTAAAATTCAAGGTTAAATGAAAGTATTAAAGTTCGGAGGAACATCCGTTGGGAGCCCCGATAGAATTAAAAAATTATTAGATATCATACAGCCGAAAGACAGGCAGGTTGTGGTCCTTTCGGCAGTTTCGGGTACTACAAATAGTTTATTGGAGATCTCACAGACCTATCTGGCAGGGGACAAGAACAAAGCAGCAGAACTTACCCGCTCTTTGAAAGAGAAATATGAAGTCTTTATAAAACAGCTTTTCGCATCTGAAGAAGGATATAATAACGGCAAGGAGCTGATCGATTACCATTTTAATCTGATAAGCTCATTTGCCAATGAACATTTTACATCGATCGAGGAGAAGGTTATTCTGGCTCAGGGCGAACTGATCTCAACCACTTTATATCATATTTATCTTTCTGAGATCGGCGTACGTTCAGTACTTTTACCGGCATTGGATTTTATGAAAATTGATGAGGATAACGAACCAATCATCGATTATATAACTGAACATTTACAGCCCCTGATAGATGAACACCCGGATGATACTTTATTTATAACTCAGGGTTATATCTGCAGAAACTCTTTTGGGGAGATCGATAACCTCCGGAGGGGAGGAAGCGATTACACAGCTTCTTTGATCGGGGCGGCCATCCGTGCCGAAGAAGTTCAGATCTGGACGGATATAGACGGAATGCATAATAATGATCCACGAATAGTTAAGGGTACAAAGCCAATTGCTCAACTATCGTTTGATGAGGCTGCGGAGCTTGCCTATTTTGGGGCAAAAATCCTCCATCCCCAAAGTGTTTTTCCTGCACAAAAGTATAAAGTGCCTGTTCGTTTATTGAATACCATGGAACCGGATGCTCCGGGAACACTGATCACCAATGAAAGTGAAAGAGGCAAAATAAAATCAATCGCGGCGAAGGATGGAATTACCGCAATCAAAATACAATCAAGCCGGATGCTTTTAGCATATGGTTTTCTGCGAAGAGTATTTGAAGTTTTTGAACGATATAAAACACCAATAGACATGATAACCACTTCGGAGGTTGCTGTGTCTGTTACCATTGATGACACGCGAAATCTTGATGATATTATTAAAGAACTGAATAATTTCGGTACTGTAGAAATTGACAGCAATCAAACTATTGTATGTGTTGTAGGGGATTTTGGTGCTGATAAGCACGGTTATGCCTCCAGGGTATTTGAAGCTTTGAAACATATTCCCATCCGTATGATATCTTATGGTGGCAGCAGCTATAATATTTCGCTTTTACTTAATGACAGCTATAAGGTTGAAGCCCTTAGGTCACTGCATAATCGTTTGTTTGAATAATTCCGATCGCCAGAAAAGGCGGTAAAAATACATTTATGTTTAATCAGAAAACACTCAGTAATTTTCAGGATTTAGAGACTCCATTTTACTTTTATGATCTTTCACTGCTGGTTCGGACATTGAATCAGTGTAAGGCCGCCTCGGATAAATATGGCTTTCATGTGCACTATGCTTTGAAAGCCAATTTCAATGAACGTTTACTTAAAGCAATTGAAAAAGCTGGTTTCGGTGCCGATTGCGTTAGCGGGAATGAGGTTAAAAAGGCAATTGAAATAGGCTTTGATCCGAAAAAAGTTGTATTTGCCGGTGTGGGAAAATCAGATAAAGAAATTTTATATGCCCTTAATCAGGATATTTATTGCTTTAATGTAGAATCTATACAGGAACTCGGTATAATTAATGATCTGGCAGGACAACTGGATAAAAAGACTCGCGTAGCTATTCGAATAAACCCCAACGTGGATGCTCACACGCACCAATATATTACTACAGGCTTAGAAGAAAACAAATTTGGTATCAATCAATGGGAATTAAATGCCTGTGTTGAAGAGCTGCGAAATTGTGATAACCTGGAGCTTATTGGAATTCACTTTCATATAGGTTCACAGATAACCAGCCTTGATGTTTTTAAAAGCTTATGTATTAAAGTCAATGAACTTCATTTCTGGTTTGAGGAACATGGCTTTCAGCTTAAGATATTAAATGTAGGCGGTGGTTTAGGAGTGGATTATCATAAGCCGGATGAGAATGAAGTTAATGATTTTGAAAGTTACTTTGAAATTTTCAATAAGTTTCTCGAGAGAAGACCGGGGCAGGAAGTGCATTTTGAACTCGGCAGAGCGCTGGTAGCACAATGCGGAAGCCTCATCAGCCGTATACTATATGTCAAGAACGGGTTGAAAAAGAATTTTCTTATTCTGGATGCCGGCATGACTGAATTGATGAGACCGGCTCTGTATCAGGCCTATCATAAGATCGAAAATATCAGCTCTGAAAATAATGAAAATAGGAAATATGATGTGGTCGGTCCTATATGCGAAAGCACCGATTGTTTCGGAAAAGAAGTGGAGCTTCCTGTTTCAAACAGGGGGGACCTCATTGCAATCCGAACCGCTGGCGCCTATGGTGAAGTAATGGCTTCGGGATATAATCTTCGGGAACGGGTGAAATCCGTTTACTCAGAATAAAAGCTACTTAAGGATCGAGTTTATGGAATTGAAATCTGGGTACAGGATTGTATGCAGGTATTAACTCCTGATTTCGAATTAAGAATAATCTGAAATTTATCTTTTTTTCGAGCTAAGAACCATAATTATTCCTCCAACCACAAGGATGCCGCCAAGGTATGGCGGCCAGTTAACCGTTTTTTGTCGGTCGGCGCTGATTTCAATGGGGCCTGCATCAATAATCTTTTCTTTTTTAGTGTAGGTAAAACCCGTCCAGATCAGCATAGCTGCACCAAGTGTAATAAGTATTATTCCTATGCTGCGATTCATGCCGATATCTTTGATTTAATTAGCAAGCCCTTAATTAAATTTACTAAAAAACTGGTATCTTATTCGAAAGCATTTATGCCAGTTACATCCATTCCTGTAATCAGTAAATGAATATCATGAGTGCCTTCATAAGTTACTACTGATTCGAGGTTCATCATATGCCGCATAACCGGATATTCTCCTGTAATTCCCATGCCTCCTAAAATTTGACGGGCTTCGCGGGCAACGTTCATTGCTGTTTCCACACTATTCCTTTTGGCCATAGAGATCTGGGCAGGCGTAGCACGGTTTTCATTTCTTAATACTCCAAGTCGCCATACCAGGAGCTGACCCTTGGTTATTTCTGTGATCATTTCAGCTAATTTCTTTTGCTGCAACTGAAACCCTCCGATTGGACGCCCAAACTGTTTGCGTTCTTTTGAATACCTCAGGGCTGTATCATAGCAATCCATTGCCGCCCCGAGTGCTCCCCAGGCTATCCCGTAACGCGCCTGGTTCAAACATCCCAACGGGCCCTTAAGTCCGCTGGCACCAGGCAATAAATTCTCTTTAGGTACTTTGACATTGTCAAATACCAATTCCCCGCTTGCTGAAGCTCTCAGGCTCCATTTACCATGGATTTCAGGAGCTGAAAAACCTTTCATACCCTGTTCCACGATCAGGCCCTTTATGGTTCCTTCCTCATTTTTTGCCCAAACAATGGCAACCTGAGCAAAAGGAGAATTAGAAATCCACATTTTAGCTCCATTCAGCAAATAATGGTCGCCCATATCTTTGAAATGAGTTATCATGCTTCCGGGGTCAGAACCATGATCGGGTTCAGTGAGTCCGAAGCAGCCGATCCACTCCCCCGAAGCAAGTTTTGGAAGATACTTCATCTTTTGTTCTTCTGAACCATAAGCATAAATAGGATACATGACAAGTGAACCCTGAACCGATGCCGTTGACCTGATCCCAGAATCACCACGTTCGATTTCCTGCATGATCAGACCATATGAAATATAATCCAGGCCGGCTCCGCCATATTCCGTCGGGATTGTAGGTCCGAATGCTCCAATTTCAGCCAGACCAGGAATTAGATGTTTTGGAAACTGGGCCTTTTGAGCAAAATCTTCTATAATAGGACTTACTTCTTTCTTAACCCAGCTTCGCACACTATCCCTGACAAGCTTATGCTCATCGCTTAATAGTTCATCAATTTGAAAATAATCCGGTGCTTCATAAAGATCTTTTTTGGCTGATCTATGTATTCCCTTTAATGCTGCAGTTTCGTCCGACATGAGAAATGATTTTCCCAAAACTACTAAAATCACTTTAGAAATATTAGAAGGTTTTAGTATGCTTTTTACATACATTTTTTTTACCGACACAATTCCTGCTTTCACCGAATTGTTGCTGCTATTGACCAAAATGGTCTTTGGCACCTCTGGTAACTGGAGTACATTTGATCAAACAAAATTAAAAAACATCAAAAATCAGTGTCATGAAAACATTAACATCATTATCTGCAAGCCTTTTAATAGTTCTTTCGATACATACTTTTGCTGCCGAAAAATTGGCTGATGACAAAAGGAAAGATTCATCTTCATCAGTGGAGGTATCTCCTTTGGTTTTGGGAAATGCTGATGAAGCTGCTCCTGAAAATTTAAAATTCATTAAAGCTAAAAACGCTCTTGTCTCTGTGGCGCCTGTTGTCTGGGGTAACCCGGAAGAACTTTCGGAAGATGATGGCAGAACATTAAAAAACATAAATGCCGGAGTACCATTAGCTCCCTTTACCTGGGGCGATGCCAACGAAATGGTTCCGGTGGAGTTAGCATACATTAAAGCAGTGAATGCCGATGTTCCCGTAGCTCCCTTTTTACTGGGAAGTCCGGAAGATCTTTCGGAGGATGTAATAAGCATATTGAAAAACAGGAAACCTGGTGTTCCTGTGGCACCTCTTGTTTGGGGAGATGCGAATGAGGGAGCACCGTTGGCATTAAAATATATCAAGGCCGTTAATGCGGATGTTCCTGTTGCGCCTTTTGTATTAGGAAGTCCCGATGAATCTTCACCAATATTAGAAATACTTCCTTAATATATCAGATGATGAGAATTGAAAAGCGTTTTATGCAATAAAAGAGAGTGTCATTATGATCACTCTCTTTTTTTTACAATAAAGATTTTCAGGATCAGGCTGTTTTCGGGGAACGTCCCAGCATCCATCCGATCACCGCACCTCCCAAAGCTCCATTAACCGCCGAGCCGAGAGCGTCCACTAGCAATAGGGAAGGGCTATAAAGGTTCCATTGTCCGTAAAGAACAAAATTCAATCCCAGGCCGAAAAGAAAAAAGATAACAGCACCATTTAATGCGCCACGTGAAGCATTATTAACTCCGGCTATATTAAAAATATAGGCTAATAAAATACCCCAAACAATATTTCCAACCCCGATAGCCCATATCTCCATAGGTTCTTTCAATAATCCGGGGTAGGTCGTCATATTTGAGGCGAAATAATCCATTAAAAGGATCCCGTAAATTAAATACCCGGCAAAAAAAATGACGATGCCTCCTGCCAGGCCGCTAACAATAGTTTTCGTGTTCATACTTTTAGTTTTAGGTTTGTTAAAGAAATCTACCGGTTAATTTTGATAACTCCAAGAATATTTTTTTTAACTGATAAATTTAAATTATTGAATATCAACGCCTCAACAACGAATTAGGTCTGGCCAGGAAAGTGCTCTAATATTTAATTTTAAAAATTAAAACAATATGACATCTCATTTGTCTAGCATCAAATGTTAGTAATCATTTAAATTCCACTTGCATATTCTAAATTCTACTTAAAATATTTAAGTATGATAAATTAGGATTTTTCAATTGTCTTTTGATTATTCTTATTGGCATTGAAAAGTTCATGCAGAAAAAAAAAGTTTATGTAGCCGAAGACGACCCGGCTATTCTTGAGATTATCTCATTGATCCTACGTGACATGGATTATGATGTGGAAACATCAACCGATGGAAGATCACTTCATAACAAGGTCTTTGATCTCCCCGACCTTATTTTACTTGATATCAGAATGTCTGGGACAAATGGCGGTGATATTTGCAGCTATTTGAAGCTTAACCCCGCAACTAAGTCAATACCCATTGTTCTAATTTCCGCTAACCGGGATTTGCTGGATATTGGCCTGAGATCAGAAGCGGATGCAATTCTTGCCAAGCCCTTTGATATAGAGGATCTGATAACGGTAGTAAAAAAATATACCTGTTGATACGATTGTCATCTTTAACTGTAAGGGAATTGTTAAAATGATTTTAAGTTTTGTTTATTATCTTTACATATGGTTTGGAAATTAGTTAAGAATGAATTGCCCGAACAGGCGAAAGATGTGCTTTTGTTTGATGGAGGTCAAATATATTTTGGTTATTACAGTGAAATCTATAATAAATTTATTGTAGCAAACGATAAGGTTGAACTTGAGGACATCACCCATTGGATGACTCTGCCGGAATTTCCTGCTTCTTAACTTCCTCCAAATTTTTAAGTCTTTATTTTGTCAAAATCTACTCAGATTTGATGATAGGGACTTCGTATGGGGGTAAACCCGGTCTCCCCTGAATTTTTTTATCATTTTTTTGTTATGATTTACGTTCATATAATTGGTCGGCATTGTTTTTGCATAAACCGATAGAAATTAATAAAGTTAAAATAGTATGGATCCTTATTCACAGAATAAGGTAGTGTGGACAAAATCTATTGAGTATGAAATTTAAAGTAATTATAACAGCCGCTATTCTTCAATTAAGTGGACTAGCTTCTTTTGCGCAGGGTGGTGATGCGATTCTGGGTATTTGGCAAAGTGAACACGGAAGCGGACGAATGCAGATTTATAAGAGCGGGAGTGTTTATGAAGGTAAATTAGTTAAAATAAAGGAACCAACCGACGAGTCAGGTAAGCCCAAAGTTGATATCAATAATCCCTCAGAGAAACTTAAAAACCGTCCGATTGTGGGGCTTGAAGTACTGCAAAACTTCAGGTATAAAAACGATGGTCTTTGGGAGGATGGAACTATTTATGATCCCAGATCAGGGAAAACTTATCAATGTAAGTTAACAATGCGGAGCAGTGATAAGCTTGAAATCAGAGCATTTATAGGCTTCAGTTTAATTGGGAAATCCCAGGTCTGGTCAAGGGTAAATTAAGATTGAGCAAAAGTACTTCATTCAGGGTATTCCTGTCTGATTACAAATAATTTAAAGAATATTTATGACGGTTAGCACTCCGGTAAAGATTATTGCGATAATATTAGTCCCCCTGTTTTTAGCAGTGCTAATACGTTTTTATAAGGATAATGAAAGTAAATCCAGCAAAGGGAAGTCTGGTAAAAACGAACAGTCAGGCTCGGTAAATGATGAAGAAAATCTCGGTGTGAAAATCACCTCTGCCTGGTTATTGCCTAAGGAACTAAATGAAATTTCGGGAATTAGCTGGCTTGAGGCCGATAAATTTGCGTGCATTCAGGATGAGATAGGTAAAGTTCATATTTATAATATCCGAACCTCTTCCATTGAAATGGAGATTCCATTTGCTGGTAAGGGTGACTATGAGGGAATAGCTGTCGTGGGCCAAACCATATATGTGCTTCAGGCTAACGGGACCATTTTTGAAATCAGTAATTACACCAACTCAAAACGGTCAGTCAAGCTTTATGAAACGCCGCTTAAAAAGAAGCAGGATAGTGAAAGTCTGGCTTATGATCAAGTTAATAACAGATTATTGATAGCGGTTAAAGCAGATGAGGCAGAGAATGCAGATTTCAAAGGCATTTATTCATTTGACCTCAAAACAAAATCAATGGATAATAAGCCAGTATATAAAATTGATCTCAGAAATAAGATCCTTAATAATGAAAAATCAAAGAAAAATGGAATTCAACCTTCTGATATAGCCATACATCCGGTAACCGGGGAAATATACGTTATAGAAGGTACAAAGCCTAAATTACTCATAATGTCACCAAAGGGTGAGATCCTTTCCCTGCACCATATGAAAGGAAAGGAGTTCTCCCAGCCTGAAGGACTGTCCTTTAGCCCTGAAGGTTTGATGTATATATCCAATGAGGGTGACCCAGGGAATATACTTCAGGTAGAACTAATCAGGAAATAAGCGATTCGGGTTTAATGGAACCGATCATGGGATCACAATCAGAGAAATTATATATTATTTATCAGAGGGCTTCTGAGAATCTTTACTTTTAGGATCCGGAGGAGTAGAACTAAGCTCTCCATACTCGTTCACATAGGCCAGCATATCTTCAAGTTTACCTCCACTTGAATTTTGTTGACGTTCTAGTTTACGCTGCTCTTTATCTTCTTTCTTTTTAGCCCTGTTTTTTTCGAGTTGCTTCTTCATGAAGGTTGCCTGGGATTTAGCCATAATTATATATTTAAGTTAAAAAATAGCTACCTGGATTCAGCATACCCGATCCCCAGAGGATTTAAATTCGTTTTGTGGATTTAATTGGGAATCTTTATTCAGATCGGCAAAGGTGTGCAGTAGATGAATGAATCCAAACCAAACGAATTGATCAGTGGCATGTAGTAAAGGTAACTTTATTACGTGTTTACAAAGTTAGTGAATTTTTAGGGCAATGTCAAGTATATGGTTGTCCAGCATTCCTTCATTGCTTAAGACGGGAAAGTAATATTTGAGTTTTTTGATATTTAAAGAGATCAGATTTCAGCGCTAAAATGTTTTGAATAAGGCAATTAATTTGACCTGTCAAACATTTTAATGAATTGCTTGTTGCTGATTTAACAAACCTATTTATTCACAAATAAACTAAAATATGAAACCTCTAACCAGTCCGATTAAAAATCTTTCAGCAGTGTTATTTTTGAGTCTTATGCATACCATGGCCTCAGCTCAGGACAGTGCCTCAACTTCTACCTCAACAAAATCAAGCAGTACTGTGACTACAGAAACAACCACAGTAGAACCTTGGGTGTGGATCGTAGGTGCTGCTGTTTTAATAATCATAATTGTTGCACTTATGCGTGGCAATAGTTCATCAAAAACTGAATCAGGTACCACTGATAAAGTTACTTATACCAAAAAAGTATCCAGGGAAGATAATGTTTAATTTTCTTTCCGGAATTTAATAACATCCGGTTAACCCGGATAGAAAACAAAAAAGCTCATGCGTTCTTAATGCATGAGCTTTTTTTGTCTTATATAAATAGACTGGTCTTTTATAAAAATAAATCCATGATCAAATTTCTTTGATCATGGATTTACGAAATGAGTTTTCTGCTTATTTAAAAGTTAATCAGGGCGCAATGATTTTAATTAAAGAACCTTGTGCAACCCGGTCCGTTAATGCCATTCCGTTAAGTACAGCAAGTTCTTCCAACCGCTTGGCTGGCATGTTATAACTCTGGAGAGCCTGCTGCAGTGTTGCAGCCTGGTTTACTGACTTAATACGGATCCTTTCGGCTAATTTATTGAGTTTAGCAGGATCCTTTAATTCTCTGAAATTTTTCATGGTTTGAGTGAAATATTGAGAGTAATTATTAAAATCGTTCACGGATGAGGCCCCCAGCATCAGGTAGATATTATTATTGTATTGGATAAGATATGTCAAGGTCCGTACAGAGGAAGCTTGCTGCTGCTGCTCGGGTTTAACATCCGCAACCATAGCAAGAGCGTTAAGACCATTAACATTGACCTGACTGGATTCCAGAACATTCAGGTTGTTTTGCTGAACAACTGCATTTGCTGCTTCCTGTAGGGAAGTTCCCTGAGCCATGGTCAGCATCATGAGGGCTTTGCCGTCTTTTGGAGCCATTTGTACTCTTTGGGGAGTGTTTTGATAATTCCATCCCTGTGGAACAGGGAATTCAAATTTCAGTACGGGATGATAAAAAACACTATTTTCAAGATAGCCCTGCTTAGGATCTTCACCATAGATAAGGCCTTCGATTCTTTTCAGGTAGGTGTTACGGTTTACGGTTGGATTGGTGAGATTTAATTTCTGTTTCCATTCCATGGCTAATTTATTCACAGCTACATTTCTATCTCCCGGATTTGGATGGGTAGATAAAAAATCGGGAAGTTCTGTACTTTCGGGACCTGTATTTTTTCTTTCCAGTGTATGGAAGAAACCAGCCATTTCCTGGGCGTCGTAACCTATTTTTGAAGAATACTCAACTCCTAATTCATCTGACTGCCTTTCAGCATCACGACCAAATTTTAAAAATAAAACTCCCAGGCCTTGTGAAAGTGGTTGCGCAAATTCTCCCAACTGAGGTACTAAGATCATACTTCCTATTAAACCAATCTGACCTAGTACAGATTTGGTTTGCTGTGAAACGGTATGACGGGCTGTTATATGACCTATTTCATGACCTAATACTCCGGCAAATTCCGCTTCATTATTGAAGTGAGCCATAATTCCACGGGTAAAATATACATATCCGCCTGGGACGGCAAAAGCATTCAAAACCTCTGAATCGACAATTTTGAATTCATAAGCTAGATTTGGCCGGTGAGAAATGGCTGCCATAGCTTTTCCCTTTTCGGTTATAAAGCTCTGTAGACTTGGATTTTCATATAATCCAAATTGAGCAATCACCTGAGGGTCGGCTTCTTTCCCCATGGCAATTTCCTGTTCTTCGGACATTAATACGATTTGTTTTTTTCCGGTAACTGGATTAACGGCGCATGCATTTACGAGAAACAGGGAAGCGCTAATATAACCGGCAAGGAGAAATCTTTTCATTTTTCGATATTATTTTATTTACGGATCATTCTTTTAGGTATATTCAATATTCACGCCAGAAAAATTTCAGGCCTGACTTTAATACTATCATGCTCCTTTACGGGATTTTAAACTTTCCATCAATTGTTCATATAACTCATCACCGCCCGAAGCCTGGGGCTTTAGCTTTTTTATGGAAGGTCTTTTACCTTTAGCTTTTGCCTTTATAATCTTTAATAGTTCGCTGGTATATTCATCCTTAAACTGCTCTATATTGAATTTTGATGTGTATTGCTCAATGAGTGAAAGTCCTACCTCCAATTCTTTCTTACTTACTTCAGAATCCGGAACAAGAATTTCCTCCGTGGTCCTGATTTCCTCGGCAAATCGGATTTTGGTGATAATTATTACATCCTCCCGGGCATGAAGAACACATAAGTTTTCTGTACTCCGCAGAACAAAGCGTCCGATACCAGCTTTTTTGGATTTTAAAAGTGCTTTATGTAAAAGTGCATAAGCTTTTTTGCCTTGGGTCTCAGGCTCAGCATAGTAGGAAGTTTCAAAATAAATGGGATTTATTTCTTCAAGATTTACAAAGTTCTCCAGTTCGATCATCTTTGATTTTTCAGGACTGGCATCCTCAAAATCCTTTTCATCAAGAATTACATATTTGTCATCCAGGTAATAACCTTTAACAATCTTTTCATAGGGCACTTCCTGTCGTGTTCTTTCATTGATCCGCTGATATTTAATTTTCCCATGATCTCTACTATCAAGCATATCCAGATTGATCTTACTGGTCTGAACTGCAGAATATAGTTTTACAGGAATATTTACTAACCCAAACCCTATTGAACCTTTCCAAATCGCTCTCATCAACTGATTCTTTATTTTCCCCTTTTAACACATTAATTGTCAAATAGTTTGATTTGGGATCTGTAGGGGATAGGCTTGGCTAAATATTAGTATTACAACATGATTCATTGATGCAGAGGAATACGTTACGAGATATTGATCGATGAATCAAAACGTAATTTTTTACCGTCCGGAATTTATCAGATGTGGTTTATTTATTTTCTACAATTCTCTGATCCAGATATTGCGATAACTTAATGGCTCACTTGGATCGCCATGATCCTGTAATTTAATTGGTGAAGCTCCATGAGCTTTATAAAAAGGGGCTCCGATGTAAACGGTCTCACCTTTTAATTCCTGATTGTTCTGGATAAGTATACCATTGTGAAAAACCGTTACTCTCGCAGGGCTTTTTAAAGCATTTTTTTCAAATACGGGTGCGGTCCAGATCACATCATAAGTCTGCCATTCGCCAGGTTTACGTGATGCATTTACAAGGGGGATGAGTTGTTTATAAATGCTTCCTGCCTGTCCGTTGCTGTATGTGGAATTATTATAGGAATCCAGAACCTGTAATTCATACCCTTTGTCGCCAGTCCCGGTAGAAGCCAGAAAAATTCCACTATTGCCGCGTGCCTGACCTTCTCCGGTGATGTGGGAAGGAACCAACCATTCGATATGCAGCTGGTAATTGGTAAAGGATCTTTTAGTTTGAATATTGCCAGTGCCTTTTTTTACAGTAAATGACCCGTTTGAAACTGGCCATTTAGCGTCAGACTGATCTTTCACTGAAACCCATTCATCCAGGTTGGTTCCGCTAAATAAAACAATAGCATCAGAAGGCGGGGTAAGTAAAACCTGTTCCGGGAGTGTTGGCTTCGGCACGGGGGACCACGCTTCGGTATCTTTTGGATTGCCTTTCTGTGCAAAAGTATAATTAAGAAGAAGTGTAAAAACTGCAGTAAGTAGGGTTCTTGTCATGGTGCTTAATAATTAAGCAATATAGGAATTTTGAGAAGGAAGATTAAAATATGAAATGTTTTTTAGGTAAAGTGCCGGCTGATTAGTCTTAAGGTTGCCTTATCGTGATAAAGAGCTATTTAAATACCTTATTTTTGCGGGTATGGGAACTATCAGGCAAAAGGTAAGTTTAGAGGGTATCCGGTTTTACTCATACCATGGGTTTTATCCTGAAGAGCAAATATTAGGGACGGAGTTTATTCTCGATATTGAGACTGAGCTTGAGGTATTTGGTTCAGGGGATGATGAAATTGCTAATACAGTAAATTACGAACGATTATATGCGATTGCTGCTGAAGAGATGAAGATACCCCGCAAGTTACTTGAAACCGTAGCTCATTGTATTCTTGAGCAAATCCGTCATGAATTTTTAGCAGTCAAAAATATCAGGGTTTGCATTCGTAAAATGCATCCGCCGCTTGGAGGAGAGGTCAGGAATTCCTCTATTGAATTATTTTTTAACAGGTAATGCAGTTTAACATTATATCAGAACAATTATTAGCGCAGATCTCAGAGATTGTAGGAGAGGAAAACTGTTTTTCTGATCGGGAGCAGATTGAAAAATATTCGCATGATGAAACAGAAGATCTGGTTCATTATCCCCAGGTAGTTGTCAAACCTGTCGATTCTCAGCAGATTTCCTGCTTATTGAAATTATGCAATGAGAATATGATCCCGGTTACTCCAAGGGGGGCAGGTACAGGCTTAAGTGGCGGGGCTTTGGCTGTAAACGGGGGCTTGCTTATCTCCATGGAGAAGCTTAACAGGATTATTGATATTGATGAACGTAATTTACAGGTAACTCTCGAGCCGGGGGTGATAACCGAGGAACTGATGAATGCGGTTGCTGAAAAAGGGCTGCTGTACCCCGTCGATCCATCTAGTAAGGGAACATGCTTTATCGGTGGGAATGTCGCTCATGGAAGTGGCGGCCCCAGGGTTGTCAAGTATGGAACTATACGTGAATATGTTTTGAATCTGGAGATTGTTTTAACGGATGGTGAAATTATCTGGACCGGAGCAAACACACTCAAATATGCATCAGGTTATAATCTGACACAGTTAATGATAGGTTCTGAAGGTACGCTTGGGGTGATTACAAAGATCGTATTGAAACTGATCCCGCGTCCCAAACATAACCTCCTTATGCTGGCCTCATTTGAAGGAAATGAACAGGCTTGCGCTGCGGTTTCAGCTGTATTCCGAGCAGGTATCATACCTTCGGCACTTGAGTTTATCGAAAGACGAGGGGTGGAATGGGTAATGGAGTATGATCATATCCCGTTTGATCTTAAGGAAGGAATTCAGGCTTTTCTTATGATTGAAGTCGACGGAAATGATCTGGATGTTTTAATGAATGATTGTGAGAAGCTTAACCAGGTTCTTGAGGAAAACGGGTGTAAGGAGGTGCTATTTGCTGAAAGCTCCGCACAAAAAGAAGTTCTCTGGCGACTTAGACGCGCCATTCCTCACTCCGTAAAATCAAATTCTATCTATAAGGAGGAGGATACAGTGGTGCCAAGGGCTGAGCTTCCGGCATTGATTTATGGAATAAAGAAGATTGGTGAACGTTTTGGATTCGAATCTGTTTGTTATGGACATGCCGGGGATGGAAATTTGCACGTGAACATAATTAAGGGAAATATGAGTGATCTGGACTGGAATACTAAGTTAAAGGATGGCATCAGAGAAATTTTTGATTTAACTGTTTCCTTGGGAGGAACTATTTCTGGTGAACATGGTATTGGATCAGTACAGCGTGAATTCATGAATATTAAATATCCTCCTGCTCATTTAAATTTAATGCGCGGTATAAAATCCGTTTTTGATCCAAAAGGAATATTAAATCCCGGAAAAATCTTTTAAGCAGTATTATGGTAAATCAAACAGATCTGATAACCATGCTTATTTCTATAGCATGTGGTGGCTTACTTGGGCTAGAGAGGGAGTACCAGAATAAATCTGCAGGATTGCGTACTCTCGTATTAATCTGCCTGGGATCAACTGTCTTTACAATGATTTCTTCACGCATTGGAATTAATGATGACCGGATCGCTGCTAATATTATCACAGGAATTGGTTTTATCGGAGCTGGTGTGATTTTTAAAGAAAATTTTAATGTTAAAGGTCTCACAACGGCATCCATTATCTGGGTGGCTGCCGCAGTAGGTATGATGATCGGTATCGGTAACTATCTTCTGGGAATAGTTCTGTCCATTTTGGTGCTCATCATTCTTTCCGTTTTTGCAAAACTCGAAAATCTTTTGGATTCAATCAACCATCAAAAGACCTATACAATTACCTTCACAGATAACAAGCCGGAGTATAGGGATATGATCAGCGAGATGGTATTAAAGGAAGGCCTCAGATCCAAAATAACCTATCTGTCTAAAACTGATGAAAGACTTAGAGCCAGCTTTGAGGTTATCGGCAACAAAAAACGTTTTCAATCGCTTACTGAAAAGTTTTTGTCTATGTCTGTAATTCAGGAGATACAGCATTAAGGGCTTCGAATTTTTGCATCTTAATTCGCTGATAGGAGGGAATGGCTGTAGATTTATTTGTTGAATAATCGTAAGTAACACACTGAGTCTGTCCTGTGGTGCAAATTTCTTCTCCACCAATCACTTTTTTAACTAAAATGTAATCGATGTCAAAGCTGCTGTTTCCAATTCGTGAGGTCCTCACATAAGCATAGATTTCATCTGTTAAAGTGATCGGCTTTAGATATTCAATTTCAGAACGTCTTATAATAATCCCAACTGAATTCCAATCCCATTGGATAATTTCTTTCCAGTAAACAGAGCGGGCGATTTCAAAGTATGTAAGATAGATGGCATTATTTACATGGCCAAACGCATCTATATCTGCAAAACGAATGGGAATTGAGGTCTTATAATGATAGCCGTCTATTTTACACATATGTCATTTTGTCTTAATTTTTAATAAAACCTTGCCAAAATGTCTATACTTCCAGCATTCTATTGTTTATAACGCTTTGGTATACCAATTGTTTATAGCCTGTGAAAATTATTATTTAAAAAATAAAAACAGGAGGAATAATAATGACACTCGTAAAATTTACCCAATCAGAACCAGCAAGAATTATGAAGCCGGCGTATAGCGGCATTTTGGATTCCTTATTTAATCCTGATCCATTAATTTCACCAAACCTTGTATCACGTTTGCCCGCAGTAAATATTGCCGAAACAGATACAGAGTTTCATCTTGAACTGGCAGCTCCCGGTTTAAAAAGAGAGGATTTTAAAATAAACCTGGATAAGGATCAACTGGTTATTTCTGCAGAACAGCAGGAGTCAAATTCAGATACCCGGTCTCCTCAAAAGTTTAACAGGCGAGAGTTCGTTTATAATACATTCACAAGAACTTTTATTCTGCCAGAGAGTGCAGATCAGAACAAGGTCGAAGCTGAATATACAGATGGTATATTATTTATTCGCATAGCTAAAAAAGAAGAGGCTAAAGTTCAAGCAAGAGAAATTAGAGTAAAGTAATATTTTTCAGGTTTGGTTTGAAAGGGTGGTCATGTTCATTCACGACTGCCTTTTCTTTTTAATAGCTCCTTGAACAGCAAAATTTGTAATTTTACGGCATGCCGAGAGAAATTTTAGAAAATAAGCGAAAAGCATTAAAAATCAATTTAGATGAAGCAATCTATGGAACGTTTGCAGAAATAGGAGCGGGTCAGGAGGTGGCTAGGAATTTTTTCACGGCAGGTGCTGCTTCTGGAACAATTGCGAAAACTATGTCTGCCTATGATATGGTGTTCAGTAATTCGATCTATGGTGCAGAAGAATCCGGCAGATATGTTTCTGAATCCAGGTTGGATAAAATGATCCGGCATGAATTTGGCCTGTTATCTGAGCGACTCTGCGGTCCGCAGTATACCGGGAAAACTTTTTTCGCTTTTGCCGATACGGTATCAACCTTGAATTTCAATAAAACCAATGATCCTCATGGTTGGCTTGGGATACGTTTTCAACTGACACCTGGCGGGGAGCCAAATGATATCGTGTTCCATGTGCGCTTGCTTGACAGTGATTCTAATCTGCAGCAGAATGTGCTGGGCGTCTTAGGGGTAAATCTGGTTTACGCAGCTTACTATTATCATGATGATATACAGGCTATGATTGAATCTCTTGTTGATAATTTATCGGTTGGATCTGTAGAGATAGACCTGATAAGTATCAGCGGACCTGAATTTGCGAATGCAAACGACAGGCTTGTAAATTTATATCTCATTGCAAAAGGGTTTTCAGGAGCTGCAATTTTCGATAAGACAGGTCAGGCCAGGCAGTCAAAGGACGTTCTTTATAAAAAAGACGTTATGATTCTGCGTACTAAGTTCGGCCAGAAATCAACACCGAATTTCGATTTATTTAACCGTGCGGTGGAACAGTTTAAGCGGTCTCAAAAAGTAAGTGATGATAATATTATTGTACTGATCGAAATTTTAATGACCAACTTCCTTGATGATAAATCGGAATTGGGAAATGAAGAATTGGAAAGATTTGCTAAACGTGCAGATGAACTTTGTGCCACAGGTAATTATGTAATAGTTTCAGATTTTGCCAGAAACCATAAGCTCGCTCAGTATCTCTCCCGCTGTAACCCAAAAAGTGTAGGTATTTCTACGAATATTGCCAACCTTAGAAATATTTTCAATTCTGAAAATTACGGTGAAAATTATACCGATGAATTATTGGCTTACATCAGCGATCTTTTTAGTAAAAAGGCCAAACTTTATGCATATCCCTACCTGGATAAAAAGAATAATCAGATCATTACTACCCGTAATATGCCGGTGTCACCGGAAGCAAAGCACCTCTTTGAGTTTTTAATTCAGAATGGCTATATTATGGATATTGATGAGTATGATACTAAATATGTCAAGACAGTTTGATAACGATAATTAATAATCCAGGCAACTAAACTACTAATTCCGCATATTAATATATTGGAGAGGCTGGCCAAAATCCTCTTTACGGCACAGGGCTATTACTGCCTGAAGATCATCTATCTTTTTTGCCTGAACGCGAACCTGATCATCCATAATGGAAGCCTGAACCTTTAATCCGCTGTCTTTTATTTTTTTTACTATTTTTTTCGCAACTTCTTTATCAATGCCTTCCCGGATCTTAATTTCCTTTCGAAGCATATTTCCTGATGCGTACTCTTCCTTGCCAAGATCCATGCTTCCCGGATCCAAACTATGTTTTACCATTCTTGATATGATTGCGTCCTGAATAGCCTTAAGCCGCATATCATTTTCGGTGATGATCGTTATTTCATTCGTTTTTTTATCCAGCTCAACACTGCTCTTTGAGTCATTAAAGTCGTACCTGTTGAGGATTTCTTTTTTGGCTGTATTGATGGCGTTGTCAAGTGTCTGGCCATCAATCTTACTTACAATATCAAATGTTGGCATAATTATTATTCTTATTGTTAAATCAAACTTTTGTTAATATATTTAACTTAATCACTAATTAAATGCAATCTTTTTAAAGATCTAAAACATGAAAGCAAATAAAGCAAAAACATCTAAGAAAGCCGTAAAAAAAATAAGTAAGCGAGATGTTAAAAAAGAACTCGAAGTTTCAATTTCTGATAAGATACTGGAAGCATTAAAAGGCTTCGGCCAGGATGCTGGAAAGATATCTAAAGAAATTAAAAAAAGCAGCCGGGTTTTAGCTAAAAAACTTTCAGAAAAGTATAAAAAAGTTAAGGTTGCTGTAGAGGAAAAACTGGAAAATAAATCGAAAAAACCTAAAGCGGTAAAAAAGATTAAACGACCGTTAACTTCAGCAAAAAAGACCGGTACATCTTCGGTTGAAAAGGCGGAAAAAGTGATCGCAAAAGCGGCATCAGGAAAAGCTGTTGCCATTAGAACAACCACACCTGTAAAGGGAGTTGGTACAGCAAGGCCACGTCTCGCTAAAGCGCCTGCCACACCAGCCAGGAAAGCAGCTCCTGCTAAAGCAGGAACCACTGCCTCTGTACGTAAGTCAGGTACAGCAACTATTGCAGCTAAGAAGCCACTTGCCAGTAAGCATGGTGTAAGCGGATCCAAAGTCACAGCAGCCAAAAAACCTTCTGCTGCAAAGCCCGCAGTTGATGCCAATACGCAGAAGTCGACAATGCAAGCCACTCCTGTTGTTAATTCTAATGAGGAGACAAAAACTAATTCCTAAGAGGTTGGTTTTGACTGTAAAGACTTAATATGATCTTAATAATTAATTAATATATAATTCGGATTTTTGCAGTCCCGTCCTTCAGGTTACGGGACTGTTTATTTATATCAAATGCCTAAAAGTATCCCCCTTATAAATCGTGAGGTCAGTTGGTTGTCTTTTAATGACAGAGTGTTGCAGGAGGCAGCAGATAAAACAGTTCCTTTAGTAGAACGCATTCGTTTTCTCGCCATTTTTTCTTCAAACCTTGATGAATTTTACCGGGTACGGGTTGCAACTCTGAACCGGCTTTCGAACTTAAATACCAAATCCAAAGAACTCTTCGGATATAATCCTCGTAAGACATTAAACCAGATTAAAAATATTGTTGTCAGGCAGGAACGTAAATTTAACCATCTGTATGAGGATGATATTCTTAAAGAGCTCGAGCGCCAGAAAATATTTATCATTAATGAGCAGCAATTAAATGTTTCGAGGGGTCAATTCGTAAAGGATTACTTCAGAGAGAAGGTGCTTTCGACCTTGGTTCCCGTAATGATAAATAAGGACGAACCATTTCCCGAACTTAAAGACCGGGCAATCTATTTCTTTGTTAAACTTACTAAGAATACCAACAAAGAAAAGTTCCGCTTTGCATTGATTGAGATTCCAACCGATGGTTCCAACCGTTTTCTCGTACTTCCGGAAACAAACAGTCTTAAATTCATCATCCTTCTCGATGATATTATCCGGTACTGCCTGGATGATATATTCTTCATTTTTGAATATGATAAAATTGAAGCCTATTCCATCCAGCTAACAAGAGACGCCGAGTTGGACCTCGACAGACATGTCAGTGAAAAATTCATTGATGCCCTCTCCAAGAGCCTGCAAAAAAGGCGTAAGGGTAAACCCATGCGTTTACTATATGATACCGATATGCCCCTGGATATGCTGACCTATCTCGTTGCAAAACTTGACCTGGCAGCAGACGGACTAATACCGGGTAACAGGTACCATAATTTTAAAGATTTCATCAGTTTTCCTAATGTCGGCAGCGAAGATTTAGAATATCCTAAAATTTCTCCTTTGCCAGTACGCGATCTTTCAAACAGGAGCAGCATATTTGTTCAGATCGCCAGAAAGGATTTTTTGATCAACCTGCCTTATCAATCCTTTGATTATATCATTCATTTTCTAAGGGAGGCTGCGATTGATCCAAAGGTGAGGGAAATAAATATTACCCTGTACAGGCTGGCAGAGAATTCACGTGTGATTCATGCCCTGATCAATGCTGCAAAAAATGGTAAAAAAGTAAATTGCCTGCTGGAACTTAAAGCTCGTTTTGATGAGCAGGCAAACATATACTGGACAAACAGGCTTGAGGAGGAAGGAGTAGAGGTAAATTATGGAATGCTGGATTATAAGGTACACTCCAAGATCTGCCTGATCAAGCGTCTTGAAAAAGGCAAGGATGTATATTATGCAAATCTTGCAACCGGTAATTTTAATGAAAAAACTGCCAGGTTATACTGCGATCACAGTCTCTTTACCGCAAATCCGGTCATTACCAGGGAGCTGGTAAAGCTTTTTGAAGGCCTTCAGAAAAAGGTGTTCTACCGGGGATTTGAAAGCCTTATCGTTTCACCCCTGGAAAGCCGGCAGAAACTATATGGCCTGATCGGTCAGGAAATAAAAAATGCCAAGGCCGGTAAATCTGGATATATTATTCTTAAGATGAATAGTCTTACGGATGAGGATATTATCCATAAATTATACGAGGCAAACAATGCAGGGGTCAAAATCCGTTTGATCATCCGCGGGATGTGCTGCCTGGTTCCCGGGGTTGAAGGTTTTAGTGAGAATATTGAAGCCATTAGTATAATTGATCGTTTTCTGGAACATGCGAGGGTATGGATTTTTGGAAATGCAGGAAATGAACTTGTTTATCTTTCATCGGCTGATCTGATGCCCAGGAATCTTGACCATCGGGTGGAGGTTGGATTTCCAATCCTTGATAAAGATCTGAAAGCCGAGATCCGTGATATTATTGAAATTCAGTGGAAGGATAATACCAAGGCGAGGGAATTGAACCAGCTGAATAATAACCGGTATCGCAAAGGAAGAACAAAAGTTCTAAGCAGAGCCCAGACTGATATTTATACCTATTTAAAATATAAAAATTAATACTTTGAGATACGCCGCTATTGATATTGGATCGAATGCTGTCAGGTTACTAATAGCTGATATTATACAAAATGAGAAAGAAGTTTCTTTTAAAAAGAATACCCTGATCCGAGTACCCTTGCGCCTGGGAGATGATGCCTTTCTCGATAAAAAAATATCAGAAAAAAAGACAGAGGAGCTTATAAAAACGATGATGGCATTCCGTCATCTCATTGATGTATATAAGGTAAGCGATTACATGGCTTGTGCAACATCGGCAATGAGGGAAGCTCAGAACGGGATCGATATTGTCAGGCAAATTAAAGAGAAAGCTAATATAGATCTTGAAATTGTTCAGGGTCAGCGGGAAGCCAATATTATTTATTCAAGTCATATTGAGCAAACCTTAGAGCGTAAAAAAAATTACTTATATATTGATGTGGGTGGTGGAAGCACAGAATTATCAGTATTCAGTAATGGAGAACTGATGGCATCAAGATCATTTAATCTTGGAGGCATCCGAATACTTGATAATCAGGATAAGGAAGAAACCTGGGCAGAAATGAAGGAGTGGATCAAAGAAAAGGCACTCGTGTTTAAGAATTTGTCGGGGATTGGAACAGGTGGTAATATTAATAAGTTATTCCGCATGGCCGATGGAAAGGATAACACCCCCCTGACGTATGTCAAATTGAGATCAATATATCTTTATTTAAATTCCTTCTCGCTAAAAGACAGGATCAATGTATTGGGCTTAAATCAGGATAGAGCTGATGTTATTATTCCAGCTTCAGAAATATATCTTTCTGTAATGAAATGGGCGGGTGTTAAGCAAATATTTGTTCCCCGGGTAGGACTGGTGGATGGAATTATTCAGTTACTGATTGACAAAAATTTTAAGCGGGATTAATCAGTTACTCTTTAGATTCCACAATCTTTTTAGCCGCAATCCAAATGAAATAGGTTATCAGGGGCGCCAGTAATACATCAATGGTATAGTGTACGTGTTGAATTAAAAGACCAACGCACATTATTAGGGTAGCCAGGAGTGCAAGTATTTTATCAGTCCTTTTTTTCAGGCATAAAAACATGAGAAACATAGCCGAAGTATGACCTGAAAAGAAAAGATCTTTTGTAATAAATTTTGGACCGTAAAATAAATTACTTATCGGATCCTGTATAGGGATGAGATTTGAGGGTGCATTTAAGGGGATTAAGCCGATTGAAACAAATCTGGAAAGATTAATCAGTATAAACCCCCATAAAAAGGTTAAAAAAATATTAGGATCCTTTTTAAAACGACTGAATGTAAGCAGGGTCATCGACCAGATCGTGATAAATATGGGAAGTGACAGGTTATAAGCTGGAAGCCATTCCAGTAAATAGTCATTGAATTTAATCCCATTTCTTTGTTCAATCGCCTGATAAAAGAAAGGTAATGAAATGAGAATAAAAGAAATAAGAATCAGTCCGATAACAAGTTTTCGCCTGTAATCAGAGGATTGCAAATTATCTTTCCATACATTATCCAGGGTAGACTGTTCAGTAATACGCATATTTCTTTAAAAGTTTGCAAACATACGCAGAGGTTTATTTCCACACAAAAAAAATGCAAAATTTTTTCTTAGCAATTAAAGCAAACCATGGAATTGCAATTCATTTATTTAATTGTAAATCCATCCGGAAGGGTTAACCGGTGTTCCCCCCTTCCATATCTGGAACAACATTTCTGTTATCCCTTCGGAGGCATCTGTTGCAACAGCTGCAATCTGTTGTCTGGTTTTAACTTCCTGTCCCGCTGAAACGCTGACATTTTTAAGCTTTGAATAGATAGAGAAATATTCTCCATGGCGGATAATTACAGTATATGAATTTACCAGAAATACCACTTTACTTACCTTACCACTATATACAGCGTAAACCGGTGCGCCGGGTGCGGTCTTGATATTTATACCAGGGTTAAACACTGTAACATTTGAATTGTATTTATGCTGCCCGAAATTTTGAGTTATAATCCCCTGTACGGGTTTTTGTAAACTTCCCCGGCTAGACATAAAGCTTGATGAAATTTTCGCATCTGCAGGACTTGATGCAAGAATGGATGTGCCTTTTGCTACAGTTTTTTCCGCAACCTTTACAGGAGGAGCTGTCACCGCTTTTGTGTTTTTTATTTTTTCGGCTGCAAGTTTGGCCAGCCTCGCTTTTTCGGCTATTTTGGCTCTTTCTGCAGCTTTACGCTGTTCAGCCAGTATTTCTTTCCTTATGGCAGCTTGGATGGCGTTATTTAGATTAGAAGCTTCTTTTTGTTTCTTACTAAGTTGCTGCTGTAATGTCTTTTGCTGTTTGGTAAGGTTGCTTACAATCTTTGACTGCTGATCCTTATCTTGGGTTAACGTTTGTTTTTCAGATACCTGATCAAGTAAGAGATTGCTTCTTTCTTTTTTATTCTGATCAAGCTTAACAATTTCTTTTTTTAATGATACCTGTGTGGTTTCAATAATTTTGGCCTGCCTCTTTCTTATCTGACTAACCTGCTGCATGTATTTAAGGCGCATATAAGCCTGGTTAAAATCGTTTGCTGCAAATACAAACATGAGTTTATTATAAGCACCCTGATTTCGGAATGCAAACAATACCATTTTTGAATACTGTGTCTTTAGTCGGCTTAAATTGGATTGCAGTGATTTTACTTCCGATGCGTTATTGTAGATCTTAGAATCCAATCCCCTGATTTCAGTATTAATGGTACTGATTTTTTCTTCCCTTAAACTTATCTGGGCATTTAGCAGGTTAATCTGCGTGAGTGAAAGTTTTTTACTTTTATCAATCTTACTGCGACTTATTTTTAAACTTTCTATTTCTTTACTGATAACATCTTTGCGTTTCTTAAGCACAGAACTGCTTTGACCTAAAGCGCATAAGGAAAGTAAAATAAAGACAAGGAACAGGGTAGATTTGACTAAGCGCATAGGTAAATATTGGGCGGGGCAAAACTATTAACAATATCCCAATACAGTCATATATTTTTAAATATTAATATTCTGATTTATTATCATCACTATAAAGGTTCCGGGAGGAATTTCTTTTTACTTTTGTCAGGTTCTCAATAAAATATGACTGCTGAAAAACACCCTATTTATAATATGCAGTTTGGATTGCTGTGCATGAGTTCTTTTCTTTTCTCTGCCAGTTTTAATATGCTGATACCGGAATTGCCTGCATACCTGAGCAGTTTAGGAGGCGCCGAATATAAGGGTTATATCATTGCTCTCTTTACAATTACGGCAGGAATTTCAAGACCATTCAGCGGCAAACTTACTGATAAGATAGGGCGTGTCCCGGTAATGGCCGTCGGCTCACTGGTCTGTGTAATTTGCGGACTGCTTTACCCGCTTTTAACAAGTATTGCTGGGTTTTTATGGCTCAGATTATTCCACGGATTTTCTACAGGGTTTAAACCTACCGCAACAGCAGCCTACGTAGCTGATATTGTACCTGCCGGCCGCTGGGGAGAAGCAATGGGTATTCATGGCCTTTGTTTCAGTACTGGATTGGCTATCGGTCCGGCAATTGGCAGCGAACTGACTGAAAGAATTTCAATTAATGCTTTGTTTTACTGTTCCTCATTATTTGCCTTGCTTTCTATAATCATTCTGATGAATATGAAGGAAACACTACCTACAAAGGAAAAATTCAAAATCTCGCATTTAAAGATAAACCGTAAGGAAATTATAGAACGGCAGGTCCTGCCAGGGGCTTTCATTACCTTTCTCTCATATCTGAGTTATGGTGTCATCCTAACAGTGATTTCCGATTGGGGCAGTCACCTCGGGCTTGCCAATAAGGGAATGTTTTTTATGGTCTTTACGCTCTCTTCCCTTCTAATCAGGTTTGTTGCGGGAAAAATGTCAGACAGAATAGGGCGGATTAGTATAATTAAAATTTCCCTGCTGATAATGGTACTTTCAATGGTATTGATTGGGAATGCCAACAATCCTTTACAGCTTATGGTGGCTTCAGGTGTTTATGGGATAGCTACTGGTATGCTTTCCCCTTCAATAACAGCCTGGATCATAGATTTGAGTCATCCGGAACGCCGAGGCAGGGCTGTGGCAACCATGTATATTGCACTCGAAGCAGGAATTGGCCTTGGAGCATTTATTGCCGGAGCTTTCTATATAAGTGATGTGAATATGATCCCGCCAACATTCTATCTGATGGCAGCACTAACCACAATTGCATTCTTATATATTCAATTCTTTTATAAACGGAAAGTATTAAAAAGATCAATTAATGAATCCTGAAATTCTTATGGAGCTCGTCACCATGCGGATGCCCTATGGTAAATACAAAGGCAGGATTATTTGCGATCTTCCTGAATATTATCTTGTTTGGTATCAGTCAAATGGTTTTCCTGCAGGAAAAATGGGAATTCTCTTATCTACTATGTATGAAATTAAACTGAATGGGCTTGAATATCTCCTTAAGCCCTTAAGAAAGTAGATCCAGTAAAATATTAAACTGCTAAAAATTTTAGTTGACTGCTTTCTTTTTATATTTGCATTAGGATCGGCAGACATGTATGCAATAGTTGATATAGAAACCACAGGAGGTCATGCCAGTGCCAATGGAATTACTGAAATCGCTATTCTGATACATGATGGAAATCAGGTTGTTCAGAATTACAGAACCCTGGTTAATCCCAAAATCCCCATTCCGGTCTATATCCAGTCTCTTACCGGTATTAATGATGAAATGGTGCGCACAGCTCCCTCGTTTAATGAGGTGGCCCAATCGGTATTTGATCTTCTTCATGATAAAATCTTTGTCGCCCATAATGTGAACTTTGATTTTTCATTCCTGCATTATCATCTGGCAGCTGCAGGTTATCATCTTCAAACGAGAAAGCTTTGTACGGTCCGCTTAAGCAGAAAAATCATTCCCGGATTAGCTTCCTACAGTTTGGGACGGCTTTGTAAACAAATTGGAATAAATATTTCCGACCGCCACCGGGCATCCGGTGATGCAGAGGCAACAGCTGTACTCTTTTCTATGCTTCTCGAAAGGGATAAAGACGGACATATCGCACATGCTCTGAATCATCGTTCAAAGGAACAGTCGCTGCCACCTCATTTACCCAAAGATGACATGGATAAGTTACCATCCATTCCCGGAATTTATTATTTTCATAACAGTAAGGCCAAGGTTGTTTATGTGGGTAAAGCGATAAACATCAGGAAAAGAGTCAGCAGCCATTTTTCGAATAATAAGCCTGGCAGGCAGAAACAGGAATTTCTAAGGGATATACATCATATCTCGTTTCAGGAATGTGGAAATGAATTAGTTTCGTTTATTTTGGAAGCCATCGAAATTAAACGTTTATGGCCTGCACATAACCGGTCCCTTAAAAGATTCGACCATGCTTATGGTCTTTATACGTTCGAAGATCAGAATGGTTATTTAAGGTTGGCTATTGATAAGCGACTGAAATTTTCCAACCCGGTTTATACTTTTAGTATGCTCCTGGAAGGCCATGGACTTTTAAAGCAGTTAATAAAGGAATTTAACCTTTGTCCAAAGCTTTGTTTTGTTCAACGCAATAATGATTCATGTACAGGTCTGACAGAAAAAACCTGTATGGGGGCCTGTATTCAGGATGAAAACCCTGAACAGTATAATGAACGTGTTTTCAAAGCACTTGAACATTTGAAATCTTCATTGCCGAGTTTTATACTCATGGATAAGGGCAGACATATGAATGAGAGAAGTTGTATTCTCATGGAATACGGGCATTTTTACGGTATGGGCTATGTTTCTGCTGATCAAAATCTGGAAGATATAGAATGTCTGAAGAAAGAGCTGACACCTTATAAATCAAATGATTATATCAGGAATCTTATTCACAATCATGCTTTACGATTTCCTGAAAAGGCGATTTCTTTAAATTTAAATATAGCTCAAGTCCCGTAAGCAAAGAATTATTCCGCATTCTTAAAATAAATAATATGGGTGAAATTATAGATTATGGAACAATATTTGTCTAAAAGTTAATGGTGATTATTTATCATTATTAATACTTATTTTAGTAGAAATCTTAATCAAAGCACAATGAAAAAACAAATTTACTTTCTAGCTACAGCATTCATGTTAATGTTAGCTACACCATCAGTTATGGCAAAGGATGCTAAACCGGCAATGACTGAAAAGCAGCAAATGCGTGTTGAAGAAATTTCCCGTCGTGTGGAAGAGATCAAAAGTATGGACAGATCTGAATTAACTCGTCAGGACCGTAAAGATCTGCGTAATGAATTACTTGAAATGAAGAAAGAAGCTAAAGCGATGAATGGCGGTGTTTATCTTTCTGTTGGAGCAATCATTATCATTATCTTATTACTGATCCTGATCTTGTAATATATAAATACTATCAATAAAAAAGCTGTCTTTTAAGGCAGCTTTTTTTATTTAAATCGTATATTATTTATACTTGCATAGGTAAGAGGTCTGACCTGGGGATTTTACGCTAAAAGTCCGGTCAGCTTCAACTTCAAACGATTCTCCGGAATTAAACGAATGCCATTCCTGATGGCCGGGTAGTAGAACTTCCAAGGATCCTTCAATAATACTCATGGTTTCATGCTGAGAAGTATTAAAATCATATTCTCCCTTTTCCATGACGCCAATTGTTGAATTACCTTCAGCAGATTGATATCCCAGAGATTTTACTGCACCTTCAAAATACTCGTTTATACGGATCATAATTTAGTTTTAAAGTCAAATTTATGATTGTAATTCTATTTTAACAATAATCATTTCCTGGTAAATTGCCGGCCCGGGATTTGTACAGATTTTCTAGTTCAGCTCAATAGTCAGTTTTGTGGGTTGTAAAAAAACTCAGGAAAGATTTTAAATGGAACATGGCTTAGAATGTTTCATTGTTTTTTAGCAATTTACACCCGAAATTATAGATCAATGAGAATTCTTTACGCTATTCAGGGAACCGGAAATGGACATTTAAGCCGTGCAATGGATGTAGTACCCTGTCTTCAGCATCATGGTGAGGTTGATGTATTGGTAAGCGGTATTCAAGGAGATCTTCCTTTGCCTTTTCCTATCAGATATAAAATGCGCGGGTTAAGTTTTATTTTTGGAAAATCGGGTGGGGTAGATCTCTGGAAAACATTTGTAAAATCGAATATTCGCAAACTTGTTAAGGAAATCAATGCACTGCCGGTAGAAAAGTATGATCTGGTAATAAATGATTTTGAACCCGTCTCCTCTTGGGCGTGTTATAGCCGGAATATTCCATGTATCGGATTGAGCCACCAGGCCGCTGTATTAGCTGAGGAGGCTCCCAGTGCTGAGCAAACGGACATGATGGGTAAGTTGATCCTTAAAAACTATGCTCCCAATACAGCGCAGTATGGGTTTCATTTTGAAGCTTACAGAAAAAATGTCTTTACCCCGGTTATCAGAAAACAGGTGAGAGAACAGAATATTGAAAATAAAGGACATTATACGGTTTACCTACCCGCATATGATGATAAAAGACTTATTGCCAAGCTGAGTCAGTTTAAACATGTTGAATGGGATGTGTTCTCAAAGCATAATAAAAGGCCTTTCCGGAGTAAAAACGTAAATATCCAGCCTATTCATAATGATAAGTTCATTAAAAGTATGGCACAATCGGAAGGGGTATTATGCGGAGCTGGTTTTGAAACTCCTGCTGAAGCCTTATTTATGAAAAAGAAGCTTCTGGTGATCCCGATGAAGAATCAGTATGAACAACACTTAAATGCCGCTGCTTTAAAAGTTATGGGGGTGGCTGTAATAAAAAATTTAAAAGACAGGTACGATATGGTGATCAATAGCTGGATCCATAATAGTATGAGGGTAGAGGTGAATTATCCAGATATGACCCAGGAGATCATTGATCAAATCGTATCAAATCATACTGAAGCTGGCAAGTTACTATATGCTGACTTTGGGGGGCATAGAAATATTGCTGGCTGAAATCCAGGAGTGAAAATTAAAAATTATTGACTGAGCATTAAATAGGCTCCGGCAGGATCCTGGATCAGGCAATAATAACCTTCTCCCATTTTTCGCTTGTCTCCAAGAACTTTTCCCCCCAGTTTTCTGCACTTTTCCAGGCTTTGATCCAGATTTGCTACCTTAACATACATTAGCCACTGTGCGGGAATATCTTTATTTACGCCTTTCGCATGACAAATCCCTGCTACCACTTCATTATCTTCTGGGTTTTTTATTATGAAATCTTCATAATCCCCCATGCTTAAGCCTTCCTTTTCCCAGCCAATAACTTCGCTGTAAAAATCGCTCACTTCACCGGCATTCTCTACCGTAAGGTCATGCCATAGAATATGGCCCGTTTTATTTTCACTCATTATGCTGATTTATTTTACTTCAGAAAAATTATTGAATGCTTATGTTTATCCAAAAAGATTGCTGCTTAAATACCTGTCTCCGCGGTCGCATACTATAAATACGATTAGCCCTTCTTTTAATTCAGCAGCAAGTTTGATGGCTGCAGTTGCTGCTCCTCCGCTGCTCATTCCTGCAAAAATCCCTTCTTCCCTGGCCAGTTTACGGGTCATATCTACGGATTCTTCCTCGGAAACATCTCTGATGATATCCACACGCTGAGGTTCAAAAATCTTAGGGAGATAAGCTTCAGGCCAGCGTCTTATTCCCGGAATTGATGAATCTTCAGTTGGCTGGCACCCCATGATGCGGACATCCGGATTTTTTTCTTTCAGAAAACGCGAGCAGCCCATAATGGTTCCTGTTGTTCCCATCGAGCTAACGAAATGAGTGATTTTACCCTGTGTATCATTCCATATCTCGGGTGCCGTGGTTTTATAATGGGCTAAATAATTATCAGGATTAGCAAACTGATTGAGTAAATAACTCTCCCCGCGTGATGCTTTTTCTTCTGCATAATCCCGGCAAAGTTCGATGCCTTCCAGCAAAGTTACTTTTGCCCCGAATGCTTCCATTGTGAGTGTGCGTTCTCTGGTTGAGCTTGAAGGCATTACAAGCTCAATCTCCATCTCCAGTAAGGATGCGATCATTGCCAGGGCGATCCCTGTATTACCGCTTGTTGCTTCAATTAGCTGAGTGCCTTTTTTAATATCACCACGTTCAAGCGCACTCTTTATCATATTTAGTGCCGGGCGGTCTTTAACACTGCCTCCCGGATTATTTCCCTCCAGTTTTGCAAAGATCTTAACAGCAGGATTTGGATTTAATCTCTTAAGTTCTACCATAGGTGTGTTTCCTACCAGATCAATTATACCTGCCATTCAATTCTTATTAATGTTCTTACCAATATTTATCACTACATCAGCTGTATTATACACCGATGATCCCGGAGGAATGCTTTTGGTTAACCAGACATTTCCGCCGATAATACTGTTATGCCCGATAATGGTGTTCCCGCCCAGAATGGTGGCTCCTGAATAAACTACTACATTATCCTCAATAGTGGGATGACGTTTGGTGTTAGCCATGCATTTATCTACACTTAGTGCCCCTAAAGTTACTCCCTGATACAATTTAACATGTTTTCCGATCCGGCATGTTTCACCAATTACGATACCGGTACCATGATCGATATGGAAATATTCATCGATCTGTGCAGCTGGATGAATATCAATTCCGGTTTTAGAATGTGCATATTCGGTAAGGATACGTGGCAGAAGCGGAACATTTAAGGTATAAAGAGCATGAGCCAGACGGTAAAATGAGATAGCATAAAACCCCGGATAGGTCCTGATAACCTCGAATTCACTTGTTGCCGCAGGATCACCTTCAAAAATCGCTTTAATATCTGTATTCAGGGTATCATACAAGCCGGGAATTTTCTCAAAGAAGTCATGGCTTAATTTTTCTATATCACAGCTTATACAAGCTTTAGTGGCTTCCATGATCCTCAAAAGTTCTGTCTCCAGCCTTGTGAATTCATAATGTAATTCCTGGATTGATCCTAAAGTGCGTTTGGACTGCTCAGGGTAAATTAAACGAATGAGATCCGATGCCCATCGTGCAATTTCATTATTAGGGGGTACAGAATCAGCATCCTGCTGCTTCTGAAAAATATGTCTGAAAAATTCCTCGTTCATTTTACATTTAGGCCAGCTGTATTTAAATACAATACAAGTTTAAATAAAAGAATGTTCCCTCATTGTAAAATAAAAAAACTGATAGTGGAAAAATGTGCGTTTAGCGTGTCAGTTCATGCAATTGAAAAACTTCGTGAGGGCTGCTTATTTCTTCTTCAGACAATACTCTTAATATTTTCCCGAATGGTTCTGAATTTCCCGCTATGTTGGATAGGTAAACTATACTTGTTTTTTGCCCGGGGATATTTATAGAAAAAGTACTAAATCCACAGGTACTTCCAGAATGAAAAAGTGCGGGATTTCCTTTATCAAAATAAAACCAGCCAGGACCATAATAACTTCCGGTTACCTCCTTGATAGAAAAATTTAATTTTGCGAGTGCCAGGCTAAGGTTAAGTAAGTCTCCTTCCCATAGGGCTCTGGTCCATTTCCTGTAATCATTTAATGAGGTATAAACCCCTCCATCGCCTTTGACGGCACTGGTTGAACTTTGGTCGTTTGCGAAGAGCACTTTGTTTTTATCCCTGGCAAAACCCATTGAACGGTTAGGTATTTCTCCTGAAGTCTCATAAACCAAAGAATTATTCATCTTTAATGGCTTAAAGATCCTTTGCTTCATAAAGCTCGCAAAAGATTGTCCTGAAACCCGTTCAACAACCAGGGCAAGCAATGCATAAGCGGAATTGCTGTACCTGAACTGGCTCCCGGGATTGAAATAAGTTGTATCCTGATCCCTGAGCAGATTCAATACATCAATATCCAGGAGTTGCGTCGATTTACTATCATCCATAAGGCTTTCATAATCAAGTATGCCGGAAGAGTGAGTTAGTAAGTGGCGTAATTTGATCTTTTGTCCCAGGGCTTTAGGAAGCTCAGGGAAGAATTCTGAAATTGGGGCGTCAAAGTCAAGCTTTTTGTCTTTTTCAAGCAAAAGTATGCACATGGCAGTAAACTGTTTTGAAACCGAGGCCAGGCGGAAGTTAGTTTTAGCCCCTATAGGTTTTCTGCTATTGAGATCCGCAAGTCCGAACCCCTTTTTATAAATTGTTTTACCCTTGGTTTCAATATATAATGCAATCCCCGGTTCGCCTGATTGAATGCTGCTTCCTATAATAGAGTCCAGACGGTTCCTTATTTGAGCTGAGGACGAACTGCTAATCATAATACAGACGATAAGGAGAAGAAATTTCATCTAAAATGGCGTTTTAAGCGATTTCAATTTATTAAAATAATTCTATATTGAGAATTTGGCTTTGCGTACCAGTTTTGATTACCTTTAATTTTACTGGTTCAGGGTTTAAGTAATGCCAGCAATTTTTCCAGATCAGCAGGGGTGTCAACCGCATAGCTTTCTTTTTCGGTAATAGCGGCATGAATAGCATATCCGTTTTCAATCCATCGTAATTGCTCAAGCGCTTCTGCTTTTTCGAGACTGGATACGGGTAGTCTGGTTATTTCCGAGAGGGTTTCTCTTCTATAGGCATAGATACCGATATGTTTAAAATAGGTATGCTCATTAAGCCACTCAGAATGTTCTTTGTTCCTGAAAAAAGGTATAGCAGTACGGCTGAAGTAAAGTGCCTGCATTTCCTTACTAAGCACAACCTTAGGGGTGTTCAGATTGAAGAGTTCTTCTGTAGTGCTAATCCTTTTAACAAGGGTTGCAATCTTCACCTCGCTTTGATGGAAGCAGTCAGATATGAGATCGATCTGTGCTGGATCTATAAGGGGTTCATCACCCTGGATATTGATACAAATATCGAATTGGGGAAAATGCTTTGCGACCTCCTCACACCGGTCGGTGCCGCTTGGATGAATAGGGGAGGTCATGATAACCTCACCGCCGAAATCCTTTACATGATCCAGGATACGCAGGTCATCCGTGGCTACAACAGTTTTATTCAGACTGGCGGATTTCTGACATTGTTCATAAACCCTTTGGATCATACTTTTGCCGGCAATGTCTGCTAAAGGCTTGCCTGGAAAACGACTGGATTCATAGCGGGCAGGAATAATGCCGAGTATTTTCATGGACTTGAAAATTTGGTCTAGAATAAGCCGTGTATTTCGCGATCAATGCTATTGATCACAAAACCCAGATCCTCTGGCTTGTTGGCAAAGTCAAGTTTATCTTTATCAAGCACCAGTAGTTTTCCTTCGGTATATGAATCAATCCATTTTTTATACTTCTCGTTCAGCTTTGAAAGATAATCAAGTCGTATACCAGCTTCATATTCCCGACCCCGGCGCTGGATGTTATTTACCAGGGTTGGAACAGATGCTTTAAGATAGATCAGCAGGTCGGGAGGTTTTATAAAAGAGGTGATATTGTCAAAAATGGAGCGGTAATTCTCATAATCCCTGGAGGTCATTAATCCCATATCATGAAGGTTCTCCGCAAAAATATAAGCATCTTCATAGATGGTGCGATCCTGGATAATGTCACGTTGTGAAGTCTGGAGTTCCATTAATTGTTGAAACCGGCTGTTCAGAAAATAGATCTGGAGGTTAAAGCTCCATCTTTTCATATCGCTGTAAAAATCTTCTAAATAGGGGTTATTATCCACGGCTTCAAACTGCGCTTCATAACCAAGATGTTTGGCAAGTAATTCTGTAAGAGTTGTTTTGCCAGCTCCTATGTTTCCAACGATAGCAATATGCATGTTATATGAGGTAAGCGCCGGGCGGGGAACGCAAAGCGTGTTTGAAAATACTAATTGTTTTTTTAATCACAGAGCTCTCTGTCAAAAACTTTTAAATCCTATTATCTCACGGACTTCCCTGATTGTTTTTGAAGCGCTTTCCCGAGCCTTTATTGCCCCGAAACGTGAAACCTGTCTCAGGTATGGCTCATCAGCAGCAATTGCAGCGATTTTTTCGCGAATAGGTGCTGTAGCAATGATCATATCTTCTGCCAGTTGTTTTTTAAAATCGCCATAGCGGATCTGACAATTATTATAAAGATTATCGAAATGCTCGCAGGTATCATTTGATGAAACAATCTTCATCAGGTCGAACAGGTTTTGAATGGCCTCATTTTTAGGCTGATTTTCTTCTGTGGGACCGCTGTCTGTTACCGCTCTCATTACTTTTTTACGAATAGTCTCCGGCTCATCAGACAGGTATACCGCATTGCCTTCGCCTTCAGATTTTCCCATCTTACCTTTGCCGTCAAGGCCGGGAACTTTAACCAGTTTTTCCGTAAAATTAAAGGCATAAGGCTCCGGGAAGTATTCCTTATTATATAACCTGTTGAAACGGTTTCCGAATGTTCTGGCCATTTCAAGATGTTGCTCCTGATCTTTACCAACAGGTACTTTTGTAGCCCTGTGTATCAAAATATCAGCAGCCATAAGTACAGGATAAGTTAGTAATCCTGCATTTACATTATCAGGATGGGCACGTACTTTATCTTTGAAGGAAGTGCTGCGCTCAAGTTCACCTAAATAGGCGTTCATATTCAGATACAGGTATAATTCTGCAATTTCGGGAACATCGGACTGGATATAGATTGTTGCCTTTTCGGGATCTATACCCGCAGCAAGATACTCAACTAATACCTGCCTCACATTTCCGTGCAGATCTGCGGGCGTAGGGTGTGTAGTCAGGGAATGAAAATCAGCAATGAAAAAATAACAATTGTATTCATGCTGCATCTGAACAAAGTTTTTAACAGCTCCGAAATAATTCCCTAAATGCAGTTTACCGGTACTGCGGATACCACTGACAACAGTTTCCATATGGGGCGAAAGTAATGATTTTTTCTTTAACGAGGGGTTCAGTAAGGGTTCAAAAGCAGGTTACTTTCTTCAGATCCGGAAGCTTTTTATAATATAGGAAGTTTAAAGATTAATCATTAAAAACCTGTGCTGATGCGTTAAACCCATTTGAGCCTGGAAAACCTCGCCGGAATTTTCTATTTTTGATCTGAATGAAAAGACTATTAAAACGGCTTCACCTATACTATTTTCAAATTTTGCTAGCCTTCATCTTCTCAATCCTATATTTGGGTATACTCTATTGTTCGCGTACACCTGTAAAGTTTCATGCAATGAACCGTCTGCGCTGGATCTTTAGCTATTACAGCTCCCTGTTTTCAGGTTTTTTATACAAGTTTACCTATGAGGAAAAAATTGATTGGTCGAAGAACTATATTATTTGCGCAAATCATACTTCCAATCTGGATGTAACCGCAATCATACTTCTTGCCAGGCGGAATTTTGTATTTTTAGGTAAGGATGAGCTTTTGAAAAATTTTATTACCGGAATATTTTTCAGAACTATTGACATCCCCTTAAACCGGGCGAGCAATATGTCGGCTTTCCGAGCATTTAAAAGGGTTGAACAAACTTTAAAAGAAGGTAAGAGTGTAGTTATATTTCCCGAGGGGATGATTGGGGGGGATTACCCACCTGTTTTGCAGCCCTTTAAGAATGGTCCGTTTAAGCTTTCTATTGAGCAGGGTGTGTCAATAATACCTGTCACCATCAGCAATAACTGGAAATTAATGTGGGATGATGGAAGCAAATATGGAAGTAGGCCGGGGATTTGCGATATTTGTGTTCATGCCCCAATAGAGACCGGGGGCATGCTTTCGTCTGATGCTGATAGTCTTAAAGAGAAAGTATACGGGATCATTGAACAGCAACTGAAAAACGACCCTGGGACAAATAATAAATAGGCAATGAAAATAAACCTTGAAACAATTGATAAAATAGCTCATCTAGCCAGGTTAGAGGTTAAGGAAGAGGATAAGCAGGGATTAATAGACGACATGAATGATATTTTAACATTCATGGATAAGCTTAACGAGGTGGATACGGATGGAATTGAGCCGCTTGTTTATATGACAGATGAAGTGAATGTATTGAGGGATGATATAGTAATTCAGGAACTAAGCAGGGAAGAAGCTTTAAAAAATGCACCCAGCCAGGATGGGAAATTTTTCAGGGTATCAAAGGTGATCAAATAGATCATAATTCGAATTGCTGTAACAATTTGCAGGTCTGGAAAGTCTAAAAACAAAAACATGTCACAAAACACCCTTATAACCTTAACAGATATCGGAAGAAAATACGTTATCGGAGCTGAAACTATTCATGCACTAAAATCTGTTTCGTTAACCATTAACAAGGGCGAATTTGTTGCACTTATGGGGCCTTCAGGTTCAGGTAAATCTACATTAATGAATATTCTCGGATGCCTGGATACCCCCACAAAAGGTACGTATGTTTTAAATGGTAACCAGGTTAGTGAAATGACTGATAGCCAACTCGCCGAGGTAAGGAATAAGGAAATAGGCTTTGTTTTTCAGACATTTAACCTTTTGCCCCGCTCATCTTCCCTTGAAAATGTCGCATTGCCCCTTGTCTACGCCGGGGTGGGCCGAAGGGAGCGCGAAGAGAGGGCTCAAAAAACACTTGAAAGCGTGGGCTTAGGAAACAGGGTTCACCATAAGCCAAATGAACTTTCAGGAGGTCAGCGCCAGCGGGTTGCGGTGGCACGTGCCCTTGTAAATAACCCCTCAATTATTTTAGCTGATGAACCGACTGGTAATCTGGACACAAAAACATCCATTGAAATCATGGGATTGCTGGAAGAGATACATTCAAAAGGCAATACCATTATTCTGGTAACCCATGAAGAAGATATAGCTCAGCATGCACATCGAATCATACGAATGCGTGATGGATTAATTGAAAATGATTATCATAATGAGAATATCAAAACAGTTTCTCCGCGCCTGGCGGAAATGAAAGCTGCTAATGCAGATTTTGAAAGGATAAAATAACCTTATTTATTAGGTAAGCCTGTCGCAAAGGGATTTATCCTTAATAATTTACTATTTGACACCCTTCCATAATTACATAGTAGATTTCTTCATAAACCCTGTCTGTTTCAGCCCATAATTTTGTTAATTGCAAGAAATAAAAAGGCAGTATGGTTCTGCTGTACTGAATTCCTATCCTGAAACTGATAAATATTAATGTATGAAGATCTATACAAAAACCGGTGATAAGGGATTCACTTCTCTGATAGGAGGTACCCGAATCCCAAAATATGATTTGAGAATTGAGAGCTATGGTACGGTGGATGAGTTAAATTCATACATAGGTATGATTCGAGATCATGAGATCGGGTTTGCTTATAAGGATTTACTGAAGGAAATTCAGGACAGACTGTTCACTATAGGATCCTCGCTGGCTTCAGACCCTGAAAAATCTAAAATGAAAATACCTGATCTTCATACATCAGATATTGAACTATTGGAAACTGAAATTGATAAAATGAATGAAGTGCTTCCCGACCTGAAGCATTTTATTCTTCCTGGTGGTAGTGCCGTAGTATCATTTTGTCATATTTCAAGATGTGTTTGCAGGAGGGCAGAACGAATTACAGTGCATTTGGCAGGCGAAAGTTTTGTCGATGAAAAGGTTGTTATTTACCTTAACCGATTGAGTGACTTCCTGTTTGTACTTGCAAGAAAACTATGCTTTGATGCGGGAATAGCTGAAAATCAATGGGTTCCGAGAGTTTAAGTAACATGTTAAAAAATAATTAATAATCTTATTTAAATTATTATACTTTTGCAAAAAAGTATAAATCAAATTCTAAGAAATATGTATTGGACATTAGAATTAGCGTCGCATCTGGAAGACGCGCCATGGCCGGCTACCAAGGATGAACTAATTGATTACGCAATTCGTTCCGGGGCACCTGTAGAAGTTATAGAAAATCTGCAGGCTTTAGAGGATGATGGCGAGCCATATGAAAACATCGAAGAGATCTGGCCAGATTATCCTACAAAGGATGACTTCTTCTTTAACGAAGACGAATATTAAAAGGAACCCTGCTAAGCAGGGTTTTTTTATGGGTTCCCGCTAAAAATTAACTCATCCCTGATTTTTTTTCACCTAAATAAAACAAATGGTACAGTTTTGGTATTAAGCTTATGGAATTTAATAAGCTATTTATTTAACTAAAAACTAAAACCATGGGTAATTTACTTTATTTGATCGCGGTTATTTTGATCATATTATGGATCTTCGGAGCATTCGTTTCACCAGTTGGTGGAAACTTAATCCACATTCTTCTTGTTATCGCTATTATCGCGATATTGCTTCGTGTTATACGCGGAGGAACAATATAAAGGATTTTAACCGGTGCCGTATTGAAAGATCCGGTACCGGTTTATTTTTGTGATATTCCCAGAAAATATTCTGCAAGATGTATATCCTCGGGAAAAGTAATTTTCAAATTCCGGTTCTCCCCTTCAACCAGGTGAATATTTACACCTGATCTTTCCACAACAGAGGCGTCATCAGTAAACTCATTTCTGTAGTCCTGTTTATAGGCTTTGATTAAAATATTGCTTTTAAAAACCTGTGGTGTCTGAATAAGATAAATATCTTCACGATTTAAATGTACAGTACTTTCTCCATTTAATTGGCGAACAGAATCCTGGCTCTTTAGGGCAGCTACAGCTGTACCGAAATTCATGGATTGCTCAAATGTATCTTTTATCAGTCTTGCACTAACCAGGGGCCTTACAGCATCATGTATGGCTACAATAGCCCTTCCCTTGATCGCCTTCAATCCGTTTTTAACAGAATAAAATCGATTTGAGCCGGCTTTCACCAGTTGACAGGGAATTTGAAAGTTATATTTAATGCAGAGCTCCTCCCAATAGGAATGAAAATCAACGTTCAGAACCAGGATTATCTCGGGTTTGATTTCAGAATTATAGAAAGCTTCAATGGTATGCATTAATACCGGCCGTCCCTGAAGAAGCATAAATTGCTTAGGCAGATCCGACTGCATACGGCTTCCCGTACCCCCGCCAACAATAATAGCATAGAACTTCATATGACCAAACCTGGATATTGACCTTTAAAAGGCATAGGCTAAGACTATCCTCAGTAATTATTGAACTTAAATTATAAGCATTGCATCGCCATAGCTATAAAAGCGATACTTTTCCTTAACCGCTACTTCATAAGCTTTCATTACATGCTCATAACCCCCAAAGGCAGCAACCATCATCAATAATGTTGACTCAGGCGTGTGGAAATTGGTGATCATAGAATTGGCAATGCTGAACTCGTAAGGGGGGAAGATAAATTTACTTGTCCAGTCATTCGCTGCTTTCAGCTCTCTGCCTGCAGATACTGCCGATTCGATCGCCCGCATGGATGTAGTCCCTACAGCACATACTTTACGTTTTTCGAGAATTGCCTTGTTTACCAGATCAGCATCCTTTTGCAGAATAATAAACTGCTCGGAGTCCATTTTATGTTTGGTCAGATCTTCCACTTCCACAGCTCGGAATGTTCCAAGCCCTACGTGGAGGGTAACTTCTGCGAATTCAACACCCTTTAATTCAAGGCGTTTCATTAATTCCCGGCTAAAATGAAGTCCTGCAGTCGGGGCTGCAACAGCACCTTCGTTTTTAGCGAAAATGGTCTGATAGCGTTCTTTATCTTCAGCAGTAGCTTTGCGTTTAATGTATTTGGGCAGCGGAGTTTCGCCTAATATTTCAATATTGCGTCGGAATTCTTCATCTGTTCCGTCAAACAGGAAGCGGATTGTTCTTCCCCTTGATGTGGTATTATCAACAACCTCTGCAACCAGCAGGTCATCTTCACCAAAATATAATTTGTTTCCAACTCTTATTTTTCTTGCGGGATCAACTAGAACATCCCATAACCGTAGTTCTCTGTTTAATTCGCGCAATAAGAAAACTTCAATAGTTGCACCTGTCTTTTCTTTATTGCCATACAAACGTGCAGGAAACACTTTTGTATTGTTTAATATCATCACATCCTTCTCGCCGAAATACCCTAAAACATCTTTAAAAATTCTATGCTCAATTGCGCCGGTTTTTCTGTCTAAAACCATTAAACGGGCTTCATCCCTGTTTTCAGCAGGATTATGTGCAATTAAGGATTCAGGTAAATCAAATTTGAACTGGGATAATTTCATAGTGTTTTAGTGTCGAATTAAGGGCGCAAATTTACGAAATTATTATCACAAATGTTCAAGATTAAATGCATTGTTAAACGATGCTTAATATATATTGCCTGTATTCTCCTTTTTCCTGTAACGTTTTTAATTAAATTTGATCTAATCTGGAATTATGATATTTCTCAAACTTTTAAAAGAGAGCTTTTTATTCGCATTTGAGGCGCTCAGGCAAAATAAACTGCGTACCATTTTATCATTGTTAGGAATAACTATTGGTATTATGACTATCATAGGTGTATTTTCTGCCGTGGACACGCTTCGGAACAATATCCAAAGCAGTGTTGAAAAACTGGGAAGTAACACCATTTACATACAAAAATGGCCATGGGTAGGTGGCCCTGATTTTCCATGGTGGAAATATATCAGCAGACCGCAGCCTTCGCTCAGGGATTATGATAAACTTTCTGACAGGCTGGAGAGTGCTGAGGGTATTTCTTTTGAAATCGGAATAGGTAACCGTACCATAAAATACAGAAACAATAGCATTGAAGGCGCCCAAATATCTGCGGCATCCCATGATTATTATAAAGTTTGGAAGTTTGATTTTGAATCAGGCCGCTACTTTACTGAAAATGAATCTAAAAGCGGAAGGCCGATTGCGATTATCGGGTATTCCATAGCCCAAGGGCTCTTTCCCAACGAGGAACCTGTTGGGAAAGTGATAACCGTCCTGGGAAGGAAAGTAACCATAATAGGGGTATTCAAGGAGGAGGGAGAGGATATGCTGGGAATATCAGCGGATAAAACCGTACTCGTTCCACTTAATTATGCAAAAGGGGTTATTAAGGTTGAAGACGAAAGATATAATCCGCAGATAGCTATAAAAGGCAGGGAAAATATTTCAGTCACAGAACTTGAAAGTGAGTTAAGGGGAACTTTACGTTCCATCCGCAGACTTGGTCCGCAGGATGACGATAATTTTTCCCTGAATAAGACCACCATACTAACAGCCCAGCTTGATCAACTTTTTGGAATCATTGATTTTGCAGGAGCCTTTATCGGAGGATTTTCAATACTGGTTGGTGGCTTCGGAATTGCGAATATTATGTTTGTTTCGGTTAAGGAACGCACCAATATCATAGGAATTCAAAAATCCCTGGGTGCAAAAAACTATTTTATTATGCTCCAGTTTCTGATTGAATCGGTGCTTTTATGTCTGATGGGAGGGATAATAGGTCTGGCAATTGTTTTCATCCTGGCTTATGTTTCCAAAACTTTCTTTGACCTGACGATAATTGTAGACATCGGCAAGGTTATCCTCACCATAGCACTTTCAACCGCTATTGGCTTAATATCCGGTTTTATCCCGGCATTTATGGCATCCAGACTCGATCCAGTTGAGGCAATACGAAGTAAGTAAGTAAGTAAGTAAGTACGTAAGTAGATCCGGGGTTAAAGGTTTGTAGTTGTTTGCCTATTTTTCATGTGACAGCCTGTTAAAGCAGTTTCGACTCTTCCAGAAGTCGATCTTTGGCAATGGGTACTACACCAATATGTTCACACACGAGGCCTCCGGCTAAGTTGGCGATCGCAGCAGTTTTAAATTCATCCAGACCTGCTGCCAGACAGAGAGCTGCTGTGGCGATAACTGTATCTCCTGCACCCGAAACATCTGCAATATCCCTGACGTGGGCTGGAATTAGCTTTTCTCCATTCCGGGAACTTATAAATACGCCGTTTTCTGAAAGTGTCAACATAACTATTTTAGCATCAATCTGCTTTCTAAGGCCATTTACCGCATTTTCAACTTCCGAGTTGTTTGCTGGATCCACATTAATTTTCAAGCCCTCTCTCAATTCACTGAGGTTTGGTTTAAATAAGGTGACACCCTTGTAAAAATGAAAATTTCTCTTTTTGGGATCTACTACAGTTATAATCCCCTTTTGATTGGCAAGGCTGACAGTAGTACTGATAAGTTCTTTTGTGATCAGTCCCTTATCATAATCTTCAAAAAGAATGGCTCCAATGGAATGATCGGAAAGGATCTGCATGATCATTCCCTGCAGGGTTCTGGTGGTCTCTGCGGAAACATTCCGGTCTGTTTCAGCATCCACCCGTACAATTTGCTGATTGTGAGCAATTATCCTGGTCTTAACTGTTGTCGGCCGACCCTTAACCATAAGTATACCTTCTTTGCTCAGGTTTTCTTTGCCAAGAAGATCAAGAAGGCCAAGTCCTTCCTGATCATCTCCAATAACAGAACAAATGATTGGATTTGCACCCAGCGACCGGATATTTAAAGCAACATTGGCTGCTCCCCCCAGGCGGTTTTCAGTCTTGCTTACCTTAACAACGGGTACAGGGGCTTCGGGCGAAATTCTATCCACCTTCCCCCAAACATAACTATCAATCATCACATCTCCGATAATCAGGACATTCAATGAATTGAACTTTTCGAAGATATCGGTCATGGTTTTTTTGATTTATTAGAGCGGGTAATAAGCAATTAAGCCATTAGCTTAAGGCTCCAAGTGCAGCTTTAATACGTTTCATAGCTTCTATCAGCTTTTCATTAGCTGCCGCATATGAAATCCGGATTGAATTCGGATCACCAAATGAATCGCCGCTTACTGTAGCTACATGACCTGTGTTTAAAAGGTAAAGGGACAGATCCTCGGCATTTTTTATCACTTCTCCTGCCGGTGTTTTCTTACCGAAGAAAGAACTTACATCAGGAAAAAAATAAAACGCACCACCAGGTAAATTAACTTTTAAGCCCGGAATATCTTTTAGAAGGTCGTAAACGAGGTTTCTGCGTTCAAGAAAAACCGCTTTCATTTCTTTCACGGTATCCAAACCTCCTTCGTAGGCAGCGATTCCTGCCTTTTGGGTTATGGATGAGGTACCGGAAGTTATCTGACTTTGCAATTTATCACAAGCATCCGCAATAATTTTATTACTTGCTGAATAACCGATTCTCCAACCAGTCATTGCATATGCCTTCGACAATCCATTGATAATGATCACCCTGTCCTTTACACTTGGGAACTGGGCAATTGATTCATGATCATTTAGAAAATTGATATGTTCATAGATCTCGTCGGAAATAATATAGACATCAGGGTGCTTCTCAAATACCTTTACTAAAGCGGCCAGTTCCTCACGGGTATAAACCGTTCCGGTAGGATTATTTGGAGAGGAAAACATGAATAAACGTGTTTTCGGTGTCATGGCGGCCTCCAGTTGCTCAGGTGTGATTTTAAAATCACTCTCAAGTGTGGTTTTTATAAATACCGATTCGCCTTCCGCTAGTTTCACCAGCTCTGAATAAGATACCCAATAGGGTGTAGGGATAATTACCTCATCGCCCGGATTGACAAGGCAAAGGATAGCATTAGCTAAAGATTGTTTAGCTCCTGTGGAAACTACGATCTGGTCAAAATCATAATCCAGATTGTTCTCCCTTTTTAATTTGGCAGCAATTGCCTTTCGGAGTTCCGGGTATCCGGGAACGGGGGTATAATAGGAAAAGTTCTTGTCTATTGCCTCTTTTGCGGCCTTTTTTACAAAGTCGGGTGTAAAAAAATCTGTTTCTCCCAGGCTTAAACTGATTACATCTACGCCTTTGGCAGCTAATTCCCGACCCATTTTTGCCATTTTTATGGTGGCTGACTCGGATAAATTGTTAATTCTGTTTGATAATATGCTCATAATTAAGGCAAATATATAAACCTGTCAAGCCAATGCAAAAAATAAGGCGAAATGAGGACTGAATTTTGGTTTATTATAAAGTTTCCTCTATAGGATTGTATAAATTTGCCCAGATTAAACTCCTGTTTTGCAAGCTCAAAAAAAAATAATCATATTTTCTCTGGCAGTTGGCCTGCTGCTGATGCTGGCGAAATTTACCGCCTACTTTATAACATCCTCCAACTCGATATTAACGGATGCTTCCGAAAGTATTGTAAATATCCTTGCCGGATTATTTGCGTTTTACAGTATTTATGTGGCCTCTCAGCCAAAAGATACCAATCATCCTTACGGACATGGAAAGGTTGAGTTCTTTTCGGTATTTATTGAGGGCAGCCTGATCATTATTGCCGGTGTTCTGATCTCCTTTAAGTCTGTATATAACCTTTTCTTTCCGCATGAAATAAAAGACCTAATGGACGGAACTCTAATAATTGCAGGTGCAGGGCTTATTAACTTCTTTTTGGGATATTATCTGGTGGATCAGAGTAAAAAGCTTAATTCCCTAACCCTTTTTGCGGATGGGAAGCATCTGCAGACGGATGCATATACAAGTGTTGGCCTTGTAACCGGTCTTTTGCTGATCTATTTCACAGGATTATACTATCTTGACAGTATTTTATCTATTGCCATAGGCCTGTTTATAATTTACAGCGGCTATAAGCTCGTCCGCCGGTCTGTTTCAGGCTTAATGGATGAAACGGATATTGACACTTCTGATGAGGTCATCTCGATACTGAATGCAAATCGTAAGAATTCATGGATTGACATGCACAATCTGCGAACCCAGCGTTACGGGCCGGAATTGCATATTGATTGTCACCTTACTTTACCCTATTACTTTGATCTGACGACAGTCCATGAAGAAGTTTCAGAGGTGGATAAACTAGTAAACCATAATGCGATTTCCAGTATAGAATTTTTCATTCATGCGGATCCCTGTATTCCGGAATGTTGTCATTATTGCAGGATGCCTGACTGCCCTGTTCGGTCAGAACCGAAAAGCATTGATATAGAATGGACTACGGATAATGTGACACGAAATAAAAAACATTTTTCACGCGATGTATAAGTTCAATGTTCGGGTTTATGGACTCATGATAAATGAACAAAATCAAATCCTGCTAAGTGATGAGGAAGAGTACGGTTTTCGTTTCAGTAAATTTCCGGGTGGTGGTCTTGAATTCGGCGAAGGCCTGATAGATGCCCTGAAAAGGGAGTTTGTTGAAGAATGTAATGCCGAGATTGAGGTTTTGGAGCATTTTTATACGACCGACTTTTTTATTCAGTCGGTATTCAATGATAGTCAGATTATAAGTGTTTATTATATTGTGAAACCACTTGCCGAACTTAATCTCAACTGCAAAGAGAGCGCATTTGATTTTGACGCCAAAGAAGATATTATGCAGGCTTTCAGATGGAAAAGCCTAAGTGAGCTGAATATGGATGATGTAACTTTTCCCACCGATCAGAGAGTGATAGAATTAATAAAAGAACGATGGCCAAAACTTTAGCAGAGCGTGATCAGGAGGTTATATGGCATCCTTATACTCAAATGCAAAATGCTGTTCCTCCAATTCCTATTGTGAGGGGTGAGGGTGTATATCTGATAGGAGAGGATGGAAAAAAATATATCGATGCTGTTTCATCATGGTGGGTTAATATCCATGGCCATGCTCATCCTTATATTGCTGAAAAGGTAGCCGGGCAGCTAAAAACTCTTGAACATGTAATTTTTGCAGGCTTCACCCATTCCGGAGCCGTCGAATTAGCCGAACGTCTCCTTGAAATACTTCCTGCAAATCAAAAAAAGGTCTTTTATTCTGACAATGGATCCACTGCAGTTGAAGTCGCGTTAAAAATGTGCTTTCAATACTGGCATAACCGTGGACAATCAAGAAATAAGGTTCTGGCATTTCATAATTCTTACCATGGAGATACATTCGGTGCAATGGCTGTCAGTTCACGTAGTGCATTTACGCATCCTTTTGAGAACCTACTTTTTGAGGTTGAATTCATTGATGTCCCTGATAAAAACAATATTGATAGTCTGAAAGCGAAGCTTTCGGAGTTGGGTTCCCAGCTTTCTGCATTTATTTTTGAGCCTTTGGTTCAAGGTGCTGGCGGCATGCAGATGTACCAGGCAGAATACCTGAATGATTTAATCGCACATTGTAAATCAGAGGGAATATTATGTATTGCGGATGAGGTTATGACAGGGTTTGGCCGGACCGGTAAACTATTTGCTTCCGGACATTTGGAACAGCAGCCCGATCTGATGTGTTTTTCAAAAGGGCTTACCGGAGGTACAATGGCTTTGGGAGTTACTACCTGCACCTTTAAGATCTATGAAGCTTTTTTATCGGATGATAAGCTGAAGACCCTGTTTCATGGACACTCCTTTACGGCAAATCCTATTGCATGTTCCGCCGCCCTGGCAAGTCTTGACCTTTTGCTAAACACAGAAACTGCAGCTCATATCGATCGAATATCAGCAAAACATACGGCATTTTCATCGCGTTTAAGCCAGCATCCAAAAGTAAAACAGCTAAGGCAAACCGGAACTATTCTTGCCCTGGAATGGAAAACCGAAGAAGGGACCTCCTATTTTAATAATCTGAGGAATAACCTGTATAATTTCTTTCTTCAGGAAGGAATTATTCTGCGACCCTTGGGTAATATTATTTACATTATGCCGCCCTACTGTATTTCAAATGATCAGTTGGATTATGTTTATGGTAAAATTGAAGAGGCGCTTGAGCTTTTTTAATAGGTTCTGAGAAGCCATTAATAATCCAGATATTCCTGGAACACCTGCTGCATATAAGCTTTACCATAATACAGTTGTTCAGCTTCGATTTTTGGGTTAGGGGGATTTTTTCTTAGTATGATATTCTTCCCGATGTTGTCAAAAGAAACTATCTGATCTTTGGTAGCAAATGCAAAACCATTATCCCAGTTAAAAAAAGCAAACTCCCGGGTTCCCGGATTAAGAAGATCTTTACTCCATTTATAACGGTGGGGATCAATATTCAGCTGATTTAATAAGGTTGCCGCCAGGTCGGTTTGATTTCCTGTTTTATTTATTCTTGACCCTCTGTATTGCGGTTTTAACATATCTCCAAAAAACAAGAGCGGTATATGATAACGTTTCGGGTCATACTCTGTTATGCTGCGGGGAAGCCGGTGACTATGATCGGCCAGTATAACAAATAAAGTATTCTTATACCATGTTTTGCTTCTTGCCTCTTTAATATAGGCACCTAAACTGGAATCAGTATAAAAGCTTGTACTTCTGAATTTATTCTCAACATTTTCTCCTTTGAATCGGGCTTTTCCCGGTAATTCAAAAGGCTCATGGTTTGTTAAAGTCAGTATCGTTGAAAAAAATGGCTGTTTAACCTGATCAAGGTCCTGTAAGTTTTTTTCAAAAACCTTATGGTCAAAAGTGCCCCATTTGGAATTCATGTCCTTTTTAGCAAAGTTATACTGGTCTATCAGGGTTTGGTATCCGTGACTAAGCAAATAGGATTTCATGTTAAAGAATTCACTTTCCCCCCCATAGTAAAATGAAGTTTTATACCCGTTTGCGGCCAGTTCCTGAGCAATACCAGGAAGCTTTTCCTGTTTGGAATTTTGTTTCATAATGCTACGGATAGCCTGGGAAGGAAAACCGCTTAAAGTAGCCACCATTCCTTTGTCTGTTCTGCCTGCTGCAGCATAGATCTCGCTGAAAAGCAGTCCTTCCCCGATCAGTGTTTCAAGATTTGGAGCTATTCCTTTTTCCCCCCCCAGGCTTTCTACAAATTCGGCAGTAAAACTTTCCAATACGATCAATACAATATTCGGTTTCCCGGACTCAATAACCCTTACTGACTTTTCTTTAGGTTGGGGAAATAATTCGGCAACAATTTTTTTCGCCTCTCCTTTTGAATAGTATTTATAAGGGTTGTCATTCCCGAATTTATTACTTATCACATCATGGATAAGATTCCACTCCGTGTTTACTGATGCATGATTTAAGACCGTATTCGTGGAAAAATAAGCCATGCTCTGATTGATCGGTGATAGCTGCCATCCGCCTCTGGCTATTAAAAAGAGCAGCGCCAGAGCTAAAAATCCGGAGGCTGTTTTTTTCCATAAAGCTGTTGTTCTGTTATAAATCTGATAGTCGATAATCCGGATGGAAAGGAAAATTGATGCGGAAAGGAAAACGATTAAAAAAGCCAGAGATAACCAGATTGGCGAAGAAGAGCCGGATGCAACTGCTTCTTTTGTAGAGTTAAAAGCCAGATCCAGGGCCCTGTAATTAATTTTAGAACCCCATTCCCTGTATAAGTTCAGATTAAAAACGCTGATAAGCGTAAATACCACAAGCAGAAAAATGACAAATGTCCTGGCGATTATTTTCGGGAAATTAAAGCGGGGAAAAAACAGCAGAATAATATAACCAAGAAGCGGTAATGCTGAGATATAAGCAATCATGGAAGCATCCAGCCTTAAAGCGTTCCAGAATGTTTGGATCACTTCAAAAAAATCTGCTTCCTGAAGTTTGTCTGAAAAGTAAGCAAGAAAAATGACCCGGTCAATAAAGAAAAAGATGAGCCACAGCAGGAAAAATCGTGTAAAAACAACAAAGCTTTTTAACATCGGTGCAAGTTAAATAAAACAGCCGAAGTTAAAAAGCTTATAAGGGTCAGAGGCGAAATCAAAGGTGGTTTTATCGTCCGCCTCCCTGCATTTGCATTAGTTGATCCAGGGTTATTTCTTCATAATCTTTAGATGCGGTAAATGATCCTCCGGGAACAGGAGTTTCTTTAATTTCTTTTAAGACTGCTTTAATACTCAATCCGTTCATGTAAGATGTGAACTGTACTGGAAATCCGTATGATTTGTCAAAAAACCTGGTAAGAGAGTTGGCCGTTACATTTAAGTCTTTAGTGAACCATGCTTCAGAGTTTTGGTTAGTCTTTTTTTCATTTACCTCATGTTTTATTGAGGTATAGCCACCAATTGTTTTGGTTTCTGTTCCTGCTTTGACCGTTAGATCAGGCATGTTAGCCTGCATTCTTTCCTGGTCAGCCGGGCTAAATATTACAGAATATTTTTTCCCCATCATAGGTATATCCAGAAGCAGACGCTCATATTCTTTGCTCACGTTCAGGATGCTGGTGCTGTTATACATCGCCGATTCTGTTTTTACACTGGAAGAATCGCCTTTGAAATACACCTTCAACTCTTTTGGGAAATTCCCGGCCATAGCCTGCATTTGTTCCGGTAAATTCCATTCAACTGTATAGGTAATTGTCCCTTCAGCAATTTTTTTCCCCTGGGCATAAAGACCGCTACCAATAAGGATGAGCGCCAGATTTAAAATAATTTTTTTCATAGTCTGCGATTGATAATAGTATAAAGACGTTTAATATGAGCTTTTGTTACTGCCGTTTAATAATTTGTTGATGGTTCTCCTTTATCAATGTTTTAAATTCAGGTAATGAAGAACCACATCTGCCTGATCTGTATTTTATTCCAGATATCCGCCTATGCTCAAAGCAGTCCTGGAGCTAGATCCATATCTCTGGGTTCCGCAGGTGCAGCTTTGCAGGATGTCTGGTCATTACAGCTAAATCCTGCAGGAATAGCCAATATTGAAAAAGCAATTTTTGCTGTCGGTTATGTTCAGCATTTCACAGGTACAGACCTGTATACCCAGTCTGCCGGATTTGCACTTCCATTAAAACAGAACGTTGTCGGAGTACATTTTAAACGTTATGGTTTTAAGGAATATCTGGAACAGGAAGCGGGAGTGGTTTATTCCCGCAAATTCGGAAATTCACTATTTCTTGCCATAGGATTTAACTATCACTACCAAGAGATAAAAAAGTATGGATCGGCCCCGGCATTTAGCGTTGAAGCAGGTATCCAGTACAAGCTAACGGACAAGCTTTTATTAGGCAGTCATATTTCGAACCCTAACAACAGCAGGTTTAATGATGCTCCCGGTTCGGAAATTCCGGTGGTAATTACGTTTGGCCTTCGTTATAAGTTTAAGGATAAGGTTTTAATGGTCAGCGATATTCAGAAAGTATTAAACGATGCCACGGATGTGAAATGGGGCTTAGAATATAAATTGATCACCTGGTTTTCACTTCGATGCGGAATCTCAGCCAATCCCTTCAGGCAATACTCTGGTTTTGGTTTGAATGTTCAGCGCTTATGTATTGATGCAGCTGTTTCTTCACACCCCAATCTGGGTATGTCTCCGCAGTTAGCCTTGAGTTATGAATTTTAAGGTAGGATATACAGGGTTGCTGCTCCTATGGTTTTTTTATAATGAAAAGCTTTATTCACAAATTCCTGATGATAGTATTATCGCAGAGGTGATTGAATCCATCGCCGCAAATAATTCAGAAGAACTGGACTATTCGGAGATTACAGAACGTCTCTATTATTATAGAAATAATCCTCTGGATATTAATACCGTCAGCCGGGAACATCTTCAGGAACTGGTATTTCTATCACCAGTTCAGATCAATTCGTTTCTTTCCCATCGCGAAAAGAATGGTTTATTTATAGACCTGATGGAATTACAGGGACTACCAGGATTCGGGATTGAAAGCATTCGCAGGTTATTTTATTTTGTAGTTCTGGGCGAACGGAGTGAGCTGGCTGCTGTCTCATTGCATGAAATCGCAGAAGGAAAGCATGATCTTATAATTAGGATTGGTGGTTTGGAGAGATCTGATCCTGATGAGAACCATTACCCGGGTTCTGATCTGAAGTTATTTGCAAGGTATCGTTTTAATTATTCCCATATCCTCGCTGCTTCTCTGAATTTGGAAAAGGACAGCGGAGAAAAGTTCTTTTCAGGAAAAAGAAACGGAGGCTTCGATTTTTATTCCGCTAATGTTTCAATTAGGGATAAAGGATTGATCAGGAAACTTGTTCTTGGAGACTATGCTCTTCAATTTGGTCAGGGACTTAGTTTGTGGTCGGGTTTAGGTTTTGGAAAGACCGCCGGACTTACCAGTATTGCCAGGCAGGAGATCGGGCTCCGTCCATATAGCTCGGTGAATGAGACCTCTTTTTTTCGCGGTGTATCAGCAAGTCTTGCTATTAAGGATCTATTATTTACCCCGTTCTTTTCTTATAAAAAAATAGATGCTGCCATATCAGACACAGGGAGAGAAATTAAATCTTTCGCTTTAAGTGGTTTACATCGTACAGAAACAGAATTGAAAAATAAGAATTCAGCAGATCAATTGGTTTACGGGGCGAATTTGCAGTATTTATACCAGGGCTTAAGCATGGGATTTACTTCCTATCAAACCCGTTTAAGTTTGCCATTTGCTGCCGGGGATCAGCTTTATCAGCGCTACAATTTTACCGGAAATTCATTAACAAACCTTGGTTTTAATTATAATTATACACTAAGGAACACCTATTTTTTCGGCGAAGCCGGGCATAGTCTGAATTCGGGATTTGCTTTTATTAATGGCTTTATCAGCAGCCTGTCCGGACAGGTTTCCCTCGCCTTGCTGCACAGGAATTACGCCAGAAATTATCACTCATTTTTTAATCAGGCGGTTTCGGAATCTACCAGCGCAGTTAATGAAAAAGGTTTTTTTGCAGGTATCACCATAAAATTTAATCCCCGATGGGAGTTAATAACCTATACTGACTTTTATAGATTTCCATGGCTCAAATTCAGAGCGGATGGGCCTTCGCAGGGCTATGAATTATTTGCTCAGCTTAATTATACTCCCAATAAGCGCCTGAAAGCCGGGTTAAGATATAAACATGGAAGCAAAGAGGAAAATTCGGAGGAAGTTAATACGCTGAATGGATTAGACGCGGCAGATAAACAAAACTACCGTTTGGAATTAATATATAAGATCAATGAGACCTTCACTCTCCGAAACCGGGCAGAAATCGCGCAATATGGAAAGGGGCAACCTAGGCCCGAGTTTGGATTTTTAAGCTATCAGGATATAATTTTTGATCCTTTGAATTCCAAGATATCGGGAAATATCCGTTTTGCCATTTTTGACACTGAAGGGTTTAATTCCAGAATTTATACTTACGAAAATGATGTATTGTATTCTCATTCTGTGCCTGCATACCAGGGTAGTGGACTAAGGTATTATTTCAATGGAAGATATAGTATTAGTCGCGGAATAGATCTATGGATGCGTTTTTCAGGCATAAAATATTCTGGCTTATCAGGTAAGGATCCAAAAAGTGAAAGATCCCGGGGGGCAGATATCAGATTTCAGGTTCGTTTCAGATTCTAAGATATGTTTCATAAAGGGGAGGTACCATTTGTACGATTACTCATCCCTTTAATTATGGGCATATCCCTTGGATTTTATTTTCCACATCCTTTGTTATTGAAATTAAGAATTATTGCAGCGCTGTTTGTTCTGGCCATTTTTTTCCTCCTGTTAATCACATACCGGCAATATTCTCTTTACAGATACACCTGGATATTTGGTCTGCTCATACCCCTTTTTATCCTGTATCAAGCCTATGGTCTGACCGTATATAGGTCAGGGCAATTCGATGACAAACATTTCTCTTCACAGAGCCCGGATGGCTTAATTATACAAATTCGGAATGAACCAAAATTTTCAAAGGGCATTCTCAGGTTTGAATCGGCGGTGATGGAAAATATTGAGGGCAATAAAACCAGCTCAGTTACAGGGAAATTGCTTTTTTCAGTGCAAATGGATTCTATTTGCCAGCTTTCATTAAATTATGGTGATATATTGCTGGTTCCTCCATTACATAATGAGGTTGAACCTCCATACAATCCGGGTGAATTTAATTATAAAGATTATCTGGCGAATCATCAGATATATCACCAGACCTTCCTGACTCAGGATCAGGTAAGAATAATAAAACCTCGTGCCGGGGATGCTGTTATTACATTTTCCTTAAATCTGCGCCAGAAACTGGTTCGGAAATTTCATTATTATCTGCCGGATAAGGAGGCTGCTGCTTTGGCTTCCACTTTAATCCTGGGATACCGGGCCGAACTGAATAAGGAATTAATCAATGCATATTCTAAAACAGGCACTATGCACGTACTCTCAGTATCAGGCATGCATGTAGGAATTGTATTCCTTGTATTAACAGAGGTACTTAAGCCCATGGATAAAAATAAACGACTGAGGTTGATTCGCGCTTTTCTCATCGTTTCGGTTATTTGGTTTTATGCTTTACTTACCGGATTTTCTTCTCCAGTCTGCCGGGCGGCCGTAATGCTGAGTTTCTTTGTGTTCGGTAAGGCATTAAATAAAAATCAAAATACATATAATCTGATCGCTATTTCGGCATTCTTCCTCCTTCTTTATAACCCCTATTACCTTGCGGATGCAGGTTTTCAGTTATCCTATTTGGCCGTTGTTGGATTGGTCTATTTTCATCCGAAAATTTATCAGGCGTTTTTCATTCGGAATAGGATCCTGGATCAGATCTGGAGTTATTCAGCCTTGTCAATTGCCGCCCAGCTTGCTACTTTTCCCATAAGCCTGTATTATTTTCATCAGTTCCCTGTATATTTCCTGATCAGCAATCTCTTAATTGTTCTTCCTGTCGCAATCATCATGTATGCGGGTATAGTTTTTTTATTTATCCCGTTCATTTTTATTGTTCAATATTTAGGCATGTTCCTTAACTGGCTGATCAACTTTTCAAATAGTTTGATCTACCATATTGAAAATTTACCTTTCGCCAGTTGGGGAGGTATTTGGATCAGTTCTTCTCAGTTTATTCTGCTTTACGCCATTTTGGGCTGTGCTGTTTTAAAGATTTCTTTTGAAAGGAAGATTTTATTTCCCTTATCTGCCTTTCTGCTTATTCTGACGGCGTGTTTTTCTTTTACCACATGGATCAATCATAACCGGCATGAGATGATTTTTTTCAGCCTGAAAAAGAATTCTGTGCTTGCTTATTTATTTCAGGGTAAGGCAATTGTTATTAGTGATTTGGATTCACTGAATCAACTCCATTCATTTTCAACTTTGCCGGTTTTAGAAGCAAGAGGTCAATCCGTCGAAAAATTCTTTGCTTCTGGAAGTGGCTTTGCCGGAGCATCATATTTTGCAAACGCTAATTTTTTGCAGTTTGCAGATTTTCGTTTGATAAAATGGGATAGAAACTTTAAAAATTTTCTCTTCACGGGTCGTCTAAAGGTAAATACAGTATTGATTAGTGGAAATCCAACCGTCACACTTTCAGGAATAAAGACTTGCATAGATTTTGATAGTATTATCATTGATGGGACAAATCCGGATTATAAAATAAGGGAATGGGAAATTGAGGCAGCCAGAATGAAAATACCCTGCTATGTATTAAAGAAAAATCCTGCATATATAGTCAAGCTTTAATATTTTGATTTAATTTTGATTCAAATCCTAAATATGAGAGAAGTCGAAATGTTTTGCCTGAAGAAAGGAGGGAAGCTGAATTAATGAAATTAGTTGAGTATGAAATAGCAGACCGCACAGCCTATATCACTTTAAACCGGCCAGATAAAAGAAACGCCTTAAATCCTGAACTTGTAGCTTCACTTAGTCAGGCTTTTTTAATGGCAAAAAGCGATAAAGCGATTAAGGTGATTGTTTTAAAAGCTTCGGGAGAAGTCTTTAGTGCTGGGGCGGATCTCGAATATCTTCAGCAACTGCAAAATAATTCAGAGACAGAAAATCTGGCGGATACGCGGGCTTTAAAGGACCTGTTCTATTCAATATATACATCTCCGAAAATCATTGTTGCACAGGTTGAGGGTCATGCAATAGCCGGAGGATGTGGTCTGGCCTCTGTTTGTGATATTATATTTTCAGTTCCCGAAGCAAAATTCGGCTATACAGAAGTAAAAATAGGGTTTATTCCGGCATTGGTAGCTTGCTTCTTAATAAGAAAGCTCGGTGAAGGAAGAGCAAAAGAATTGTTATTGAGTGGGGATTTAATAGATGCTGTCACTGCATCAAATTATGGACTGATCAATTTTGTTATTGATAAAAGTGAGATTAATGATAAGGTAAGTACGTATGTAAGTAGAATTATTAACACTACTTCGGAGCAATCCTTAGCTCTGACAAAAACGCTACTTAACAGAACCCAGGACTTAACACTTGAGGAAAGCCTTGAAGAAGCTATAAAACTAAATGTTCAAACCCGATCATCTGCAGATTGTAAAAAAGGGGTGGCAGCTTTTTTGAATAAGCAAAAACTTGAATGGTAGTAAACATAGGTTTTATCAATAAGTTTTGAGTTATTAACCCATTGAAATGCAAGGCAAAACCAAAATTATCAAACCGTACGAAGTTTTCCTTATCGGGGATACAGGGAGCGTAAACCGATATAAGCCAGATCCGGTGCTTCAGACGATGCAATGCCATTTCGATGAGGATGTTCATTCTGCAGTAGTTTTTCTTGGAGATAATATTTATCCCCGCGGCTTGCCTCCGGTAGGCAATATCCTTCGAAAAGAAGCAGAGGATACGCTGCTTGCACATAAAAAAGCATTAGAAAATTATCACGGTAAAGTGCTGTTTATTTCAGGGAACCACGACTGGAATAAGGGGCGTAAAGATGGTTATGATTACATTTTGCGCCAGGAGAAGTATCTGGAGAAGTTGTTCAATAAAAATGTGATGCTTCCCTCCAAGGGCTGTCCGGGCCCTACCGAAATAAGTGTAAATCCGCATGTTACCCTGATTTTAATTAACACCCAATGGTGGCTTCAGCCTGGCTTTAGACCTATTGGAGAGCAATGCGGTTGCAGGGTATCCTCAGAAGAGGAATTTTTTCAGCATCTCATCAATATTCTTAATGAGAACAAGAACAAACGCGTGATCATTGCCGGACATGCTCCCGTATATAGTTATGCTATACATGGAGGGAGGTATAAACTGTCTCATCACCTTTTTCCTTTAACGATCTATCATAAAAAGGCCTATGTTCCCCTTCCTTTGATCGGGTCTCTACTGCCGATGTATCGAAAATATTTTGGAGCTAAGGAGGATATCGCTCATCCGCGTTACCGGCATCTCAGGAAACGTCTGATTGAAATTTTTAAACAGCATCCGGGAATTATATATGCTTCCGGACATGAACATAATCTCCAACATATAGTAAAAGATCAAAGTCATTATATCGTCAGCGGGGCAGGTTCTAAACTTAAATACGTTCTCCGGGGGGGTAAGCATCTCCGGTTTGGAATGAAAGCAAAAGGATTTTTTAAAATAAAGTTCGAAAACGATGGTTCTGCCTTAATATCCGCCTGGGTTACTGATCCAAAGTCTGAAATAGGGCGTATGGTTTACGAGCATAAACTCAGTCAAAATTTGCCGGAACCAGAACCGTCAGTGCTTTAGGAAGGATATTTAAATTGATTTCCTTAACCTTCCCAATCACCTCTCCGTCGATTTGGAGTGTGGTTCTTTTACTGCTTGCAATCTTAGCCTTTTTACAACTGATAATTTCCACATAGTCAGAGGTATGTAATCTGTTAAAGAACATTTTCCAGGCTATTGATAAAAGCTTTATGCGCGGAAAGGGTTTTACAATGACGAGTTCGAACTTTCCGTCATCCAGAATTCCTTCGGGATTGATAACAGCTCCGGTTCCATATTTGGATGCGTTTGCGAATGTTATCGAAACTCCCTTTCTTCGGATGCTTTTACCATCATAAAAAATGTTGAAATGATAGGTTTTAAGCAGGAACATTTCCCCCCAGAGATGTTTGGCATAAGTGAGGATACCTCGTTTCTTATCGCTTTCGAATCTCTTGACAACCCTGGCGTTCAGACCTATGTCCGCAAGGTGAATACATATATTTCCGTTTATCTGAAGCAGATCAATGACTTTTGGTATACCTGTGCTGAGTAATTCAAGTGCTGTTTCAAGCCGTGTACCGATATTCAGCTCCTTTGCCATTCCGTTTGCAGAACCATAAGGAATGATAGCAAGGATAATTTTAGTGTTTACCAGAATACCAGCAAGTAAATTCACTGTCCCGTCTCCTCCAACTGCCGCTACGATTTCAGGCTTATACTCTTTCAGTGCTGCACGGATCAGTTGCTCATCATTTCCGCTCATGGTATAGATCTGAAAATCAAAAGCATCTTTTCCCGCCTGGGCGAAAATAAGGGCCTTTAAATTTGCATCAACTCCTTTCCCTGATTTACGGTTAATAACGAACAAAATTTTTCGTCCGCTTACAGGCTTTTCATGTTGTATCATAAGTTTAGAGCTGTTCTTTGACTTCGAGAAGGAACTGCTTCAGTCGCTCTAATGAATCAATGACTTTTTGGTTTTCTTTTATTTCTCCTTTGTTGTTTTTAAGATGGTCTTTGGCTCCCTGCAAGGTGAAGCCTCTTTCTTTAACCAGGTTAAAAATGATCTTCAGGTTTTCTACATCTTCCGGAGTGAAAAGACGATTTCCCTTTTTATTCTTTTTTGGCTGAAGAATTTCAAACTCACGTTCATAGAAACGGATCTGGGATGCATTCACATCAAACATTTGGGTTACTTCACCCATTGTATAATATAGCTTATTAATGTCCCGCTCTTTATATGGCATACCGTTCTTTTCAAAATGTAAAAATACTATTATTTGATTACATGAATGCAAGGCATAAATTCAATAATCTCATTTTAACCTGTTACAACTCCATATCTATCTTATATTTGCACACTTAGTTAATCAGGATGACAACCAAAGAAATAAGACAAAGTTTTTTAGATTTTTTTGCTGCTAAAGGGCACCAAATTGTGCCGTCAGCCCCCATTGTGGTCAAAAATGACCCTACCCTGATGTTCACTAATGCCGGAATGAACCAGTTTAAAGATCTGTTTTTAGGTGAATCCGCTGTTAAATACCCTCGTGTAGCTGATACCCAGCGTTGTTTGAGGGTTTCCGGAAAACATAATGACCTTGAGGAAGTAGGTATTGACACCTATCACCATACAATGTTTGAGATGCTGGGGAACTGGAGCTTTGGAGATTATTTCAAGAAAGAAGCAATAGAATGGAGCTGGGAGCTCCTTACCGGGGTTTATAAAATCCCTAAGGATCAATTATATGTAACTGTTTTTGAGGGAGATGAAAAAGAAGGCTTACCTAAGGATCAGGAAGCTTATGATATCTGGCGTAAATACATATCGGAAGACAGGATACTGCTTGGTAATAAAAAAGATAATTTCTGGGAGATGGGTGAGACCGGACCCTGCGGACCCTGTTCTGAAATACATGTCGATATGCGTCCTGCAGCAGAGCGTTTACAAACAGCTGGAAGTGCTCTGATTAACCAGGATGATCCACAGGTTATTGAGATCTGGAATAATGTATTTATGCAGTTTAACCGTTTAAAGAGCGGTGCTCTGGAAAGACTTCCTAACCAGCATGTAGATACAGGTATGGGTCTCGAACGCCTTGTACGGGTTATACAAAATAAAACGTCAAATTATGATACGGATGTTTTTCAACCTCTGATTCAATATATATCTGAAGAATCAAGAATACCTTACCAGGGGAATGCCGGCCCTTCCCATCCCGCATGGGAAACAGATGTAGCAATGAGGGTGATGGCTGATCATATCCGGGCAATTTGTTTTTGCATTGCAGATGGCACTCTGCCATCCAATAATAAAGCTGGATATGTGGTAAGGCGGATTCTGCGTCGTGCAGTGAGATACGCTTATACATTTTTAAATTTCAAGGAACCTTTTTTAAACAAGCTTGTTCCAATACTGGCAAGCCAGTTTGATGGTGTTTTCTCTGAATTGAAAAAGCAGCAGGATTTTGTTCAGAAGGTGATTCTTGAAGAGGAACTTTCCTTTCTTAGAACTTTGGCTACAGGTATTCAAAGGTTCGAGCGGCTTGAGGTCATTGATAATGTTATCAAAGGTGAGTTTGCTTTTGAGTTATATGACACTTTCGGTTTTCCTATTGATCTGACAGAACTTATGGCACGTGAAAAAGGCTTAAGGGTAGATATGGAAGGTTTTGAAATCGAACTTCAAAAACAAAAAAACCGGTCACGGGCTGCGACAGCAATTGATACCGGCGATTGGGTTATTGTCAATGAGGGCGATGAAGTAGATTTTGTAGGTTATGATGAACTGGAGACAGAATGTAAAATTCTTAAATACCGTAAGGTTTCGGCAAAGGGTAAAGATCAGTTCCAGATTGTTTTAAATCGTACGCCTTTCTATGCAGAAGGAGGGGGTCAGGCAGGGGATACTGGTAAGCTTGAGGATCATTCCCGCTTATTTGAATATCAGATAACGGATACTAAAAAAGAAAATGGCCTGATCATTCACTATCTCGATGTACTTCCTGATGAGCTTAATGGTAATTTTTGGGCAATGGTAGATCCAGATATACGTACTGCTACGGAGAATAATCACACGGCAACACACCTGCTTCACGCAGCTTTAAAAAAGGTACTGGGAGATCACGTCAACCAGAAAGGCTCCCTGGTTAATTCCAATAATTTGCGCTTTGATTTTTCTCATTTTGCAAAAGTCAGTGAAATGGAATTAAACCAGATTGAGAGGATAGTGAATCAAAAAATACGTGAAGATCTGCACCTCCAGGAAGAGCGCATGGTACCTTATCAGGAAGCAATTAATTCGGGGGTAACTGCTCTTTTCGGTGAAAAATATGGCGATTTTGTCCGTGTGATAACCTTTGGTGAGCATTTTTCAAAGGAACTTTGCGGCGGTACACACGCCCCTTCAAGCGGAAGCATTGGCTATTTCAAAATACTTTCTGAAAGTGCAGTTGCAGCTGGTGTAAGAAGGATAGAGGCAATCAGCGCCGAAAAGGCTGAAGAATATATAAGACAACAGGATGAACAGATCTCAGGCTTAAAAGAACTGCTTAAAAATCCAAAAGATCTTAAAAAATCAGTTGAAAGTCTTATTGAAGAAAATAGCCAGCTGAAAAAGAAAATTGAAAAGAGCATGCTGGAACGTTCAGAGACCCTTAAATATGATTTGGCTAAACAGGCTGTCGAACTAAATGGAGTAAATTTTCTTGCAGAGATGGTGGAGTTGCCCAGTGCGGATGCCCTGAAAGCCCTTGCCTTCTCCCTGAAGGATGTCATTGAAAATTTATATCTGGTGCTTGCATGTGATATTGATGGGAAACCTAATCTGGCTGTTATGTTATCTGAAAGCCTGGTTAAGGATAAAAATCTTCATGCGGGGAATATTATACGTGAACTTGCTAAGGAAATTCAGGGCGGCGGAGGTGGGCAACCATTTTTTGCTACGGCCGGCGGAAAGGACAGTTCAGGTTTGAAAAGAGCACTTCTGAAAGCCAGGACATTTATTGAATAAATTGGGTCTGTTGAATGTTAAGCGATTAAAACCCTTGGCCGAGGGTTGCGTATTATAAGTTCATATGGTTTTAATTATTCTTTAAATAATGGAATCTGCACCGATTCTATAGTTTGTTTTTAATCCAATTCGTGACAGAACTTTTTAGTGAACTTGTAGTTGTTATGTTGGACACATATGAAAATTGCTATTTTTACTTTAGGAACGAGAGGCGATGTTCAGCCTTATGCTGTACTCGGCCAGGCTCTCGCTGAAAGAGGCCATGAGGTAACTTTGTCAACTGCCAAAAACTTTGAAAGGCTTATTCAAAGTTATAATCTGAAATTTTATCCGGTTGATGTTGATTATGAGGAACTGTTAAATTCGGATGAGGGTAGAAAGATATTACAGGTTAATCTTTTTGCGATTCAAAGAAATCTTGACAAACATATATACCCCCTGGTAAAAAAATCATTGAATGAGTTTTATAAAATTGCCCAGTCAAGTGATCTTGTGATTTACCGGCCAAAAACGATGGCCGATGTGTTTACAAATCAGTTAAATGTTAAAGCGATCAGTGTTGCGGTGATTCCTGCAATGGAAGAAACAGCTGCATTTTTAAATCCAATGTTTAGCGGGTTGAATTTTCCTTCCTTTTTAAACCGATGGAGCTATAAGCTGAATAAGTGGAGATATAATTTATTGAAAACTCCCATAGACGAATTCCGTATCCAGAATGGATTAGACAGCAAAAAGATAAATAATAATATTCCCTGCATTTATGGAATAAGTCCGAGTTTCCTGAAAAGACCCGCCGATTGGCCAGCCAATCAATACCTTACCGGATTTTGGTTTCCCAAAAGAACAGGAATCGAAGATCCCGAGACGCTTGATTTTCTTGAAAAAGGTAAACCTCCAATTGTGATCACATTTGGCAGTATGCCCTTGAAAAAAGACATATCATCGCTGATAAATTATGCCGTTGAGGAACTTGATGAAAGATTTATAATAATAAAGGGCTGGGGCAACTGGAATGAATTGAATTTATCTTCTCAAAACATTAAAGTTGTTTCTTCGGCTAATTTCGAAACCCTTTTTCCAAAAGTAAAAGCTATTGTACATCACGGAGGGATCGGCACTATTGCAGAATGCCTTCGTGCGGGCAAACCGATGTTAATCTGCCCGGTTTTATATCCGGTCGGCGACCATTATTTTTGGGCAGACCTTGCTTTCAAGCTGGGTATTGCAGTCAAACCTGTGCCATTGTCCAAAATGACTCCCGTAATGTTTGCCGAAAAAATCAGTCAGTTAATTAGCGACGATAAACTATATAAGAATGCTTCTTCCATGTCAAAAAGTATTAACGCTGAAAACGGCGTAAAAAAAGCCGTGGATTTAATTGAAGGACTTTGCCTGATAAACTGACTTAAACATATTCCAATGAAGCAGCATAACATTTGAATGAAAGCCGCTTTAAGTTTCCTGATGCGCTCTCACCTTACCTGTATGAATTCTGAAAAATGGACATTCCAGTATCAAATGATTATCTTTGCTCTGGAAAACACACCCTGCGCGTATAAATGACAAAGATTTCTGACGGTTTAACTGAAAAATACGAACTTGTAGTCGGGCTTGAGGTACATGTGCAGTTATCAACAGCAAGTAAAATCTTTTCAGCTGATTCGGCTGGTTTTGGTGGCGGTCCTAATGAACATATCAGCCCGGTAAGTCTTGGTTTACCCGGAACTTTACCCAAACTTAACCGAAAAGTGGTTGATTACGCCGTACGAATGGGTCTGGCTACCAATTGTTCCATCAATTCTACAACACATTTCGATCGTAAGAATTACTTTTATGCAGACCTTCCAAAAGGTTTTCAAACCACTCAGGATAGCCAGCCAATATGTGTATCTGGATATATTGATTTAAGAGCCGGGGATTCTACGAGCAGGATAAGGATAAACCGCATCCACATGGAGGATGATGCCGGTAAAAGTATGCACGACCAGGATGAATTTGATTCCCTCATTGATTTAAACCGGGCAGGAGTTCCATTGATAGAGATTGTTTCCGAGCCTGATATCCGGTCTGCCCAGGAAGCGGCCGCCTATTTAAATGAGATCCGCAAACTGGTGCGTTACCTGGAAATTTGCGACGGAAACATGGAAGAGGGAAGTATCCGCTGCGATGCTAATATCTCCGTCAGACTAAGGAATTCGAGGGAATATGGAAACAGATGTGAAGTAAAGAACTTAAATTCAATACGAAATCTTCAAAGGGCGATTGATTATGAGTTTTTAAGGCAGGCGAAATTAATTGACGCAGGAGGCCATATAGATCAAAATACTTTGAATTTTGATGCGGAAACAGGAAAAACCAGTCCTTTAAGAAGCAAGGAGATGGCCAACGATTACAGATATTTCCCTGAGCCTGATCTTCCGCCTCTTGTTATTAAGGAGGAATATATTAAAAGGATAGCCGAATCCCTTCCCGAACTTCCGGCGAAAAAAATGGAACGGTATACAATCGGTTTCGGACTGTCTGAGTATGATGCACTTATTATATCCTCAGAAAAGGAAATTGCCCTATACTTTGATGATTTAAGCGCCCATGTAAGCAATTATAAAGCAGCAGCCAATTGGGTAATTGGTCCACTAAGGTCTTTTCTGAATGATGCAGGAATTTCGATAAGCGATTTCCAGGTTCCGCCTAAAGTTCTTGCGGAATTGATCGGACTTATCGATAGCGGCAAACTGAATTATTCGGTTGCTGCTAATAAAGTTTTTCCGGAGCTGATTAAAAATTCAAAACAAACTGCGGCAGAAGCCGCCAGTTCATTACAGCTCCTGATCGATACTGAGCATGATGAACTGGATCTGATTATTGATGAAGTTCTCGAGAGTTATCCTGATAAAATAAAAGAATACCAAAATGGAAAAAAGGGGGTTCTTGGCTTATTTATGGGAGATATAATGAAAAAGTCTAAAGGGAAGATAAATCCGCAGACAGCAAGTAAACTGGTAATAGAAAAGTTAGAAAATAGAACGTGAAGAAAACAATTAATTTAATCCTGTTAGGGATAAGCCTGTTTGCAGTTTCCTGCAAAAACAAGAATGAATTCAGAATTTCCGGAAAAGTGGAAAACGCCGGAGAAATCAAGAAAGTCTTGCTATACGAAACTGATCAGTTAATTGATTCTGCCTTTTTAAACGAGGACAGTGAGTTTAAATTCACAAGGGTTTCTCCGGAGGCTAATTTTTACACACTGGTTGTGGGCGATAAGAACTTTCTTCTCGTAGCGGAGAATGGCGATGAATTGGATTTTAAAACGAATTATACCGATACCACCAACACTTATGTTATTGAAGGTTCGGAGGACTCTGAAAAAATCCGTGATTTCAATAAACTAAGTAATGAGTACGGTAAAATATACCAGAAGATCCAGTCTGATTACTCTAGTTTGGTCACAGCCAACCCGGAGGCCAAAGATTCAATCTATAATGCGCTAATGCCGAAATTCCAGTCTAATATGGACGAATTCTCAGCTAAATCGTTCAAGTTTGTTCAGGAGAACAGAGATAATCTGGCCGGATTTTTTGCTGCCGGTACAATGGATCAGAATAAATATGAAAAGGAATTGATAGCCTATGCCGAGGAGATTAAGTCGAAATTTCCCGGGAATAAAGCGGTTCAGTCCTTTGTTGCTAAAATGGAGGGGATTAAGCCGGTTTCCATAGGGCAGATCGCTCCTGATTTTGAATTGCCTGATCAGGTTGGTAATCCAGTAAAATTATCTGATTTTAAAGGGAAGTATGTTTTACTTGATTTCTGGGCTTCCTGGTGTGCTCCATGCAGGGAAGAGAATCCCAATATTGTAAAACAATTTAATACCTATAAGGATAAGGGTTTTACAATTCTTGGAGTATCTCTTGATGATGATAAGGGTGCCTGGATGAAGGCTATTGAAAACGATAAACTGAAGTGGTCGCATGTCTCAGATCTGAAAAGATGGGAAAGCGAAGTGGCCGGTAAATATAAGGTGGAAGGAATACCAGCTTCCTTTATTCTTGATCCAACAGGTAAAATTGTGGCTAAAAACCTAAGGGGACCTGAGCTTCAGGAATTTCTTGCTAAAACATTGAATTAGGATTAAAAGTCTTATTTAGTGTTAAACGTTTACAATTTCTTAATAAAGGCTTAACGTTTTAATGTAATTAGGAGGTTACTTTTACATAAATTAATCTATTATGAGTGCAACTAAACATAAGATCCTTATTGTTGATGACGAACCTGATATCCGGGAGCTTATTGAGTATAATCTAAAGAAAGAGGGTTATCAGGTATTTACAGCATCAAACGGGCAGGAAGCCGTAACCGAAGCAAAACGTGTCTTTCCTGATCTGATCATCCTGGACATTATGATGCCTAAAATGGATGGAATCGAGGCATGCCGCATCCTGAGAACGATGAATGAATTTAAAAACACCTTCATGGTTTTCTTAACGGCAAGAAGTGAAGAGTATTCTGAAATTGCCGGATTTAATGTGGGTGCCGATGATTATATCGCTAAACCTATTAAAGCAAGAGCCCTTATCAGTCGTATTAATGCCATCCTAAGGCGAAACACTCATGCAGAAACTGAATTGGATAATAAGCTTGAGATCGGTGATCTTGTTATCGACAGGGAGGCCTTTCTGGTTTTCCGTAAAGGTGAAAAGATTGTGCTGGCAAAGAAGGAATTTGAATTATTGTATTTGTTGGCTTCAAGACCAGGAAAAGTATACACCAGGGAAGTTATCCTGAAGAATATTTGGGAGGATTCCGTTGTGGTAACCAACCGTACAATTGATGTTCACATTCGCAAATTGCGTGAGAAATTGGGAGACAATTACGTAAGTACCGTAAAGGGTGTTGGTTATAAATTTGAACTAAAATAAATTACCACTTTCCTCAGATCCTGTAAATTAAACCTACTTTTGCATTCTAATAAAGAATGAATTGAAGTTTCCAAAGTTTGAGGACCTAATCCTTTTTGAAAATAAAGATCTTATTATTGTAAATAAGCCCGCTTTCCTGAGCTCTCTTGACGACAGGGAAGGAGGGGAAGTTAACTTGCTGCGTCTGGCCAAGCAATATTGGGAGGATGCCCAGATTTGTCATCGTCTGGACAAAGAAACCTCGGGGGTAATGATCATTGCCAAAAATCCGGAAGCATATCGTTTTGTTTCCATGCAGTTTGAGCATAGAAAGGTTAACAAAGTTTATCATGCCCTGATTAACGGAACCCACGTATTCGAGGATCTTCACGTAAACCTGCCGATCTTAAACCTGGGAGGCAAAAATGTGGCTATTAACCGGCAGGAAGGCAAACCGGCGGAAACCATCTTTAATTCCATAAAATATTATAAGCATTATACGCTTGTTGAATGCCGGCCGGTTACCGGGAGGATGCATCAGATCCGTATTCATTTAGCATCACAACGGGCCAATATTGCCGGAGACGAAATGTACGGGGGTAAGCCCGTATTCCTTTCTGAAATCAAACGGGCTTACCGTTTGGGTAAAGACCAGGAAGAGCTCCCTATAATGAAGCGTTTTGCGCTCCATGCCCGGCAGATCACCTTAAAGATTGACGAGACTACCGAAATGACTTTTGAGGCACCCTATCCAAAGGATTTTGCGACCCTTATTAAGCTTCTGGATAAATTTGACAACTAATTTTCAGCAGCTATTGCCTCGTAAAAAGATGCAACAGCTTCCCATTCGGTATCTGACTCAAAAGTATAAGTCTCAATTCGCACATTATCTTTTTTCAGCTGGTTTAAAGTTTCAGCCGCATTATCACGGTCTTTTTCAGTGATATAGAGAAGAATATCCCGGTACCCGTCCATGGTGGTTGTGCCAACATAACAATAGTTGCCAAGCTTTTTGCTCAGGTCTCGTATGATCGTAGTTTGTAAAGTGTTAAACACGGCGGCTTCCTTTGCCGTGGGCTCGCCATTTTTATCTGCACTTAGAGTTTTAACTGTAATAAACAGCGATAAGGGATACAGTTCCTTATCCTTAAAATTAAGATACCTGTTATTTATGGTTGCAAGACATGGTTTTCCCTCAGCTTCAAACTTTAATGTTGTAAATTCTTCCTGCCTGAGCGGGGGTTTCTCATTGGATGAGAAAGATATATGGTTTTTCTCCTGTGAACAGGAAAGCAAAGGTAAAAGGCAAAACAGAGCCAGGTGTATTTTTTTCATCGTCTGCAACAAATTCGGGTTTTGCCCCTGTTTTAATATCCCAGGATCTTAAGAACCTGCTTGCTGTTCTGCTCTTCACCAAACACTTCAAAATTAAAAGTTTCATCCCGGTTACGCCGGATAATGACATGCTTGGGAGAAGGAAGAAGGCAATGATGAATGCCTCCGTAGCCACTCAGAACCTCCTGGTAAGCGCCGGTATGAAAGAAGCCTAAATATTGAACTTTACGTGTTTTAGGCATAAAAACGTTATTCATATGCGCTTCCTGACTGTAATAATCCTGTCCGTCGCAGGTAATTCCACCTAAATTTACGCGTTCATATTCGGAATCCCAATTGTTGATAGGCGCCAGAATATATTTCTGATTTAAGGCCCACACATCAGGGAGATTGGTAATGAATGAACCATCCAGCATAAGCCATTTTTCCCGGTCATTCTGTTGCTTGCGGCCCAGTACCTTGTAAAGTATCCCGGAAGCTTCTGCAACTGTGTATTTCCCGAATTCAGTTATAATATCCGGTTCCATAACCTCATGCTCTGCGCAGATCTCCTTGATACGTTTCACAATCTCATTGACCATATACTCATAGTCGAAATCAAAAACCAGGGAATCTTTAAACGGCATTCCTCCACCAATATCAAGTGTGTCCAGATCCGGATTAATCTTTTTGAATTTACAATAAAGGGTCACGTACTTTTCAAGCTCATTCCAGTAATATGGAGTATCAGATATCCCTGAATTAATGAAAAAATGAAGCAGCTTAACCTTAAAATTAGGGTTCTGGGCAATCTTATGATTGTAAAAGTCAATGATATCTTCCAGACGTATACCTAAACGCGACGTGTAAAATTGAGAATCCGGCTGTTCTTCCGCAGCAATCCGCATTCCCAAATTACATGGTATGTCCAGTTCATCATCATATATATTAAATTCCTCTTTATTATCCAGTACGGGAATGATATTTTTATATCCATCATGCAGCATATCAATGATATACTGCTTGTACTGGAATGTTTTAAAACCATTACAGATTACAGATATATCCTTATTTAAAGACCCTTTCTTTTCAAGGGCATCAATCATAGGCATATCAAAGGCCGATGAAGTTTCAAGGTGAATATCATTACGGAGTGCTTCCTCCACAATGTGCCTGAAATGCGAGCTTTTGGTACAGTAACAATACTTATATGAGCCCCTGTAATTATTTTTTACTATAGCTGTTTGAAATAAAAGTTTAGCCTGTTGAACCTTCTTACTAATTATAGGAAGGTAGGTAAACCGTAAAGGTGAACCATAGGTTTCGATCATTTCCATCAGGTTCAGATCATGAAAATATAATTCATCATCAATGATTTCAAAACCATCCTGAGGAAAACCAACGCTTAAATCAAGAAACTCCGCGTAACTCTGCATTTTTTTATAATTTTGGCAAAGATATAAAAAGCATATAGCATAGAACATAGGGTAGTGCGTAAATTTTATGCACTTTTCCCAGCCTTTGTAAAAATGCGTATAAAAGGAATGCGCGAACTAAAAATCATAGAGGTCAAATCAGAAATCGGAGCAGGCACCCGCGGTGCAAGCCTGGGAATTGATGCGATAAAGATTGCAGCTCTGGATTTTGGCAGCCGGTACTTCAAAAAGTATAAAAGTTTTGAGATCCCGAACGAAAACCATCTTTTATTAGAGTCGGCAGGTAATCAGTTTGCAAAGCGTATTTCCGGCGTTTTAACAATGGTGGAACGTGTTACGGAGGAAGTTGCGAAAACTTTGAAAAATCAGGAGTTTCCTATTTTACTTTCGGGGGATCATAGTTGCGCCGCTGGAACAATTTCAGGAATTCGAAAGGCATTTCCAAAGTCGAGGCTCGGCGTAATCTGGATAGATGCTCATTCAGATATTCATTCTCCATATACAACTCCATCGGGAAACCTTCACGGGATGCCCCTGGCCATTGCTCTGGATGAAGACAATATTGAGTCGAAAATCAATCAGCCTGATCAGGAGACCTTGAATTACTGGTATCAACTGAAGAACGTAGCTAACATAGCGCCTAAGATCAAATACAGCGACCTGGTATATATTGCTTTGCGGGATTCGGAACCCTCAGAACAATACCTTCTGAAAAAACATAATGTAAAAAATTTTCCTGCCTTTGAGATCCGGAAGAGGGGCGTGGAGCGGGTGGCAATAGACGCATTGAAATATCTTGATCATTGTGACCTGGTCTATGTATCCTTTGATGTGGATTCACTGGATGCGTCTATATCTAAAGGAACCGGCACCCCTGTTCCTAACGGAATCAGTGAAAGAGAAGCCGGGAATTTGGTGGCAAGGCTCATGACCAGTCCGAAAGTTTGCTGTTTTGAAATGGTTGAGGTAAATCCAACCCTGGACAAAGAAAATCTTATGGCTGAGAATGCTTTTGAGATCCTGTTGCGCGCCACCAACTCCTTAATAAACGATTAATAAATTTTGCTGTTACATACCTGAAGAGATGAAGATAGAAAATATCATAATAGAATATATTCAAAAGGCGATTTTAACATTATATCAAACAGAAATAAGTGCTGATAAGATAGTTATTCAGGAAACGCGTAAGGAATTTGAAGGTCAGGTGACGGCAGTGACTTTCCCGTTCACAAAATTTTCTAAGAAAACCCCTGAACAGACGGGTTCGGAAATTGGTGAATATCTTAAATCGGAGGTCCCGGAGGTTGAGAATTTTAACGTTATAAAAGGATTTTTAAATCTATCCATTATTGATTCATACTGGATAGAGCAATTACTGGGTGAAGTATCTGATGCTAATTACGGACAGTCTGAGCCCAACGGTAAGAAAGTTATGGTGGAGTACTCTTCCCCAAATACCAATAAACCACTCCACCTGGGTCATATCCGTAATAATTTATTGGGTTATTCTGTGGCTGAGATACTCTCCGCCAATGGCTTTGAAGTGATAAAAGTTAACCTCGTGAACGACCGGGGAATACATATTTGTAAGTCAATGCTTGCCTGGGAATTATTCGGCAATGGAGAGACACCCCAAAGCAGCGGCCTGAAAGGAGATCACTTGGTTGGTAAATACTACGTAATATTTGATCAGGAGTACAAAAAGCAGATTGCTGAACTTGTTGCTGGCGGCCAGAGTGAAGAGGATGCCAAAAAGAATGCACCCATTATACAGCAGGCTCAGGAAATGCTTCTTAAATGGGAAGCGGGGGATAAGGGAGTTAAAGAACTCTGGAGTACCATGAACAGCTGGGTCTATGCAGGTTTTTCGGAAACTTACAAAATGCTGGGAGTGGATTTTGAAAAATATTATTACGAGTCGGATACCTACCTTCTGGGAAAGGATATAATTCAGGAAGGCCTGGAAAAAAATGTTTTCTTTAAAAAAGAGGATGGTTCCGTTTGGATAGACCTCACGGAGGATGGTTTGGATCAGAAGCTGGTTTTACGTGCCGATGGAACGTCAGTATATATTACCCAGGATCTTGGAACTGCCCAGCTGAAATATGATGATTTTAAAATGGACAAATCCATTTACGTGGTTGGGAATGAACAGGATTATCACTTTAAGGTTTTATTCCTGATCCTTGAAAAGTTAGGTAAAACATGGGCTAAGGGATTATTTCATCTCTCCTATGGGATGGTTGATTTGCCTTCAGGTAAAATGAAATCCCGGGAGGGAACAGTAGTCGATGCCGATGAAATAATGGAGGAAATGATCCAGACCGCACAGCAGCGAACAGAAGAATTAGGTAAAGTTGAGGGTTTTTCAGAAGTTGAAAAGAACAAACTTTATAATATGATAGGACTTGGAGCGCTTAAATTTTTTCTTCTGAAGGTAGAGCCCAAAAAGCGGCTGTTATTTGATCCCAATGAATCCATTGATTTTCAGGGACATACTGGTCCTTTCATTCAGTATACCCATGCACGTATCCGTTCTGTTATAGCTAAGGCATCCTATAAAACGAAGATCACCCAAACCTACAATTTGCCTTTAACCGCAATAGAACGCGAATTAATAGTGAACCTTTCCAAATATCCTGATGTCATAGAAGCATCAGCTAAAGAATACAGCCCGGCGCAGGTAGCCAATTACATATTTGAACTGGCTAAGCTTTTTAACAAGTTTTATCACGAAGAAAGTATTTTGAAAGCTGAGGATGCTATAGTCCGGGATTTCAGACTGGATCTTTCGGCAGCAACTTCATCACTTATCAAAAAAGGTATGGCTCTTTTAGGAATAAGAGTTCCCGACCGGATGTGATAATTTTATATCTGAAATTTTTTAGAAATAATAAGTTCCTTTGATCCTGCGCTGTAATCATAAAAGCCACTGCCCGATTTTATACCGAGCTGACCTGCAGCAACCATATTGACCAGCAGGGGACAGGCAGCGTATTTAGTGTTACCAAATCCCTGGTAAAGGACATTCAGGATTGCCAGACAGACGTCAAGCCCTATAAAATCAGCTAGCTGTAAAGGACCCATTGGATGGGCCATGCCCAGTTTCATAACTGTATCGATCTCATTTACTCCTGCCACACCCTCATGAAGTGTTTGTATAGCTTCATTTATCATAGGCATCAGGATACGGTTAGCCACAAAGCCAGGATAATCATTTACTTCAACAGGAACTTTGTCCAGCTTAACCGTAAGATCCATTATGGTTTTTGTCACCTGTTCGGAGGTCGAATATCCCCGTATAATTTCAACAAGCTTCATAACAGGAACCGGATTCATGAAATGCATTCCAATCACCTTGTCAGGGCGTCCGGTCACAGATGCTATTTTAGTAATGGATATAGATGAAGTATTAGAGGCAAGAATTGCATCAGGTTTACAATACTGATCAAGATTTCGGAAAATATCCAGTTTAATATCCAGGTTTTCTGTCGCGGCTTCAATGATCAGGTCTGAGTCTTTTACTCCTGAATGTGTATCAGTAAATGTCTGAATGTTCCCAAGTGTAGAAATTTTTATTACTTCTGAGATTAGTCCTTTTGAAATCTGACGGTCAAGATTTTTGCCGATCGCGGTTAAGCCTTTTTTCAAACGTTCATCTGAAATATCAATTAACCGCACATTAAAACCTGCAAGGGCAAAAGTATGGGCAATTCCGTTTCCCATTGTTCCTGATCCTATTATTGAAACTATTGTCATTTTAGATTGTTTACCATTTACTCGATCCAAATATACCATTGCAGATATCTTCAAACCGGAAAAATGTGTTTTTGAAGGTAAATGTTACGACGATCATTGGTCACTATCGACCGGGTATTTTCCTGTTTAATAATTTATTTAAGAATAAGATAAAAAAAGATCAGAATTATTAAGATAGTCCCTTGTTCGCTCTTTTAAGCAACAATTTTGTTACCCCAAAGTTACAAAACTCGTACAATTATTACACGTTAAAACAACTAATCTTGTGCTTTATTTTACCCATATATGTGGGCCATATTACCAATTTACAATTTAAAACAAATCAACATGAAAAGAAAATTACTAGCTTTCTTAATGTTTGGGTTATTTGCAATTACAAGTGCGATGGCTCAGAATAAGACAATCACTGGTAGAGTGGTTGGAGCTGATGACGGTTTACCCCTACCCGGTGTTTCCGTGCGTGTTAAAGGGGGTACAGCAGGAACCTCTACAGGATCAGATGGGAATTATTCCTTAAATGCTCCTGCAAGTGCTACAACCTTGACGTTTACTTATATTGGATTCGTAACTCAAGAGTTAGAAATTGGATCTAATAACCGTGTGGATGCGCGTTTGGTAACTGACGCTAGACAACTTTCAGAGGTTGTTGTTGTTGGTTACGGAGCACAGAGTCGTGCTTTAAGTACCCAAACAGTTTCTACCGTTAATGCAGAATCCTTTAAAAATGTGCCAATCGTTAGTCCGCAGCAAATTCTGCAGGGACAGGCGGCTGGTGTGAACATGGTTAATTCATCCGGTGTATTAGGAGCTGCTTCTCAGATCACAATCCGTGGCGGTTCATCACTAAATGCAGGTGGTCAGCCCTTATATGTAGTTGATGGTGTTCCTTTGAATACCGGAAACTATACGCAGGCCCAGGGTGGTGCAGCAGGATTAAACCCATTGCTGAATATCAATGCCAATGACATCGAGAGCATGACTGTGCTTAAGGATGCTTCTGCTGTTGCGATTTATGGTTCAAGAGGTTCTAATGGGGTTGTTCTTATTAAAACTAAATCTGGAGCTAATAATACAGCAACCAAGATCAACCTGGATTACTATACAGGAACTTCTGAGCCAACAGATATTTTAAAATATATGACGGCTGACCAGTGGAGAAACTTCCGTAAAGAATATTTACAGGCCAATAACACTGCAGTTCCTGCTTACCCAACCACCAGCTTTGATTGGGCTGATGCTGTTGTTAGAACAGGAACAGTAAATAATTTCAATGCCAATGCCTCTGGAGGTGATGCCAAGACCAGGTATTTTGTTGGAGGAACCTATTCCAATGAAAAAGGCTATACAGTAGGAAATGATCTTGACCGTTTATCAGGCCGTTTTAATTTTAACCACACCATTAGTGATAAATTAAGGTTTGGATTAAATTATAACCTTGCACGTGTTAATTCTGACCGTATCGGCGCTGAAAATAGCACCTATGCACCTTTAACTGCCGCTTATCTGCAGCTTCCATATGTTATGCCATATGATGCGAACGGGAATTTTGTAAATACAGGCTTTGTTCAGAACGTTTTAGGATTAGAGGCTACAGGTTTCAATAAACTGAATTCTACCCGTAACACAGGTAATGCATTCGCTGAATTTGATATTACCAGTGGTTTGACATTTAAAACTGACTGGGGTATTGATAATGCTTTGTTTGATGAAAAATATCGTGAGGTTGATGTATTCACTCCAGGTGGTTACGGATACATTTCAAGACGTGGTGACAATAAGTGGTTAACTCAAAATACTTTGAGTTATAACAAAATTTTTGCTCAAAATCATTCATTCAGCGGATTATTGGGATATTCTTTTGAAACCTCAAGATACACCGCCGGATTGTTTGAAGGCCAGGGATTTGCGAGTGATGATCTTCCGAACATTGGTTCCGCATCTACTCCTTTAACTGCATCTGAAACTGCTCAGGAATGGGCTTTGGAATCACAGTTTGCCCGTTTAGGTTATACCTATAATGATAAATACCTTTTTGAAGGAACAGTAAGAAGAGACGGATCTTCTCGTTTTGGTGAAAATAAAAAGTATGGTGTTTTCTATGCTGCCTCAGCTGGATGGATCATCTCTAATGAAAACTTCTTCAATAAGGACAGCAAAATTGCACAATTCCTGAAATTGACTGCAAGTTATGGAACAGCAGGTAATGATCAGATTGGTTACTACGAATATCTGGGAACGTTTGCCGCAGGTTCTGCTTACAATGATGCATCAGCATCAACTCCTGCACGAGTTGCAAATCCAAACTTAAGCTGGGAAGAGACTGCCCAATTGGATATTGGTTTAACATCAAGATTATTCAATGCAGTTGATTTGCAATTGAATTATTATAATAAATTGACAACTGGTTTATTAGCCAGCGTTCCTTATCCATATACTACAGGTTTTGCTTCTAACAGCCAGAACGTAGGTGAGATGAGAAACAGAGGATTTGAAGTAACATTGGGAACTCAAAATGTAAAAACTACAGATTTCAGCTGGACCACCAACTTCAATATTGGATATAACAAAAATACCGTTCTTTCATTACCTCCAAATAAGGATCCTGAAGGAAGAGATTTTATTTCAGGTTCAACTGCACAGAGAGCTGTTGTTGGAGAATCCAGAAACTCTTTCTATCTGATCAGATATAAAGGCATTAATCCTGCTACAGGTGATGCTGAGTGGTTAAAGAAGGATGGTACTGCTACTACAACACCAGTTGCAGCTGACCGTGTTATTGTTGGTCATGCTGATCCGGATTTCGTTGGAGGATTTACCAATACTTTCCGTTACAAGGACTTTGATTTAGGTGCATTCTTTAACTTCGCCCATGGCGGTAAAGTACTGATCGATGGTTTACGTTTTACCGAGAACTTCGCAACAGGATCTTACAATAAGAGTACAGATCTATTAAACTACTGGAAACAGGCAGGTGATCAGTCATTTGCCCCACGTTTAAACAGTCCTACACGTCTTACATTCCACCAGTTATCTACAAGTCAGCTGCAGGACGGATCTTATGCAAGATTGAAGACATTAACCTTAGGTTACACTCTTCCTACATCTGTATTAAGCAAAACTAAAGTATTACGTTCCGCAAGGATCTATGCTTTGGGCCAAAACCTTTGGACTATTCAGAACAAAGATTTCAGAGGACCAGATCCGGAAGTATCAGCGAATGGTGCAAGTAACCTGGTAGTAGGTGAAACATTCTTTGCATTGCCGCAAGCTAAATCTATCACTTTCGGTATCAACTTAGGATTTTAAATAAAGCAATCATGAAGATAAAATATATAATAGCAATCTCAGCCTTAGCATTTTCACTGAATTCATGTGAGGATAAATTAACGCTGACCCCTGAGCAGGATCTTACCGAAGAAACGATCTTCAATAGTCCTTCCACTGCAAGAAGTGCCGTATTAGGAATTTACAGTACAGCTCAGACCCTTGATTTCTACGGTTCCCTGCCTCAGGTAATCTCGGAATATATGGGTGACAATGTAGAATTCGTAGGATCTTTCCCTACTCTGCAGGAGTTAAGAGACTTCACAACCGTTTCTACAAACGGTAACGTGGCAACTATCTGGCAGGTTCATTACCAGGTTATCACCCGTGCGAATAAAGTTATTGCGCGTATTGGTGGCGTACCGGGTCTTACTGATGCTGAAAAAGCACAGTTTGTTGGAGAAGCAAAATTTTTACGTGCTCTTTCATACTTTCAGTTAGTTAACTTATATGCTCAGCCTTTCCAGGTCAGCACCGGAACAAATCTGGGAGTACCATTGATAACTGAGGATTTTACAGGAACGATCTCTTACCCAGCCAGAGCCACAGTTAATCAGGTTCACGATCAGATCAAAAAAGATCTAACTGAAGCTGCCAGTGCATTGCCTGCAAGCTATTCCGCCGGTAGTGATACCAGAGGCCGGGCTACAAAAGGAGCTGCAAATGCTTTGTTATCACGACTATATCTTTATCGTGAAGAGTGGGCGAATGCAATTACTGCGGCAAGAGCTGCTTTAACAGGCCCTTATGTTCTGGCAAGTGATTATAGTTTCTATGATAAAAACACTGCTGAAGATGTATTCACGATCCAGAATTCTGCTACTGATAACGGCCGTACAGGTTCAGGTGGATGGGCAGCTTATTATAGCCCTACAGCAGTTGGAGGACGTGGTGATGCACCTTTTTCAGCTAATTTGACTACAGCGTATAGTGCAGAGGCTGGTGATAAGCGTTTTGATTTAAAGCGTACCGGAACTGCAGCTGACGGCTTAACACGTTCATTTACCAATAAGTTTCCGGATGCAGTGAATAATGCTGATAATTCACCGGTGATCAGGGTAACTGAGGTTTATCTGAACCTTGCTGAAGCTTTAGCCCAGCAAACAGTTTTAAGTCCAGAAGCTATAACTATCCTGAACCAATTGCGTTCAAGAGCTGGATTGGCTCCTAAACTTGTATTTACAGGTAAGCAGGATCTAATTGATGCAATTCTTCTTGAGAGAAGGAAAGAACTTGCCTTTGAAGGATTCAGAAGAATGGATATGCTTAGATATAAGCAAAATCTTAGATCAGGTAATCCTTTGGCAGCCTTTGGTGGTCAGAAAACTGTTTTACCTATACCTCAGCGTGAAATTGATAATAATCCAAATTTAGTTCCTAATCCAGGATTCTAATCTGATTTATAAGCTTAGAAAGGCGATCCATACGGGTCGCCTTTTTTTGTTATATCCAACGTGTAATTAGTCAGCATCGATTCTGGAAATACCGTATACAACAGGGAAGGAATAAGCAAGCACTATAAATTAAACCCGGAGGCAAACTCCTGTATTGTTCCTTTATCCAGTTTTTCGAATATGGGTATATGTATCAGATCCATTTTAAGATGCTGGCATATGACCTTCTCAGAACTGGCATCCCGCCGTCCGCAGATAACAAGTTTATTGATTTTTATATGATTTAGCCTGAGTATTTCTGCAGACATAAGCGTATGATTAATGCTTCCAAGGTAATTTTGAAAAACCAGCACAACATCTGCATTAAATTTTTTAATGAGATCGATCATCAGGTCCTTATCATTAAGCGGCACCATCAGTCCGCCTGCGCCCTCAATAATCAGCTGATTAGTGGTTCGGGGAAGAATTATTTTATCAGTATCGATAGTTATACCGTCTAAAACAGCCGATTTATGAGGAGAGAAAGGCTGTGTTAAACGATAAGCCTCCGGGTGAAACATGCTGCTCTCATTAGCAACGAGGCCTCTAAGTTGATCTGTATCGGTGTTATCGAGATCCCCGGATTGAATGGGTTTCCAATAATCTGCCCTGAGCTTTTCAGTAAAAACTGCTGAAGTTACAGTTTTACCAACCCCTGTTCCGATACCTGTGATAAAAATGGGCCTAATCATAGTTATTATTTAACAGCATACAAAGATTCAATATTTCATCCATAGAGTTATGATTATGAATACATATTCTGAGCCGCTCGGCTCCTTCAGGTACAGTTGGACTTAGGATGGCACGTACATCATAGCCAGCCATACGAATTCTGTCGGCAGTATCTTTTGCCCGTTTGTTTCCTGGTATTAAAATTACCTGTATGGCTGAACGGCTTGGAACTAATTTCAAATTCTTATCAATATTGGATGTAAAGTAGCTTATTCGTTTATGTATCTCAGCCTGATGATTGGTAGATTTAAGATATTCGTAAGAAGTTTTTATTAGCAGGTGATTTAGGAAGGGTGCGGCAGTGGTATAAACAAAAGATCGCGCGAAATTGATCAGGTACGAACGGAGATCATCAGTACAAAGAATTGATGCACCATGAGTTCCTAAGCCCTTCCCATAAGTTATAATACGGGCAAAAACCTGGTCACAAAGGTCCAGTTCATGAACAAGACCTTTCCCTGATTCTCCAAAGATGCCGGTTGCATGAGCTTCATCAACTATGACTGCTGCACCATATCTGTTCGCCAGATTGCATATTTCAGCAAGAGGAGCTTCATCCCCATCCATAGAATACACACTTTCCACAGCGATATAAATCCGGCCTGTAGCCATCTTTAATTTCTGTTCAAGGTTTTGCAGGTCATTATGCTTAAAAACAAACCTGGATGCATGACTTAAACGAGCGCCGTCTATAATAGATGCATGAATATATTCATCAGTAATAATGGTATCTCCGCGCTGCGGGAGAGAGGAAAAGATTCCTGAATTCGCGTCGTATCCTGAATTAAAGAGGAGGGAGGAGGCGGATTGATGAAAATCAGCGATTTCTTTCTCAAGATCTTCGGTAAAACTATCATTGCCCCTGATTAACCTCGAGCCCGTAGATCCAAGCATATATCCGTGATGCTCAGCCATCTGTTTTTCAAAGATTTCCTTTAATTTATTGGAACGTGCAAAGCCCAGATAATCATTGGAGCAAAAATCAATCAATGAGTTTTCAGGCTGTAAGGTCCGTAAAGCATTTTTTTGCTTTCTCTGATCTAAGCGTTCTGTTATGAAGGTGTTAATAGCTTCCAAGCTCTATTTTTTGATAAAAATAAGAAAAGCGGCTTAAACAGGCCGCTTTTAATCAGATTCCGACGCAGATCTTATCTGACTTTGCTTCTTACAGCCGGATGTGCGTGTCTTTTAGTTTTTCCCCTTTCCTGATTTTTCATTTCCTGATAGGTTTTTTGTTGTTCATCAGTGAGGATCTTATTTAGTTTTTTCTCTGATTCCATCATGGCTGACTTGTGTTTTTCCATCAGTTCCTTTCTGAAAGCCATTTCTGATTTCCTAATCTTCTCCATCCTTTCCGTACGTTCCAGATTTAAAGCATAAACTTCATCTTTCTGTTTATCTGTCAGGTTTAACTTCTTGGCCATCATATCTGCGTTCAGTTTCGCACGCTCTTCGGGGCTTTTAATAGGGTGTTCCTGTCCGGGGCCTTTCGGTCTTTCCCTTTCTTTCCTGTCCTGTGAATATCCTAAACTGATCATGCCAATTAATAATGTCGCGGTTATCAATATACTTTTCATTACTGTATGTGTTTGTATATACTGATAGATAGTTTTAAAGGCATTTGGTTTAATCAGGAATAGTTAAAAAGTGTTAAGATTTATTTCTGTCGAGATTTGAAATGGACTTTTGCATTTGTGATACCATAGTGGTTAAGGTTTCAAGAGTAGGTTCCTGCACAGGTTCCGGGAAATTGGTACTAATGAAAGCTTTCGCTTTCCAGATCTCCAGCACATTTTCACCTGGAATGGTATATGGTTCATAAACCGGATTGTCTGAGATCAGCTTTAAGGATTTATTCTCCTTGAATTTGCTACCTACGCGCTTGTAAACTATTCCATCATCCTTACTGATGATGACATAAGTATCGCCCGGTTTTAAATCATTCCAGTTGCTAAGGTATTCACCTACCACCACAGTGCCCGACTCCAGAGGGAGCATCGAATCTCCCTTAATCTCAAAAGCGCGGTAGGTGCCCTGTCTGAACATTGGCAGATGAAATTTGGGTAACTCGCTGATATATTCAGGATCTCCAAAGCCATTCAAGTATCCGGCGCTGGCTTTTACAGGGACAAGTTCAATATTTTCCCGGTCCTGATTATCTACAGAAATACTTAATATCCGGATATTAGCTGGATCACCTTTGGGCTTAGGTTTCCATTTATCATCGATTTTATCGTTGATAAGTTCATCCATCGAGAGTTCATAGAATTCTGCGAATTTTTTTAGCAAATCATATTTGGGTTCAGCCCGATCCTCTTCGTATGCCCCTACAAGTGAACGTTTAATTTCTAATGTATCAGCGAATTGCTGTTGTGTAAGCCCCTTTTTCTTACGCAGGTACTTTAAATTGGAAGATATGTTTGCCATTTTTTAAAATAAATTTGGAAATACTAAATTTGTTAGTAAATTTATGCTCATAAAATTAGCAATTATTATTAAAACAAACAATTAAATTTTTGATATGCCGATCCTTATAAAACCAAGCGTAAAAATGAAGAAGTATGTATACCTGGTTACTGACCGCAACCGCAGCTGCCTCCATGTGGGAATGAGTACAGATCTGATGAAAACAATGACTTTTTACCGGCAGATGCCTAATTTATTTTTTGATGCAGGGCAGCAATTAACCAGGCTTGTTTACTTTGAAGAACTTAATTCAGAGGGTATGGCAGTTGAGCGTTTTAAGCTGATTAGCAAGTTTACCCGGATCCAGAAAGACCGTTTGATCAGGTCAGTTAACCCGGATTGGATAGATCTTACCATAGGGCTGGATTTCGAACAGATCCTGGTGTCCGGGATACAGGCCCTGCATACGCCATTAAGAAGTTTATCCTGATTTATTGTTTAATAAACTTTAATGCCGCAGAATTCATACAATACCGTTTTCCACCTTTATCCTTGGGGCCATCATCAAAGACGTGCCCTAAGTGAAGTCCGGTTTTGGCATCAATTACTTCGTCCCTTACCATTCCCTCACTGGTATCTGTTACAACTATTACTGCGCCTGGTTTAATAGGTTTGGTAAAACTTGGCCAGCCAGTGCCGGATTCGAACTTATCTTCCGAACTGAACAGAGGTTCACCTGTGGCAGCACTTACATAAATTCCCTTTTGGTGATTGTTATTGTAAGGGTTTCTAAACGGCGGTTCTGTCCCTCTTTTAACCATTACCTCAAAAGCTACCGGACTTAAAATCTTCTTCCATTCTGCCTCCGATTTTTGGATGGGGAATTTTCTGGGTGTTTTAGTAGTTTCTTTACTTTTAGTTTTGCTCTGACCGCAGCTTGTTGCTGAAATGAAGAAGACCAGTATAAGAAGACTTAATATTTGTTTCATGAGTATTACTATTAATTGTACAAACTGCTTTACTAAGCTTTGCTATACTAATTTACGAATATTCATTGTGATTAGTTTTTCGATCATGAAATTAAAGCGGGGCTTAACAGGCCGGGAAAAATGCTTCTATCTCAGGTTATGGGTTGAGGATTTAAAAGAGTCTGTATCATAAGTCAAAGGCCGGATAAGCATGAACGGACGTGCTCTCTTCAATGTTAATTTTACACCTGCTTCACAGGAACTTTGTCATTGTATTCTGCCTTATCTATGAAGGGACCATTGACCCCGGAAATTAAATCTGGCAATATTTCTAAGATTTTACATTAAGAAAGGCAAATCAAGGTATTTGGAAAGAGAGAGGTAACCCTGGGAAAACAGGTATTTATCTGAGTTTTCTCCCTGTTTCCTCCCTGTTTAGTCCCTGTTTAGTCCCTGTTTCTTAGCTATTTTTTATTCATACTTTATCCCTCCTTAAGGTCTCTTTTTTTGGATCCAACCCCCCTGATTTAAATCACATAATTTTACCATAGAGTTGAGTATGGTTCCTGCTCTTAAGAAGTAAAGCTATTATTGAAAAATAGATAGAAAGAGGCCTGTCAACCCAAACAAGCCAGGATTAATCTGATTTTTTTCTGAGGATGACCGGCCCTCAAACCCAAGGATCTCAAAAAAAACAAAACGCCGCCCTCCTTTTAGTCTGTTAATAGATGAACAGCCACCTGTCTGTCCTATGGGGATTATTGGTGATAACATAAAATATCCTTAAAAAAGCAGCCTGAAAAAGGGCTTTTTTTTAACCTTTTCTTTAAAAATGTCTCAGAAAAAAGTTAAAAGCGTGAAAGGCTTAACATCTTAAAAAAAACAGATCCAATTTAAAAAAGAGGCTGACAATTTTGTTAATGATACAGTATCTTTTTTACCATCCCGGGGCAAAGGTTAATCCGAATACCCCGCCTTTAATGTCTTTTCTTTGGAAAGGAATGGCATAATATGGTTCAAGAACGAAATATCCGAATACATTTACCCGCAAGGAAATTCCGGCGCTCATTGCAGGAATACGCTCATAATAGCCGTTTGGACCTCCGATTAAAAGTGGTTCAGATCTGAAAGCGACTTTAGAATTGCTGTCATAAGCTAATCCCATATCGAAAAATAAATTCAGATCTGAGAAGAGGAATTTGGATTCGATAGCGGCCAGTTTAGCAGGTCCTGTGAAAGGCAGTCTGATTTCAAAATTAGCTACAGCAATCTTGGAGCCCACCAGCTGATTTATATCAAAACCATTGGTAGATGTTGTTTCACTCCTGTAAAAAGAGTTTGCTTCATAACCACGTATCAGGTATCCATACCCAGCATACATTTGATACAAGCGGTTTTCATCCCGCCCGAAACGGGAGTAACTATACAAACGTGCTGCAATTGTAATAGGCTGCAGCCTTACATATCTGCGGCCGTCAGCAGTTAAGGCACTCAGCTTATAATCGCCCTGATAATTTTCAATCCCAAACCTGTAGCGAAAACCATCAAGGGGTGAAGTTACCCCGGAGAAAGAGTTATCGCCTACAAAGGCGCCGTTTAACTGAACCGTGGTAAACGGTTTGAAGTCTACACCATACGTCTGCTGAGCCTCTTCTCTGGATATTTTTTCTTTATTGGCACCAATAGGGTATCCTATAAAACCATTGCTATACTCATAATAATTATTGTATCGGTCTATCCGGTAACTATATCTTGATACACCGCTTCCAGTCTCAAATCTGTGTATCCTTGAAAAAGGGTAGGAGGCGAATACCTGAAATTGGTCCTCAAAAGTGCGGATAATATCATAGCGCTCATTGTATACGGTAGCTGTTCCGCCTCCTTGGGTAGGGAGGTTATCAAGAACTGCAGATACCTGACCTGACACATAAGGAATGTGTGAAGCAACCGCTCCCCAGTTAATACGGCTTTCCTGATTTACATAGGCAATTTGCCCTCCGAAATCGTAGATCTCTCCGTTGACCGCTGCAGTAGCATATATTTGATTTCTTCCCAGGATATCGCTGAAAACCCCCTGAATACCGCTGGAAAGACCGGTTCCAAACCTTCCCACAGAAGCACCTACGCCATTACTTGAAAGATAATCCAGTTTGAATTTTGGCTTGTATGGGACATGTTGAATGGAATCTCCCGGTATCAGCTCAAACCTTTCAAAATTATTAAGGTTGGCATTTATAATATTTACTCCTACCGATTTTGCCGGAGGAAGAAGGGCGGCTTCAAAATTTAAATCCCCCGGATCTATTGATTTTGGACTGAACTGGGATGATTTAGCATTATATATGGTGTACTTCTGCGCCCTATAATATGAATAAAGAATGTCGTCCTGGTTAGAGACACTAAGGGCGGGTGAATATTCAGTAATACCGCTTATTCCGGTAAAGTAATCAGTTAATTGCTCAACAGAGCCGCCTGAAAGGGAATACCTGTATAAATTCCTGAAACCATCTCTGTTAGACAGGAAGTAAAGGCTTTTTCCATCAGCAGAGTATTGCGGGTTAAGATTATTTGCACCTTCGAATACCGGAAGGTTTGTAATGTTTTTACTGGCCACATCCAAAACAGCCAGACTCATGGTTACCCGCACATCATTGGAGCTGTCATCTAATGTTTTGCGGTCGCTGCTGAAAGCAATTGAACGACCATCGCGTGAATAGGTTGGATGATAATCCGAATATCTGTCGTTGGTTAACTGTGATAATACTTTTGTATTCAGATTATACTGGTATAGATCGCTCTGACCTTCTTTTAATCCTGAAAATGCAATGTCGGTTCCATTTGGAGACCAGGTAATATTACTGAACTCTTCAACATTTCCCATCGATTCTGTAGAGAGGAGACGACCATTGGAAATATCAACGATGACTAATTTGTTGACACCTGCACTGAATACACTGAATGCAAATTTCTTACTGTCAGGTGACCAGGCGCCTGCTGATTCAATAAAATTAAATTCATCAATGTGCGTATTTCGGGCTTTGCTGGTTAGTTTCCTGATGATCTTTCCGGTTCTAGCATCGGCAAGAAAAAGGTCGATGCTAAGTAGACTTTTCTCTGAAAGAAAGGCTATATAATTTCCATCAGGTGAGATTGCCGGAGCAACATTATAATTTTCACCTCCGTTTTTCTCATCGATGATCCTGGTACCGATTGGAATTTGGGCTGTATCTTTTAAATAAGGCCTGTAAGTATTCTCAATACTTGTCTTCCAAAGGCTTGAAAGTGTCTTTTCATCATAACCGAACGTGCGGCGTATGGCCATCTCATAGCCATATTTGGCAGTTTCCTTGAAGAAAGGGACAATTACCGTATCACCGTATGTGGATCCTATATACGACCAAAATGCCTGTCCGTAACGGTATGGGAAATATTTATTCGAGGTTGTAAGATCTTTTAGGGTAGGAATATCTTTATTTAAAAAAGCATCACGCATCCACATAGCTGTATATGCATCCATTTTACCAACGGAAAGGTATTCAGCCATTCCTTCAACCATCCATAGAGGCAGGTTTCCGATGTTTTCCAGGTTGGTTGAGTCTCCCTCAATAAGGGAATGGTATTGAAAAGCATGAACAAGCTCATGACCTAAAACATGTCTTGTCTGATGATTAACCTGAGAAACAGGCATGATAACCCGGTTTTTCATTCCTTCGGTTACTCCTCCAGTTCCCACTCCAATTTCGCCCATAAGGGCTGTTGTCTGCTGAAAATCAGGGTGATTTGAATAAAGTATAAACGGGTTTTTCTTTAAAAATGTATCCCGGAAAACTTGCTGGTGCAGATCATACCATACTTCAGCTTCCTTTGCAAAGCTTCTGACCAGGCTATCGTTCTTTAAATAGTAATAAAGTTCAAAATGAGGCGTTTGATATACTTTGAACTTAAGGTTCTTATATCGCACTTTATTCTGACCAAAATATTGTGCCTGAACATCAGTTGCCAAACTGAAAATCACAGTTAAAAAAAATACTGATATTAGCCAAAATGTTGGCAGCCTCCGGGCAATTTTGTTCTCTCTCATTTTAAAATACGGAATGATCTTCTTCTAAATTACGAAAAATTTATGATTTCAGTTTTCCCTGATCTGCATCGGGCAAAACATTATACTTATAAGCATAAAATTGATCAATTGTTTTGCTTCGATTTATTTTGTTTACGCTCTTCCCTGATCTCCTTGCGGGTTTTTGGCTGTTCGGTATTTGGTTCAGGTTTCGGCACTGCGGGGGATTTACCGGGAGGTGGCAGAGTGCTTTTATTTTCCTGATCTTTAGGCGCATTTTGATTTTGAGGTGCTGCCGGTTGGTTTTGGGAAGTATCCGGGAAATCCATAGGGACGAATAAAGAATCCGAATACATTGTGTCTAATGAGGTTGTATCTGCCTGGTATCTCGGTGCAGGACAATCATATACCCGCGTAATGCTTACTCCGGGCTTAGGGAAGGGACCCGGTTTTATTCCAAGGGATTCATCTTTATACACCTTCTCCATAAATTTTCCGAATATCGGAAGTGCAGTTCTTGAACCTTCCCCTGTCTGTGAAGTTTTAAAATGTACACTTCTTTCATCGCATCCAACCCAAATGCCGGTTACGAGGTCTTTGGTTACACCCATATACCATCCATCCACATAGTCGGAAGAAGTCCCGGTTTTTCCGCCAATCTGATTGTTGTTTTTCCAGAGATCCCATTCCCAAAGAGCCTGGGAAGTGCCTCCGGGCTCATCCATTCCTCCGCGCAGCATATATAACATCAGCCATGCTATTTCTTCACTGAGTGATCTTTTTTGCTCTGATTCGAATTTCTCTATAAGATTTCCATCCTGGTCTGTTATTTTTTCTACCAGTATAGGCTCAGATTTAATTCCTTTATTCAGGAACGTGCCGTAAGCCCTGACCATCTCAAAAACGCTGACATCATTCGGACCCAGGCTAACGGAGGGTACAGCTTTGAGATCGCTTTCAATTCCGCATTGATGGGCGAACTTCACAACGTTTTCAGCACCTACATCCTGGGTGATCTGGGCGGTTATGGAATTCACTGATTTTCCCATCGCCTGACGCAGGGACATTTCCCGGCCTGAAAAGCTGTAATCTGCATTTTTTGGCTCCCAATATTCTGTTTTACCCTTGTTTTCAAAAGGTATGCTCACTGGTTTATCCGTATAGGTATCACAGGGATTCATCCCTGATTCCAGTGCGGCCAGATATGCAAAAGGCTTAAAGGTGGACCCCGCCTGTCTTTTCGCCTGATTAACATGGTCATAATTAAAGTATTTATGATCAATTCCCCCAACCCAGACCTTAATATGTCCGTTAAATGGATCCAGAGTCATCATTCCTGTATTCAGGATCTTCGCATAGTATTTTATGGAATCTATAGTAGAGAAAACAACTTCCTTTTCACCGCTCCAATTAAACACCTTCATTTTTTTGGGTTTATTCAGGTAGTAATTGATAGAATCGCTATTGTTATTGTATTTCTTTTTTAGGAGGTCGTAATAGGGTAGACGCTGAGCTGCCTTTTCCGGGAAATCAATTATTTCTTTGCCATCAGAGGTTCTCCATGGATTTTCATTGCCCCATACATTTTCAAACCTTTTTTGCAAGGCCTTCATCTGACTCTTAACGGCTTCTTCCGCATGTTTTTGCAGCCTGGAATCAATGGTCGTATAGATTTTAAGCCCATCGGTATACAGGTCATATCCATTGTCTTCGCTCCATTTTTCGAGGTATCTGGATACAGCAGACCGGAGATATGAGCCACCGTTACTGCCTTCATCAAGACTTCCGGGATTAAGCTTGAGTGGCCTCTGACTATATTTTTTAAACTCTTCAGGAGTTAAATATTCGTATTTTTCCATTTGTGAAAGAACTGTATTCCGCCTTTCAAGTGATTTTTCCGGGTTCCTTATCGGATTGTAAGTAGTTGTTGCTTTAAGCATTCCTACGAGTAGGGCAGCCTCTTCCACCTGTAGGTTACCTACAGGCTTATTAAAATATCGGATTGAAGCTGTCTTAATACCGAATGTATTACTTCCGAAGGGTACAGTATTAAGGTAAAGAGTAAGAATTTCCTCCTTTGAATAGTAATTTTCAAGCTTATAGGCCGTGATCCATTCTTTGAGCTTAAAGATGATCGTTCTTACCCCCGGAATGTATTTAATCAGTCCCTCAGATTTTCTGTTGCGGGTACTGTAGAGATTCTTTGCCAGCTGTTGTGTAATGGTACTGGCACCCCGCCGATCGCCTGATGCGGTAGAGACAAGACTGGAAATCAATGACCGGAAATCCACCCCGCTGTGTTTGTAAAAACGTATATCCTCAGTTGCTACAAGGGCATCAATCACCGCCGGTGATATACTGTCATATTCTACAGGCGTTCTGTTCTCTTTATAATACTTGCCGATCAGAACCCCATCTGAGGTGTAGAGCTCTGATACAACATTCATATTCGGAGATTTTATATCATTAACGGTGGGGGAATATCCGAACAGCCATAAAAAGTTCAATTCAATGGCACATAGAGACAGAACTATAAAATATAAAGCTATAATAGTATAACGAAGCGGCTTATTTTTAACTCTTCTGAACATGCAGTAAATATGAGGAAAACGTAATTAATATGGTGTACAATTGTTTATTTTAGGATGGCACGATTTTTTAACGTAATTGACGCATAAAAATTTTTAAACTGGCATTAATAATCTTTTTTTAATGGATGAAAATATAGAACAATTTAAAGTTCAACATGGTGAGAAGTTAAATCTTAAAAATCATGATCCGGAATTCACCGAGGGTTATACAAAAGATGGAGCAGGCGATCTTCTTGCCAAGTTTACCGATGAAATGAGTACTCTTCAGGAACAGCTTTATGCCATAAATAAACATTCCTTATTAATAATTTTCCAGGCAATGGACGCTGCTGGCAAAGACAGTGCTATTAAGCATACCATGAGCGGATTGAACCCGCAGGGATGCCAGGTTTTTAGTTTCAAACAGCCCAATTCCGAGGAACTGGATCATGACTTTATATGGAGACATTATAAAGCTCTTCCTGAAAGAGGGCGGATAGGGATACATAACCGCTCGCATTATGAAAATGTCCTGGTCTGCAAAGTTCACCCCGAATATATACTTAATGAAAGAATTGCTTCTGTTTCATCCTTAAACGATGTTAACCAGAGTTTCTGGGAGGGGCGGTATAAAAGTATCCGCGACTTTGAAGAACATATAAGCAAAAATGGAACGGTCATCATAAAATTTTTCCTTAATGTTTCTAAAAAGGAACAAAAAAAGCGCTTTTTAGAAAGGATTAATGAACCTTTAAAAAACTGGAAGTTTTCTTCTGCAGATATTGATGAGCGGGAAAAATGGGATGATTATATGGCTGCATATGAGGATGCATTAAGTGAAACCTCCTTTGAACATGCACCATGGTATGTAATCCCTGCCGATAAAAAATGGTTTACGCGGATCGCTATCAGTAAGATTGTGATCAATACCCTTAAATCACTGAAGCTGGAATTGCCTGAACTTTCGGATTCCGAAAAAGCGAAATTAGAGTTATGTAAGCAAAGGCTAATTGAGCAAAAGTAAGTTTAAACGGATTAGCAGTCATTCTGACAGGACATCCCGGTAGGAGCTTGTTTTATTAAATACCGAGCGGGCAAAGGGGCACAGGGGAATGATCTTTATCTGCTTATCTCTGGAATAGGATACAGCTGCATCAACCAGTAAATTCCCTACACCTCTTCCTCTAAGTCCTTCAGATACCTGGGTATCCTGGATGATCATTTTGCTAGAACTGGCAAAGCTATAGGTCATTTTCGCAATTAAAGTTCCATTCTCTTCAATGTAAAATGAACCTTTTTGAGCTTTCTCAAAATGTTTAATTTCCATAGGAGTTGAATTAATGGTTCACCCGGAAATAATTTAGTATTTACATATCGATCTTAAATTTATCGGCATCTTTAAGGAAGGGAAATGCGGCTCTGGCATTATCGACTTCTTCTTTATTGATAGAAAAGGTATACAGATCTTCGTCATTAGGCTTATAATAGACCACTTTTCCGTTAGGATCAATACACATGGAATCGCCTGAATGATAAACCTCATTTCCATCATGACCAACACGGTTTACGGCGATTACAAATGCCTGGTTTTCTACCGCCCGGGCCGGTATCAGAGTCCGCCAGTGTAAGGAGCGTCTTTCGGGCCAGTTAGCAACCAGCAACATTATATCATACTCTTCATTTGTATTGCGTAGCCATACAGGAAAACGCAGATCATAACAAATAAACGGGCAGATCTTCCAGCCATTCAGTTCTACACACAATCTTTTTCTGCCTGGTGAATAATGCTTGTCTTCTTCCCCAAGTCCGAAAAGATGCCGTTTATCGTAATAATCGTAGGATCCATCCGGACGCATCCAGATTAAACGGTTATAATATTTCCCGGCGTCCTTTATGATTATACTTCCGGTAATTACACTTCTAAACTTTCTCGCCTGCTCAGACATCCAATTCATAGTTTTGCCATCCATTTCTTCGGCAAGTTTCTCCGTATTCATGGAGAAGCCAGTGCTAAACATTTCAGGTAAAACAATCAGGTCGGTTTTTTCGCGAATAGAATTTAATCTCAATCCGAGATTTTGAAGATTTTTCTCAATGTTTTCCCAAAACAGGTATGCCTGGAAGGTCGTAATTTTCAGCGGATTCATTTAGTGATATTCATACGGGTTTATACATGCAAATGTTGCCATTAAACTTTAACTAATCTTTCAACGGCTTTCTCTAATGTTTCTTGCTTTTTAGCAAAACAAAATCGCAAAACCTTATGATCGGTGCCCCTATGGTAAAAAGCTGATACAGGAATTCCCGCAACTCCGAAATCCGAAATCAGCCGCTTTGCCAGAACAGTATCTTCTTCATTACTGATCCGGTTGTATTGAACGGATTGAAAATATGAACCATAACAAGGTAAGAGTTCAAAGCGTGTTTCTTTAAGTAAATTACAAAAAAAATCTTTCTTCTTTTGAAAAAAATCACTGACTTCCAAATAATTAGAAGGTTCCTGCATGAATACTGAAATAGCCAACTGGACCGGAGTGTTCACGCTGAACACCTCAAACTGATGCACCTTTCTGAATTCTTTCATAAGCGATTTTGGAGCCAGGCAGTAACCAACCTTCCATCCCGTAGTATGAAATAATTTGCCGAATGATGCCGTTATAAAACTTCTTTCCTGTAATTCAGGAAAGCGGGACATGCTTAAATGCTCTTTGCCATCATAAATCAGATGTTCATATACCTCATCACTTAAAATCAGTATATCGGTATTTTTAGTTATCAGTATTAATTGTTCTATATCCTGTTCACTGAATGTTATCCCCGTTGGGTTATTAGGAGAATTCAGAATGATCATCCGGGTTTTGGGATTGATCAGTTTTTTTACTTCCGGCCAGTCGATCTTATAAACAGGAGGGGCAAGCTCAAAGGATATGACCCTTGCCCCCAATAGTGTAACGGTAGGAGCATATGAATCATAGGCAGGCTCAAATATAATTACCTCATCCCCAGGCCCCAGGATACAGGCAAGAGCGGTGAATATTGCCTGGGTTCCCCCCGCTGTAATTGTAATCTCTGTTTCAGGGTCGTATCGGGCGGCATGTAATTGCTCTTGTTTTGCAGCGATGTTTTCACGCAAGGATAATAAACCTGGCATTGGAGCATACTGATTATGCCCCTGTTTCATAGACTGATTGACGAGTTCAACCAATTTTGGTGAACAATCATAATCAGGGAAGCCCTGTGACAGATTTATAGCACCATGTTGAGCCGCAAGCTGAGACATCAGGGTAAAGATGGTGGTGCCTACATCCGGTAACTTAGATTTTAATATCATAATTTCAGCTAATTTAAAAATCGCTGCCAGATATCTTCACTATCAGGATTTAATTATTAATTTAAATGAAATTAAACTATCATTAAAATGAGCTTTAAAACTAAAGAAAGCCGGCTGCTGATCATTCTGGCATCTTTTTTTATCGCAAATGCTATCCTTGCAGAATTTATCGGGGTCAAGATCTTCAGTGTAGAAGCATCACTGGGGATCAAAAAATTCGATATCAATATGTTCGGGGTAAAAGACCTTTCTTTCAATATGTCTGCAGGCGTGGTTACCTGGCCTCTGATATTTATAATGACCGATATTATCAATGAATATTTCGGTATCAGGCAGGTTAGGTTCTTATCTATACTTGCAGCAATCCTTATTTCCTATGCTTTTTTGGTCGTAGGTTTTGCTATGGACCTTGTTCCATCAGATTTCTGGATCAGCCAGACGGTTAATGGAGAAAATATTAATATGGATCTGGCATTCAACAGCATTTTTGGTCAGGGATTGTGGATTATTGCCGGGTCGATCATTGCCTTTCTACTGGGACAGATGGCTGATGTGCTCATTTTTCACCGGATCAAAAGAAGTACAGGCGAAAGATTGCTCTGGTTAAGGGCGACGGGATCCACCCTGGCATCACAGTTTATAGATAGCTTCGTTGTAATATTTATTGCTTTTTATATTAACCCTAATTATAACTGGAGCTGGCAAATGGTGGCTGCAATCGGAATGGTAAATTATACCTATAAGTTTTTAGTTGCCATATTGATGACCCCCATCCTTTACTTTGTTCACAGTGTTATTGACAGGTATCTTGGGAAGGAGCTTTCTTCCAAACTTATTCAGGAGGCTGCATCCAGATAAGGAATGGCTGCCAATTGAACCCAATCCCCCTCATTTACCTGCTTTCAGTCAAAAACCAGAAGATCAATCTCATGAAGCGTACTGATTTTTTTGACCTAAATACCTTCAATACCTCTTGCTGCTTAACTTCCCCGTATTATTTGTTGTTAATCTTTAACAGTTCAACTTCAAATATTAAGGTGCTGTAAGGGGGGATATCCTTACCCGCCCCACGCTCGCCGTAAGCAAGAGAATAGGGGATAAAGAAACGAAACTTGGAGCCTTTCGGCATTTGCTGCAAACCTTCTGTCCAGCCCGGAATAACTTGATTCAGCATAAACGTAGCTGGTTCGCCACGGTCGTATGAGCTGTCAAACTGCTTACCGTTAAGTAAAGTGCCTTTATAATGAACCGTGACTTCGTCTGTTAGAGCAGGTTTTGCTCCTGATCCCGGACTTAATATTTCATATTGCAGGCCGCTTGGCAGAGCAACAATACCCGTCTTCTTTTTATTTTCATTCAGGAAATTAGTGGATTCTGCTATAGCGCTTTCGAATTTCTTTTTGTCCATTCCGGTAAGGTAATTATAAATGACTTCCTGGCATTTTTCCGGACTTAAAACAGGGGTGCCTCCAGAAAAAACATCCTTCATTGCCTTGGTTACCAGGGTATAATCCAAGTTTTCCACACCCCGAGCTTTCAGATCATTGGCAATACTTGCCCCAAAGGCATAACTAGCCGAGTCGAGCTGGCTGCTGATGATTGGAGAGGAGAGAGCGACCGGGGATGGAGGAGGAACTACCTGAACCACTTTCTGCGGCGCACAACTATAGGCGAAAGCTGCCACAACTACTGCCAGAATTATCTTTTTTCTCATTGTATGTTTATATATAGGGCCTGCGGGCAAATAAGCCTTTGAATTCCCTGTGTTTTATTGGAGCGCTAATATAGATACCCGGAAGGAAAAAGAACAATATTAAACCTGTTTTTTATTTCGGCTATAAATCTTAAATTGTAATCATGAAAGTTGACTATATCGCCCTTTCCATTCCAATCTTCTTTATTCTTATTGCGGTAGAACTGGCTTATGCATTTTATAAAAAACTCGATTATTACCGCCTGAATGACTCCCTTGCAAATTTAAGCCAGGGAATAGGTTCACAGCTCGTGGGTATATTCCTTAAAACCTCCACCTTTTTTGCTTATCTGTACATTTATGAGCATTGGCGTTTCTATTCCTTTCCCAGTACCCTTGTCTCCTGGATTATGCTTTTTATCGGGGTTGATTTCTTCTATTACTGGTTTCACAGGATGAGCCATGAAGTGAATGCCTTATGGGCAGCGCATATTGTACACCATCAATCTGAAGAGTATAATTTGACGGTCGCCCTCCGGCAATCCTGGTTTCAGGGGGGCTTTTCATGGGCTTTCTATCTGCCTTTGGCTTTCGCCGGATTTGAGCCGCTTATGTTTTTAACCATCAGTTCTTTTAATACCCTTTACCAGTTCTGGATCCATACCCGTGCCATTGATAAAATGGGCCCGCTGGAATGGATTTTTAATACCCCATCCCATCACAGGGTCCATCATGGTTCAAACCCAAAATACATCGATAAAAATCATGCGGGTACCTTAATCATTTGGGACAGAATATTTGGAACCTTTCAAAAAGAAGAAGATGAAGTCGTTTATGGGATCACCAAGCCACTGGAAAGCTGGAACCCGGTTTGGGCAAATTTTCATTACTGGGTTGATCTGTGGGAAACTTCAAAAAAGGCGCGCGGATTATCAGATAAAATCAATGTATTTATAAAACCACCGGGATGGTTTCCTGATTATTTGGGGGGAAGGCAGTACCCTCAGGAAATTCATGTTCAAGACTATACAAAATATAGCCCCCTGTATAATACCGGATACAATATATTCATCCTGGTCCACTTTCTTTTTTCCCTTGTACTGGCTTCCTTACTGATTTTTTTGAACAGTAAATTGAGCCTGGTGCAATTAAGCGGATGCAGTCTGTTTGTTATTCTTAGCCTGACTACCTGCGGTGCAATACTTGAAAGAAAGCTTTGGATCCGGAACCTGGAATATTTCAGGTTAATGATTTGGTTCCTTCTGCCTTTTCTTTTTCAGAATGAATTATTTTTTTATAATTTCCTGATCGCTAATACAGTCTTAATATTTATATCCTTCTTATGGTTCAACCGGCTTCAACGAACAAGCTATGCTAAAACGACATAGTAGATTCTCCCTGTTCTTTTTTTTGATCTTTCTTTTAAATCTGTTGGCACAGTTAGAAAATTTTCAGGGTTTAAGCTTGTTTGTGAAGCCTCTTATCGGCCTTTCGCTTGGATTCTATCTTATAAATCAAAGGCAATTGCTTTCCGGGTTTAATAAACTGATATTTTCCGGTATGGTTCTTTCTCTTTTCGGTGATTGTTTTCTGCTCTTCGTAAAGGAGAATCCATCATTCTTTCTATATGGCCTGGTATCCTTTTTAATGGCCCACATCATGTATTCCCTGGCTTTTTTCAGGGACTTTAAAAATGATCCCCAAGCCTCTAAACTCTATGGACATCTTATGTTATTTGCGATGGGGGTGTTCTCTATGACTTATTATTCGCTAATCCGTGATCACCTGGGTGATTTCAGGGTCCCTGTGATGGCCTATATATTTGTGATCTCTATTATGGCAATTCTGGCTGGATACAGGTATAAACGGGTGAACCTTTTAAGCTTCAGGCTTATCTATATGGGGGCTATCTTTTTTGTTATTTCCGATTCCGCACTGGCATACCAAAAATTCGTTGAACCTTATCCCCTGGCAGGGATGCTGATCATGGCAACCTATATGGCGGCACAATATCTGATAGCCATGGGGGCAATCGAAAGAATTGTCCAGATCCGGGTTCTCAAGGAAAGCCTGGTCTAGCTACCAGACTTCCTTTGATGCCCCGATATTACTTAACTGTATTTTTTGTTTGTTTTTTATTCGTGGCGCTATTGTCCTCATAGGTTTTATAATCTTCACCTTCAAGGTAATTTTTGAAGTTCTGAATATCCTCCCTTACCATTTTTTCGAAAACCCCGTTCAATAACCTGGCTATTCCCTGGCCCAGACTGCCGGCCGGCGGAAAATAACTTATGTCGATTGTTAGTTCTGTCCCCGTTCCATTAATGGCATCTGCAAACCGTACCTTCCCTGCATTATCCACCATTGATCCCTCTACCGACTGCCAGCCAATGTATGAGCCTTCTTCTTCACGGGTTATTTCTGCATTCCAGGTTAATTTTACAATTTCACCTGGTAAATTTGCACGCCATTGTGAGCGTTTATTATCCTGTTCTTCAACTGAGGAGAGGTGTTTCATGAATTTCGGAAGGTTTTCCAGTTTACGCCAGAATGCATAAACCTCCGCTCTGGGCCGGTTAACAATCAGGCTTTCAGATATATTTATGGCTCCAGTATCGGCGCTATCCTTGTTCATGGCAGCATAAACGGGACAAAAGCCTGTAGCTCCTCTGTAAAGTAAAACTCCGCCTACCATGGCTTCCTCCAGAGCGATTACCGGATGCTTCTTTAATTGTTTTAAGCCTTTATAGGCAATGAAAGCCCCGCCTGCAATAGAAAGAAGGCGTTCCGGCATATTTACGTTGCCATTTTTACTTTGTAATTTTTGTAAGGAGGATAAGGTCAGGTTGTTCCTGAGTATATCGAAAATTGCTTCTATGTTCATAATGATTATTGCTTTTTTATCATTAACACAGTAATGCGTACTGTGTTTGATGCTTTCTCAGCCTATTTGATCTTGCTGCCTGAAAATTTCCTCCCGGTACCCAGGATCACTATCCCAAAAAAAGAAAAAATGACTTGAAGTGAACCTCATGCTGTTTTATCGCTGGCTTAAAACGAACTATTGAGGTTTTGAATTTAAAGACGAATTAAAATGAAGGCTGACTTACCTTCTTTAAACCATGCAATGAAAAGTCAACCTGTTTTATGGTTTATTGGGATTAATAATACTGTCCTCCGAAGGATCATCATTTTCCAGGAGTTTATCTTTTATAGCCTCAATTTTTGCCTGGTCAGCAATGGGGTCTTTTACCTGGTTTTCCTCGGATTTACCGGAGGTGTCTGACCGCGGATCTTTCTTGCCGGATTTATTTTTATCCCCTGTTTTATTGGTTCGGACATTCATATAAATCATTTTAATCACTATATAATAACACTTCCAGATGAGGATGGTTTTAAACATTTGCTTGGTGCAGGTTATTATTAAGACCCTTATTACAAGAAATTAATGGGGCTTTCGGATTCAATTTTGACCCAAAATATTTTAATATTTTCTGAACTATAGCCCTCCAACATTTGTTCTTATTATACAATCTTAAAAAGACAAGGAGGATATACAATGGCACTAGTAAAATTTAATGAAGGCAGCAGGGGATTATCAAATCCCTTTAATGACATTTTTGAATCATTCTTCAATGATTCGTTCATTTCAGACCGGATGATCTCCCGGGTTCCTGCGGTGAACATCAGCGAAACAGATGGAGAGTATCGTATTGAGCTGGCAGCACCGGGTTTGAAAAAGGAGGACTTTAAAATCAATCTTGAAAGAAATATGCTGAATATTTCTGTTGAGAAAAGCACCGAAAGCGAAGAACACAACAAAAGGTATAACAGAAGAGAGTATAGCTACAGCTCTTTTGTACGTTCCTTTGGATTGCCCGAATCAGCTGATGACGCAAAGATTGAGGCCGATTACACTGATGGTGTACTGCACATTAATGTTGCGAAAAAAGAAGAAGCAAAAATGGCTGCAAGAGAGATCGCTATCAAATAGCTGAATTATTTGTTGGCAGGGGTTTATTCCAAAAGGGTAAGCCCCATTCTATTTAAAACAGGATCATTTATCATGTAGATCCCTGGCCCATCAGGAGCATAGTATTTTATGAGCAAAATAAGGATATAGGTTTTTATTTTAAATGTGACGATATTTAATCCTTATCCTGTTCAATGGGTCTGCAGATCGCCGATATTTTCTTTACCCTTCTCCATCTTATAATAATAGGGTTTAACCTTACGGGATGGATATGGCCCGGCTTGCGCAGGCTTCATTTTTACAGTATACTTTTAACTGCAGGTTCATGGCTAATTCTGGGCATCTGGTACGGATTAGGTTATTGCCCCATAACGGACTGGCAATGGCAGGTAAAAACTAAGTTAGGAGAAGAAAACCTTCCCAGTTCATTCATTAAATATCTTGCCGACAAATTAAGCGGAACATCGATCAGCGCTTCTTTAATTGACTGGATAACAGCTTTGAGTTTTATCAGTGTCACTTTTCTTACCGTTTATCTCAATTTTTTTAAACGCAGGAGTTCTGATGGGATCGGAAGAAATTCTGCAATCAAAAAATGAATAGGGCATAAGTATGCGGTATTTCCCCCTGATTTTAATGCCTGAAGAACCTCCGGGGTAAATACACTCCGCAAAAACTAAATACACTCCGCAAAAACTTAATGAAGTTTGATTTGTAAATATTTTATATTTATCCTTTTTTGCTATGTGAGAGATAATCCATTTCTTGCTCCTCCCGAATCATACTCTTAAGACCCATATCTATAACATAGCATTTAAGCAGATATTCTTAAATAGTTTATTTTATAAATTAAAGATCAATCTTATGAAAACGTTAAAAAAGTTAAGCCTGATCCTCCTTTACTTAAGTCCTTTTTCACTGTTTGCCCAGGATAAGGGGAGTGAAAAGATCCAGAAATCAACAGTGGTTGTTAACGAGTTTGCGGGCATGAAGGAGGATATCCCTGCACAGCTTATGAAAAGGGCGGAGGGTATCGTAATTATACCTAACCTGATCAATGCCGGCCTGGGAGTGGGTGGCCAGAGAGGCAAAGGAGTAGCCATGGTAAAGAAATCCGACGGAAGATGGAGCGATCCGGTGTTTGTAACACTTACAGGAGGCAGTATAGGTTTTCAGGCCGGCGTACAATCTATAGACCTGGTAATGGTATTTATGAAGGGAAGCACATTACGAAAGATCGGAGACGGAGAATTTACACTGGGAGGTAATATTTCGGTAGCAGCCGGACCGGTTGGAAGGAGTACCTCTGCGGCCACTGACCCTAAACTTGATGCCGAAGTCTATTCATATTCCCGCAGTAAAGGGCTTTTTGCCGGTATAAGCTTAAGCGGTTCCAGGCTTTCTGTTGATCAGGATGCCAATGCGGCTTTCTATAAGACCAAAAGTTCTGCAACTGCAATTTTCAATAAACCAGGCAGCACCCATAAGGGTATAGTTTCACTTAAAAATTCTGTGAAAGCTTTATACTGAGTGATATTATTGAGTGATATTGGAATCGGATTGCTAAGGGATGCATCAGCTGAAGGCTGAAACCCTTAGCAATCTTATTTTATTTTCACAGATTCAATGTTCTCCATACTTGATTTTATCCCGGTAATCTTTAGACTCAGCTCAAATAATCTTCTTTTAGCCTCTTCGTCATAGGCCTGTGGATGCGCTCGTTCAGGGAGCCGCTGATTATAATAAAGGCCGCTTTTGGATTCAGTATCCGGATGAACGGCGGCATATAGAACTGCATCGACGCCTTCCTCCACAGATGAGCGGGGTATTCTGCCTGCTTCACGAACCATTTGAGTATCCATCAGTGTTGCAGGATGAAGGCAGTTTACGCAAATATTCTTATGCCGTTTAAGCATTTCGGACAGGCTGAAGGTAAACATCACCAGGGCAAGTTTGCTCTGTGCATAGGCATGCCAGCCGCGGTAATCCTTTTCCAGCATCAGGTTGTCAAAATCCAAGGATTCCTGTGCCCCCGAGGCAACATTAATGATCCGTGCAGGATCAGACTTCATTAACAGCGGTAAAAGAAGGTGGGTGAGAAGAAAGGGGGCAAGATAATTCACTGCAAAACGAAGCTCATAACCATCCCTGCTCACTTCCCGTGGACTGAATTGTTCACCCCCGCCTATCCCTGCATTATTGATTAGAATATCCAGCCGCTGCTGCCCGGACATTAGCTTTTCTGCAAGTTGGCGTACCTCGTTCAGGCTGGAGAAATCAGCGTTGTAATAGCTTATTTTATTGTTGCCGGTCTTTTCCTTAATTTCCTCTAAGACCTTTTTTCCTTTTTCAGGATTTCGCCCATGAATGAGTAATGAGGCTCCTTTTGCAGCCAGGTGCAGTGCAACTTCCTTTCCCAATCCGTCCGTGGCGCCGGTTATTAAAATTACCTGATCACTGATGTTCTTCATAAGCATTAACTGTAGAGGGGGATTCCACCATGTGATCCGGGTAATTCATTTAAGCAGGTACTTTATATTGCAGATGTTTATGGAACCAGTTTACAGCATGATCAATTACCTCCTCCAGTTTGCCGGGTTCGTCAAATAAATGAGTTGCTTCCTCAACTATGACCAGGTCCTTCTCAGATTTTATTAAAGCAAAGGCCTGTTCATTCATGGTGATTACATCATAATCAAGTCCGCCAACAATAAAAAGAGTCGGCGCTTTAACCATAGGTAATACATGAGATGCCAGATCAGGTCTTCCGCCCCTGGAAACCACGCTCTTAATCGTATCGCCAAGTACAGAAGCCGCTTCCAGAGCTGCAGCAGCACCTGTACTGGCCCCAAAGAGACCTAATTCCAGATTGGCGGTTTCAGGTTCTTCCTGAAGCCATTCCAATACGCCCAGAAGCCTTTCCCTTAAAACGGGAATTTCAAACCTCCTGGAAAAATCGCGGTCTTCTTCCTGGGTAAGCAGATCGAAAAGCAGCGTGGCATATCCTTCTTCCTGAAGTTTTTCTGCAACCTGTTTATTTCGCGGACTATGCCTGCTGCTGCCGCTTCCATGGACGAAAACTACAATGGATTTTGCATCCTCAGGAATGGTAAGTTCACCGGCAAGTTTAATATGATCTACCGGAATAAAGACTTCTTTTTTAATTAAATTATTTTTCATGGTTCATAATAAATCAATGATCAAAATGACTGAGAGACTGGTCCTTCCATTCTCTGTTTCAGGCTTAAATTCAGGCCTCCAGAAGCTCGGCTATTTCATGCGGCAATTGTCCTTTTACATGCTCAATCTCACCCTGTGAAATTGAATTTCTTAATACCCGGAACACAGCTTCGACTTCTTCCTGGCCATCGCTGTCATAATCTACATCAGCTGTTATGGTGGCATTCCACACCTCTTCCAGAAACTCCTCCTTGGTATCATATTTCTTAGGCTTTTCAGAAATCTGCCAGTTATGTACATATACTGCTTTAAGGGCCATAGGTAATTCTGAGATCAGATGCATGGATTCTGCCACAGTTATCCGCTCTCTCAATGCATGGAAAACGGCTTGAATTACTCGAAATGCATGCTCATCATTTTCCGGTGTGCCCAGTTCCTCGGCCACTTTTTTAAGAAAAGCATTTCCTTCCTGTGCATAATTTTCAAAACGGGTTGCCATAAAAACCTCCTCTTTAAATAAAATTTATATTTTCTATACTTTAAAAATTGAATGGATAGGTCTCCGGCATCTGATGTCCATCCGGCTTGATATGCAGCGGATGCAGGCCCATCGACTTATCGATATAAATAAAAGCATCATACCTGCCGTTTAGAATGGTTGGAACATAATTTCCGTATTTCTCTTGCTGTGGGTTATAAACTACCCCAATGGCACGGTGTGGCATAGTTCTCTGAAAGCGCTCCTTTTTATTATTTCTGTCGAAGATTAACAGTTTGTTTTCTGCCGATTCATTGTGCAGTATTTCTTCGATACTTCCATCCCTGGCGGCTGGCACAGGCATCAGCTCCATGGGAGCCGACCAGTTTTTTCCTGCGATAACAGTTCCCAGGTAGGATCCGAAACCAACCAGTACCGTATCATTTTCCCCACGTTGTTCCCGTGCGAGCTGCCCCACATTAAGCATGCCTGCCTTTTTCATATCTGTAAACCGGGCATCGCCTATATGCGTATTATGCTCCCATACAATGGCTTTTGAATCAGGACCGTGAAATCTGTTTAAGCGGTTCAAGGTATCCATCATATGGGTATCCCGGAGGTTCCAGGTATTATCATTGAAACTCATCATCTTACTGTAGTATTCCTCGGCGTTTACTGCGATCTGGGCGTTTTGCTCTGCATTCAGACCCGCCTCGGGATCATGGTCATAGACGGTGGCTTTTTTTCTGATCTCGGAGAGTAACTGAACAAGAGGTTCACGGCAGGATTCAGATAATGAGTAATGTTCACGCGCATACTTGTGCTCGTCTTCACCAAAGGGTTCAAAACAGTGGATGGCTTTCCTTGCAAGTGCAGCGGCCTTCGGATCGGTTCTTTCGAGGTAATCTACTATAGCGTCCATTGACTCCCACAAACTGTACACATCCAGTCCATAAAATCCTTTTCTTTTTGTGGGGCTTAGTTCTGCATTAAAGCGTTTCATCCAGTTTATTAAAGCCGCTATTTCCCAGTTAGCCCACATCCAGGTTGGCCACCGTTCGAACTTATGCAGTATCTGAGGGGCATCTTTTTCCTGATTGTCAAAACCTTTTACATAGCGGTTTATTCTGTAGCAATCGGGCCAGTCACCTTCAACAGCAATGAAATCAAAATCCTTTTCTTTAATCAGGCGCTGGGATATTGCTGACCGCCAGGTATAATATTCATGGGTGCCATGAGTGGCTTCACCCAGCAGCACACAATGGGCGTCACCTATCCTTTCCAGGAGAGGATCCAGATCCTTTGCATTATGTAAAGGGTAGGTTTTCTCCTTGTCCTCGTCATAAGTGAAAAGCCAGGGATCTGTAAATTGCTTTTCCATAGGATCATTATTTAAATCAATTTTCAGTAGAGTTTTGCTCAGCCAAATGTTTATTAATTTGTTGTTTCGGATTGAAGCAGTTCCTCTACCTGTTTATCGGTAAAATCACCGAAATGGTCGTATACCTGGCCTACTGCATAAAAAGCCGCGGGCTGGATCAATATTTCCAAAGCATCAGCCTCTTTGAGGTTCTCATCATAGCGGGTTCCGGAAACCGGCACTGCAATAATGACCCTGGCTGCACCTTTTTTACGGCAGAGCCTGATAACCGGTACCAATGTCACCCCTGTGGCAATCCCATCATCAACCACTATAACTATACGCCCTTTCATTTCGGGTAAAGGTTTTCCATGCCGGTATTTCTCTACCCGCCGGTGTATCTCCTCTGATTGCTCTTCTATGATTTCATTTATGACCTCTTCAGGAAGGAGCTCTTTCCCCAGTTTAGACACATAAACAAAACCCTCCTCGGCAATGGCACCGAATCCAAGTTCCTTGTTCCCGGGGAATGGCAGCTTTTTGGATACGATAAGGGATAGCTGGGCTTTTAATTTACGGGCAACATACCAGGCGGTTTCAATACCTCCTCTTGGTATGCCGATTACCAAAGGATTCTGGTCTTTATATTTGGATTCCAGGTATATCCCCAGTTCCTCACCTGCATCCCTTCGGTCTTTAAAATGTTCCCGTACTTTCATATTTTCCGGTCGGACTTAAACGTCCTCACATAATCTAAAAACAGATTAGTTTTGAATAAGTTCAAAAAATAATATATAAACCGAATAACTACGGGGAAATTAACTCAGAATATTCAGAAGGCGTCGTCTGTCAGTCAGCCATTTAAAAAGCCTTTTTGCATCTTCCGTTTGAAAGAGTTCGGTTCCGGGGTTCATTGTTGCAGCCGTACCGCAGGCTATTCCCATGCGAACCATTTCCCTGAGATCTTTCCCTTTAGCTAAAGCATGCAGCATGCCCGCAACCATACTGTCCCCGGCGCCGACTGTACTTAATTTTTTCACAACCGGAGCCGGAATATGTTCAGCGATATCCTTACTTACCAGGTATGCGCCCTGAGCTCCAAGTGAAACCACGACCACCTCACATTTTCCTTTACTGATAAGTTCTTTTGCAGCACCGTCAACCATATCATTATCGAGATTCTCCTTTCCCGAAAGCTGGCTTAGTTCCCTTAAATTGGGCTTTAAGAGGTAGACCCCCTCGTTCACTACCGCCTGAAGGGCCTTTCCTGAAGTATCGGCGATAAATCGGATCCCGCTTTTTTTTGCCAGCCTTGCAACCCGCACCAAAAATTCATTCTCATTTATCCCGGGAGGCATACTTCCGCTGGAAACAATATAATCTGCTCCTCCAGAAAGTCTTTCAATAGTTTTAAAGATCTGTTCTTCCTCGGCATGAGTGATTTCTGTCCCTGGCATCCCAAAACGGAACTGATGATTTGAAAAGGTCTCAGTGACCGTAAAATTTTCACGGGTCGTATTTTTAATTTTTATAGCTTCAAAGTCAACATCCTCCGCTTTCAAAAGATCCGATAATAATGTTCCTGTCATTCCTCCGGCAGGAAATACCGCAATAGAGGGCGTTCTCAGACGTCTTAAGGCCCTTGATACATTAATCCCGCCGCCGCCGGGTTCAAACTTCGGGGCGCCGCATTTCAATTTCTGTTCAGGCACAAGTTTTTCCACAGTCGAACTTTTGTCAACTGCCGGGCTGAGTGTGATGGTTATTATTTTTGACATAGTTCTCAAATATTTAAGGGGCCTAAACTCCGAATAACGTTTAAAATTCTAGAAAATCAACTCAATTATACTGATCCTGGCCCAGATAGGCTTCCAGCAAGCTGAAGTATCGCTTTATCTCCCTTTCCTTTCCCTCGTCCTCATTTTTATCATTTGATTGAATGGCATCCAGCGTGTATACCTTGGCACGTACATTCGCCCTATAGCTTTTATAATAATTGAATAAAATTCTGCTTTCACGGGTTTCCCCGATCTTTGAATATATAAGATAGTTTTCATAGAAAAGTTTGCCCAGATCCGGTCTCCTATTAGCTTCCATGTCCATGCAGAAAAAGGCAGCTTCATCAAGGATATCGATCTGTCTTAAATCATCATTGAATTCAATGCAGTCAAAGATTACGGGATCCTCATATAAAAAGATGTTTCCTGAATGCAAATCTCCATGAACATCCCTGATACATCCATGCGCGGATCGAAATTGAAAATAGTTTTGATGGATTCCCAAAAATTTATCTGATTTTTCAATAAGCCTCTTAATGATATTTATAAAGCTGGTTCCGTAATGCTTTGAGATATAATTATTAATAATACTTATGTCATTGTACTTTTTACGGAATTCAGCTATTTCAAATTTGTTTTTAATGACAAGAGCGCTTCCATGAAAAGCAGCCACCTGCTTAGCAAGGTTAATTATATCATCAGTTCGAACTTCATTTTTTTCCAGGACCAATTTCATTTCTTTTGATGAATCCATCCTTTTCATCTTTACGGCATAGTCGATAATTTTTCCCTCCCTCTCTGTGAATGAGATACTATCACCGTTTCGATAAATTGGGATGACTTTCAAATACATTTCATCGGCCAGGCGCCTGTTAAGTATTACCTCCCTTTCACAGTAGTATTTTCGCTTTTTAAGGGTTGAAAAATCCAGGAAGGTAAAACGTACCGGTTTTTTAATTTTGTAGGCATAATCCCCGCTGAGGATCAGCCAGGAAATATGAGTTTCCTTTATGGTGGGTTCCAACCGTTCCTCCTGGAAATACTTGCTCTTAATTAATTTATTGATCAGGAGAGGGTTCATTAGGTGAATTGAGATAGTTTTCGGCTCTTTCAAGCATGGTCGAAAGGTCTTCCTGACCCGAATTCAAGATTAAATGGTCTTCTTGCATAGACTCAAAAGCACTTTTAATTTTCAGGTAGACATTAAAATCTGCCTGTGTTTTTTCCCTTATCCTGCTTACTCGTTTCTTAATAAGTTCTTCCTCTGCTTTCATTTCAATAAATCGGAGATCAGCATTTAATGAGCGGGCTTTCTGTTTGAACCAATCCCTGATTTCAGCTTTGTAAAAAGTGCCATCCAAAATTAAATTTTTTGTGTGGTTTGATCCTTCAATTAATTTAAGCATGTACTTGTATACTTCCATTTTGTCCTTTTCATCGTAGGTATGTTTGTTCAGTTCTTCCCTTATCGAATCACTGCTAATATGAAGTCCTCTGATCCTGGAAGCCAGCTCAGATGCGAAATAAGTCTTTCCACTACCAGGTAAGCCAAAAACGATTACAATCATATCGGTTAGTTTAACAGAATTTGCCCCATGGATTTAAATTCCTTCCTCCAGAAGCATTAAAGGGATCCGTGTATGGAAGGCCAGTTTTTTTGTCAGGCTGCGATGAAACAAATTCTCGAAAAATCCATATTTTTTCGGAACGGTGACGACCAGCTGAATATCATTTTTATCAGCAAATTCCATAATTCCTTCTGCTGTATCTTCACGGTCGATATAGTGATATTCGGCATTTTCACTGTCCCATAACTCATGGAGCGCAGTCTGTTCACTAAGAGCTTCTGATGCAGAAAGTTCATTATTATGATCTACGTTAAGGATGACCAGCCTGGCACCCAGGGAATGAATGAGCGTTTTTAAAACCTGGCTGGGAGTTGTGGTCAGAACTTCTTTCAGATCACAGGCAAAGAGGATCCGGTGGATTTTATCAAATTTTGCTTCCCTCGGAACAATAAGCAGTGGAACCGAACATTCTTTGGCGATCGAAACGGTATTACTTCCAACAATCATTTTTTGCAGCTGACTTTTTCCGGAAATTCCCATGATCACCAGTCCTGCATGTTCCTTGTCGGTTATAGATCGAACAGCTTCAATCAGGGGTCGTTCATCCGTAAGGGTTTCAATAGTTATATTTTCATCCGTAAAGGGCTGCAGATCATTTTTAAGTTTTGACAGGCTATCAGTGCTTTCCTCAAAGAAGTTTTGAAGTTCGGGTACGGGAATATCAGCAGCCACGGGAATGAATTCGTAGGAATGGTATAGGATCAAACGGGAAGTTCCCAATTGGTGTGCCAGCGATGCAGCATATCTGGCAGCAATAAAGGAAGTGTCAGAAAAGTCGCTGAGGACGAGAATGGTCTTCATGGTGTAAATCTTATTAAGATGCTGCTCCAGCACCTTTCCAAGGCTTTGAAATTCTTCATCCGAAAAGTTCCAGTTGCCCAAATCCTCAATCAGCCACTGGTTGTGCTCCGACCGTGTTAAGATTAATGAATCAGATTTATTGGAGATCTTTTCGATCCTGAATTTTTTGTCTTTTTCAAGTGGAATAATGTTTACTCCGACATCCTGATTTCTTACCTGGACTTTTGTCTTAAAAGCTCTCATGATTTTTTCTCCTCTGATGGTTAATGGATCTCTTTACGCTTTTTCCCGAAATCCTGGCTATATAACCGGAGATAGTGAAAAAAGGATCATAAACCGGCTAATCAAGGAATGGGCAAAATGCAAGAAGAAAACCCATAGGCATTGCGGTTCAATGTTCTGAAAATAAAACAGTACAGAACTTAATAAGTTTCAGGATTATTTAATCTGAGGCTGAATTTTTCCGGGATATATACGGCTCAGCCCTTCCCCGTGAAACAGGGTAAACTTAATCAGACCAGGTCCTGCGGTCTGAATTCCCGAAAATTTCACTTTATAAATCCAGGCTGGCTCCCAGGCCGAAGCTATGATACTTCTCCCCGAAAACTTTACGGAAAACAGAAATTCCCAGATGCCCCGTACAATGTGCAGGTGCTACGGATTGAATTTCATAAGCTTCTTTCATTCGTCTGGCCAGTCCTTCGATATATTCCCTTTTATATGGAATTAAGTGAAATCCCCCGGTAACCAGCAGGATCTTGCCTGAAGAAATTTTCCTTGTTTCCTGGATAATATTTTCAATAGTGCTGTGCGAGCAGCCTGCAATAAGGACCTGCCCCCTGCTGGTAGCAAAAGAAGCAGACAATTCCGGCATACCGATATATTGAGGATTAGTATCAAAAGGCGGATATTTAATATAAGTTCCCATAAGCTGGGAAGTTGTTGGAATAATTGTTAGCCCCGGCACAACCTCGTTGGCTTCGGTAAGGTAGGTTACATTTCCTTTCCAAAATCTTCCCGTTGGAACAGTCACCATGCCTTCCACCACTTTTTCCCCGCGGAAGTATTGTTCATCTTTTGAAAGTGTCTTAGCAATGGAGGGTTCAGTTTCTCTGAAAGGAAATTTAACAGGGGCGCCCAGTGAGAAGAAATCATTCGGAAGATAGATCTTCACTTTTGGGTTCAGGCTCAATATATAATCTAATCCGCCCATATGATCATAATGGCCATGAGATAAAATGATTATATCAATGCTCCGGGGATTAATCTTTAAGGTTCTGAGATTATTCTGGAATGTCTTGGAATCAGTTCCGGCATCAAATAAAATGGTCTGGCCTTTATACTCGATCACACAGGAAAATCCAAAATCCTGCTTCAGGCCGCTGCGCTCTGCTCCGAATGCATCATAGGCGTTCATTAACCTGATACCCGCCGGGGTAGTTCTCTGCTGGGCTAAACTTGTTGAGATGCATAATCCCGGAATGATCATGAAAATAAAAAATGGCATTAAGTTTTTAAGTATCATAGATTATAAATGGAATGATGTTATTTAACTGAATGTTAATCCAAGATAATATTTTTTAATTGGCTTGTATTGATTTTAGCAGCGATGAAGCAATAATGATCTGAGGGTTTTGGGTTCATTGCTTTTGCCGAAATCTGTTGAGATAAGCTTAACAAGGAAGGGAGACCAAATCTTCCTGATCTTAGGAAAGATTTATCAGGAGAATTTTTATTATTTTTTGTTTAAACATTAAGGAGCCTGCTTATGAACACCGATGAAATATTAGAAAAGGTAAGGGATTTTGCTGATCGTGCACATGGAGACCAGATGAGAAAATATACACCCGAAAGGTATATCGTTCATCCCGTGAGAGTAATGAAGCTATGCCGGGAGTACAATCAGGATGTACGGGTTTTATCAGCCGCATTATTGCATGATGTTCTCGAAGATACCCCGGTTGACAGGGAAGAGATGCTGGGCTTTCTCAAAGGGATTATGCCATCCGCGGATGCGCTGAAAGTTCTTGGTCTGGTTGTGGAGCTCACAGATGTTTATATAAAGAAAGATTATCCTTATCTCAACCGTACCAAACGTAAGCAATTGGAAGCCGAACGCATCGCTAAAACAAGCAGGGACGCTCAAACCATTAAATATGCCGATATGATCGATAACTGTACCGAGATCATTGAACACGACCCTGATTTTGCAGTCAGGTTCCTTTCAGAATACAAAAACATAATCCAGCGAATTCCCAAAGGAGACCCGCGGCTCTATGAAAGGGCGGTAAAGACGGTAGAGGAGGGGATAGGGTTGTTGTGAGTTAGGGTTGCGGGTTGCGGGTTGCGGGTTGTGGGTTGTGGGTTGTGGGTTATGGGTTGCGGGTTACGGGTTGTGGGTTGTGGGTTGTGGGTTAACTAACCAAACAAACCAACAACTAACCAACTAAATCCCTATGGCTCAATCCTTAAAATCCACTAATATTTTCTTCCTCACAACCCGCAACTCACAACCCGCAACAAATATCCAACCAACTAACTCCCTACGGCTTAAACTTAAAATCCACTAATTTTTTCTTCCACACAACTCACAACACGCAACCAATAAACACCCTACCAAACCTCCACCTCATCCAGATACATCCAGGTTTTCTCACCTGCATTCCTTTTGCCTGCAGGAACTAATGGCAGGTATTCGGCCACGATCTTAACATAGCGTGTGGACTGCGGAGTAAATTCAGCTTTTAAAACTGATTTAATGCCTTTGATTTCTCCGGGCCCGGGTGTTTTTTCAAGAAGCGTATAAGTTATTCCGTCCGCTGAACCGTACACGCTCAGTGATTGGGGCGGATACACGTTGGGGGAGCCGGAAGCCAATGAATGAAGGACCACATTACTGATCTGCTGTGGCTTAAGAAGGTCTATCACAGCCTCTACATCACCCTGGAAGCGAATGGATTCTTCTGAATTGCTGCCCCTGTCATTCAGGATACCGTTAACCAGCACAAAGCCTGAACCTGTTAAAGCCGGATCGGTCTGAGTTTTTAGCATGAGCGGTTTTCCGGTGGCTTTGTTAATATTCACTTCGAAAGCTACCGTATCAATGAGATCGCCTTTTCTGTCATAATAAAGGGCCGTTATTCTGCTCTTCCCTGTGATGCTTAGCGGTTTTGTATAATCCTGTTCCCTGGGGTTTCCGCTGATGAGGTATTTTAATTTCCCTTCCTTATCCTTGTTGCTAAAACTAAACCTGAGGCCATTGCCGTCTGGTGCAGGCACAATCTCTTTATTGATGTCAAAAAATGCTTTGCTGTAATTTGCTCCCCAAAGGTCATAACGTTTAAAGTGGGTCAAAAGACGGGGTTCAAAATCAGTCCAGCTCCGGCTTTCCTTCGGGCTCCATAAAACTTCGCTTAAGGCGCTTAGCCGTGGAAACAAGTGGTATTCTACTTTAGACGGATTGCTCATGTATTCAGTCCAGACATTCGCCTGGGCACCCATTACAAATTTACCCTGCTCTGCATCCAGCTCTTTAGGAACCGGCTCATAGCTGTAAGTCTCCTGAACGGTAGTATACCCTCCGATGGTCAGCGAATCCTCCCGGGTGCTTTGCGCATGATCGAAATAAACATAGTTGCCGGGTGTCATGATCACCTTATGATTTTGTTTAGCGGCCTCAATTCCTCCTGCTTCGCCTCTCCAGCTCATAACGATGGCATTCGGAGCCAGTCCCCCTTCAAGGATCTCATCCCAGCCAATCATTGTTTTGCCTTTCCCATTGATATATTTCTCCATTCTCTGGACAAAATAGCTCTGAAGTTCATGCTCATCCTTCAGATTTTCATCCTTGATCCTTTTCTGGCAGAGTGAACAGATCTTCCAGTTGTCTTTTGGCGCCTCATCACCCCCGATATGAACGTATTTGGATGGAAATAATGGGATCACTTCATCAAGTACATTCTGAAGGAATTCGAATGTGGTTTCCTGTCCGGCACAAAAGATGTCCTCATGAACGCCCCAGGATTGCTCTACCTTAAACGGACCTGTTCCGGGGCAGCCCAGAAAAGGGTAGGAGGCAAGGGCCGCACTGGCATGGCCAGGCATTTCAATTTCCGGAATTACATTAATATGCCTGTCAGAAGCATATTTTACCACTTCTTTAACCTCTTCCTGAGTATAAAATCCGCCGTATCGTTTACCGGTATTTCCCGTTCCCGGATGACGCCCGATAATAGTTCCGTCACGGTATCCGCCTGTCTGCGTCAAACCCGGATATTTCTTGATCTCAATACGCCATCCCTGATCTTCGGTCAGGTGCCAGTGGAAATAGTTCAGTTTATGAAGAGCGATATAATCAATGTATTTTTTGATAAATGCAAGCGGGAACATATGCCTTCCAACATCGAGGTGGAGACCCCGGTATGAGAAGCGTGGCTGATCCTTAATCGATACAGAAGGAATGGACAGTGAAGCGGCTTTTTCTACCGGAAGCAGCTGGATCAGGGATTGCATCCCGTAAAATGTTCCGGCAGGAGAATCCCCGCGGATAGTGATATTCGCCGCGCTGACATCCAGGGTATAAGCTTCGCTGGAATCACTTAGTTTTTTAGTGAATAATATGATGCTGTTCTGTGTTCCTGCTTCGCTGATCTTCAGACTAAACCCATATATTTCTTTCAGGTAGGTGTTCAGGAAGTCGGCCGATTTACGGTCAGATTCCTGAGGCACCACCAGTAACGTACTGCTGTTAAGCCTGAACGAACCGGTATTCCTTTTCAGGGATACAGGTTTCGGAATGATCGAAACCTGCTGAGCTATTGACCCGGTGGAAAATAAGACCAGCAGCAAAAGGAATGATAAATTTCTCATCTCAGATATGTGTTTTGAAAAGTAAAAATAATAAATATCAAGGGGCTATTCAATCATCCTGTAATCCGGCAGCCCCTATGAACTAAATCCCCCGGAGCACTATTTCTCCGGAGTTAGGAACTGCCTGGTATAAAACATATTTGCCCTTTTTATCCAGCTCAGGGCGGATGCGGGTATTCACATTCCCCTGTCTCACTTCAGCTTCATTCCATGCAGAAGGGATATATGTTTTCAGGGTCAGGGGCAGATTATACATGTTTTTGTCAAGCGTATGGCTGAGGCTTACGGAGATCTTATTTTTGCTTTCCTTACTTTTTACCGAAGCATTCATGCGTTCGCGGATATATTTGGTAACATCAGCAAAAGTAGCTACCCAGAGATCTTTCTCTTTTGATTTAATATGCTGAAAATACTCATCCAGCATTTTGCTGCTCAGGGCTTCCCAGCCAATGCCATCCACTCCATGAATAACCAGTACCAGCCAGATATTGTCATTAAGAGCCGTGGTATCAACCCATGATTTCATAAGAGGATAAGGAGTTTTCGTAGTTGCACCCCTTTGCCACTGTACATATTCTTTATCGAGGGCCCCGGGCTGTTTACGGCTCGAGCGGTTAAGTTCTTCAAGAAATGGTTCGGGCATCCTGTTCCTTAGTGCGGGATATACTTTATGGGCATATTCCATTACGCGTTCGTTCTCTGTTCCATAGGGTGCTTCTGCGGAAAAGGTATATTTTTCACCAAGCTGATTTAAAATATCTTCCCTGCTCTTTTCAAGCTCGTAAAGCATATTAACCTCATCTAGAGCGGCAAGGCGGGCATGTGTGACCGTATGGCTGGCAAATTCATGGCCTTGTGCCGCAAATGAACGGATATCATCCCAGGAAATACCTTTGGCATCATTCACTTCATTATTGCTCTGATGACCTTCCTTAAACTCGCCCCCGCGTACCTTTTTATAGAGATCGTCCATAATAAGGTAAGCTTCTTCCGGCCGGCCGGCATCAATACGGGCCCCTGCATTCGTATGATATTCCAGGGTTCCGATATATCCGAGAAAGCCGGCAGCCGAAGCTCTTTCGTAGAAATTATCTTTATTGGTCGGGATCTTTGCAGTCTCTTCAATTATGGTCTTAACGGGTCTTCCCGTAAACCGGCCCTGGTATTTGCTCCCCGGTATTTGTCCGGTGATGATATAGAAAGTAGCCGGAATTTGGAGCCGGTTCATAAGCGGCAGGGCTTTTCTAAACTGGTTGACCGAGCCGTCATCATACGTAATGGATACGGCCCCTTTTTTATCATCCTTCCATTTGCTGATTTCAGTTTGTGCAAGTACAGGATATCCTGAAAGCAAAAATAACAGGGCAAGCAAAGATATTTTCCTTTTAGAAGTCATAGGTAATTTTATTATCCCGGAATAAATTAAGTTCTAATTGATCAAACCAATTTAATGTTTTTGTTCGTCCAATTTATTTAACCAGCCCTGCACAGGAACTTAAATGATCAGATAATCGGTTCAGCGCATCGGATGCGATCCTGATCTGTTGTGCCGCCTGTTTCCAGTCACGCTGTTCAATTGCCTCCCTAACACCAGGCATGGTTTTAACCCCATAGCCCGTATAAAATCCGGGCGCATACATGGTATGTTTATACCATTCCCTGGAAGGCAGCCCTTCTTTTGAAAGCAGGTTTTGCTCGGCGGTATAGAGCGCCTTGTTTAATGCCGTTCTGGATGTGCCGGAGGCAGGCGCCTTTGCGAGAGCTTCCGACATTCCGGCAGCAGAGCGGTCGAGAGATTTCAATGCATTTTGAAGCGGGGAGAAGTCGATAAAGGGAACCTCCTCTTTTACCAGGGGAGTTTTTGATATTTCGGTCGGGTCTGCGGCAAGCTCATAATGCCCGCCCCTGATGATCTTATTCTGAACTTCAGTAGATTCCCTCATCTGATCGGTCAGACTGATCAGTTCAGTAACATAGGTTGAAATGGTTTTATGCAGACTTTTAAAATCAAAAGGAACAGTTCCGGCATTAGCCATGCGCAGTACGGCACGGCCTACAGTTTGAGATAAGGCCAGACCATATTTAAATTCAGGGTCGCCGAATCTGCGATAGCTGTCATATGAATCATAAATGGAATGGTATCCGCCGCCGCCGTCTTCACCGCCAAAACCGATGTTCAGTGAAGGAATTCCGATATGCTGCAGGAAAGCCGAATAATCTGAACCTGAGCCCAGGGCGCCCAGAGTCATGGTCTTTCTGTCCATACTCTCCTTACGGGATTTATCAGAACCCGCAGCAAGCACCTGCGCCGCTTTTAAGCGGTCAAAAACACTTACATTGGTTTGCGGATCATTCACATCCCTGGCAATTTCATGCACAAATGTTTCCAGTCCGTGAGAACCTGCGGCACCCAGAAATCCGCGGCCATTACTATCTGAATTAATATAGACTACCGCCTTTTTCTGTAATTCAGATCCATGATCTTCCACCCATTCTGTTGAGCCTATCAATCCCGGTTCTTCAGCATCCCAGGCGGCAAATACGAGGGTACGCTTTGGCTGATAGCCGTTCTTTACCATTTCGCCGATGGCTTTGGCTTCTTCCAGCATCGCTGCCATTCCGCTTACCGGATCATTCGCCCCGTAAACCCATGCATCGTGATGGTTTCCGCGAACTACCCATTCATCCGGAAACTCAGAGCCCTTTATTTTAGCAATTACATTATATACCGGAACCATTTTCCAGTCAAATTCCAATTTTAAATGAACTTTAGCCTTCCCCGGACCGATATGGTAAGTGATTGGAAGGGCTCCGCGCCATCCTTCGGGGGCAACCGGACCTTCCAAAGCTTCCAGCAGAGGCTGCGCATCGTGATAACTGATAGGAAGTACCGGAATTTTCAGCAGGTTGGTAGCATTGGCCCTATCCAGGCGCTTTGCATTTCCTGTGGCTCCGACATTGGGAGTTAATGGATCGCCCGGATAGATAACCATATCCATGATAGAACCGCGCTGTACGCCAAATTCATTCTTAAAACTTCCCTTCGGATACACATCCCCCTGGTAAAAGCCATCCTCTTTGGGATCCGAATAAATGATACAGCCTATTGCGCCATGCTCCTGCGCGATCTTTGGTTTGATACCGCGCCATGACCTGCCGTAGCGGGCGATCACAATTTTTCCCTTCACATCTATGCCCATGCGCTCCAGCGTCTCGTAATCTTCGGGAAGTCCGAAATTTACGAACACCAGTTCGGCATTCACATCCCCGTCTGCACTCCATGCATTATAACTGGGAAGTTCAGTAGCCTGACCTGAACTGGCGTCTTCCTTCAGTGCCGGTTCCTTCAATAAAGCCGTAAACTTCTTTGGGGATACCAGTTCCAGGAGCCTGACTTTCGGCGTTGGAAAAAGAACGGTATATGTCTCGATCCTGGCATCCCATCCATAGCTTTTGAATTTATTGAGGATATCATCGGCCACCTGTTTGCTTCCGGCAGAGCCGGTATAGTGCGGCTTTGCAGAAAGCTCCTGTATGGTTTTTCCGATATTCTGACTGCTCAGCAGTTTGTCAAAAGCGGCTTCAGTCTGTTTCTGTTTACTTTCTTCAGCCGAGCTGAATCCGGAAATAGTCTGTGCAGATGCCGCCGACTGCAGGATGAGAAGAGCCGCAGCGGATAAAAGGGTTGTTTTCATGCAGGTGATTGAGTTGTTTTTTGTGTTGTGAGTTGCGTGTTGTGAGTTGCGTGTTGTGAGTTGTGAGTTGTGAGTTGTGTGTTGTGAGTGGTTTATTCGGAGGCATCCCATTCAAGAACACTTCAGCCTCTCCGCCCAGCCCCCGTAACCCGTAACCCGCAACCCACAACCCACAACCCATAACTTCCTACCCCAGCAAAGTAACCTCAACACTGATCTCCATTTTCAGTATTTTAGACACAGGGCAGTTGGCTTTGGCGTCGGCCACGGCCTCGTCAAATTTTTCCTTACTGATCCCGGGCACTTTCGCGCTAAGCGTTAAATGAGAACTGGTGATCACCCCTTCGTCAAGGGTTATATCACATTTAGTTGTGAGTTCTTCTGCGGTGAAACCGGCTGCATCGATATTAAAAGATAGCTTCATGGTAAAACATCCGGCATGGGCCGCAGCAATTAATTCTTCGGGATTAGTGCCCGGACCTTCTTCAAATCTCGATTTGTACGAGTATTGGGTATTATTAAAGGTTCCGCTCTGGGCGCTTAAATGACCTTTGCCATCCTTACCTGATCCTTGCCAAACGGCAGTTGCGTTTCTTTTTTTCATAATGTCGTTTTTAACTATAAATTTAAATTCAGAAGAAAATCTCTGCTTCTTTTTCAAAGAACAAGGTAGTAAAATCTCTTTTATCATGTGCTGATAATGCCGATATTTGTATTTTATCTGTAATCCAAACTATGTCTGAAGATCCCGCCGGCAGGCCAGTGTACAATTCTGATACGATCATTGCGCTGGCAACCCCTTCGGGTATCGGGGCTATCGGTGTGATCCGTCTTTCGGGACCCGAAGCTATCAGCCTGGTGAATGAAGTGTTCGGAGGAAAGGATCTGAGTATACAGCATTCTCATACCATCCATTTCGGTACGATCAGGGACGGATCACAGATCATCGACGAAGTTCTCGTTTCTTTATTCATAGCCCCTAAATCATATACCCGTGAAAATGTGGTGGAGATCTCCACGCACGGCTCGGCATACATCATTGAAAGCATTATCAAATTGCTGATCCGCAAGGGAGCAAGACCTGCCAACCCGGGGGAATTTACCCTTCGCGCCTTTCTGAACGGGCAGCTGGATCTATCCCAGGCGGAAGCGGTAGCAGATCTGATCGCCTCCAACTCAAAGGCATCTCACCTGGTGGCTATGCAGCAGATGCGGGGCGGCTTTTCCGGAGAGCTTCAGCATCTTCGGGATCAGCTTATTCATTTCGCATCCATGATCGAGCTGGAGCTTGATTTCGGTGAAGAGGATGTTGAATTTGCAAACCGCGAAGAACTTAAAGGTCTGGTCTTCCAGATCAACCGGATCCTGCACCGCCTGATCCAGTCCTTTGAACAGGGAAACGTGATGAAGAACGGGGTGCCTGTTGTAATTGCAGGGAAACCCAATGTTGGAAAATCGACACTTTTAAATGCCCTGCTGAACGAGGAACGGGCTATAGTCTCCGAAATCGCAGGCACCACCCGCGATACCATAGAGGATGAGATCACCATTCATGGGATAACCTTCCGTTTTATTGATACAGCCGGTATCCGCAGCACCGAGGATATGGTGGAAGCAGAAGGGGTGGAGCGTACTTATGCCAAGATGAAAGCAGCCAAGCTGATCATTTACCTGGTTGATCCCCTGCATCCCTTAAAGGATATCGAAAGCCAGCTGGAAGAACTGGAAGATCTTCAGATCCCCTATGTGATGGTCGTTAATAAATCGGATATACTCAGTCCGCAGCAACAGCAGGAACTCGCCCACTTAAACCCCGAATACATATCGGCCAAAAATAAGGAAGGAATTGATGAACTGAAGCAAGAGATCCTTCGTAAGGTCAGGCTGGAAAAGATCAATACAGACGATGTGCTCATTTCCAATATCCGCCACCTGGAAGCCCTTCAGAAAACCGAACAAGCGCTGAACCGGGTACTTGAAAATATCGGTAACCCCGTTACTTCTGATTTCCTTGCTACGGATATTAAACAGGCGCTTTATTACCTGGGCGAGATCACGGGGCAGGTGACAACGGATGATCTGCTGGAGACGATCTTTAGTAAGTTTTGTATTGGGAAGTAATTGGTTTTAGAGGTTGATGCCTTTGGTGCCTTCAGTAAACCTCCTTGAGTGTTTAACATAATAATGGTTTTCGAATCCAAAGCTATTCAGATTAAATGATTTGGCAATCATTTTGAACAGAAAAGATTGATCTCAGCTTACCGTTCACTCAATCATTTTATCTCACACTCAGTTAATATCTGCACTTGCACAACGGTTCATTAATCGCAAGTACAATTGATTACCTTTAATTTTTAATTTCTCAGGCATGTTGAAAGCATTGTTAGTTGATGATGAGGTAAATAATCAGACTAGCCTGGAATTCCTGTTGCATCACGACTGTGAGGGCATAGAAGTTGCCGGAAAGGCACAGAATGCCAGAGAAGCACGAGACTGGCTACAGAGTTATCATGCAGATGTGATCTTTCTGGATATTAATATGCCGGATGAAGATGGATTTCAATTTCTGAAAAGCCTTAGCTTTCACAATTTCAAAGTGGTTTTCGTAACCGCACACAATGAATATGCATTGCAGGCTATTAAGGCCAGCGCTGTTGATTATATTTTAAAGCCTGTAAATATTGATGAGCTTCAAAAAGCGGTTGAAAAAGTAAAACGGTCATTAAACAACCCGGCTGCATTGGAACAGAATCATGCTTTACTTCAGCATCTTTTGGAAACAGTTAATAAAAAAATGCCCCCCAAAAAAATCGCCTTACCGCAATTAGGGAGCATTAGCTTTATTGAGGTGGATGACATGGTATCCCTACAGGCCGATAGCAACTATACCATTATTCATTTGAAAGATATGCAGAAACTGGTGATCAGTAAAACATTGAAAGATTTCGAAGAGCTGCTGGACTCGAAGCAGTTTGCACGGATACATAAATCCTATATTGTCAATCTCAGGTATATAAAGGAATACAGCACCATCGATGGCGGCATTGTAAAAATGAGCGATGGAAACCAGTGGAGCATCAGCCGCAGACAACTGGACCTCTTTCTCGACAAAATGAAAATGGCCAGTTTGATGTTTGACAAAAATAAATAGTACCTTTTATACATTCCTCTGTATAATAATCGTTCGTATGCGTTTTGCTGCTTTTCTTTTGCTTATTTTCTTCATAAGCCTTACCTGTAATGCGCAGCAGTCAAAGTATACTGCTTTTACAGTAAGCGATGGCTTGCCCAGCAACAATGTATACAAGTGCATTGAAGACAATTCAGGATTTTTATGGGTAGCCACTGATGCCGGAATTGCAAGGTTTGACGGGAAACGTTTCCAGGTATTTACTACCCGACAGGGTTTGCCCGACAACGATGTGCTGGAAGTTCTAAAAGAAAATAGCGGCCGTATCTGGGTAAACTGTTTTAAACAGGGACCCGCGTATTTTGATGAGGAGCAAAACCGATTCATTAACGCAAAGGAAGACAGCAGCCTGGCAAAGGTAAGCGAGGGTACAGGAAATATGTATTCTTATCCGCTGAAGGAAGGCGGCGCATTATATGTGAATGAACGGGGATCTTTTATTTTCAGGAACAAAAAACTGATTGAATACCCTGCTTTAAAAAAGGACTATTTTCTTTTTAAGGAAAACAAGGATGGAACCCAATTAAGATGGGGAGGAAACTATTTTAATCCCGTATTAAACTTATTCCAAACAAAGATCTACCAAACGAAAGGAATAGCGTTTATTGATAGCCTCGTGACTACAACTACGAGCCGGAAAAATCTTTCCCGCCGAAATATAAAACCATCCATTGACGACGGAAAATTATATACTTTCTATCCAGCACTGGGCAAGTGCTTGGTTTATAGCGATTTCAGCGTCAATCCTATTCGTTTAAAGCATGATTCACTAAAGATTCCTGAACCGTTTTTTATCTCCGGATTTACTCCAAGCTATGTGTATTTATTGGGAAATTCGGGTAAAATTTATGTTTTTGACAAAAAAACGCTGAAACAGGAGATAGTTATTAGCGGCCACTATCTGCCCAATTCCATGTTTAACGATAGTAAGGGAAACGTTTGGGTAAGCACCGTTGATAAAGGACTAATCCTGTATAAGAACAGCCACTTTAAAACAGTGGAAATGCCTCCTGATTTACAAGGAGCAATTCTTTTAAGTATTGCCCGCAAACCGGATGGAAGCTTGCTGGCCGGGAATTCCTACGGTGAGGTAATTGAAAAAGACGGAAAAACCACTAAAATCCACCGTACACCTGCACAACGAAAAGATTTCAGGCAAAAAAAAATATTGATTTCGCAGAAAAAGGTGTTTACTTTTTCTGAAGGCGGCATATATGTGAATTATACCAGGAAACTGATCAATCCAGTAAACCGGTTAAATTATCCTGCAAAAACAGCCATGAGTTATAATGATAGTATCATCATTTTTGGATTGACATCAGGATTAAACCAGCTTAATTCACGATCAGAAAAGGTTAGTCGCCTCGGTAGTATCTATAAGAGGATCGTTGCAATTACAAGAACAGCAGATGGGATTATTTATTATGGTTCTACAGATGGCCTTTATAAACATGATTATGCCAGGAACATTTCTTTATCTCTAACTCAAAGCAACCCCTTACTTAGCCAGAGAATAACCGCCCTTTGCGCAACACCCGATATGCTGATATGGGTTGCCACCTCCAGTAATGGCGTAGTGATAGTTAAGGACGATAAAGTATTGTTAAATATTACTGCCAAGGAAGGTATCATCAGTAACTCTATACTCAGCATAAGTGCGGCAGGGCCAGGCAAGATATGGCTTGGGACCAACCAGGGCATCAGTGTCATTACTTATAAATTACAGGGTAGGAATTTCATTTATTCTATTCAGAATCTTTCTGTTAATGACGGTTTAAGCCATAATTCGATTAATGAAATGCTGTACCGGAAGGATACAATTTATGCTGCCACGGGTAACGGCATTTCTTTAATACCCGCCAATATTTCTATTCCCAAATTCAATATTCCGGTAAAATTGATTCGCGTCACAGTTAATCAGCGCGATACTATCCTGTCTTCTGAATATAAACTTGGCTATCAACAGCAAAATATACAAATGCAGTTTGCCGGTATCGAGTTAAGCGGTCACTTTAAGAACCTGCAGTACAACCTTGATAAAAATGTAAACTGGACAAACTTAGATGAAAATACGCTGACCGTTCAGTTGAACAATGGGGCTCATATTATCCAGGTAAGGGCGGTGGATGTAAACGGGAACATAAGCCGCAAAACACTCACCCTAAAATTTGACATTGCCACCCCCTTTTGGAAAGCAATATGGTTTTGGTTGACCATAGCTACAATAATGCAATTGATTATTATCTACCTGGTAGACAATCGTCAGAAAAGGAGGAAAGAATCGAAATTAGCGAAGAAAATTGCGGGGGTACAGACCGCATCTCTGGAGCAGCAGGCTTTCACTTCGTTAATGAATCCTCATTTTATGTTCAATGCCCTCAATAGCATTCAGCATTATATTAATGTACAGGACAGGCAAAATGCCAACCGCTACCTCAGTGACTTTGCTTCTCTCATCCGGAAGAACTTTGAAGCAGCCCAGCAATCGTTTATACCGCTGGAACAGGAAATAGAAAATATAAAAATATACCTGCGTTTAGAGCAAATGCGTTTTAACGAGCGGTTTTCATATCAGATAATGATCGATGAAAACTTAGAACCGGAAGATTGGATGATTCCGACAATGATCCTGCAGCCTCTTTTGGAGAATGCATTACTGCATGGCCTTATGCCTTCGGCAATAAACGGAGAATTGCTTATTGATTTGAAGCAACAGGATGGAAATTTACTTATTGTCATCATAGATAACGGGATAGGCTTGGCCAACAGCCTGGCGCTGAAAGAAGATAGCGGTCATAAAAGCCGGGGCATGGATCTCATCAAAAAGCGTGTCGCGGCACTCAGCCACTTTGGTTTCCAAGCCATTACCATAACGATGTCACCTGCATTTGCCAGTGAAAAAAATCCCGGAAATAAAATCAGCCTCTTTATTCCCGCTGAGCTGTACCTGGCCTGGTTAAAGGCTCAGCAGCAATAATACCGCTCACTCATTCATAACTGTCACACACACAATGGTTAATGCCTGTTGGGCGCTCAGCCTTGCCCCAGTGATTAATTGAATTTAAATTAACATTGGATTAGAACTCTGAATCTATTAATCCTCTTTCTAGTAATTAATTTAATTGACAGAAATGGTAAAATCCCTTACAATTATATTATCGCTTCTTACCATCCAGGCGTTTTCACAAACACAACCCGTTACCAGTATCAGCATTTCATTGCCTGCCAGCCCGAGCCCCAATACCGCGAACTGGGGAGGCGGAACTTCATTATTAACCATCACCGCAACGGCAAAAATGGAAAATGGCCGTGTAGTTACTGCTGCAGAGGACAGTAAATTATTGCTGATCATTAAAAAAGCCGGGGTAAAGGTCTGCGGTTCTTTCACGAGCGCAACAGCCCCGATCGCGAATTTTAATACGATAACAAAAGTCTGGAGCGGTAATCAGGCCGTTTCATTCTTAGGCCAGTCCTGTACCTTGTTACCCGGTAATTATGAACTCAGCGTGCAGTTCTTCGGAAATAAAAATGGCGCGATGATACCTGTAAGTGATGAAAAAATAAAAGCATTCTCAATCCCTTCAGGCGGGCAACAGGTTTATCAGGCACCCCAGAATATAGCGCCTTTTAGTTCTAAAATATTTACAGAAGCCGCACTAGCTGCACCAATTATATTCCAGTGGACACCTGTTATACCCACTCCGAGTGCGCCAGTAAAATACCGATTGAAAATATGGCAACTTCTCACCGGGCAAAGTGGTACGCAGGCTATGACCGTAAACCAGCCCCTGATCACTAAAGATGTTAATGCTGTTACTCAGACTGTTGTTACAAATCTGGTATCCCCGCCCTGCTTGCCGCCTTACCGTTGTGAGTTTATCTGGACTGTTCAGGCGCTTAATAGTGATGGTAATCCAATTGGCGGAACTAATGGAACAAGCACACCCACAACATTTAATTCAGAGCCCGCGATCCCTCCGGTAACAGTATCAAACTCAACCGCTTGTAATACCACATCGTCAAAGACATTTGTCATCGGTGATGAGATCGGTTTATCCAATGATTTTATCATGAAGCTAACCTCTGTTCCTACGGGAACAAATACCGCATTAAGCGGAAAAGGTACTGTATATGTAAAATGGCTGGGGGTACTGAACGTAAAGTTCAAGGATATCAAAGTCAACGGGAATGATCAATTATGCATGGGTGCGATTTATACCGAAACAGATGCCAACCAGGTGTATCCCACGCAATGGGCGGTAAATGTGCTAAACAATACAAGCGCTGGAGCATGGACTGTTAATAAAATAAAAAATATCAGCAATGATCTCCAGGCGAATAAATTACTGAAGCCTCTGATCCCGGCATCTGCAACTGACCAGGTTAATAATACACTTACAGTGGCTCCACTTAATATGCCCCTGGGGTATTTCAAGGACAATGATGAAAATACGGCCATGGGTTTCACCGAGATGGTTTTTAAACCTGAGCATGCTGAATTTGAAGCAATTGCATCATTCACTACTAAAGGAATTTTTAAAGATGCCTACAATAACGGAACAGACATCGTTGCCTTCCAGGGAAAAGGTATTGAGTTTACTAAGAGCGGCTTAAGCGGGATTAATGGATCGATTAAATTACTGGAGCCCATCACGTTCTTATACGCCAATTCTGGAACAGAAAGTTTAAAGCTGACTTTTAATAAAGAGGGTGCCGGACATATTGGAAACGGGCTTGTGTTCAGTTCCACCAACAATGAGTATTGGAAGTATACTCTTGATGCGAACGTAACTTTACCTAAAGAATGGCTCGTGCCGGTTGATCCTGCTAAAACTAATGTGGATATGAATTTCCAGCTTGAAATTGTAAACTGGGACGATTTTGTGCTTCAGGGCAATTTACCTGCCTGTACTATCGCAAATTCAAATGGTTTAGGGATAGAATCAGGCTTAATCGCCTATGATCATTCTTCTGTCAATAATGCTTCGGGCATGGTGTTTCCAATGGGTTATACAGGCAATACAAATAATATGTTCTCGGGTTTTTATCTTAAGGACTTTAAGCTTACACTGCCAGATCAACTCAGAAGCTATGCCGATACCACGAACAGGGTGCAGGTTATTGCGCAAAATTTAATCATTGATAAGGATGGGGTGACAGGAAAAATTCTTGGCAACAATATATTAACTTATCCCAAAGCAAATATTGGGAATCTGGGAGCCAGCATTGATACGGTTAAGGTAAGCTTAAATAATAGCGTATTGACAGAAGCTAAAATGTTAGGCAAGATCACATTACCCCTCAGTAGTGCCGACGACAACAGTAGTGCAATCAATTATTCAGCACTGTTTTTACCGGGTACTCCTAACCAGGCAAATTCGCAATCTTCCATCACTTTTGCATTGCATCCAGGACCGGATATTACTTCCAAATTTTTAGGAGATGGGAAAGTCCAGATCGAGCAAACATCTTCACTGAATCTTACATTAACAAAATCGGCCGCCAATAAGCGTGAGATTTATTTGGCGATCAGCTTAAACGGCAAACTGTATTATCCCACTGGAAAAATCATTGATGCCGGCGGAAACTTACCTCTCGATTTAGACCTTTCCTGCAATTTCCAAAACCTCGGCATGGTCTATTCCAAAAACAGCCAGGAAACATTTACATTAAGTACTGGAAACTGGTCATTCGCCAGTCCGCAAAAAAAGCTCTCCGGTTTTGCATTTACCATAACCGAGGTAAAACCAAAGATAGAACCTATTAGTGCTGGCACTGAAAAACAATACCTGTTTAAGGGGGGTGTTGAATTTGTTGCCAAAATAAATATTGGCAGTGAAAATTCTACCGTTCAAATTAGCGGGGATACGAAAATTGCTTTAACGGGAGCCATAGAGTCTTCAAAATATACGCCCCCTGCAGCTTCAACTAATAATTCAAGTGTCGCCAATCTGAATACGCTCACCTCACAGGTTCAGACAACAACCGCAATTAAAAGTTCTAGTGTTGGGGTTATAACAGCTGCTGTAAAAGCTGATTTCGGTTTCTTAACCCAGTTAAAGCCTAAATACCTGGGTGTAAAAGTAGAAAACATTCATATCAATGCCACCATGCCGGCATTAACCATTACAGGCAGTGTAGAATTTTACAAACAGGACCCGGCATTTGGGAATGGTTTCAAAGGAGATCTGCAGGCAAAATTTACTACTCTGAATACTTCTATACAGGCCGGTGCCATATTTGGCAATACAAAATATATTCCAGGGAATGTAGGAAATGGCTTCAAATACTGGAAGGTGGAAGCACAGGTTAACCTGCCCGCTCCGGGCATTGTATTCATGACCGGACTGGCATTCAGGGGCTTCGGCGCAGGAGTTTACAGCCGGATGAACATGACAGCACCCGCTGTTTTTAATCCGTCCACTGCAAATGCCAGTACGTTTGCAGGAGCAGTATTTACGCCTGATATTTCGGTGAAGATGGGCTTCAAAGCAAAAGCAATCATAGCCACCACGCCTAAAGAAGAAACGTTTAATGGCAGTGTAGCATTAGCTGCCCAGTTTAATACTTCCGGAGGGATGAACAATATCAGTATCGATGGTCTTTTTAGTTGCGGCGCGGAGATCGGGCAGGAAGCAAAAGCCTTTGCCAATGGCGCATTAAACATTGCCTACGATTTCCCGCTTAAGAAATTCAGTACCAACCTGCTGATCAATTTTAATAAGGACCCAATTAGTACCCCATCTGGCCCTGTTAATGCACATTTTTTTATTGATGGGATGAAGAATGAGTGGGCATTTACCAGCGGGCTTCCTTCAACGCTAAATACGGTAAGGTTATTTGACCAGGTTAATGTTAGTTCGTATTTAATGTTTGGCAATAAGATACAGACCCCCACCGGATTTATGCAGCCCACAATTGCCGGGTTTGCAAGCATCGGAAAGGCACTTCCTGCGTTTTCTGAAACCGCTGTTAGTTCAGAATCGAAAACAGCCAAGGGATTCGCCTTTGGCGTAGGTGTTTTTGCAAGTGCCAACAATAGCAAAGTAATCACCAGCGGAGAAAAGTATTCTGCAGGCATTAAATACTCCTTTAATATTGGCAGTGAGATCAATGCGTCCCTTATGCAGTACGAAAATTGCCTGGGTTTCGGAGATGGGTGGCGTATTAAGTCAGGTATCGCATTATTTGCAAAGATGGATGGAAAGGCTTATTATGATTGGCAGGGAAAAGTTTTAAAAGAATATAATGAAGTTAACCTGATTTCTCTTGGGTTTGGCGCTTATGCATATGCAGAATTTCCAAAGCCATTTTATGCCGAAGGATCTGTCAGCGGCAATGCACAGGTTTTAGGTCTGATCAACTTTAATTTTTCCGCCGAATTTAAAACAGGTGAACAGTGCGAGGGAACCAGCGTTGATGTCCCCGATGTAATATATGCGCAGGAAGATGCAGAAGAGAGTTTAAATTATACCCTTATAAATAGCATTGTTACACCAGGTAGCGCCACGGGCGTGTCACGAACTGCATCTTTCTCGGTATTATTAAATTATCCGGATAATCAGGAATTTGCAATACAGGAACAGCAGTCAACCGGGCAGATAAATGTAAGAACCTTCCGGGCTGTTTATACCCCAAGCCTAACCCAGGATTCTACAGGTGGAGGTGCTATGGCATTAAATTCCAGTAACACAATCCAAACTCAGGTACCCGGCACGAAGCTGATTGCTACCAATGCAGGAGGCCTTGCCAACAACAAACCTGCAAATAGCCCCGGGTCTAAAAATCAGTTGGGTTCTCCCCAGAAAGCTTCTCCTGCCGTTTCAAATTCGGTTGGTTTAGTGGCTTCTGGTTATGATGCACTAGGGGCCAGGATATACAAGCTTACGAAAACTGGCATAACGATCAATTCGCTAAAAGCAAATACAAGTTATAGGTTCCAGGTAATAGGCCGTTTGGAAGAAAAAATCAATAATAGCTGGCAGGTGGTAAAGCACAGCACAACGAATGCACCAATCGTGCGGACTAAGAAAATATATTTTAAGACTAATTCAGATGCAGGGGGAACTGTCGGCCCAGCCACTCAGGTGGCTAAAACTGCCATAAAATTATAGTTTACAAAAGGTATATGAAAAAACTATTTTCAATCCTGCTCCAGGCAATGATCACCGCTTTCTGTTTTGCGCAGCAGCCGGGAATCCCGAATAACGTGACACTTGCAATAAGTGCCCGGAGCTATGCAGATCATATCGTTTTACGCTATGCTCCAGCCAATCCCATATTGTTTAATCAGGCAAATAGAGTTGGCTACATAGTTGAAAGGGCGAATTTTATCAATGGTGTTGCTAACGAAAAATTAACCTATAAATCCATCGCCGGCTCACCTTTTAAAAGATGGAGCGAAGAGCAGTGGGAAAGGGCATTAATTGAAGAAAAATTAAAAGATAGTACCGCTGCCAAAATAGCCGGGCTCGCTATGGTATTTTCTGATCCTGATGTCTCGGCCCAGGGAGGAGATGTCATGAAAGACGGCCTGAAATCATTTAAAGATCAAAAAGACAATGCCGATATGCGGTTTGGATTTGCCTTAATAGCTGCCAACAGAAGCAGGGTCGCTGCAGAAGGCCTGGCGATAAGAATATCAGACCTATCGGTTACACCAGGTCAAACCTATGTTTATCGTGTTCGTATCAACCAGCCATTTGTGAATGAGGCAAACGAAATGGCTTATGTAAAGGTAACCTGTGAAAATTTTAATGAAAAATACCTGAGCAATAATAAGACAATTAAACTTAGTGAAGGAGATGGAGCTATCGCATTTTCTTTTTCTGAATCATTGGAATATTATGCATTTACTGCTGAGCGATCAGACGATAATGGAGCTTCATACAAGAAAATTATAAAAACCCCTGAGTTGAATTTAAAACCAAGAGGATATATCGGAAAGACAGACTTTGCATACGGGGACACAGGTTTAACTAATTACAAAAAATACCATTACAGGGTATGGGTTTCTACACCATTTGCCGATGAATTGGTGTTGTCCGAATTTATTGCAATTCCCAGGGACAAAACACCACCGCCTGCTCCATTTTTAAAAACGGCGATACATATTAAACCTAAACAGGTTGAACTTCTTTGGGAAATGACCGCCAAAAACACAGGCGATCTCAAGGGATTTACAATTAAAAGAGGTGCCGAGGAAAATGGGAAATACAGTTTAATTTCAAAAGGAATATTGTCTGCTAACACGCGGAGTTACATAGATGAAACATTTGATCAGGATGGCTCTAACTATTATGTAGTGGAAGCGATCGATACCGCCGGAAACAGCAGCCATTCTTTTCCGGCCTATGTAACCCTAATTGATAGTATCCCCCCGGCGATGCCTTTCATTTCCTCTGCCATTATAGATTCCGCTGGAAAGATCAGGATTAAAGTGAGACCCAACACTGAAAAAGACTTTATGGGATACCAGGTCCTGAAAGCAAACTCTAAAGAGCATGAATTTTCGGTTGTTACAGAAACGTTTAAAGACAGTCTGGGCCGTACTACTTTCACATTGAACGATTCGACTACTTTAAATACACTCACGAAAAATATCTATTATAAGGTTGTTGCCTTTGATACTCATTTTAATCAATCCCTCCCGTCCAAAATCATTGAGCTGACAAAAAGAGACACCATACCTCCTGTAAGCCCATTAATTACGGATTTCACGGTTAGCGACACTTCCGTAGCGATCACTTTTGTAAACTCAAGCAGCGAAGATGCCGTACGCAATATCCTTTTAAGAAGAGAGAGCGGCAAAGTGATATTCGATTCCATCTTTTCTAATTCCAATGCAAGCATCACTAAATACACTGATACAAAAATTACGGGCGGAAGACAATATGAGTATGCAATGGTTGCCAGGGATGACGGCGGATTACCATCCAAAATCTCCAGAAGCATCCAGATAAAAACTTTATTGAATAACAGGCTTCCGGCACCCATCATTAAGGGCTCATATGACGGTCAGGCAAAGAAGGTATCCCTGTCTTTTATCGTTGACGACAAAATTGAAAACCGTCGGTTAACTGTAGAAATCTATAAAAGAGCGGATGAAAAATCGCTTTGGAAAACCTATAAAGTTATTGATTTCGAAAAAGGAAAAACTTTTGTTGATGAACCTGCAGAGGGGCAGAAGGGAATGAACTATACCATAAGACTAACAGACGCTAATAAGAATGTTTCAAATTTTAGCAATGAACTGCAATTGAAATATTAAATGATCAGAAGCTATTCATGAACCACATTGCCAAAATTTCTTTCTTACTCCTTTTATTGCTGTCATCACAATCAGATGCCCAGGAAAAAAAGAAACCGTTCACTATTGGCGGAGAGATGGGTATCTGGTATGAAGGTTATGGACTTGATAAAGCACCCAGTCCGGCAGTACCTGATTTTTACCAGGCCCGCCGTCCCTGGAACCTCTTCAGGTATTCATTTAATCCCACACTTACGGTTGGAAAATGGACGGTTCCTTTCAATTTCAACTTTAGTCCCACCCAAAATAATTTCATTACGGCAGCAACAGGAGGGCCGCAAAGTGTCTGGGCTTTCTTAACCAATCCTGTAAATAATTTTGGTATCCGTCCTAAATTTGGCAGTACTGAAATCCTTCTGGGCACACAAAATCAGCAGTACAGTGAGCTGAGTACTGGTGATCTGGGTGTATTTGGGTATGGTGTGAATCTGGCACCCGGAAAATTCCGGATTAAACTATTTAATGGAGTATCCCAAAGGCCCGTTAATTACTTGGCACCTACCATTATACCTCTTTCTGCCGGTGAGATTGGCGCCTATCAGCGCAATCAGTGGATGGCCCAGTTGGGCCTTGAAAAAGAAGGGAAATACTTTGCAGGATTCAATTTTGTAAAATCCATAGATAAGCGAAATTCGGTCACATCGGCTCCCTTATCTCCCCTGGATCCGCAGGAAAATATGGTGGTCAGCTTTTTAGCCAAAATCAGTTCAGAAAAAGGCTGGAATTATCATATAGAGATTGGACAAAGCTTTTATACCCGGAATTTAAATACCCCATCGTCCATCAGCCCGGTTGGAGACTTTAAACCCTTTATCAGCTCTCACACTTCCACCGGGAAGGATAATGCCCTAATGGCGGGTATAATCAAAAAGGGGAAAGACTGGGAAGCAGGAGCGAAATTTAATTATTACGGGGCAGGGTACTATACAGCGGGCTATCCCTTTATGAACAACGACCGGATGGAATACCTGGCTAATACCCGTTTTAATGCCTGGAAAAAGAAGATGAACGTAGTTGCCAGTATTGGCGAGCGCTTTGGGAATCTGAGTCGTATTTCCGGGCCTAGTCTGACCAAACAGATCATTGCCAACGTGAATATATTTACCCAGTTTAATGACCGCTTCAGCCTGAATACCAGTTTTAATAATTTCGGATTCAATTCTCCCGGCCTGACCGGATATCGAAGTGTTAGTGATGAGATAAGTATCAATCCTGCGTATACCTGGATGAATAGCAAAATGAGCCAGTTGGTAAGTGGAACATATACCTGGAGCAAATATGATGAAACCACAATAATCCCGGCGTCAACCACCCACAACAACACCCAAACTGTTCTAATTCTGTATGTTCCGACATTTTTTAATAAGAAGATCAGCCCGGATTTTAGCCTGATGTGGTTCCAGAACAAGGCCCCTTCACTTAAGCTAAATTTGCTCAGTGCTACCACCGGAATGAACTGGAAGCCTGCTCCGAAAATAAACCTGAAAGGACAGCTGCAATATAGTCTGAGCACTGTAGATCCTTTCACAGCCAATAAAAACCTATTGGCTACCAGTGGTTTTGACTGGGATATTTATAAAAAGTTAACCTGGCAATTTTCTATGACTGCTAATTTATATCACTATGGAACCGAATTGCCCGGAAGTTCTTTTACACCAGCATATCCAGGTAGTCCGGAATATTTAGAAAGTACTTTAAGAACAGGGTTACAATACAAGTTTTAGAATGGTTGGAATCCAACCCCTTATTTAATCTTATTTATTGATGAAATTATTTCATTTATTGTTAATTATATTCATGCTCCTGATTGTGCAGGCGGCCCGGGCACAAATTACCCTTAACCTTGCTTTAAACAACAGGCCTCAGCCCTGGTTGGCTGATTGGGCAAATCCTGTTAACGGCCAGATGATCATTTCTTTTATGCCCGGACCGGCCTTAAACGATCCTTCCGTAAAGTTGAAAACTACCTTACTTGATGAAAGAGGAAACATTATCGGTGTATCCAATATTAATTCTGCCCGGATCTACACTTTGAGAGTGGGCGTAAACCAGTTCACAATAGCAGATGCTATCCAACTCCAAAATTTAACATTGCAGGGAAATCTACAGAGCCGGCTTCAGCATACCGGGCGTTTAGCCGCTGGCCAGTATCAACTATTGGTTGAAGTTCTAAATGCAGGAGGAGATATTGTCCGTGCAAGACAAACACGCCCATTTTCTATCACTTCTTATCAATTGCCTGTTTTAATGCAGCCCGCCAACGGAAGCAGCCTCGAGGCCCGCTTGGCTCAAAATATTATTACTTTTCGTTGGACGAGCCTTATTCCAGGTTCTCCCGATCTCCCTCAATACCGGGTACAGGTATTTGAAATACTGCCTGGTCAGACACCGATGCAGGCATTCCGCGGTAACCGGCCTTTATTGGACGAAACTTCTATGAAAGGAAGTACACAATTCATCTGGAAGACTAATTTACCCATGCTGGATTCCACTGCAAACAAACAGTTTATCTGGACGGTACAATCGCTAGATGCAAGGGGATTGCCTATCCCCGGAATGGATATGAACATCCAGGGAAGAAGCGAGCCTGCAATATTCAGCATCGTGAACCAAATGGGTGCAATGGATAAAAACAGGAAGAATGAGGATTTAATACAACCCTGATGAAACGTATAATCTGTATAATCTTACTGGGCTGTTTGGTTCCGCGCCTGTTCGCCCAGGTTAGCGAGGCAAAAAAACCGCCGACCCTGGCTTTTCATGTTTTTTATAATGATTTCAATTCTTCTCAGCTTATGAGAACCACCTCTTTACAGAATATGCTTAACACGGGTCAATGGCATAAAATTGGCGAAATGCAAATGGGATTTGGTGTCAACTATCTGAAAGGGATCAGCAAGAAAATTGATGCGGTAGCTACCCTTGATGGCAGTTCTACAGACTACCTTTTTGAAAATGGCAGCACTAATGGGACTAGTAAATTTTTATTGGATGCCAATGCCGCGCTCAAAATAAAACTGCTCACAGATAATCATAAACTTGTGCCATACTTTTCGGGCGGAGCCGGTCTTTCATCCTATAAGGGCAAAACTGGTTTCTTTATTCCTGTAGGTGGGGGGATGCAGTTCAATTTATTTGACGAGGCCTTTGTTCTTGCCAATGTTCAATATCGGCGAGCATTAAGTCCGTCGGTAAATGATCATTTTTACTACTCACTTGGGGTAGGTGCCAATATCGGCAAAAAGAATAAGACAAAACAACCGGCAGAACAAGTAAGAGTAATAAAGCCGGTTACAGTTGCAGCAGAGGTTAAATTACCTGTAAAAAATATCATGATCAAAGTAAGCGACGAGCAAACAGGTTTACCTTTATCATCTGTTGAAGTAATTATCAATGGGCCGGACGGGAAAATCAATGCCAGCACGGATGCAAATGGCCTGGTAATTTTCAATTCTGTTCAGGCTGCTGCCTATACCGTAAGCGGAGTGCTTCATGGAATTGAGACAAGCGTTCAGACTATTTCAATAAGTAGTTTTTATGATCCTGGCCAGGAGATCTCTGTCAGTATCTCCCATAATGATCCGCGATTCACACTCACAGGGAGGGTCAATAATAAAAGAACCCTAAGTCCTGAAGGCAATGTAACTGTAAGTGTTGTAAACACCACACAAAATAGCACCATCAGCCAGCAAAACCAGTTGAGTGATGGTACCTTCAGCATTCCTTTAGAGGCTGCCGGTGATTTTACTATTTCAGGCAAAAAAGCCGGATATATTTCAAATATTGGGAAGGTTAGTACCAAAGGCTTGAACCGAAGCACAATACTGTACGTGAATTTAGAATTGGAGATTGAAGAAGCAAAAGTCGGGCAAAGTATTGTACTGAATGATATCTATTTTGAAGTTGGGAAGGCTGATCTTAAAACTGCCTTTTCTTCGGACCTCGACAAATTGATCCAATTCCTTAAAGATAATCCTGATACCAGGCTTGAGATACAAGGTCATACAGATAATAGCGGAAGCCTTGCTCTCAACGCTAAACTGAGCCAGGCCCGGGCAGAGAGCGTTGTTCATCACCTAACAAATAGCGGAATTGACTCCAGCCGGCTTTCAGGAATAGGTTTTGATCAATCACTACCTGTAGCCAGTAATGCTACTGCAGAAGGCAGAGCAAAAAACAGACGTGTTGCAATGAAAGTAATACAGTAGAATTGCTCGTCGCTTTTAATAACTTTCAATTCAATACTAAAGAAGGGGAGATGCTACAGGTTGCCTTGGTGCTAATTAAGCAATATGAAGATGCAAACTATCCTGTTCCGATGCCAGATCCAATTGAAGCAATTAAATCAAAAATGAAAGGCGCCGGTTTGAGAAATAAAGATTTGGTTGGGAAGGTTGGTAGTAAAGGGTAAATATCTTCGATTTTAAGTGGGAAGAAACCGCTTACATTAGAATTGGCCAAACTGTTCCATCGGGAATTAAATATTCCAGCAGAGGTACTATTGTCTTAAAACCTATCAGTTACATGGCGAACAGCCCCCTTGTTTAAGATTCAGCGCAGCGCTCTTAAATCATTGCCTGAAACCCAGGACTCTGTCCGGCAAAATTAAATTCCTCCTATTGGAATAATTGGGATCCGGCTGGCTGTATTTAATATGGTTATGGCAACAAGATACCCTTTTGGAAACAGCAGCGTTCCGCATTTGGTTTTAAGGCCCCAGGATCCTCGACTGTAGAAATACTTTTCAGAGCTGGCTATAGTTATTCAATGCCTCATCAGGATATGAATACCACATTCCCTCCCTAAGGTCAGTCCTCCGACTCATACACCTAACCCGCACCCTGCATTCACCTAAGCTTAAAGATTTCTTTATTTCCAATTTCAACAAGATAAATTAAATCGGGTATCTTAGGTATTACCTTTTGAATCAGCGAAATTGCTTTCAAATCGTAAACATTGATGGTATACCTTATCATAACAAACATATCAAATGACCTGTTTAACGTCCTGAACTAATAAAAACCCGTTTATGAAACAACTTATACTAGCATTCATTTTAACAAATCTCTTTCTTAGCGTACAAGCACAAAATTATGATGAATCAAAAGTTCCTGCATATACTTTACCTGATGTTCTCACAACCACCGCAAATAAAGAGGTAAGCAGCAAGAGGGCCTGGGAAAAAGTAAGAAGGCCGGAGATCCTTAGACTTTTTGAAGATAACATTTACGGACAAATGCCTAAAACATATGATAGTATTAAGTATTCCGTCGCAAATGAAAATTCTGTAGCCATGAACGGGAAGGCTCATCTGAAGGAGATCCTTATAGAGGTGTTTAATAATAATAAGTCCGTAAAAATAAACCTGGTTCTTTTTGTTCCCAATAATGCCAGGAAGCCTGCACCTGCTTTTTTATTGATCAACAACCGGGGTAAAGAAAATACGGATCCTGCAAGAGCTGTAAAAAGCGACTTTTGGCCAGCAGAAATGATAATTGACAGTGGCTATGCCATAGCTGCATTTCATGTCAATGACCTGGCGCCCGACAATAAGGAAACATTTGCCAGCGGGGTATTGCAGCTATATCCTGAGCAGCTGATCGCTGATAATGGAATGCGGGCGATTGGTGCATGGGCCTGGGGTGCCAGCCGTGTAATGGATTACTTTGAAAAAGATGCTGATATCAATGCAAAAAAGGTAGCGATAGTTGGACATTCCCGCGGTGGGAAAGCTTCATTATGGACAGCTGCCTGTGACCAGCGATTTGCCATTTGTGTTTCCAACTGTTCCGGAAATACTGGCGCTGCCCTGGCGCGCAGGCAATTCGGAGAAAGGATCAGCAGGATCAATACTTCTTTCCCTCATTGGTTTAATACAAATTATAAGAAATTCAATGACAGGGAGGATTCATTACCAGTAGATCAACACATGCTGATAGCATTGTTAGCTCCGAGGCCTGTTTATGCTACAAATGCTTCAAAAGATCTTTGGGCCGATCCCAAAGGAACATTTCTGTCTTTAAAGTATGCTGAAAAGGTTTTTGCATTATACGGGATCCGGTCGAATCTTCCTGAAAATCCGCCGGGGATAAATCAGGCAATTATACAATCACAGATAGCTTATCATAACAGGGAAGGGGAACATAATCTAACAGCATATGATTGGACTAACTTTATAAATTTTGCAAACTACCATTTTAAATAAGTTTTGCACGGCTTCACCACACGAAGAATTATTACAGAAAATACCTGATTATGAAATCTTTACAAGGCTGAATATTACAGTGCTTGCCTTGCCATGTAGAAACGCTTAACTTATATCATCAGTATTTCTTAAAAGAACGATATGCAAATTTTACTGCACCCTACCCGGATATCGTTCAACACATACTTCAGCACACATGATTTGCTTCTTAAATAGGCCTTAGCCGCGAAACATTAAGCCATATCAGGCGAAGAATTTCCTCTATATAACTGAAAATTTTCATACCAATAGCATTGATTAAAATCAATGAATTTTCTTGATTCAACGCAATGGAACCGATGCAGACCCTGGCGTAGCTTTGCCTTATCAAAAAAACAGCAATGAAAACAAAACAAACAATTGCAGTGATCGGAGCAACTGGTAATATGGGCAGTGCCATTTCAAAAAGCTTATCCAATGGTAATTACAGGTTGTTGTTAAAAGCCGGTAATGAGCAGGAACTGGATGCATTGGTAACAGAAATTGAAACAAATAATGCGGAAGCCGATGTAAAAGCAGCAGCTTGCCCGGCAGAGGCCAGCTGGGAAGCGGATATTATCATTCTCGCTGTTCCCTTTGGTGCCGAAAATGAACTGGCGAATACGATCAGGGAGGTAGCCAATCAGAAAATTGTAATTTCTATCTCCAATCCCCTGAATGAAACCTACAATGGCTTATTAACCGCCCCGGATACAAGTGCCGCAGAAGAATTACAAAAACTGCTGCCTCATTCAAAAGTGATTAAAGCATTCAATACCACCTTCGCAGGGGATTTTTCAACACCTGTTATTGACGGTAAACCGGTAGATGCATTTATTGCAGGCAATGATGAGGATGCATTACAATCCGTGTCTGAATTGGTTGCTGCAGCGGGTTTTAATCCTATTGTCGCAGGTGATTTATCAGTAAGCAGAACATTGGAAAACATGCAGCTTTTATTGATCCAATTAGGAATAAAATACAATTACAACTGGTTAGCCGGCTGGAAGATCTTACATAACTAATCTTTAATTAAAAATCATTTAAAACATCAAAAAACGAAAACATGAAAAAGCTCAGCATTATTTTATCGGCCTTATTTTTACTAACCGCCTTTACTACTGTCAATAACCCGTGGAAAAGCGACCAGCCTCATTCACAATTAGGTTTTACCATAACACATTTAGGCATCGCGGATGTTTCTGGCACATTCAATGATTTTGATGTTACAGTTAAATCCTCCAAAAAAGATTTCAGTGATGCCGTATTTGAGCTCACTGCAAATGCAAGCTCAATCAATACCAGGGTAGAAGCAAGAAATAATCATCTGAAAAGTGAAGACTTTTTTAATGTTGCCAAATATCCTCAAATATATTTTAAGAGCACTTCACTGAAAAAGTTCAGAAAAGACAAATACAAATTAACAGGCAACCTGACTATGCATGGTATTACCAGGCCGGTTATCCTGAATTTGAAATATCGCGGTACAACACAAAATCCGATGACCAAAGCTGCAACTGCAGGTTTTCAATTGGATGGGGTGATCAAACGTTCTGATTTCAATGTTGGCCCCGGTTTTCCGGCACCCATGCTCAGTGATGAAGTTCAAATTAAAGCAGATGGCGAATTCATTCAAAAACAATAAGATCAGTTAAAATAAAGAACATGAAAAGAATATTCAGTATAAATAATACCTCAGCAACCACGGATATTGTACTCCTGATTGCAAGAATAGGGATAGCAGCTTTGATGTTAACGCATGGTATTCCAAAATTGATGATGCTGTTTTCAGGTCAGCCAATAAACTTTCCTCCGGTTATGGGAATGAGTGCAGCCCTTTCACTAAGTCTGACCGTATTTGCAGAAGTCTTTTGTTCACTTTTGCTTTTGTTTGGTTTTGCAACAAGAATAGCGGTTATTCCACTGATCATAACTATGCTGGTTGCAGTGCTTATTATTCATGGAGCTGATCCCTTTGCAGTAAAAGAACCTGGCCTTCAATATTTATTGGTTTATACGGTTTTGCTTTTTGCAGGAAGCGGGAAATATTCCCTTGATGGATTGCTGCAATCTAAAAACATAGTAAACGGAATGGCCAACCGCGAACTGCAGGATCCTTCACTGGCTATTTATCAATAAAAACCTGAAATCAATTTGATTGAATTAGCCTAAAAAGGAGCAGCTTTATGACAGCAGTATCAGCATTCAGGAACTTTACGGGCGGCCTGATCGGACAGCAAGTGGTGATGCCGGTACTGTTCATCGGGCACGGTTCACCCATGAATGGAATAGAAGACACCGAGTTCAGCCGCAGGTGGTCAACCATGGCAGAGGAAATTCCACAACCCAAAGCCGTATTGGTCGTATCAGCTCACTGGTTTACAAAAGGCACTCAAATAACTGCCATGGATTTTCCTGAAACCATTCATGATTTTGGAGGCTTTCCAAAAGAGCTTTTTGCGGTTCAATATCCTGCGCCCGGCAGCCCGGTACTGGCAAAGGAGACAGCTGAATTATTGCATTCAGCGCATGTTGAGTTAGACCATGACTGGGGCTTAGACCACGGCACATGGACAGTTGTAAGACATATGTATCCCGACGCGGATATACCGGTATTACAGTTGAGTATTGATTACACCAAAGGAGCTCAATATCATTACGACCTTGCAAAAGAACTTCAGGGCTTAAGAAAGAAGGGAGTGTTAATAATCGGCAGCGGAAACATGGTTCATAATTTGAGGATGGTAGCCTGGGATAGATTGAACGATGCTGAGTATGCTTTTGATTGGACGAAACAAATAAACAGCAGGTTTAAAGAACTGATACTGGCGGGTGATCACAAACCTTTGATTAATTACAGCAGTTTAGGTAAGGAAGCCATGCTTGCTATTCCTACGCCGGAGCATTATTTACCTTTGATGTATACCCTGGGCTTAAAGACACCTGCAGACAATGTTTCATTTTTTAATGATAAAGCAGTAGGTGGTTCGCTTACAATGACATCGGTAAAGCTTGGGTAAATGCAATTACCCTCATCATTAAAAGCGGGATGAAGACTGCCCTAAGGCTTTATTGCATATGCTAGGATGGCTTCAGCTTATGTTAATTACACTCTGCCAATCTTCGAGAATAAGAATATGGTGTCTGATTTATTCAGGTCTTTGTTTGAACTGAAGCAAACTGAAAGGCTTTGGCATATTAGCCCTCCAGCTTCTTTCTGTTCAGGAATAAGATGAAAAATCAAGATTAAGAGGGATCTCAACATCAAACACCCTGCTTCTTGTGCTTTGGCCGGCTATATGCCGGCTATGTGCTGACTATGGCAATATCGCTATAAGGTCCCTGTAAGGCCCGTATAAGGTCGCTATATCCGAGTTTGTGAAAATTTCTGTATTTTGGAGTATTACTAATATACAAAAAATATCGCTATGGCAAAACTCTCTTCTTTATGGGGTATCAGCGGTACTATTAGGTGGGTATACCACGGTAAATAGTAAAGCTTATAAAACGCACATCCGGGCAGCCCGGGGAAGCAAAAGTAAGGTTGAAGTAAATGATGCCCTGAAAGTACATAATTTGCTCCTTATGAGTGCTAATGTTCCGGCTCGTTTGGTAAAGATTGCCATAGATCTGTACCGTGCTGATTTTCCTTCGGGGCAGCTCTGGCAGTATCTGGTTGGGATGTTCAATAAACAGTTGAAAATGAAGATTTCGCTGAGCAACCATCAACTTATCAATAAGGATATCAATCCGGATTATCCGCTTTCCAGACTTACAAGACGCGGTTTTAAACTTATGGTCACCCAGGTCCGGGTACGATCAGGGTTGAGATCCAGAACCTAAGCCCGGAGTTCAGACGAAAACCATTGACGGCTATCAGATTGAAGTTGATGCTATATTTATAGATTTTGACCGCCTGGAAACTACATCGGATCGTTCACTAAGTCAGGTTTTGCCAATAAGTCACCCGGGTATACTCACCTTTGATTTCAAGGCTGGCAAACCCGGGGATCAATATCTGATCAGCCTTAAGATCGCCGGAGGCTGTAAGGGTGAAGTCCAGAGCGACAACCCGCTAACCGCGATGAAGATCATTCATACAGGTACTGTAGAACAAAACAAGGATTGAGATTTGATCACCTTTGAACAGCTATCGATTTCATGAAAAATAGCAAGGCTCAATGCGAATTTCCTGTTATTAGAAGCTGCGCATAGTATTCGTTTTGAGGAAATATCCTGCCATTATTTAATTCCTCTCTCTCTTTTTTAGTTAAGTTTGTTAACTGAGTGTTGCCCCTGATGTTCCGGAATAGCTGCAGCAAACGAGAGAAAAGATACTGCATTCAGCTCCGGGTCGCAATAATCCACACACAGCATTGCATAAATAACATATTGGCATGTACGAATTGTTTTTTCAAAACTTTCATAAAAAGGTTCCGATTACCGGACAGGAAGAGGAAACCATTAAGAACTTTCTTAGCCCAAAAAAGCTGCGTAAAAAACAGTACCTGCTGCAGGAGGGGGATGTTTGCAAAACAATTGCATTTGTAGAAAAGGGTGCCCTGAGAGCCTACTCCCTGGATGAAACGGGTAATGAAAATATCATTCAATTTGCATTGGAAGGCTGGACCATTTCTGATTTGTATAGTTTTCTTACTGGCGAACCGGCAACTTACACTATTGATGCACTGGAAGATTCAGAATTGGTGCTGATCAGCAAACCGGCACATGAGGAATTGTTGAAAACCATGCCGGCCTATGAAACCTATACCCGGCTTCAGATAACAGGAGCTTATCTGGCCATGCAGAAAAGATTAACTTCTGTTCTCAGTTTATCTTCGGAAGAACGATACTCCAACCTTACATCAACCTATCCTGATATCGTGCAGCGGGTTCCCCAGCACATGATCGCTTCCTACATGGGACTAAAGCCCGAAACGCTGAGTCGTGTAAGAAAGAAAATAGCCATGAATAAATAATAGCATTCGACTCTGATAACCAAAATGAGTGGATATTAGAATTGATAATGAAATCGTCATTTTCAAAGGAATGTGATATGGAATTAAGGTAATAAAAACAGAAAAAAAGCTGATGTCCCCAATTCCGGGACACCAGCTTTTTGCATTACAGGTATGTGATAATATCAGTTAGCCCCATCAGTTTGAGCACGCTTTATCGCGTATCCGCCAACTTTTTCCCCCATTGCCAGGCCTGTTTCGCAATCGCTCCGGTAATGTATTGCCCCGTACAGGCGTGAGAGGGATGCTTCCAGGGCCATTTCTTTAAACAGAGCGGCCTTTTCGGGGATAAGGTGACCTAAGATAGTGGAGGCGGCCCCGCTGAAGGTGGAATGCCCTGAAACATAGGATGGAAAGTTAGGCAGTCCTGTGAGTGTTTTTATTGCCGGGTTCACCTGCGAAGGCCGCGGGTTAAAATAGGTGAACTTGGCATCCCAGCAAACGATGGCAGCATCCATCAGGGACATATTCAGTAAAGCAAGGTTCCGTGCCCAGCGTACTTCACTAAGATTAAGAGGTACCATATATTCGGCAGCGATAGCATTCCAGTGTCCCGGAGGTGTGGAAGTTCCTACACCGTCACCCCAGAAATGAACGGCGCGGATACGCTCCCTGCTCGGGTTCTTACTGTAAAAAAGCACTTCTTCAAGTTCCTTTTTAAAAGCTTCGGATCCGGTGGGAGGAGGTGCTGCGGGCCTGATCTTTGTCACCACGGTAAGTGAATCGAAGAGAAAAGGGCGTACCCGCCCAAAATAGGGCAGCATGGGCGGGCGTTTCGGAGACTCCTGGCTTATCCAGGGAGTTTCACCAATTTTCATACAAGCTTCTTCAAACTCTCTCCAGAGATCTTTACCATTCTGAATTCCGCCGGCAGCACCGGTACGGTCTGTTCTTGCGCGCTGTACAAATTTCAGTGCGACCGCCTTTCCCAGTGCTTCCCCGGCCTCAAGTTCATCACGAACATTAGCTCCTGAGATCAGGCGCGCCCTGCGATGTTCTTCAGCTTTTTTCTGGATATAATCCTGCTCGCCGGGAAACAATAGTTTTAATAGTTCTACCGTAGTACCAATTACCACTGCATCTTCTGAGGGATACGAAAACAGACTGCTCTTATTTACCGGTGGCTTAATCCGCTGATCTGCATTGTAGGGAGCCTGACGCTTGTATTTATCTTTGTAATAAAAAGCGGCGATCAGTCCATCGAATTGGGCCGCACTGACATAGGCATATGCTCTTGCCGCATAGGGCGGATTTGAGAATGGAAAGAAGGGATAAGCCAATGGATTATTGGCACTCGGTATCGGATAAGATCCATCCGCGTTTTGAACGGGAGGCAAATTATACCGGGCTACCAGCTCCCGCATGATCTCATTCCATCGCAGAACTGCACCGGCACTCCAGTAGGTTACCAGTTTACGGTCTGCATCCGTCATTTTTTCCTGCCATGCCTTGATTTCATTAACCTGTGCAATATAATCAGGCGAGTTTGTGCCGAGGGGTGCAGGTACCGCAATTTCGCTTGCTGAACTCAGCAGGATCGGCTTCCAGCTGCCGGCATTTGCATCAGGTTGTGCCGGGCTGAGTGAAGGCACCAGAAGATTCATCTCTTCAATATCTTTGCTGCAGCCCGCCAGAAGAAGCATATAAACAGCTAAGCTTAAACTTATAACTAATTTTTTCATGTTAATTCTTTTTAGGTTTTTCTGATTTTCGGGCCGACAGATTGAAAATGTAAAATAAACCAGCCTGAATGCTGGTCGATTTACCCACATTTCTTCCAGCGATAGTGGTATTGGCTCCTCCGATCAGAGTAAGGCCTTTTGGGGAAATGGGTTCGTATTTCATGCTGATCCCGGTACGGGTCATATTCATACGGTTTGAAGGGAATGGCATATTGTTGCGCGTGATATCAAAACCGCCCAGTGTGGTCCAGTTATCTGCCACGGCCTCTATTACCCAGGTTTTTCCCCTGTACCCCATACGTGCATTAAACTGCGCCGCATCCGGCATGAATACCTCGTTGGTATAATGCATTTCTGTAGTATAATAGGAGGATCGGTCGATCTCAATATTGCTCCGGCGAACATAGGTCCCGCTGATTGTTGCAGTCCAGAATCCCAACTGGTAGTCGGCCATCCCGCGCATCGAAATATTGCGGCTTTTCAAGCCGATAGACAAGGGGAGGTAATCGCTTACATAATCGGATACAGGTGATGAAATCCCCCCGATAGCGAAGATTGAAAGAGCGCCCTTTCCGATTTTCTTTTTCACGGGCTTCCACTTCAGCCATAAAGAAAGATCCTGCATGCCGCTGAATCCTTTCAGCTGTCCGGCAGATGCCCTGGTTTGAATATAGGGAAGATTGAAAATGACATTGAGCCTGGAACTGACCCCCAGGCTGCCCATCGGACCGATCATATTGGTACTGACCGTCCCCAGATTGGCATTTTCCCTTTTTAAGGTACCTTCCCAGTATTCTTTCCAGCTGCTTCCATTATATACTACCCCGGTACAAAACTGATTTTTGCCCATCATGATAGCATCGGCATCAGTTTGGGCGGCCAGGGGTAATGAGGTGCCTAATAATAGATATAGAACTAGTTTGAGCTTTGATCCATAAGTCAAATGCTTATGGAAAGCTTGTTTTACATGTAAAAACATATCATAATTTTTGAATGAATAATCGTTTTCAAATCAGTTTGCGTTTTCCGGTAAAGCAGACCATACATTCAGATCTCTCCTGCAGGAAATACGAAGCCCTTCAGGACCATTCCCGCATTGGAAAGATTATGCAGATTTATCAGAAACAGAAAACATTGATAAATACGTGGCTCCTTTCTTTTCAGAGCACATAGTATCCGGAAATTGAATTAAACGATTTCGGGAGGGGGGGAGCTGACACTGAAGAAGACATCAGTGAGTTTAATAGCCAGATAAGCAAGTTCAGCAGGGAAAAATTCTTTGATACTGCAGTTTAATCCGGGACTACGCTGCAACTCATAATCAGAGATCGTTTTTTTGACGGTTAAAGTGCCGGAAGCTGGCTTCTGATGATTGGAGGCCGCCTGCATTTCATTCATTAACTCAAAGAATATGGATCGTGAATGGTGTAATTTAATTTTATCTGTATTAGGAATACAGCGATAAATTATCCGGCCGTTCTCGTATTTGCGTTCGAAAAATTTATAATAGACCCCCTCGATCAGTACTTCACCATCAACCCGTTCAAAATCTTTCCAGTCGGCAACATAGGGGAGCACTATTTTTGAGTCCAGTTCGATGATCTGCGAAGTATCATAGGTGTTATTGTCGAAAGCTAATTCCAGCTGCTCATCATACCGGTTTTCCTGGATTTTCACCCATAAATCAAAACCATACCAGTTAAAGCTCAGTATACCGATCAAAAATATTGCTGCGAAACTTTTCAGCATGGATGGTATTGATTTAATCTTGATTTAATCCTCGTTATCTAAAATATGATTTATATCACATTTTTACTAATATATTTTCATTAATTCTTAATTATTTATTGTGCCTCGCGATCTGGAATAGCACACTTATCTGATTGATAACCAAGGTGAAACCTCATTCTGATTGTTTTAATCCAACCGGCAGGATGAACAGCCGCATTTTTTTAAATCGCCAGCCTCACATTAATATCAAACAACTTCCCATCTGATACGTTACTGAACATTAATTCAATAGATATGAAAAAACTAAAAAATAATTTAATTCTGTTGGCACTCGTGGGCTTTGTCCTGGTGTCCTGCGGTAAGAATCAGGCCAAACAGCTCGTAAAGACCTGGCAGGTAAGTGATATCAAGACCGAAACAGAGTTAGCTGATTCAGTCAGAACACAGATGCTTCTGGGCTCTCAGCTGAGTTTTACTGAAGATGGAAAATACACCGCTTCGGGCGGGATCGGCGCGGATCAGGGAACTTATACGCTGGATAAGGACGGCAAAATTTTATCGACTATTTCACAGGCCGGTAAAAGCAATTCTGTGTATACGATTGATAAATTATCAGATAATGAACTGGTGATCACAAATAATGGAAATACGCTTACATGTACAGCAATTAAATAATTATGGGACTATTTGATCAGGTGAACAATGCTGTGGTAAACCAGCAGCAGGTTAACGACTATACTGCGGTCCTGCAGAAGGCGGGAGTGACCGTGCAGAATTTAAAAGTGTCCAATGCAAACGGTCAGCTCACTGTGGCCGGCACTGTAACGGACATGCAGGCTGCAGAGAAAGCAGTGCAGGCATTGAAAACACAGCCAGGTGTGCAGTCTGTAGTCAATCTTCTTGAAATGGAAGATCTTAGGGCAAAGAATATCAGGATGAAGGTAGCCACTAAGGAGTCTAATCTGAATATCCGTAAAGGTCCCGGAACAGAGTTTGAAATTCTGGGTAAGGCAGCGCATGACTCAACGGTACAGCTCATCAAAAGAATGTATAATGACTGGTACTATATTAAAACAGATTCCGGCGTAGAAGGATTTTGCTCCAGGAATTATTTGCAGGAAATCTAGGACTGCAATCTGTCTATTACTGTCTATTAATTGAGTGACCCTCTGAGCTTCCGCTGCTTAGGGGGTAACACTGATGTTCTAACAAAACTGGCTGACCCCCTCGTATTCCACCCGTGTACTTATGTCAGACCGGTCTGAATGCACTTTTGATGAATTTACATCTTTACTGACCGTATACGCCGCCATCTCCTCGTCGGAATGCGGCTGCATCAGATCAATTATTCCCTGCTTGTTTAAGCCGGGATCGATCCAGGTATCGATATCGCCTTGACTGAGTATTAGCGGCATCCTTTTTTTAATATTGTGAATCTGGCTCATCAGCGTATTGGAGGGGGTGGTGATCACAGCGAAGGTTTTTAGCAGCTGCCCGGTTTCCTTATCTTTCCAGGTGCTGTAGATACCGCCCAATAAAAAGTAAGGCGAGTTTTTAGGATAGATATAGTAAGGATATTTATTGCCTGAGATATCCCGGCTTTCGTAAAAACCTGTAATGGGAATGACACATCGCCTGGTGGAAATTGAAGTTTTAAAGGATGGAAGCTCGAAAATGGTTTCTGACTTGGCGTTTAATGTTTGATTGCTCAATTTCATCCCCTCAGCTGCAGTTTTAACCCAGAATGGTATTAGTCCCCAGTTAAACAAATGGATCGCATTCAGGCCCTTATAATCGGCAATTAGGGCAAAGTTTTTATGGCTGAAACCGTTGGAATGGAATTGCTGTTCGTATTTCTCAGGTTCCAGTATGCTTTTCCTGAAATCCTTTTCCATTTGAGCAGCAAGCTGCTTTTGTTCCATGTGATAACACATAAGGTTTACTCCTGATTATGTTCAATCGCATCGCCAATTGCGGCGATAGCTTCCAGGCCCAGATTTCCTTCAATTTGTACCCAATGACCGGGCGTGTCAAAATCATATATCAGGGTGCACAACTGAATCCCGTCCAGAAGAACTACAAAGGCTGAAAGTTCATGGACAACTTCCAGCTCAGAAGGTGCACCATTACCCCAGATCGCTACATTGATTGAAAAATTTTCTGATAAATCCGATAGCATGGCTTAAATTTTCTGAATAACATCTAAGATATTAAAATGTTATTTCTTTTCATTGTTTTCCCTTTCTAAGGGATCTGACAGGGCATAAGGGTCCGGCAAATACTAACCGAGAAAAGCATTGTTTATACCATCGATCCTGGGCCTCTCTTCGAGACTGCTTCGAGATTGCTCCTGATTCGGGATGACATGTTTTAATTTCATTCCTTTTGAATCTTCTAACATCTTTTTTCCATCTTTCCCGGGCCTGATCCGGGAACCCACTGCAATTTACATTCAATCAAATCCAGATCCCTTGTAAATTTCCAACACTAAACCCCGCCCCCGATACCTTTCCGCCTTCCGCCGGACAAGACATTATTTTTGTTCAGATAAATAACTAACCAGGGAAGCGAATTCTTCATAGGAAAGTGCATTTGCCAGACCGGCCGGCATCATCGATGTCTCCATTTCTTTCCGGCTAAGCACATCGGATGATCTGATGGTAGTAACCTGTCCGGCAATGTCCCTCAGGGTGATTTTGTCGGCTGATTCGGCGGTAACGAATCCCATTATATTCTTTTTCGCCCTGGTTGTAATCAGCACCGTTGCAAAGCCCTGTGATATGGAAGCATTAGGTTTCAGTATGGATTCGGCGATCTGTTCGCGGTTCATAATAGAACCGATCTGCCCCATAAACGGGCCTTTCAAAGCTTCCCCCTTAGCCGTGCTGTGACAGGTCTGACAGCCCTGCTTTAAAAACACCGCCCTTCCCATGTCTGCAGTTCCTTTAATCCTTGCAATGGCCAGCATTATATCCTCTATCGAGGAATTTCCGATCTGGCCTCTTTTCCTGCTGATGGCTTCCAGGTCAACGTTATCATCTTTGGTCGTTAAAAGTGTTTCATCCCCCCCGAATTCCGGTATACTCATTTGGTGCCTGGAGTTCAGGTCGGCGAAAAAGGGCTTTTCAGGAGCACCGGCTTTATTCCCTTCCTCTGTGAGCATTTGTTTTATGGCCGGTGATGATTCCCATTCAATCCCTTTATAATAGGGGCCATGGCCATCCGGACGAGTGCTCCACCAATACTGTCCCTCGTAAGGGGCCTCTTTTTTATAAAGCCGGGAAAGCGTGTTTAATATTTCTTTTTTCAACTGCCTGTCAGATGATTTTTTATAGGCAGCAATTAATCCATTTACTGCCTTGGGGGAATGCATATACCGTAAAGCCCAAAGTGCCAGGCTGGAGTTTGGGCCGCCGACAGCATTTAATGAAGCCTCAACAGCGTCGAGGCTTATCAGGGCCCGCACGGCCAGATGCGCAGGGATGATCGCTGAATTTGGTACAGCATGAGGTCCTTCTACACCTTTCGCCGATGCCCGGAATGTTGGAGGTACTTTTACATTCAGCAATGCTTCAATTGCCTCAGGACGGCCCAGGCGGCCGAGAGCGGTGATGGCAACAGTCCGGACACGATCTGAGGGATCATTGATAGCTTGCAGGAAAGGCTCTATGGGCAGGTTTTTAAGATTTTGTTTCCGGTCAGCGAGTGCGCGAAGGGCAAATTCTTTCACTTCTTTTTCCGCTGTAAGTTTGATTAAATTACGAATAGCAGTCTCGCCGGCGATCTGTGCATAGGTGTAGATCCCCGCTACGCGTATTTCCAGGGGCAGGTTTTTAGCGGTAGCAACTTTCCAGGATGTCCGGGCGGCCTGTTTGAGCGGGCGGTTAATTAATTCCTGCTGGGCATTTAAGCGTGCAACCGAACTCTGCGATTTTAAAAGTAGTTCCAGCTCCTTTATGGATGCTTTTTTCAGATCGGGGAAGGCTTTGTATGACCATCCTCTGGGTACGGCCCTAACGATAAAGCCCTTATTCGGGCTGCCGGAGTAGCCTGCGCCATCCCAGGCAGATAAGTAGAGCCGTCCAGAGCCATCTACATCCAGATCGGTGATCTGGGCGAGTTTAATAAAATCTTCATCCTTTTGCTGAAAAGTTGATCCATCTGGAATTAAGCGGTGAATGGACAGCATGCTTTTACCCCAATCGGCCATCATCGGCACATTATTGTATTTCTCAGGCCAGCCTGGTTCATTCATATAGAGCGCTCCTGTTCCGGATCCCCCGCCCAGGTCGGCCAGAGCAGGAATGATTTCTTCCGTAAAATGCTTGAACAGGAGGGGATACCCATACTCCCCGGATTGGATCTGATGGCTGAAGCGAATGTTCCATCCCCCTCCATCATTTGTATTATCGCGCGTGAAAATGTTCATATACGGATCAATAGCAACATCATAAATGTTGCGTAATCCGTGGGAGTAGACCTCCATTTCTTTTCCGTTTGGTCTCACACGCACTATCCCGCCTCCAAGCATGGTTAATTTTTTCCCGGAGCGGTCAATGGCATTGTGGAATCCAAAATCTCCTACAGCTATATAGATCCAGCCATCAATGCCCATGCGGATGCCATTGGTCGCATGGTCGGTACCCCTGCTCTGCAAAAATTTCGGCGAACTGATATTTTCAATCAGAGGCATGGGCGGGCCATCTGCGATGCCGTCCCGGTCCTTATCGTAAAATACTGCCAGGTCCATCCCGCTGGCTTTTGCAGTCTCTTTTGAAAAGGTTGTGTAAAGCACAAAAACCTGATCACCAACAGCAATGATCCCGCGGGGATTATCAACCCGGGCAAATAGGGTGGACCTGTCAACTTTACCATCGTTATTACTGTCGGTCAGCTTTACAATACTGCCTTTGCCGGGTTCTTTACCCAATGATCCTATTTTGTCAACTCCCACAAATAAGTCGCCGTTTGCAGCCACTGCCAGGCAGGAAGGGCTGGGGGTAAGCTCTGGTCCGGCGAAGTGCAGGACATCGATTTCCTCCGGCCAGGCCGATGCATTGCGTAATGAATCAGAGTATGCTGTTTTATTGTCTGGAATAATTCCACTAACCCTTTCATAAGCCTCATAGCCCATTAAGAGAAAAAAGGTATAAAATAAGCTCAGAGTAATTTTCAACATAGCTTTTACGGGAGTTTTGAAGTAAATAATTTAATGATCATTAAGTGGATAGGTATTGTTTGCATTATACCCCTAGCTCATTAACCAAATAGCCGGCTAAAATGATTCTCAAGATGATTGCGCATGGCATTTCGCAGCGCTTCTGCATCACCTGTTTCAATTACATCTACAAGCTCCTTATGTGAGGCAAACTTTTTTATTTCCACCGGACGTTTTAATAAACCGCTCAAATGGACATAATCGAACACCGGGAGTAGTAAGCGCTGGAATTTTTTTAATGTTTCATTCCTAGTGATATCATAAAGCTTACCATGAAATCTTATTTCTTCATCAACCCTGAAAATATGACTTGATGAAGTTGAAGGGTCGCTGGAAACAATTTCGCGCAGTTCGGCGATATCTTCAGGTGTAACGCGTTTAACGATAAGGTCGGCCATACCTATTTCGAGAGATAAACGCATTTCAAAGATTTCCTTAAGTGTTTCTGTATCCAGTAACTGGGGATTCATACTCCGCTCGAGGATAGAGATCAGATCCGGATTGGTAATGATGGCACCTCGATGCTTTTTTGATTCAATTAAGCCAATCATCTTCAGCCTCAGCATGGCTTCCCTGATCACGGTACGGCTAACGCCGAGTGCTTCGGTAAGCTCCAGTTCCTTGGGAATGGAGTCTCCCGCCTTAAATCCCTTTTCAATAAACAGATCCATTAGTCTTTTTTCGACCCGGTCTACCAATGAGCCAGTATCCAAATTTTTCAGACCATCAATCAGGCTTTTTTCTTTCATTCTGTAATAAGTATAAACTCTAACGTAAGAAAACTGGCGTTTCTAAGCTTAAACAATAGTAAATAATTAAAATTCTAATGCTTTGAAAACTATTCAATTTTTTTCTTTCAAATATAAAAGAAATATTTTACGTTTGTGTTATGTCATACATAATACTTAAAAACAATTAATTATGAAACAAAGATTTACGCTTTTACGGGTGTTATTTATTCTTGTCGCGGCATTTGGCTGGGCCGGTGCTCAGGGGCAGGCTAAGCGGATCACCGGAAAGGTGCAGGATGAATTAGGCGTTCTGCCTGGTGTAACCGTAGCAGTAAAAGGAAAGCAAACCCAGAGCCAAAGCAGCCCGGATGGTCTTTACAGCATTGAGGCCATGAGCGGCGATGTTCTGATATTCCGCAGTATTGGATATCAGATCCAGGAAGTGACCGTTGGAAGCAGGGACGTGATAAATATTACCTTACTTACTGCTACCAGTCAGATGGACGAAATTGTGATTGTGGGATACGGGACCCAAAAACGCTCCACCCTTACAGGTTCGGTTTCCAAGCTTGATAAAAAGGTGCTCGAAACGGGCGTCCGTTCTAATCCGGCCTCCGCACTTGCCGGTACGATTCCCGGCCTAAGGGTGCAGCAGACCTCGGGACGACCGGGAGCGGTTCCAAACATTGTACTTAGAGGCGGTACGGAATATAATGGAAGCGGTTCTCCTCTGGTAATGGTGGATGGTTTACTCAGAGCCGGGTTTAGTGATATTAACCAGGACGATATTGAATCCATAGAGGTTCTCAAAGATGCTTCGGCGACAGCCATATATGGTGCACGTGCCAATAATGGGGTTATCTTAATTACAACTAAAAAGGGTAAGGAAGGAACGTCAAATATAACTGTGAAATCAAAGGTGGGGATGAATACGCTGAATATCCCATTTGAATTCCTAAACGCCAGGGATTACCTGTACTGGTCGCGAAAGGCCATTCAGAATTCCGGGGTGTATGATCCCGGCCGGCTTTCTCAGTTAACATCCACCGGACCATTTGGCACAGGTAATCTTTTTAAAGATGCTTCCGGAAACTTACTGGACGGGAACAAGACTTCATCAGCTGTTTGGAGTACCATGGTACTTAATAACGACAACCGGTCAAAACTTAATGATGGCTGGGAAACCATGATCGACCCGGTGACAGGGCAGGAGTTAATATTTAACAATTTTAGTTATAAGGATTATGCATTAAGGGACTATAGCCTGACCCAGGATAATACCGTATCTATGACCGGAGGCAATCAGAATGGTAAATATTATGCGAGTGTAGGCTTGTTTGACGAGAAAGGTATGCCCATCAATACCTTCTATAAACGCCTCACATTTATCCTGAATGGGGAATATAAAGTGAAGCCCTGGCTTACCTCTTTATCAAGTCTGAACTTTGCGGATGCCAGATGGCGCGATGCGCAAAGTACTGGTGAGGCCAATTATTTAACCCGCGCTTTGGGCGCACCTCCAACCATGAGAGGGAGGAATGAAAACGGGGAATTGCTGCTTGGCAGAGATGCGGCAGATGGCAATCCACTGGTTAATGACCATAAATTTATTCGCCGTAATAATACAGATAAGTTCACCTTGTCACAGGCTTTTATGGTCAATTTTCTTCCTGAATTAAGCTTTAGGACAAGTGCAAACTGGTTTTATGATGAGGGCCACTTTGAGTCATTCAATAGAGATTTTCTGGCCAGCCCGGGAACAATAAATGTCAGCCGTAACAGCAATGCTTCGTTCGCCAGAAATCTGAGTCAAACATATAACGGCGTCTTAAGCTATAAGGCTGCTCTTTCCGGCAAACATCACTTTGACCTGATGGCCGGATCTGAATTCTACGATACTTATTCAAAAGGTTTATCGGCCTCAGGATCAGGGGCTCCTTCGGATGATTTTCTGGATCTTGCTCTAACAAATTCCGATAAAGACAGACGGGGAGTAGATTCTTATCATACCCGTCAGCGAATATTATCATTCTTTAGCCGGGCTTCCTATGATTATGATGAGAAATATCTGTTAACCGCAACTTTCAGACGCGACGGATACTCCAGATTAATCAATAACAGGTGGGGAAACTTTCCGGGGATCTCACTCGGCTGGAATATCCACAAGGAGAGCTTTCTTGAATCATATAGTAATGTGATTAATTCCCTGAAATTAAGGGCCAGTTATGGGGAAAATGGAAATGTAAGTGATATCGGAGCTTACCAGCTGCAGGGGGCCTATGGCACAAACCGGTATAGTGCCGCCGTGGGATACTTATTAAGCGGTCTGCCCTTTCCGGAATTACTATGGGAGCGTTCATCCACTTATGAATTTGGGTTGGAGGCAACATTGCTGAACAAACTGGATTTCTCATTTGCTTTTTACAACAGAAAAACCAGGGATAAAATTTCCACCTTCAATCTGCCGGGCTCGGCTGGTTTTACCCAACTGACCACTAATAATGGCAGCATGCAAAATCAGGGTGTTGAACTTGACCTTAACTATAACGTTTTAAGAAAAAAAGACTGGCAGTTGGATATTGCTGTAAACACGGCCTACAATTCAAACAAAATCTTAAAACTTCCAAACAATGGATTGGAGAATAACAGAATCGGGGGTATTCAAATATACGATCCGGAATTAAAGAAAGTAGTGTGGGTGGGAGGTTTCCAGGAAGGCCGTGACCCGAACATAGCATACGCTTATGTTGCCCAGGATCTGTACAGGACCCAGGCTGATCTGGTAAAAGATGGGAACAGACGCGATTTGAACGGCGCTAAAGTGCTTGTAGGCCCGTCGATTTATGGTTCTATGACAACTGCTCAGCGAGCGGGGGTATTTCCTATCGCTTTAGGCGACGTGAAATGGTCGGATTCAGATGGAAATGATACGCTGGATTTCCGGGACAGAGTTAAAATGGGGCGTACTGTGCCACGCTGGACCGGTGGTTTTAATGCCAGGGCAAGGTGGAAGGAATTCTCATTAAGTTCCCGGTTTGATTATGCTTTAGGTTTCGTTCAATACGATGGAGCAAACGCCTGGTTTCAAAGCAATGCTCAGGGTACCTTCAACACAACCAAAGATGTTCTTGATACCTGGACACCGGAAAATCCAAATGCAAAATTCCCAACTTACTACTGGGCCGATCAACTGTATAAGAACAATACCTTCAGGGAGTCCAGCATGTTCTATAAGAAGGGGGATTACCTCGCTTTGAGGGAAGTCAGCCTTAATTATTCCCTTCCTTCAAGACTGGCCTCGAAGATTAAAAGCGAGCGTGTGAATTTATCTGTAACCGGGCAGAATTTAACCTATTTCAGTAAATCCACCTTGTTCTCACCCGAATCCAACAGTACGGTTCTCGGCACGGGAGGATATCCATTGCCACGCACCTTAATCTTTGGGGTTCAGTTCATATTATAGAAAAGCGTCAGTTTATGAAGGTCTTCACAACATTAATAAAAAGACAGTCAGTCATAAAATATTAACACTTAAATCACTTAATGAAAATCATCAGGATCATAACGAGCAAGAAATGTAAGGATCCTGAGAGCTTCATCACCATTAACATCAAAATTATAAACAGATGAAAAAAATATCAACAGTGATCTTCATACTAGCATCAGCGTTAATTTTTAGCGCATGCAGTAAATTAGATCTGGGTCCGGAAGACTATTATGGAAGTGAAAATTTCTGGGAAACTCCGGCACAGGTAGATGGAGCAATGACAGGACTTCATGCGCAGTTGCGGGGCTTCCAGTTTACCATTTATACCCTTGGCGAGATGCGGGGTGGAACCTTAAGGGAAGGAACCAGTTTTACAGGTACTGCCTCCTTAAATTCGGCCTCTGTAATCAGGCAGGATATAAGAGAATCGAGTCCCGGTATATCTAATTGGGCCGGGCTTTATGCACCCATTTTCCAAGTGAATAACTTTATTTTTCAGATAGAAAAAGCTGCATTTCTTAGTGCTGCAGATAAGGCTTATTACCTGGGTCAGGCCTACGGATTGCGGGCTTTTTATTATTTCCATCTCTACCGGACCTATGGGCGTGTCCCGCTTGCAAAAGATCCGAAAGTAATAACCAACACGCCTGCTACTGCACAAGACGCTTACTTGCCCCGGGCGAAAACTGAAAAGGAAACCCTTGATTTTATCAAGAGTGATATTGACAAATCTGTTGCGAGCTTCGCGGGCAACTATACAAGTAAGCTTCAAAAGGCATTATGGTCGCTTGGCGCGAGTCAGATGCTGAAGGCGGAAGTGTATTTATGGTCGGCTAAAGTTAAAATGGACGGACAAGCCCCTCCTTCCACTGCAGCAGACCTGCTGACTGCCAAAGCCGCACTGGAAGAGTTGATTCCTAAATACAGTCTCCAGGCAAGCTTTGCAAATGTATTTAATTCTGCTAGTGTACCGGCAAGTAAGGGCAATAACGAAATAATCCTGGCTTTAAGGTTTCAGCAGGGCGAAGCTACTACGGCCTATAATCAGTTTGTTTATGCCATTACTGATCCGCTAACCGGCTATGCCGATGAAAAGGGTGTGCCTATTCCTGCCGAGGATCCACTGAAGGTGGCGGGTAGCGGTTCAATCATTCGCTATGAATATAAATACGAAACCTATACCGCATACGAATCAGCCGACACCAGAGCAAATGTAACCTTCCTGAACTTCAACAAAGGGACAATCCATGCTGTTAACCTCCGCAAGTTCCTGGGAACGGTTATAGAAGGGGCTAGAAGCTTCTCCGATGACTTCCCTTTGTACCGTTTATCTGAAGCCTATCTGATGCTTGCTGAAGTGAAAAATAAACAAGGCCTGGACCCATCCGCAGAGATTAATATTGTGAGAAGGAGGGCCTATGGAGCAGCAACACCGCCTGCATTCATAAATGGAAATTTTGAGCAGAATGAGCTGGCAATCTTTCGCGAACGGGGAAAGGAGTTTGTTGCCGAGGGTAAACGATGGTATGACCTCAGGCGAATGCAGGATGCTTCAGGCGATCCGCTGGTATTCCGGAAAGATCTGCCTTTAACGGGGGTACTGAATAAAGCAAGCGAATCTCATAAGTTAGTTTGGCCAATTGATAGGTCGACACTTACCAACGATGAGACTTTGAAGAACGATCAAAATGCAGGGTATCCGGGTACATAATATCCCTCTGCCGGCTCGAGCCTTATTACCGGGGCTGATTATCCCCGGTATTTTTATTAATTTAACTTATATATACCATTTCAAAATATGCAACATTTAAAAGGATTAGTAGCAGCCCCTTTTACTCCGATGAATTCCGATGCCAGCCTGGATCTCTCTGTAATTCCATCCTATTATGAATCATTAAAGGCCAATAATGTTGCCGGAGCTTTTATTTGCGGCTCAACAGGGGAGGGGGTTTCCATTACACTGGCGGAAAAAAAATTGGTAGCCGAAGCATGGGCAGCCTGCACAAATCATGATAAGGATTTTAATGTTATTATGTTTTTAGGTGGTACCTGTATTGACGATTGTATAGAGCTTGCCAGACACGCTCAGGCATCAGGACTGTATGCGGTATCCTTTACGGGGCCGTTTTATTTCAAGCCGGCAGATCCTCAAATGCTAGCCAAATCATGTATGGCTGTCGCCGCTGCGGTCCCCGGTATGCCGTTCTATTATTATCATATCCCCGTTCTGACGGGTGTGGCTTTTAATATGATCGACCTTTTACAGGCCATAGACGACCGTATCCCTAACTTTGCAGGTATAAAATATACCCATGAAGATTTTATGGATTTCCAGAGCTGCCGCAACTATAAAAACAGGAAATATGATATGCTGTGGGGCCGGGATGAGAATATGCTTTCAGCTTTAGCACTGGGGACAAAAGGAGCTGTTGGCAGCACATTTAATTATGCCGCTCCCCTTTACCATTCGATGATCGAAGCCTTTAATAATAATGATCTTAAAAAAGCTGAGGAGCTGCAGCAAAAGTCTATCGATATGATCAGGTTGTTGGGAAAATACGGGGGGATTTCTGTAGGCAAGGCTTTTATGAAGCTGGTCAACATAGATTGCGGCGAGTTCAGGTTACCTGTCAAAAATATGGACAGTTTACAATTTTCCGAATTTAAGGCTGATGTTGAAGCTCTGAATTTCGAGGAATTTAAATCGAAGCTCCCTGCATCTGTAAGTCATGATAAATAAAACTACCATCTATATTTCCCTGCTAATGTTACTAAAGAGTACAGTGGCCTTCCCGCAAAAGCGCCCCTTAAATGGTATTGAATGGAAAAAAATAGCTGTAATCAAAGGTGAAGCTGACAGGCCCTCCTTAGGTTATGCAGGAGTTATTAATGGCGTATCAGGCGATGTTCTGCTTACTGCCGGAGGGGCTAATTTTCCGGGAAAGATGCCCTGGGAAGGCGGCCTGAAAGATTATTCGGACCAGATTTATGTTCTGGAGAAGAAGGGCGCAGAATATTACTGGAATGAAAACATTCGTGATAAACTGCCGGAAGCCATCGCCTATTGCGGCAACACGACAACTCCATTGGGGATTGTTTATGCAGGAGGTGAAAATGAGAAAGGCCTTTCAAAAAAGGTATACATCCTGAAATGGAGATCAGGTCAGGACAGGATTGAGATCAAAAGACTGCCCGATCTGCCCGTGGCCCTCACTAACCTTGCCCTAACACATATAGGGAAAGTAGTCTATGCCGTTGGTGGCGATCAGGCAAATTCATCATCTGCTTCTTTCTTAAGCCTGGATTTAGGTTCTGAACGATTAGAATGGCAAACACTTGCTGATCTGCCCGTTCCACTAGCAAATGCTCTCGTTGTTCCGCAAAAAGCTAAAGGAACTACAAATATCTATGTAATAGGCGGTAGGGCCAAGACATCTACTGGCATAAGCAAATTGTACAATACTGTTTTTATATATAATCCCGCAACTGAAGAATGGAGCAGCGGGGTACGTGTGTCGGATGGAGTTAAAACACTTAATTTTTCTGCAGGTGCGGGGGTAAGTTTTTCCCGCAATCTTATACTTGTTACCGGGGGAGATACCGGTGAAATATTTCACCAGATCGAATCCTATATTTCCCGGATTGCCAAAACTCCTGATGGTGCCGGCCGGGATAGTCTGGTAGCTAGGAAAAATGAACTAATAATCAGTCATCCGGGCTTTAATCGAGATGTTCTGGTTTATAACACACTTAGTAATTCGTGGCAGAAGTTAGGAACTTTGCCCTTCCCTGCACCGGTTACAACCACCGCAGCAAAATGGGGCAAAAATATAGTTTTATCAAACGGGGAGATTAAGCCTGGTGTTCGTACCCCGGATGTGTTGATGGGCCATGTTAAATAGTTTGGAAAAGTATATGAAATCCTTAAATATGGTTCAATCAAAGAATTACCCCTGGATAGTGGTTGGCTTACTGTGGGTCGTGGCCTTGCTTAATTATATGGACAGGCAAATGCTGGCAACTATGCGCCCTGCCATGCAGCTTGATATCAATGAGCTGCAATCAGCCGCCAACTTCGGTAGATTGATGGGAATTTTTCTTTGGATATACGGGTTTATGAGCCCTCTGTCCGGAATAATTGCCGATAAGTTTAACCGTAAATGGATCATTGTGGGCAGTCTGTTTGTCTGGTCGGGCGTTACCTTCGCTATGGGGTATGCGGATACCTTCGACCACCTTTATGTTTTACGTGCGGTTATGGGAGTAAGTGAAGCTTTGTATATTCCTGCAGGCCTGTCACTGATTGCCGACTTCCATTCTTCAAAAACCCGTTCCCTTGCCATAGGCATACATATGACCGGTCTATATATGGGTCAGGCACTGGGCGGCTTCGGAGCAACCATAGCACATTCCTATTCATGGCAGTACACTTTCCATGTTTTCGGACTTATAGGAGTAATTTATTCCCTGATCCTGATCGTTCTGTTGCGTCAGCCCGGCAATTCTGTCTCCCAGAGCTTGTCCGGCCTTCATCATAAAGAAGCCTCAGGCATTTTTAAGGGATTGGCATTATTGTTAACAAACATTTCTTTCTGGATCATTCTCTTTTATTTTGCTATACCCAGCCTTCCTGGTTGGGCAACTAAAAACTGGCTGCCTACCCTTTTCGCAGAAAATCTGAATATTCCTATGTCACAGGCCGGGCCTCTTTCTACAATAACTATTGCCATTTCCTCCTTTATCGGCGTGATTTTCGGAGGTTTACTCTCAGACCGCTGGGTACAGTTTAACTTGAAAGGTCGAGTGTACACCAGCGCTATCGGACTTGCCTTGACCATCCCTTCTCTGTTATTTTTAGGCTTTGGACAGAGCCTCTTGCCGGTGCTTGCTGCTGCAGTATGTTTTGGTGTAGGTTATGGCATGTTCGACGCCAATAATATGCCAATACTTTGCCAGTTTGTTTCGCCAAAACACAGGGGGACTGCCTATGGGATAATGAATATGACCGGGGTATTTGCAGGGGCTTTCATTACCGACCTTCTGGGAAAATCAACTGATGCCGGAAATCTGGGGAAGGACTTTGCCATGCTTGCTGGCATTGTTGTGGTGGCACTGCTTATACAAGTATCTTTCCTTCGTCCCGGAGTCAATGATTTTGAAGACGCAAAATGATTATTACAAATAAAACTGTAAACGATATCCATAAAAATGAACAAGAATAATAGTTACATGTTAATGCTGATGCTTTTAATTTTAGCCTGTTCGCCAAAAGTCAGAACAGGAGATGCGCAGCAAATTAAGTTATCGGCCTCGTACACTGAGGCTCCGTTTATAAAGGGGCTGGAGCAAAACCCGCTTATACAGGTAAGAATATATGTTACCGCAGGGTCTTCTATTACGTTTACTTCAATTAAATGCCGGTTAAACGAGCAGGCGATAAAAAACATCGCGAGAGTTGACCTGCTGATGCGTGATGATAAAGAACGCGGCTCACTACGGGATGCAAAGGTGCTGGGCTCAGCGGAAAATTTATCTGCTAACACAGAGATCCCGATCAAACTGACCCTTGAACCAGGTTTGCACTTTATCTGGTTAAGCCCAGTTCTGAAAGCTGAAGCTGATATTGACGATAAAATTTCTATACGGGCAGCGGCCCTGATTGAAGGAAAAAGTGAACATGAAATACTTACAAACCTTAACCCCGGTTTTGCAAACCGGCTGGGAATCGCAATCCGTAAGGCTGGCGATGATGGAGTTAATACATACAGGATCCCCGGCCTGATCCGTACCGATAAGGGAACCCTTGTTGCGGTGTATGATGTCAGATATAAAAATTCCGGCGATTTACCCGGTAATATTGATGTCGGGATGAACCGCAGCAGCGATGGAGGCCATAGCTGGGAGCCCATGAAAATAATTATGGATATGGGCCCTCCTCATGAAAATAACGGTGTAGGGGATCCTGCCATCCTGTTCGATCCGCAGACTAATAAATTATGGATCGCGGCCTTGTGGAGCAAGGGAAATCGTTCTATTGCGGGTTCAGAGCCCGGCCTCTCGCCGGATATTACCGGTCAGTTTGTTCTGGTAAACAGCAAGGATGACGGGCAGACCTGGTCAGCACCCATATCCATCACATCCCAGGTGAAAAACCCGTCATGGCATCTGTATTTTAACGGCCCAGGCAATGGAATTGCCATGCTTGACGGAACACTGGTTTTTCCTTCCCAATATTGGGATGAGAGCAGAAAGCCGGGTATCCCTTATGCATCTGTAGTTTATAGTAAAGATCATGGGAATACCTGGAAATCCGGAACGGGGGCCAAATCAAATACAACAGAAAGCCAGGTGGTGGAAACTACGCCAGGTACCCTGATGCTGAATATGCGTGACAACCGGGGCAAGTTTCGCAGTGTGGCCACAACAAAAGATATGGGTAAAACCTGGCTTGAGCATCCAACCTCAGTCCGTGATCTGCCGGATCCTGTTGCTATGGGAAGTATCATAAAGGCCCGGGTTAATGTCAAAGGAGAAATGAAGGATGTTTTATTCTTTAGTAATGTGGCTTCGCAAACTGCCCGGCAAAACACCACAATTAAAGCAAGTCTCGACCTGGGGGAAACCTGGTTGCCAGCCAATCAACTCCTTTTAGACAGCCGGACTTCTTACGGATATTCCATATTGTCACAAATTGACGATCATACAATAGGCATCCTTTATGAAGGGGAGAGGGACCTTTATTTTATGCGAATACCCGTTAAGGATATAATAAAACAGTTTCCCAAATAATAATATATGACTCTGTATGGGGATGAACCGAATGGGTTTATTAAAAAATTGGTGTTTTGGTCTACTCTGAAGATGTTTAATCTCTTTCTTACTGATAAATCAGATTATGAGCTACTCAACTAAGGATTTACAAAATCTAAAGGAATTTTACAGGAAGCAGTTGTTAACAGACACCATTCCTTTTTGGTTTCCGCGAAGTGTTGATCATGAACATGGTGGCTATCTGCTTATGCGTGACCGGGATGGGAGCCTTATCGATGATGACAAAGCAGTGTGGATCCAGGGTCGTGCCGCCTGGATCTTATCGACACTCTACAATACTGTTGAAAGCAGACAAGAATGGCTCGAGGCATCTAAATCAGGGATCGATTTTTTAAACGATCATTGCTTTGATACAGATGGCAGAATGTTCTTTCATGTTACCCGGGACGGACAGCCCATAAGGAAGCGAAGATATTATTTCTCAGAAACCTTTGCTCTGATTGCAAACGCGGCCTATGCAAAAGCCAGCGGAGATCAGCTGGCAGCAGAGAAAGCCCGCAGTTTGTTTGGAAAATGTATAGAATATTCCACTAAGCCGGGCTTACTTGAATCAAAATTTTCGAATATCCGGCCCTCAAAAGGTATTGGAGTCCCCATGATCATGATCAACACCGCACAGCAGCTGCGTGAGAATATCGGCGACCCGCGCTGCAACGAATGGATCGACAAATGGATTGCAGAGATCGAACGCGATTTTGTAAAAGATGATATCCGCTGTGTTATGGAGCAGGTTGCCCCTGATGGGACTATCATAGATCATATTGACGGTCGAACCTTAAATCCCGGACATGCCATGGAAGGAGCGTGGTTCATTCTCTACGAGGCCTATTGCCGTAAAAATGATCCGGATTTAATTAAACTGGGATGCAGGATGCTCGACTATATGTGGGAACGGGGATGGGATAAAGAATTCGGGGGTATCCTGTACTTTCGGGATGTATATGATAGGCCGGTACAGGAATACTGGCAGGATATGAAATTCTGGTGGCCTCATAATGAGGTGATCATTGCTACATTGTTTGCATTTCTGTTAACAGGCGATCAGAAATATGCCGGATGGCATAAACTGGTCCATGACTATGCTTACTCCCACTTTCACGACAAGAGGAACGGAGAATGGTTTGGTTACTTACATCGTGACGGCAGTATTGCCCAGGAGGCTAAAGGCAACCTGTTCAAGGGGCCATTTCATCTGCCCAGACAGGAATGGTTCTGCCAGCAGATACTTGACCAATTTCTAAAATAACCTTTCAACTCTGTCACGAGAACTTAGATTACCATTTAAAATGCGCTTTCATTGCCCTAGGGTAATCAGCCAAAGCTATTTCCGGTTCAGGAAGCTCAGCATGCCATAATTTTTCCCATTCAAAGCTATAATAACCCTGGTATCCGTTCTTTGATAAAATTTCCATGGCCTCGAATATGGGAACATCTCCCTGGCCTAAAAGCACATATTGGATTTTATCGTCCAGCAGTTTTGCATCTTTAATATGCGTATGCAGAATGTACTTTCTTAATTTTTTATATACTTCCAGAGGCGGTTCCTTGGTTTCCGTCCACATATTTGAAATATCCCATACCAGTCCGATATTAGGATGTTTTGCAGCCTTCATGACCTTTAAAACATCTTCAGACCTTGAGAAATCGCCATGGGTCTCCATCAGTACTTTCACCTTACGCTCTTTTGCATATTCACCGAGTATTAACAGGTTTTTTGAAACTATGTCCATTGTTTGATTGCGGTCCTGATCTTTAGGGAACTCATTAGGGAACACCCGTACAAAAGGACAGTTTATCTTCTGTGCCAGGTCGATAAATGACCTGGCTTCGGCTAAATTTTTATCATTTTCAGCGCCCTGCTGGAAGTGCATTTTTGCGGAAGATCCCAGATTTATGAACTTCAGCCCTTTTTCACTCATAAGTGAAAGAGTAGCACGGATTTTTTCAGGGCTGCTGAATTCATCGCATTTTGTAAGATCCATCTGGCGTTTTATGCCGCGGATCTCTAAACCTGAATAACCGTGACTGGCCGCAAAATCTACAGTTTGCTGAAAGGTCCAGTCGGGACATCCTATGGTAGAAAACCCTAAAAGTGGTTTATTCTTCTTCAGAACAAAAGAGGAACTTGTCATCGCTGCTGCAAGCAGAATGGCTGAGTTTTGAAGGAATTCTTTTCTTGTATAGGGCATATCCGGTTAATTTTGTTAGCTATAAAATTGATGAAAGTGTTTTTAAAATTAGGGAATATTTTGAGGATCTGGAATTAAGTATTAAGTATAAAGTATCAGGTATCAAGTATCGGGTGTCAAGTATCGGGTGGAATAACAATAATTGGATTGATAATTTCTCTTTTAAATCTTAGTCTGATCGGGGTGATTATTGGTTTAGGAATAAGAATGTTCGCATTTTATAAGAAACCTTTGAGATTACCGTTTAAATACCTGTAGATTGCTTTGTCTTATTATCACTCTCAAAAGCAATCATTTCATTTATTTTCAATTCGCAATATTGTTTTCGACTGTTTCATAAAATTCCTAATTTGTCAGTTCAATCTCCAGATAACTTCATGCTTAGAATAATTTTACCGGACATGTGGCTCAGGCTTTGTTTTAAGCTTTTATGAAAACGTCGCTTCCTGAAATATCTTTAGCTCTGCAGCATGCATTAAATGATCATAAGAAAACACTTGATTCTTCACTGGATGTTATCTGCCGGGTAAGTGGTGAAGGACGTTTCATCCAGGTAAGTTCAGCCTGTGAGGAAGTTTGGGGTTATACTTCCGAAGAGCTTATTGGAAGGGCAACCATTGATTTTGTTTATCATGAAGACCGGGAGGAGACCCTGAAAACCGCAAGCCGGGTCCGCGCCGGACTAAATGCCATAAATTTCGAGAACAGGTATGTGCACAAAAACGGCTCATTGGTTCCCATGTCCTGGGCTGTACGATGGGATGAAAAAGATCAGATCAGATATGCCATAGCCCGGAATAACACGGAGAAAAAAAAATTAGAACAGGCAATTGCCATTGAACGGCAAAGGTTTTATGATCTGTTTTGGGAAGCTCCCATGTCTATGGGGGTGCTGCGGGGCCCGGAACATATATTTGAATCTGCTAACCCGCTTTATCTGAAACTGATCGGTAAAAGCGATATTATCGGGAGGTCTTTAAAGGAAATTATGCCCGAAGTAGCGGAGCAAGGTTTCATCCAGAACTTGGATACCGTTTACCGAACAGGGATAAACTTTTCCGCCAATGAAACGCTGGTTCAGCTGGATATTGATGGAAAGATAACCGACAAGTATTTGAATTTTAGTTATCAGGCCCACCGGTCTGTAGAGGGCCTGATCGATGGCATTTTCTTTTTCGTTGTGGATGTCACCGAGCAGGTGGTGTCGCGTAAAAAACTTGAAATAAGTGCGGCGGGATTAATTGATGCACAGTCTATCGCCAGGATGGGGAACTGGGAGATCGATATGCTCAATAATAAGCATTACTGGTCGGATGAGATTTACCAGCTGTTTGGGATAAGAAAAGGTGACCTTATTCCTTCTGAAGCAAATTTTATTGCTTTTGTTCATCCCGATGATCTGAAAACTGCTTGCCAGAGCATTGATCATGGGTTTAAAACCCTGGAAAATATTACCTTCTACTTCCGGTTTATACCCAAAGATGGCTCGGTGAGGCATGCTTACAATCAGTGGAAATTTACATTCGATGAAGCCGGAAAGCCCGTTCATTTATCAGGTACCATGCAGGATGTAACCGAACAGAAGGAGAGTGAACTGCAGCTTAAAAACAGTGAGGCATTCAGCAGGGGAGTGCTGAATTCCCTGAATTCCAATATTGCAGTAATTGATTTTTCAGGGGATATTATTGCTGTTAATGAATCCTGGAAAACTTTCGGCCTGGATAACAGTCCGGACATCCTTCATGTCATTGGAACCGGTTCCAATTATTTGGATGTTTGTGAGAGTGCCGCAGAAGCGGGCATTGATTATGCCCGCCCTGTTTTGGAAGGAATTAAGGCAGTGATGAACGGCGAAAAAGCTGTTTTTTATCTGGAATATCCATGTAATTCTCCCGAGGAGGACCGGTGGTTCGGCATGCGGGTAATGAAGTTCGAAGGCGGTCAGCCGCTTATTGTGATCTCACATCAGAATATTTCAGAACGGATACAGGCCGAATCGGAGCGTACAAAGGCAGCCAATGACCTGATTCAGCGGAATCAGAATCTTGAGCAGTTCACTTATATCGTTTCGCATAACCTGCGTACCCCGGTAGCTAACATCAAGGGGCTGGTCAGCATTCTTAATTCTGGTGATCTGAGCGATGCAGAAAAGGAGGGATTGAACCAGGCTCTGAATGACTCCGTGAACAAGCTGGATGAGGTGGTAATGGATCTCAACCAGATCCTGCACCTTAAAGATGCAATGGTTGAACGGAATGAAGTGGTGCTGCTCCCTCAATTGGTTGAAAATATTAAGATCAGCATCAAAAACATGATAGAAAAGAATGATATTGAGATTAGGTATGACTTTGCCGGGGCAGGAAGTATTCAGACATTAAAGAGTTATATGTACAGCATTTTTTATAACCTGATAACCAACAGCATTAAATACCGGCAGCCCGACATTCGATGTATCATTAAGATCTCCAGTCATATAACTGATAAAAAGTTTCATCTTATCTTTAAGGACAATGGTTTAGGTATCGATCTCAGCAAGCGTGGAGAGCAGGTTTTTGGTTTATACAAACGCTTCCATGCACATGTGGATGGCAAAGGCATGGGATTATTCATGGTCAAAACCCAGGTGGAGAAATTGGGTGGAAAGATCGGTATTGTAAGTAAAGTGAATGTAGGGACTGAATTCAGGATTGAATTTGAGCGATGAAGCTGAGGTTTGGATTTGATATGGTGAGGTGAAGTCACTCAGCCGCCTAAACCAAGAAGGTATTTCACGGGAAGGTCACTTAAAGGACTTTCAGGTCATAGCATGGGGTCCCGGATCAGGTCCGGGAAGAGAAAAATTATAAGATATGAATTTTTGTAGTTCATTGAGCGAGCTCTCCACTTTCCATACTGTTTGTTAATTTTTATAATTCCGTCCGTAAGTCTGAGAGGATGATAACATCCAGTTTCGTTTTGGGTCATTTGTGATCTCCGGTCAGTAATGAACTCCTGCTACCCCAACCATCCAACCATCCAACAAACCAACAACTAGGCCCCCCGAGCAGAGTAGGAGATAAAAGCCGCAGACCATGACAAGCAAAATATAGCGTACCTTTAACAGCTCGATCATAAAAATTAATTGTCAGGGTTAGGCCTGGTTTAGCGTCCCCATATAATAAACTGAATAAAAGATGAGTAAGATATTTACTATTACTGATGGATTGGAAAATCTGGGTGCACTGCGCACAGGAGGTCAGGGTTCAGTTTATAAAGGCAGGAGAGGGGATGTAATTTCAGCGGTAAAAATCCTGCCTACACCTATTCATAGTGAAAACGAGGATGATAAAAACTATAAAGACTTTCAAAACGAAGTATCCAAGCTAAAAAAGGTTAATGAGGAACCCAATCCGCATGTAGTGAAAATACTGTCTTCCGGTATCACCGAGAGCGGCTCCCTGCCTTTTATTGAAATGGAATTTATTGAAGGTCCGGATCTGGAGGATTTAATACAGGAACCCAACCATAAAATTTTTACGGTAAAAGAGTCTGTCAGGGTAGCTGAGCAGCTTTCTAACGCACTTGCCCATTGCCATAAGGTGCATGTAAAGCATGGCGATATCAAAAGCAATAATGTTAAGTTAAACCTGAAGTCAGACAAGTATATGCTCTTGGATTTCGGACTATCCATTATGTCTGATGAACAGCGGCGCACCAGCCTGAGGCAGGCGGGGGCAATTGAATTCATGGCACCTGAACAGAATGATGGGGAAATGCTCTTGGAATCAGATGTGTATAGCTTCGGGATCATACTCTTTGAGCTTCTGGCAGGAAGTGTTCCTTTTCCATTGGATAATAAGAGTGAAACCTCCAGGAATGCGGTCATGATCTCTCATATGGAGAAACCTGTGCCCGATATACTTGAAATCCGAAAATCAAATTTACCCTCAGTCTGGGAAGAGAGCATGAAGGGCTCAGAGATGCTTGTTCCTTCCTGGCTGCTCGCGGTAGTCGCCAAATGCCTGGAAAAACTTCCGAAAAACAGATTTAAAAATGGTCTTGAATTGCATGAGGCTATCGTGGACAGCATATCCTCAAAAAACATTTTTGCTTATCTGCCCGCCGCACTGGTATTAGAGCCAGATCCGCCGGTTCCAGCAGCTGCATTGACCAGGGTTAAACCCTGGTATAGTTTATTCTCTGAGCACCGGAAACCGGTCATAGCAGGGGCAGTTCTCCTTTTATTGTTTTTAGCCATGTTCGCAGGTTATTCCAGTCTTAATAATGCGGACACGGATCTGGTTGACACCGCCGCTCTTCGGGCTGAGAATCAAAGGCTTTCAGATTCAATTGCCAATGCCGAAAGGTTAAATGATAAGCGAATTCAGGACTCCATTAACAGTTTGCCGGTTAATACACCGCCGAGCCGCTGGAGTAATGGAAAAGGTAATTCGAAAGGTAAAGGAAAGGGGAGAAAGAGGAAATGATAATTTCTAATTCTTGAGTAGAATATAAAATTACCTTCCCTCCCGGACCTGATCCGGGACCTCGTGCCATAACCAGACAACCCGATTTATATCATCACATTAACCCCTAAAGCTTTCCTTCAAATCTTTCCATTCCCGGTTGGCAAGGCTCGATATTCCCGGCTAAATCATGTAAGCTATTTTGTTTTTACTTTTATCTTTGCGAATACACCAGGGAAAGTCCGGGTAAAAGATCAGGGACTTTCAATCGTACTATAAAAACAATAAATGCAATTACTCCATCAAAGAGAAACCTTAATTAAGCAGGCAGATCTCAATCCAAGTACTATCTTTCCTTTACTATGAGCGGGTTTCTTTACGGATTGGATTTCGGTACGACCAATTCCGTATTATCCATTTATGATGAAAGTAAAAAAGAGATCATTGAAACCATCAGTGTGCCTTCTCTCATTTATTTCCCCGGCAGTTCAGCCGGAAATCTTCAAAATTATGTGATAGGGGAACAGGCCATTGCAGCATATCTCCAGGATGGGATGAAGGGGCGGTTCATTAAATCTATCAAACAGATCCTGTCAAGGTCCAGCTTTATGGAAACCCGGATACATAAACAGAGATACAATGCATCAGATCTGGTGGCCCTCATCCTAAAAGATCTTAAAACAAAAGCAGATAAAATCATAGGTTACGATTGCCGGAAAGCGGTTATCGGCCGCCCTGTTTTTTTTGATGATGACAGCAGCGCAAAAGATACACTTGCCCAGAGCAGACTTAGTACAGCAGTTGAAAAAACAGGTTTCAATCATGTGCGGTATCAATTCGAACCCATAGGGGCTGCCTTTGCTTATGAAAGGACCATGCTTAAGAAAGAAAAGGTACTGGTTGCGGATCTGGGAGGAGGAACCACCGACTTTACTTACCTTGAACTTGATCCGGAGCGGGTTAACTCCGTTGACCGTCAGAAGGATATGATTGCAAGCGGAGGCATATACATTGGCGGCGACAGTTTTGATTCTGCTTTTATGTGGGATAAAGGCACTCCGTATTTTGGTAAAGATACTTTATATGAAGCCAGTCCCGGAAAGATGCTGAAAGTGCCCATGTCCTTATTCGATAATATTTGTTCCTGGGACAGGATGAACTTTTTCAACAGCCTCAAAATAAAAAAGAGCATGGAGGATTATTACCATTACTCAAACCAGGATCCGCGCTTTAAGAACCTGCTTACGCTTGTAGATAATAATCTTGCATATTCGGTCTTTCAGGCAATTGAAAAAACCAAGATCGGCCTTTCCTCGAAGGAGATTTTTCCGTTTCAGTATTCGGATATGGGAATTGAAATTGATGAGCAAATAACCATCAGGATCTATAATGAGGTCATTCAAAAGGATATTGAGAAGATTTCTGCTTACCTGGATAAATTTCTGCTTGGCCATAAAATAAATGCCGGAGATATTGACACCTTATTTCTTACCGGGGGAACATCGATGCTTAAAGGGGTTAAAGTACTGTTTCAGACAAAATTCCCGCATAGCAGGATCAATTCCGCAGACAATTTCACCAGCGTGGCAAGGGGGCTTGCGTACAGCGGCTATTTATTCGGGAAGGAATGAGCATTCTTCCGGACGGAATGACAATTTAATAGAGATAATAATACGAATGACCAACTACCGCCTTAATGCCGCAACTTCTGCTTTTGTGATGGGATCCGAATTATTACCCCAGCTTTTCCGGATATAGCTTAATACTTCGGCTACCTGTTCATCATTCAGAAAGCTGCCGTGTGCAGGCATGGTTTCACTGTATGACAATCCTTTTACCGTAATCGGCCCGGAAAGTCCATTCAATACCACCTTGATAAGTTTGGTTTTATCCCCGTTCACCCATTCGGAACCTTCAAGAGGAGGAAATCGTGCTCCATCCCCTTTCCCATCTTTCTGGTGGCAAGTGCCGCAGTACATGGTATAAACCGCCGATGCAACAACCGGTTTTCCAAGCTCCAGATTATCTTTTACCGGATGAGGATCTTTAATATTGCTGGCAGTTTTCTTCCGGATACTCATTTTAGCTAACTGGGCGGCCCCGAATTTAGTTTTATCTCCTTTGAACATCACCCGCCAGATCTTTCCTTTTTCTGTTTCACTGATATAAAGAGAACCGTCCGGCCCTTCGGCAATGCCCATCGGGCGATAACCTGCTGAATTTGCGGTTATTACAGGATCTGTTTGAATAAATCCATCAGCAAAGACCTCCCATGGACCGGTAACAGTGCCCTTTTCCATTGGAACAAAGGCAACAAAATAACCGCCCTGAGGGTATGGCTGACGGATGGTTGAACCATGGAGAACAACAAAGGCGCCTTTGTTGTATCGTGGAGGGAGCTGGTTTCCTTTATAGAAAAGGAGGTCATTTGGAGCAAAATGACCCGGGAAACCTACAAGTGGCTTCGCTAATTTTGCTCCATTGCCTTCCCTGATCTTATCACCGCCATATTCAGGATTTAACAGTTTTTTTCCTTTGATCTGATCGTAATAATAATATGGCCATCCTCCATCAATTCCCTGATCTACCTTAAATAATTCATCAGCAGGGAGTACGGCACTTTCCCATTGAGAATATAGTTTTGGCCAGAGCATGTGAAGATAATCCCGGCCATGGACAACAGCAAAAAGGGAATTGGTGGTATTATCCCAATCCATCCCGATCACACTTCGCATGCCATTTGCATATCTCAAACCCTGAGATTGAACCTGATTCAGTTTATTTTCATCAAACTTCCAGATTCCCCCATGGTCGATCAGAAGGGGGCAGCCTTCGCCCGGAATTACTGAATCCGGGTTGCCCTGCCCTTTGGAGCCAGGAGTCCCGTCTGCGCAGACATCAGATCCGGCTCCCCATCCTACAAACATGTATCCTCTGCCATCAAAAGCAATTGATTTACCCTGATGGATATGTGCCGGCGGAGTATCAATCACTAGGGTATCGATTTTCTTGTCGGGCAGCAGCTGTCCCGCTATCAGTTTCTGTCGAAAGACCATCAGGTTTGAGCTGAAATAAAGATATCCTTTATGGATTTTCATTGCAGTTCCAAACGGGCTGCTTTCATATTTGGAAAAATGGGTAATGATATCTGCTTTGCCATCCCTATTGGTATCCCGTAATGCCACATTACCATATCCTTCACTGCGGGCATGAAACCGGGTTTTGACATAAATATCACCATTACTGTTTACCGAAAGATGTCTTGCGCTTCCTTTCAGGCTATCCACCACTGCCAAAGCCTCGAAGCCATCGGGCAGATAAAGTCCGGCATTATCCTTATCAGCAGGTGGCAATGGGGGATCCTGGGACGTAAATCCATAAACTGCAATAAAAATCGCTACACCTGCGGCTGCATACAATTTCGCCATGCGCCGCTTCTCAGATCTAAAGAAAAAAGTATTGCTTAAAAATACGTTCCCGCTTTTCATTCTGTTCAGTTAATTTTTCGGGATTTTCTTATTGCTGCGACCTCTTCCTTACTGATTCCATCAGAATCATTACCCCAGCTTTTCCGTATATAGCTTAATACTTCGGCTACCTGCTCATCATTCAGGAAGCTGCCGTGCGCTGGCATGGTTTCACTGTATGGTAATCCTTTAACCGTAATCGGCCCGGAAAGTCCATTTAATACAACCTTTATAAGTTTGGTTTTATCTCCGTTCACCCATTCAGACTCGTTCAGGGGAGGAAATCTTCCGCCATCACCTTTTCCATCACGCTGATGGCAGGCGGCGCAATACATGGTGTAAACTGCTGATGCAACAACCGGTTTGCCGCGGTCAAGATCATCTTTTACCGGGTCAGGATCTTTGATATTGCTGGCCGTTTTCTTTCTGACTACCATTTTAGCCAATTGGGCAGTTCCGAATTTAGTTTTATCTCCTTTGAACATTACCCGCCAGATCTTTCCTTTTTCTGTTTCACTGATATAAAGAGAACCATCGGGTCCTTCGGCAATACCCATAGGACGGTAACCAGCAGAATTCGCGGTTAAAACCGGATCTGTTTGTATAAATCCGTCAGCAAAAACCTCCCATGGCCCTGTAACTACTCCATTAACCATCGGAACGAAGGCGACAAAATATCCTCCCTGAGGGTAAGGCTGACGGATAGTCGAGCCATGTAAAACGACAAATGCGCCTTTCTTATACCTTTCAGGAAGCTGATTTCCTTTGTAGAATAATATGTCATTGGGTGCAAAGTGTCCGGGGAAACCCATTACTGGTTTGGTCAGTTTAGCTCCATTGCCTTCTTTGATCTTATCACCGCCATATTCTGGATTTAATAACTTTTTTCCCTTCATATGGTCATAATAATAATATGGCCAGCCGCCGTCAAGATCCTTATGGACCTTGAATAATTCATCAGAAGGTAATACTGCACTTTCCCAGGGAGAGAAAAGCCCTGGCCAGAGCATTCTGAAGAAGTCTCTACCATGTATTACAGCATAGAGTGAATTGCTGGATTTGTCCCAGTCCATTCCTACGATACTTCTTAAGCCTGTAGCATATCTAAGGCCCTCTGATTGGGTTTGATTCAATTTATTTTCACTAAACTTCCAGATACCGGCATGATTAATAAGGTGCGGACATCCTTCGCCGGGAATTTCTGCATCCGGCTTTCCTGCACCCAGTGAACCTGGACGCTTGTCGGTACAAACATCTGAATCTGCACCCCAGCCCACATACATATAGCCTTTTCCATCAAATGCGATGGGTTTACTTTGATGGGAGTGAACCGGCGGGCTGTCAATCACAATGGTATCAACCTTGCTGTCAGGTACCAATTGTCCGGGTTTAAGTTTCTGACGGTAAACGATCAGGGTAGAACTATAATATAAATAGCCATTATGGATTTTCATTGCAGTACCATACTGCCCGCTTTCATATTTGCTGAAGTGGGTAATAATATCTGCCTTGCCGTCACCATTAGTGTCACGTAATGCCACATTACCATATCCATCGGTAAGTGCATGCAGACGGGTCTTTACATAAATATCACCATTGCTATTTATTGCGAGATGCCGGGCATCGCCCTTCAGACTATCAACAACTGCCAGCGCTTCAAATCCGTCCGGCAGAAAAAGCCCGGCGTTATGCGGATCCCCGGGAGGAAGTTTTGGAGTTTGGTAATGCGTAAATCCGTACACTGCGAAAAATATAGCCAATATTCCCAGGACAAAAAGTTTAGACATTTGCATGCGAAAAGGTTTAGGTATTTTATTCATTTAAAAATGGTATTAAGTTTATCCGGAATAGGCAGGAATTCTGCAATTAATTTATTAAAAAGAAATTGACCGGGAATTTCTATCGCATATTGAACAGGATAGAGAAAAGGTACTTCTTCATTGGTAAAGATACTTTATCCCTGTAAAGTTTTCAACAGCTTTGGAAATAAAATGCGTATGAAAGGGTTTTTCTTTTACAGTTTAACCTGTAAAGTGAAAGAAAAGGTACGGGTATCAGAAGGCAGAATTCCGGGGCCAGGGTAACCCGTAGCCCGCCTGGTAAAGTAGGTTTTGTCAGCCAGATTATTTACGTTTCCTTCCAGCTTAAAACGCCGGAATTGGTATGACAAGCCCAGATCCAAAATGGAGTACGAGGGGATCAAACCCACCACAGCAGAAACACCGCCATCAATTGCATTGCTGGCTTCGGAAAATTGATCTGAAAGATGCGTGAACTGAAAAGATCCCTTCAGGCTTTTATACCCAATTCTGGTGCCCGCCTTTAAATTCACTCCGGGTACAAATTCAACTTCCTTACCTTTCACACCGGGGATCTGACTTTTCCTGTAATCCGATCTGATCAAAGCCAGATTAGAAAAGACGACTGCACTCCAGTTATTTTCTTCAGGATCCGCAAGCCGCCATATATCCGTTTCAACATATGATTCTATACCCATAATTACCGCCTGCCCGATATTTGTACGCTGCCTCAGTACCCGGTTACTTGAATCATAGTACTGAACCTCACCGATCCGGTTATTATAATTAAGATAAAATGCGCTTAGATCATAACTGTAAAAGGTGGTCTGTTCGCTTCGTATCCCAAGATCTACCGAATACCCTTTTTCATCACTCAGGTTGGGATCTATCGTAGCAGAAGGGTTTGCAGTGCGTATATCGCTGAAGGTGATTGATCTGTAATTCTGAGAGATATTGCTGTAAATATTTATGTTGTAGGTGGGCTTATAGCTAATTCCGATACCGGCTATCAGAAACTGGCGGGGACTATTCCTGGTTTCATTAGTCCTTACATTGCTTATGACGTTGCCTGCAAGATCATAGCTTATGGTCGAGTAAAAGCCCTCAGCCCTGGTTTTGATAATTTCATATCTCAGACCCGGCGTTACGGAGAGTTTAGGACTGAGATTAAAGATATTTTCAACAAAAAACGAGGTATTTCTGCTGGGGAATTCATAATCGTTAGCCGTAAACTGATCCGGATTAACAAAATTGAAATCCGCATTTTTTCCCTTACTTCCCAGTCCCTGAACACTGTGGTTAAATCCATGATAATATCTGGTCCCAAATAATGCTACAGCTGGATATTTTCCTATCTGATATCTTTTTAAATAGCGGCCTTCGGCGCCCCAGTTTAAAAAGTCTCCCTTAATCAGATCACGTTCGCTGTTATCATCTATGGTAGCTACCCGGTTGGGTCTGAATCCAACCGAGTACCGGTAGGCTGAAAGCCCGAAAATTCTGACATTGATTTCATTGGCCGGATTAAGCTTATGGTCGAAATGCAGGGCAAACAGGTTCCAGTTTACATTAAACCAGTTTCGTTCACGGTTACTTTGCCGCGGATCATCCTTAAACATGGCATCGGTTAAGCCCCCAGGCTGATGTGCCAGGTATTCCATATGGGTCACATCCATGCCAATTGAAGTTTTAGTGTCCGGTTGATAGGCTGCATGAGCATATACCGTTGTATTATTGAAGTCCGTATTGGGTCGCAGGCCTTTTCCGGTTTTGTACTGGGCAAATGTATAATAGCTCAGTTTATTCACTGTCCCGCTGGCGCTGAGGAAAGAACTGCTGAAGCCATATGAGCCCAAACTTTGCCTTGCCAGGATCTCCAGTTTCTTTTCGGTATTGGGCTTTTTCATTACAAAATTGATCAGCCCGCCAAATTGCGTTCCATACTGCAGGGATGAGGCACCCCTTACAATCTGGATCTGCCCGACTGCTTCAATAGGAGGGGTATAATAACTTTCAGGATAACCGAGTGCATCGGCGCTGATATCGTATCCATTCTGCCTGACATTAAAATTGGAAGAACGGTTCGGGTCCAGCCCTCTGCCCCCGATGCTAAGCTGCAGGCCGGCGCCGTCGCTTTCGTAAATATTTAATCCGGCAACTCGGGAATAAACCTGCCTTGCATTATTAGTCGCCAGGTTGGCAACGAGCTGCTCAGGAATGATCACTTCGGATTTTTTACCCTCATATATACCCATAGACTGTACGGCACGAAGGTGCCCGAAGCCGAAGTCGGTTTTTTTCTCGGTTATAACCACCTCGTCAAGCAGTTTGGTTTGAAAGCCCAGGACCAGGGTGATTGGTTTCGTCAGGGAATCTACTGTAATCGTTTCTTCTTTGGGGAAGTGCCCGGGATAAACGGCTAGCAAAATATACGTACCGCTCTTTAGTGCTTTGAATTCAAACTCTCCGTTTGAGTTAGAGAATGTTTTACTCTTGTTATCATTCAGATAGATTTCGCAGTCTTTTAATGCGGTGCTGTCCATTGAGGAGATCACTCTTCCTTTCAGGGTATATTGAGCTGAAACTGTCAGGCTCAAGCAAAAAAACAATAGTGTGTTAAAAACCTTTAATTTCATCGTTTAATGGTAAAATCCATGCTTTTGGATAAAGTGAATCTTTCTCTTGCGCCAGATCCGTTCCGGGATTTATCATTACCCTTCCTCTCCGGCCATTAAGGGCTACATAGGAGTCTATATATACCTGCGGAGATCTGAATCCAAGTTGTTCATAATGATCCCTTAATATATGTGCGTACTGGAGGATCATGTCGGGCTGGGTGGACATCATCTTTTCCTGCAATAGGGTCAGGAATTCATTGTTATTGACCACCGCGAATTTGCCTGTTGAATCCTTAACGGTAAATTGCGCGTAGCCCGCTTTTTCCATCAGCATGACCCGCCAGGAGAACCTGTAACCTTGTTCCGTCCAGAATAATTCACCCGGATAAAGCAGATATCTCAAGGGCAATAGGAGCTGCACGATAAAGAAAAAGGAGAATATACTGAGTAAAATACGGTTTATTTGCGGCCTGAACCGGAACTGCTTTGATGTATTAATAAAATCAGCTGGTAATCTCAGGATGATATTGATGTACCGGACAATTTTCATATGAAGCTCCCCGGGGAAAAATATGAGAGCAGTAATGATCATTACATAGGGGAACATACCGATCGGGAACAAAAGAGCTGTCAGACCGTGGAATATCACTACGGTTATATATGACCATAAACGGGTTCTGCGATTCCATAAGAGGAAGCCAATGCTCAGATCATATAAACAACCCGCCCAGCTAAAAATATAATGAACCCAGGAATAGTTAAAAAGAAAGCCGATAATGGGCATGTCATTACGTGCCGGAAGCCATATTTTTAAAGGGAGTGCGTCAATAAGCCAGTCACTGTTTAACTTGGCCAGTCCCGAAAAGAAATACAGTATACAGACCATCAGTTTAATCGAATCAGGGCACCATTGTGGGATATAGCCCGAATTAATGCGCTTATCGCGAAAAGCGTCGACAGATAAGTAATGATGTGCAGGTAAAAAGACCATCAGCAGGAGCACCATACTGATGAAGTAATAATGATTCAGATAGGTACTCTTATCGATGAGCTCGATGTAGCTGAAGCTGAGGAATAGTGTTGTAATTGAAAGGCGGTATAAAAATCCCAGGGCAACGAATAGGGCAGATAATCCGCAAATAAAAAATAGCAGGTAGGTATATTCACCCAACGGCTTTACAAACTCAAAACCATAAAAAGTGAAATAATATCTGGGCTGTATGTAGAGAAGCTCAATCCAGCCCTTAGCCCAAAACCGTATAATACTTAATAAGATCATTAATCCGATAGCTATCCTGAAGACAGCCAGGGGGGCGGCAGGGCTAAGTTTTTGAAAATAATCTTTCACTATTTTCACTGTTTAACTAGTCTCCGTCATTGTCAGTGAAGGAAATGGTAATACTCATGGCTGATGTCATATCAACTTTCAGCATTCTTACAGCTTTTTGCATTTCTGTATATACATTGATCATAGCCTGGTTATCGGTCTTTATCTGGTTGTAAAGATTAGGAGATAAGAGATTAAGTTTTTGATTGATAACCTGAAACTGGGTATTTATTGCATGTGTTAAAGAGCTTCCTGTACTGCTGTCTTTTGCAGTCAGACCGTCAAGATAACTTTTTAACGATGGACCCTCTGCACCTGTAGCAGCGTTTTTCCCGTTAAAAAAATCAAAGGATGCCTGGGCGGCTGTTTTCGCCAGTTGGAGGGAGATATCTTTTTTGTAAAAGGCTTCTACCTTCTCGGCAGCAACAACGCCGTTAAGCATAGCTCCTGAGGGGATTCCAAATTTTCCTGAACGGATAAAACGTTCGAAATTGAGAACAAAACTATTCACCAGAACGGAAGTCGAGGAACTTGCATCGATCCCTGTTTTATTTATAAACTCGCTGCGGTAAGTTGTACTCCATTCTGAATTTACTTTCGCGAAAACAGTGTTCATCCTGTTGGTGATCAGTTTAATGTATTCGATCCTTTTAGCAGCATCAGCATCTGTTGTATAAAATGATAGTATTGTCTGGTCTGTTGTTCCCAAACCATTTAAAAGATAATCAAGAGCGGGAAACCCCTGAGTAGGAAAAGATGCGGGCACGTCAAGATTAGTGCCGGCGCCCGCAGCAATGTTGGCCGCAATTCCGCTTTCACTAGCAGGATATATATTGAAGTATGACCTTATCGCCTGAACCTGGCCGGGACCGAAATCGAAAAGTTCTACTTTTTGCCATTCGATATAGGCATCTGTCCATGCTGTTCTAAACTCTGCAAGAGAAGCATTAGTTGGGCTGGCGGTGAAAGCATTGGATTTAGTTATCATCAGATCCAGCTTCACCTTGAACTTTCCGTAGGCTGGAATAACGATGTTATCTGCAATGTTCGTAAGCATCGCTTTCCTGTCAAGCGCCCTTTGGTCTATTGAGGGCTGCGGGGAAGGATCTCCTTTTTTCGAACAGGAGTAAATTCCCATAATCAGCATGACAGATAATAAGGCAGTTAACTTCCTCTCTTTAAAAAATTTCATGGTCGCAAATATAAAGAGGGTTAACACAACTTTGTGTTAACCCCTGGATTAATGATAAGCCCCCGTGGCTATAATTTGAACTTTGTTTTAATGGCTGAACTTGCCGCAGCTATTTTAGCGGGTGTTACATCCCAGAAGCCACCGGTGCCTGAGATCAGATTTGTTATAATAGCATCAGAAAATGCCGCATCAGCACCATTTACAGAAGCAAACCTCAGTGAATAAATAAATCCGACTCCTTCACCGATATCATGGGCTCTGTCAGCGTCATTGGTTCTTGTGCCCCATTTTTCCAAATAGCCTACTGCTGAGGCGGCAATGCTTGCTTCAAGCTGGGCTCTGATAAAGGAGGCCTGCACTTTTAATTCGGGAAGATCATTGTTTACTATAGCAGCCCGGCCCTTTAAGAAGGCAGGATAGATTTTCGCATAATTAGCTTTATTGTATTCCCAAATGTAAGAGCCTAATGCAAACTCAGTGGTGCCGCGGAGGGCATCGGTAGATCCTGCAAGATATATCGGGCTTGCGGTAAGTAATGAATAAGCCTCGTCCCAGTTTTGTTCCAATTGCGTATAATTCTTGCCACTCAGTACAAGGTAATTGTCTGCTTCAAGCCCTTTATTTAGCAATATGTTGCTTATATAGTCTAATTGAAGCGATCCGATCATTGATTTTTGAATGATCTGGGCAATTTCCATTCCTTTTGCGTCAACCAGTCTAGTACCCAGTTTTCCGGCTTTTCCTTTTTCCGCCAGTACAGAGTTAGACAGGCTGATGCTTGCCATTGCTGTAAATTCAGCTTCAAGTTTAGCACGAACTGCTTCTGCTTCTGCAGATGATTTGGAGGAAGCTAAAATATTACGCAATTGTACGCCCGAAGTATTTAAGGAAACATAAGCGCCTGTAAAAGGGCTTCCCGTATTGGCTAACATATTTTTCAAAACACCCCCGTCAATGATTGAGGTTGTGGCCGTACCGGCATATGCATTAATTGCCTGGAAGATCTTAAGCTTATTTCCGCCTGCAGTAAAATCTACTGTTGTAGCGTTCTTTGAATCAACAAATGTTGAAGAATAATCTGTTGTAGCGGTTAATTTTGTATAGTCTAAGGCTGGTCTCAGGCTTGGTTTTACTTCATTATCTTTTTTACATGAAACAATGGAAGCTGCTAATAGTGTAAATAAACCAACAGTTTTAAATTTAGATAGTAGTATATTCATTCCTAATATTTATTTAGATTAATTATAAACAAAGGTATTCCAGCCTTTGCATATATCCAAATAAACCTGATAAAATATTTCGTGAAGCAGTTTTTTATAATTTCCTACAAATTTGTATGGCTTCGCAGGGTTATTATTACATCAATGAACCTTATAAGTATTCACTTGATATTCAGAGATTAACAACATCGGCTATCCTATGTGGTTTTTCGGGTACGCCTTATACATTGACATATAGTCATTATTCCCTATTACTTGTCACAAGTTAAAAATATGACACAAACTTCAAAAAGATAGATCTTGTAACTAACGTTAGCCGCTATTCTTGCGGCTAACGTTATTATTTCCGGACGTAACACTCTCAAAGTACCTTCTTCCTACCTTGTTATGTTCTTGTTATGTCTTTCTTGCTCTCTTCTTCGGCTGGATTCATCACAGAGCCACATTTAGACGAAGAAGAACACAACAAGAACACAAGAAGAGCTAAAGAAAAGGCAATTTTTGCCTCCGGGCGGCAAATCAAAAATAATACTGATCAGCCTGAAAAGGATGTCTTCCAGAGCTTTCACTGCGCGGATGCACCAGGTCAAATTGGGTCAAATTGGGTCAAATCCGGCTCAAACCCGGTCAAATCTGGTCAGGGCATCTCAAAATCTATTTAATTGTAAAACAGCTGCTTACATTTGTTCTGTGGGAGCGCTTCACAATAATTAATTGATTTTTTAACATTAAAATTTAATCATGGGTACATATAAAAAAGGAATTCTGGGTTCATTTTCTCCGGCAAGGTCGGAACCGTAGTAGGCAGCTCCTGGAATGGTATAGAATACATGAGTCGGACAATACCAAAAGACCGGTGAAAATTAGCCTCACTCACACAAGATCAATTAACACATAATGTTAATGTTACACTCAATAAAACTGTTCCATTCTATCAAATTGATTTAAATGCCTAAATTGATCTGATTATTCAATCTCTAATGAGTTCGTCAGGGGAAAGTATTTTCTGCATTTGAATAATTGTCTAAAAACTATGTCTTTATACTTTAAAATGAAAAAAAAGCTAATAGCATTCTCAGCACTTATTGTTCTGGGCTTAAGTTCATGGGCTCAGCAGCCCGGTGCACCATCCGGTAAACCCTACAGTTATATTATTAAAGGCGGTCATGTGATTGACCCGAAAAATAATATAAATGAAGTAATGGACGTTGCCGTCACTTCAGGAACACGTGCACAGGCAGCCCGTCCTGAAATCCCGGCAAGCCCGGCGGATAATGGACGACCAGCGCAGCCTGCCATGCCGGCCCGTTCTGCGGTTCCGGCTACAGAAGGTAAGGTTGCCCTGGTTGCAAAAAATATCAACGCTGATCTCGCAGACAGGATCATTGATGCCAGGGGCTTGTATGTAACCCCGGGATTGATCGATATTCATGTGCACTTTTTCTGGGGCCATGATGGTAGTTATCTGAAGAACGGATCATCTGCATTACCGGCTGACGGTTTTACATTCCGTACCGGAGTGACAACTGTGGTTGATGCGGGCAGCCCGGGCTGGAGAGATTTTGAACTCTATAAAAAGCAAACGATCGATATTTCTCAGACCCGAGTACTGACCATGCTGAACATTGTAGGAACCGGTATGGACGGGAAGGGGGAAGGCAATATAGCGGAAATGGATCCGCAGAAAACTGCTGAGATGGCTAAAAAATACCCGGAGCATATAGTGGGTGTCAAACTTGCACATTTTGAAGGCCATACCTGGGTGCCTACTGACCGGGCGCTTGAAGCGGGCAGACTGGCAAATATTCCGATCATGGTCGATTTCGGTTCTGCAAATCCGTATTTGCCCCTTGATTCACTGTTCAATGTGAAGTTCCGTCCCGGCGATATTTATACCCATGCTTTTGGAGGGAATGGCACTGCAAGTCCCAATGGAAGAGAATCAATTGTTGATATGAATGGTAAAGTAAAACCTTTTGTATATAAAGCCCGGCAGAAGGGAGTAGTATTCGACGTTGGTTTTGGAGGCGCGAGTTTTCTTTACAACCAGGGTGTTCCCGCTGTAAAAGCTGGCTTTTATCCTACTACGATCAGTACGGATCTTCATACAGGTAGTATGAACGGTCCCATGAAAACCATGGATAATATCATGGGATTGTTCATGGCCATGGGTATGCCGCTTAAAGATGTTATAGCTGCCAGTACATGGACACCTGCCAAAGTTATCAAACGTGAAGAACTTGGAAACCTCTCCAAGGGATCAGTAGCAGATATTGCAATCTTCAAAATCAATGAGGGTAAGTTTGGCTGGCCTGTAAGAGGCGGAAAATTTGCGGGTGCAAAGAGATTACAGACTGAACTGACCCTCAGGTCAGGTAATATCGTTTATGATCTGGATGGAATTTCACAACCTGTTGGTCCAACACCGGCCAATGCAGGACGCTAAGGATCATAAATAATGAGCTCAAAAATTGCCTTCCAAACGGAAGGCAATTTTTTTTGCCTGACAGGATGGTCGCTATGCCTATCTCCCCGGAGCCAGCCGTGCATATATCGGTATAGCAGAAACCTAAATGCGGATTTAAATAGAATTGGCTATGATTGTTTTACGAGTCGGCCCTGACCGTATCCACATCATCATAATGTTTTACTTCATTTTCCTCTGCGATAAACAAGTCCCGCACCACTTTCGCCGTTTTATGGCTTCCCGTATGACTCCATCCCGGAGGCATAATGATGTACTGCAGTTTGGTTTTAATATCCGGGGCGGAGGCGATATCTCTTCCTAAACAAACAAATTCCCCGAAATAAACATCCCAAAGATTGTTGGGATTCATCTGTCGGGTGATACCATATTCTATTTTGATATCCGTCCGCTCATCCTGGTAGGTACTGAACACCCGGTCCCAAATATTCAATAGATTGCAAAAATTGGTATCCATATACAAAGGGTTTTTTGAATGATGGACCCGGTGATGTGATGGGGTAAGCAAAAGTTTATTTAAGGGACCCAGCCGTCCGTCCTTAAGCACATTTTCTCCGATGTGGATGAATGATCCCCAAAAACCATCGATGAACATAATAAAAAACAAAAGGGCCGGATTAACACCCAGGATTATACAGATGGAGGTCCTTACAACATCAGCATAAGGCGCTTCTAAAAAGAAATGGGCAAAATTGACTGATAGGTTCATCTGCTGTGGGGCATGGTGCGTAGAATGAAGGCACCATAGGATCCTCACCTTATGCCCGAAATAATGATATGCGAAATGCGAAAGTTCCCAGATAAGATATCCGTACAGCACCCAATACCATGTGAATGTAGTAGTAAAGATCGCCCATTTTTCAAGTAATCCGATGCAGAATGCGACTGCGGCAATCGATATAAACCTGGAAATAAACCTGTTCAGGATAAATACCAAAAAAGGTATCTTATAATCATCAATCTTAAAACGTTTGTAAAAGGAAGCCCTTATAATCTCAATTAACAACAGCAAAGGTATAACTGGACCAAGAAGATTTCTTATACCATCAAATGAAGACAGGGAGCTGTAGTCGCCTGATTGTATAAGCTTAAGTATGCCGCTGATGCCAAAAAAACCAATTAGTTCGTCGTATAAGGTTTGAGCGATATCCATTTTTATATTAATTGCTGCTACAAATTAAAAAAATTCTCCTTTATAAGTAGCGTTTTTTCCATGATTGCATCATATACACATTTATTGCCCATTGATCAGCTATAGGTTGATTTGTAAAAGGAATAGTCGGCATATAAGTGGGTGGTCCGAATTCAGTTAGCATAGTCAGCATTTTCCCTTCCTGTTTTTTGATGGCGACCACTTTATCCCACCAGGCAAAATGAGCTTCTGCCGCCGACTTCCATTCCGGGGCACGCGGGTCGCTGACCTGCGGTCCTTCTGCATGTCCTACACGGGAGTGTACATGGTCAGTCCGGGAAATGGCAAGTTCAACCGTTTCAGCCTGATCTTCCAGTAAGCTTTCGCTGACATTACACCAATGAGAAATGTCGAGGGTGATCCTGAGATCAGGGTTCTTCTGTAAATATTGCAGGGATGCAGGTGCCGAATATAACATGCGCGAGCGGTGAGTTTCATGATAAATGGCTACACCTGATTCTTTAGCGTACCGGATAGTATAATCAATGAAGCTTTTATTGACTTCATAACTGAAAAAATCCCTTCCGGAATGGACGTTGATATACAATGGTTTTTGATAGGGATTGCCGGCTGCTTCTTTTAGCACTTTTTTAAAGGATTCAAAATGACTTCCAGGCTCAGCCCCATCTCCCCGGCAAAGAAATCCTACGTCAAGCTGGTTTTCCTTCAAAGCCTCAAACAACTCTGCGGCGATCCCTGCAGACCAAAGAATTTCCACACCGTCATATCCCGCCTGTTTTGCCTTCCTGCAAAAATCAGTTACGGATCCATTAAATCCCCAATAAGGTGCCATGATCTTTAATGCAAATCCAGGGGAAACTTTCCCTGCTTCGGGAGCTGCCGATCCAAAAATGTCCAGTGAGCTTAGGAATAAGGCAGTTGTTGCCACAATGCTGTTTTCTATAAAATGACGGCGGTTAAATCCCATATGATCTGAGTTTTGATTCTCAAAATACATATTTTAATTCTTAAAATTTATCAGATTGATTCGAATACTGCCTGTAATGCTACCGTTTTGGATTCCAACCCTGTACCGAACAATATCTGCGTAAACTACATTAATCTATTTGTATAAATGCTTTACAATTGGTTTACAATCCGGTTTTTTGCTAAACCATGCCATCTCGGGGTTGTTAATACAGGATATCATTAAAACAGGGGATATTATGAGAATTATATTGAAAATGATTTCCGTGCTGGGATTATTAATTACCTGGCAGTCTGGATTAATGGCTCAGGACCATACTAAAATGGCATCGGATACCATCGGCTACAAAATACTGAATGTCAATGAGTTGAAATGGGTGGATGTACCTCCGGGATTACCTAAAGGTGCTATGGTGGCCGTTCTTTCTGGTGATCCTTTTAAAGAAGGACCTTTTACCATTAGGCTGAAGTTTCCAAAAGGCTATGCCGTAATGCCACATTGGCATCCAACAGCAGAACTTATCACCGTAATTGAAGGTACTGTGTATATGGGCACCCAGGAAACTTTTGATAAACAAAAGGCCGGGAAGCTGGAAACAGGGGGATTTGCGGTTTTGCCGTCAAAGTCTGTGCATTATGCCTTTTGTAACGATCCTGCCGTGATACAAATACAAGGTACGGGGCCTTTTGCTATCAGCTATAATAATAAAAGTGATGACCCGAGGAATGCAACTATAAGGTAATCAACCGGGGAAAGGCATGATGAACTGCCCTGCGGAATTGAAATAAAAAGTTCAACCCGGAAATTTTCTGGCAGAGATAATGCGGATGCTGGTTGAAAAGTTTTCTTTCTAACTCTTATCAATTTCCACATCAACGATCTCTATCCTGAATTCCGGATTATCAAGTACGTTTTTAGATCTTTTCAGATCATTATAACTATCCATATTGATGGTTTTTTGCAGGGTTTTGAAATTACCGCTGATATGGACTATATCGCCCACTTTCAGGGCTTTTAATTTCGCATAAAGCGGATCTGACTTTGAGCTGCGGCTTGTAAAGACCACGGACTGGTAACGGGTTTTTTCAGAGAGACTTCCGGCATCCAGGTTCATTCCAAAAGAGAGAATGATATAGTCTGGTTCAGTAGGATCGGCGGCAATATCAAGTACACGTGCTTCCCATGATCTAAACTGCAGGTGCAGACTGTCGGTTATGTGAGTCTTTACAGCATCAACCCCTTTTTCCAGGAGCTGAACGCGCTGGCCTTCATTTGTCCCGGCAGCGTTAACTTTATCCCTCCAGCCTCGTGCGATACTGATCAACCCGACCTGGTCTGCCGGACGTTTATCGGTGTATTTCTCCTCCATGCATCCCGAGGAGAAGAGGAGCAGGGCGATAATGACATTTCTCATGGTTTGAATTTAGAAAAAAATATCTTTCATGAGAGGAAGTGAGATCAAAGAACTCAAGTTTTTTCCTGCCATCTATCGAAGATAATACCTATCCCCTTTGATTATTGGCTTTTACAAATCAATAATTGCTTATTTTTATCGTAAATATTGAAATTATGAAACGAATAGCATCAGTTTTACTTGTTTTCTTTCTGGCTGCATCAGGTATAGCTTTCGGCCAAACCAAATTAAAGGCCGGTGATAAGGCTCCCGATTTTACTTCCAAAAATCAGGATGGTAAAACAGTTTCTTTAAAGCAGTTTAAAGGAAAAAAGGTGGTTCTGTATTTTTATCCAAAAGATAACAGTTCAGGTTGTACAGCACAGGCCTGCAGTTTGAGGGACAATTTTAAGGAACTTAAAAAACAGGGGTATACCATACTTGGCGTCAGTACCGATGATGAAATTTCACATAAAGGCTTTAAAGAAAAGAACGCATTGCCATTCTCCCTGCTTGCTGATGTCGATAAGTCTATTCACAATAAATATGGCGTGTGGACTGAGAAGGAGAGAAACGGCGTAAAGGCTTTCAGTACAACCAGAACTACTTTCTTAATCAATAAGAACGGCTATATTAATAGCGTTATAACCAATATTGACACTAAAAATCATGCCTCCCAAATACTGGGTTCGAACTGATTTAGGATCTGGGTGGCGCAGGCAGATTGATTTTTAAATTCAGACGAGGATTATCTTCACAAGAGTCCGCAGGCTAAGAAAAATCAGTAAAACTCCAACTAAAACAGTGATTGGTTTTCTTGGAATTTTATTAACTAAGTAAGCTGCAATTGGAGCAGCAACTATACCTCCGATAATTAATCCGGCAATTAAGGGCCAACCACCGATACCCTCAAATAGTATGAAAGTAATGCCGCTGGCAAATGAAATCCCAAATTCAGCGGTATTTACAGATCCAATTGTGTATCTGGCATTTCTTCCACGCCCCATGAGGGTAGAAGTAACAATTGGTCCCCAGCCTCCGCCCCCTATTGAATCCATAAATCCACCAAATGCCGCCAAAAATCCAATACGTTTCGTTTTTTTCTTTTGAATATTTCTTCGCAGGCCCTTGGTGATGATAATGACTGCTAATACAATCATGTAAATGGCAATGTATGGCTTAATTATATCTCCGTCTATTATATCCGCTAATAAATATGCACCCAGAACAGAGCCTAATACTCCGGGGATGAGCAGGTTTAGTACAAGCTTTTTGTTAATGTTTTTAAATTTATGATGAGAAATAGCAGAGGCGCCTGTAGTAAACATCTCTGCAACATGTACTCCCATACTGCTTGTGGCGGGTGGTACTCCAAATGAAATAAGGAATGTGGTTGAAGTTGCACCATAACCCATACCTAATGTTCCATCTACCAGCTGGGCAAAAATTCCTATGCACATGAAAACAAGGAAGTTATAGTCAAGTCCGTTCTTAATACCTTCAATCGAAAAATTTTCGTGATAGTTAAAAACAAGTATCAGCATTAATCCCACCATTAAAAGGATAGGAATTCCATACCAAAGATGCTGAATGGATTTTGACCTGAACTCGGCAGACTTAACCCGTTCTAAATTTTCTGCACTCATCTTTTAAATTTTAATTTTGTGATATATAGTCAAACGAATTATATCTCGCTCGTAAAACTGATTGTTCATTGCTCTTTGCTGAGAGAGATGCAGATAGCCCAGTTCAGCGGAAAGGTTTTTTACCGGCCCCAGTTCAAGACCTGTGTAAATTCTGTTCTGGTCAAATCGGTTAGCTGAAAACTTTCTTCCAGAGTTGATCATAATCTCGTTCGAAATTTTTGCTGCAAGTGAAACTTTTTCTGCGATCTCATGAATATTATAAATCACCTGGATCCTGTATCTGAACCTGATATGGAAATCATACCCTTCGAGTAAATTTATCCCGTTATTTTTTTTTATAAACCTTTCATCAACTCTTAATCTTTGCTGGAGGTTAAACCTTGAACTGAAGAAACTGCTGTAACTAATTTCTTGGACGGGTCTGAATTCAGGAATTGTTAATCCTGAAATAGAATGGGGGTCTTGCGGACTTTGAGATGAGTAGCTTAATCCCAGAGCTGTATCGAAATTCTCTATAAATTTATAATGAAGGCGGGAGTGAATAATCAATTGCTGTTGACGACTTTTTTCAAAAAAACGCCTGTCATCAATTTCATTATGCCAGGTGATTTTTTTATTGATCGAAAGTTGATTGTAGTAACGTAACCAGTACAGATTTTGATTTAGAACGTTTTTTTGAGCGTTTGTCTGAGAAACCAATGAAAACATGAACATTAATAAAAATATTAGTCTTAACATTTTGCTGATTCCCTGCTATTAAATTATAGCTACAAAAATATAAAGTATATTTAGTCTACCAAATTTATAGACTATTTTATTTCATAAACTTTTAAAGCTTCAATTAAAGAAAACAGGAGGTAGGCAGGGTTAATTTTTTTACTCTTAAAAGTACGGGTTGAGGAAATTAAAATTTACCTTCAAATAGTCCACAACCCTGTTGAGACTTGGACATAAGGACCATATTTCACTTGCTCAAACTTACAAATCCAATACCGTTGCATAAATTACCAGATCATTAAAATCATGATCACAGGAGGGGTCGGTTCGCATAGTATCTTCAAATCCAATAAATATTTTCCCCTCTTTACTAAAGTTTATTAATACGGTATGCTTTTTTAACGCAGGATCATTTTCAGGATTTAATATTTCATTGGAACAAAAATGGTGTCCCTTACTGTCAACTTTTTGAGTGACGCTATTCCATCCACGGGCTATTAAAACAAAGCCAATGGAGGTTCCCGCATCAAAATTCCCCATTTTGATCTTATCGCCCGGAATTAATCCGCCGCCGCCCCAGCCGCTCAGGGAAGCATTCGGAAATAAGTATTTTATTTCTTTCAAATCACTGGCTTTCTGAGGAGGTGAGCCTGAAGGATAGATATAATATCCAAGGGCATTAAGCTGGCCTGCGCCTTCAGAAACGAATGTGATATAAATTTCGGATCGTTTCTCCACCTTAATATCAGAATTACCGGAAAGAAATGTGGGATTACTTTTGCTGATATCCTGTTGCTCCGGTAAACGGCTTTCAATAAAGCTGATCAATGCCGCGCTCAATGAATCAGGTTTCAACAGGTAATCCGGTCGCCCCAGCGCATTATAACCACCAATGTAGTTGTATTTGGTTTCAGTAAATGGAACCGGAGTATAGGGTTGCGGAGGTGCTTCTGAATGTTTTCTGCATGAAATAAGTCCGGCACAAAAAACAATCAAAACCAGGCGGTCTAAAGTTTTCATAATAGGCAGGTTGAAATGATATAAAAAATGCTTGAAATCACTGAGGCTTAGGCTTTAATTTCAAGTACAGGAAAGCAAAAGGTTATTATTCCCCCTCGCGGGCACGGGTTCCGGGGCCGGCCTATCTCATTTTGATTTATGATCAGATAACAACCTTTCAGGTGCTCAATCAGATTAGGAACAAACTGTAAGGGAACTTGTTTCTGTGAGCTGAAAAAAAATTAATTGTTTTATTTCTGCTAAATCTCCTGGTATAGATTAATCAGGTTTAAAATCCGGATTCTAAGGATTCCGGCGGACCATAAACACAGAAAACTTTCAACTTTTGCCTTAGTTAATTGTTTTTCAAATATCCAAAAAATACAATCTCGCTTCAGAAAACCAGTATTGCCCTGAGTGAAAAATCCGGCTTCGAAATTCCGGAACAGGATTATGGCAAAATTACCACCATAAAAGATCTGGTGGGGTATTTAAAGGAAAAAGGCAATTGGTCTGAGTTATTACAAACCAGGCTTCTTTAATAGCAGGAGAGCGGATTATGATTAACCGCCTTATGAACAAGGGTTGTGAAGAATGTAATATCGAAGGGTTTGGACAGATAGGTATCGGCATGGCATGATTGAGCAAGATATTCCAGCTCATTATCTGTAGAAGTTAGGATAACGGGTACGTCCCAGGTGTGGTAATCACTTTTTAGTTTTCTGCAAACTTCACTGCCAGTCTTTCCTAATGAATATTCATCAAGTACCACAAGGTCGAAAATATTGGGTGCTTCAAATATGATCTCTGCAGATCTGGAGCATAAAACTTCATATCCTTCATTTTCTAAAATATATCTCATGATCTCCTTGCAATCGCGATCATCTTCAACTATTAGTACTTTTTTCGCCATCCTGTCAGGTATTAATTATGCTTCTTGTGCTCTCAAATTTAAGATCAAATAAGTCTGTCAGGAAATGAATTAATACCCTTTCCGCATTGATAATTACCTGATTTTTTGAGTGGCAAACACTTGAAAATTATTACGGTAATCTTGCCGTTGTTCTAAGTATCACATTGTCAGTGTCATATGCGGCGTTTGATTTTGCGGTACTCAAAAGCCCGGGTTAATTATACCCGATTATTGATTCACACACGTCTTCTTCAATGCCTGAAATGGGACTTTCGTTTTTACCTTAAGCACTGCTGAAGCATACATGCTCAGACACTTAAAATTGTTTTTCTGATACCGATAAATATAATAATGAAGAAGCTGTATGCAAGGAAGAAGGGAACAATATAATCGATTAATTGCAAAGGAAGCATCACCGCAATAATCAGCAATTGAAAGCCCAGCCCATATATGGACAATAAGGTCATGAACCAGGAGGGAAAGGTTTTAACTTTATAGGCATTTGGATCCAAAAAGTGAATGATCTTATCAAAAAGGCCATAAACCAGGTAATAAACGACGAATAGTATATCCACTGATCTCTGGTTTTCCCCAGGCAGGGCATTGGGTGATTTATATTCGAATATCTTACTAGTGGAATCCCCGCCTACCGATTTGTTTCTAAGGATTACATAATAATAGTTATATAGGGTGCCCTGCAGCTGTATTGCGATAAATGCGAGAAGTGCATAAAGCACTGAAGTCCCGGATACAAAACTGATTGTTATTAGAAACATAAAGTTTAAAAGGATATCGAATACACTGTCCAGATACCGCCCGGTATAGGAAGGAGTTTTTTTTATACGCGCCAATTCGCCGTCGGCGCCGTCAATAATCGATTTCAGGATGATGAAAAATCCGGCTAAAAAATAATGGCCCTGGAAAATGCAATAGACGGCAGCAAGTCCTGATATCCCGAAAAGCAGGGTCACATGAATAGGTGTAAAGCGGGTATGGCTTAATTGCCGGGCAAGAATCCTGGCAAGCGGCCTGCCATAATCTGAAAAGTCAAGAAATTTATCCTCGGCATTAAGTTTCGACATCGAGTCTAAAACAATTTTTTAAGTGACAATATAGTCGGGGCTGTAAAAATATGAATTCCGATTAAGTATTCAATTGCGTTTGAAGAATGTATTTCATGTTTCTAATTCATGTTGTGATTGGAAATGGAAGGGCTAGAAGCATTTAGGTTTTCATATCCACTGACTAACAGTTTAAATCCATATCCCTGTCATTTTCCAAACTACATTTGATTCGAAATTTCAAAGCCTTACCTTTGCGCTTTAATTTTAAAATACAAATACATTTATGATCACTATAGGACAAAAGTTCCCGTCTTTCGAAAAAAAAGCAGTCGTTAGCATTGAAAAAGGTAAAGAATTCGATACCATCAACTCTGAATATCTATGTAATGATGATAATATCTGGACCGTTATGTTCTGGTGGCCAAAGGATTTCACTTTTGTTTGCCCGACCGAAATCGCTGAGTTCAATAAAGCATTTGGTGAATTCCGTGACCGCGATACACGCCTGATCGGGGCTTCAACAGATTCTGAGTTTGTACATGCAGCTTGGAGACGGGATCATGATGATCTTCGTGATCTTAGATTCCCAATGCTGGCAGATACTTCAAAATCTCTTGCAGAGGACCTGGGTATCCTTGAGCCGACTGAAAAGATCGCTTATCGCGCAACATTTATCATTGATCCCACAGGTATTGTAAGATGGGTTTGTGTAAATGATCTGAGTGTAGGCCGCAGTGTTAAAGAAGTTCTGCGGGTGCTTGACGGATTACAAACAGATGAACTTTGTCCCTGTAACTGGGAAAAGGGTCAGGTGACATTAACTGCATAATTTCATTTAAAAGAATCCGCTTAAACGCGGATTCTTAAATTTTATCATGAACGAAAGTACAGAAGCAATCCAGGAACTACTGAGCAGCACAGGTCTTGATGTCAATTACCGTAACTCCAGCCTTGATCTGCTTGAGAAGGGTAATTCAAGGTATCTGCGTGATCTTAAGCTTAACTTTAACAGCACGCTTACATCAGAGTATTTAACAGAAAAGGAAGCGGCGCTAATTGGGCTGAGCACTTCTCTGAATAATACTAATAAACCGCTGACAGATTTCTATACCCAGAAAGCCCAAACAGCAGGAGCCAGTGCAGAGGAGATCGCTGAAGCAGCAGCTTGTGCCTCCCTGTTGTCCTCAAATAATATTTTTTATCGTTTCCGGCACTTTACCCAGAAGGAAAAATACGGTCAGATTCCGGCAAGAATACGTATGCAGATCATGATGAAGCCAGTCACGGGTAAAGAATTCTTTGAATTGTTGAGCCTGGTCATTTCAGCTGTTAACGGATGCGAAATGTGCGTAAATGCTCATGAAGATTCCCTGATTAAACTCGGCTGCTCGGAGGAGCGTATTTTTGATGCGGTTCGTATTGCATCCCTGGTAACCGCAACGGGCAAGATCCTTTACTGATTAAATTGAATGGACCGGGGCTAATTATTTGCCCTGATCTTCAGGCCCATCGCGTTTATTTCAAGGCCGTCTTTTAAGCCGCCTGCCCATACCGTATATATTTTCCCGGGCATCAGTTCAATACTGGATTCGCGTATAGCTGTACCATCTGTTTCTTCCAATTGAAAGGTGTACGCTAAGGGATCAATGCTGATAAATTCAGAAGCTGTTTTGTAAGCCTGAGCCGGGAACAAAACTGCGCCGCCTTTTATTCTGAGGGCGAGTGTTCCGCCATCGGGACTAAGTTGAAGGAACCTGATCTTAGCTTTTCCTGAAGGGGGTAAGGTCAGATCATCTTCAGTTAAGAAAGTCGATAGGGAAAGGTTATGGCCGGTAATAAAAAGCGAATAATATTTATCTGTTTTGAGCTGAATAGTATCCCTGGCCACGACCTGCGTAGTGCCCCCTGAGGTTGCATCGAATTTATTTAATCCGGCAAGTGTAAGCACATAGCCGCTTTCCTGGGTAAAAGCAAGTGCAGGCCCGTTAACCAGGTTGTTATTCAGGAAAAAATTGATTGCAAGCGGACCGGGGGAGGCGTTTGCAACGTTAAGTGCTGCTACTTCCTGTGGTTCTACTGATCTGTTTTTCCGGCAAGCGCTGAAAAGAATAATAGTGAGTAAAACCAATAAAGAGGACCGCAGGCTATTTGTTAATATTGCTTTTATTTTCATGTCAAATGCTTATGCCCGGTTCATTCAATATTCTAAAAAGCAGTCCGGCGAATGATTCAATAGCTTAAGGTATATATGGTTTTGACAGGAATTACTGCCAGTTCACCCACATTCCGGTTGAAGCCCAGTTTTCTGAGCCAATCGCTCCCAGAAATGTCACTGAAGTGAAAAAGTTTGAAAAATCCGGTCCGCTGAAATTAGCTCCGCTTAAAGCAGGGGATCCGGTGGATGGTGAAAGATCCGGAACTGTTAAATAAAGGCTTTTTAGCTGAAGTTCTGTAGTCGCATTTAAAACTTTATTGTTGTTCAGTGAAGGCTTTTGAATTACATTATCCTGGGTGGCATATATGGTTACTTCAGGGTCCGGATTAATATTCGTTCCACTTGGACCCTCATCATAGGTGAAAGCTCTGGTCGTATTATCTGAATTAACCAGGTTAAACTTAAATTCAGAACCCAGGTTATTGGTCAGCAGGGGCTTAGTTTTAGGGCATAGCATAAGCCCGCCGTTAGAATAACCTGCAATGATAGAATTCTGAATATTAAAGCGGGTGTTTTTGCGAATGTATATCCCCTGACTTTGATGGCTCATGTCTGCATCGGTACCCTGAGGACCAATAATAGTCATGTTTGAAATGACAGGCCTTGTGTAAGGAACTGCCTCACTCGCATCCTTGTCATTCAGACTTTCCACTCCGTTAGCCCGAATGGCTGTGCTTGTTCCTTTTGGATTATAAGAAATAAGAAACTGCAGTTTACCCGTGTATCCGCGGTCGAAATCAAAGTTATCATCCCCGTTATTATAAGCGATAAGGTATCTGGCATTTACCGTTCCGCCCACAAACTGAAATGCATCATCACGGGAGTTTTTAACCATCACATTCTCTATAGTGGTACCAGATCCCACCCCGTTCAAACTGAATCCGCTTGCCATATCCAAAGCCCATTCTTCCTCCTGGGCCGGATTAAGACCCCCAGCATATTCAATTCTCAGGTACTTTATAGATCCGGAATTATCATTGCCTGAAGAACCCCCAAATTGGTAGTCCGGTGAAGCTGCAAGGCCGGAAACATTTAGCTGGCCGCCTGCTCCATTGGTTGGGGCACGTCCCAGAATAATGATCCCTACCCAGTCTCCGGCGGCTCTGTTTGATGCAGCGGAAGTAAATACAACAGGGTTTTCCCTGGTTCCATTAATATTGAGTCTGGAACCTTTGCTGATGATCAGCGCTCCTTTATCAGCTCCTGCAGTTTCAGCTTCTACCAGGATCTCAGTTCCTGCAGGGATAGTTAAAACCGCATTATTTTTTACAACCACGCGGCCCTTTATCCTGTAATTAACATTTTCTTTTAATGTCATATCTGCGCTTATGCTGCCGCTGATCGTTTCTGAAACCTGTGGCACAGGAGGATCTTTTTTACAGGAAGCCAGGACACTTAACAAAAACAGGGATACAAGGAATGGAAATTTAAGGTTGCTTTTCATGGGTTTTAATTGTTTACAGGTCTAAATCAAAACTGTATAAAAGCGCTTTTGTTTGAGCGGGCCTGCTCATTTTATCAGATCCGGTAAAAAGAATAAGCTTAAGGGATAAGCATTCAGCATAGATCTTCCTTTTTTCCGCTTCTTTATTCCCTTTTGGGTTAAAGTTGAGAAGGGTTAGGCTTTTTCATGTAAAAATAGCTCAGCACAAATAAGGTAAGAATCCCAAGAAGAAAGCCTCCCAGAACATCTGTGAACCAATGGGCCCCCAGATATATTCTTGAAATAGGGATGGTGAAAATCATAAACATACAGATTGCAGCGATAGTAATTCTCACAGAGCGGGTAATGAATTTCAGGTGATTCATCAGAACGGCAATAAAACCAAAAAAAACCACATAGAAGAGGACATGGCCACTTGGAAAGCTTTGATGTTTGGCTATTTCAACAATCCTGACGACACTATCAGTAGGGCGGGGCCGGTCAACCAGAATTTTTACTATCTGTCCAAGTATGGCGGATAGAAAGGTTAAAGTGATGAAAAGAGCTTCGCGTTTCCGTTTAAAATACAGGAAGATTGAAGAGGAGCCAAGTACCATCGTGACTGCCACCGGGACATAGCCGGCTATGCTTATTCCCTTCATTAATAGATCGAGTATGGGATTTTGATGTTCCTGGATCTCCGCAGAAAATTCACGGTCGAATACGGAATTAGGGAAGAGGGAAATACCAATTGTGAGAACAATAAATCCCAGAAGTATACTGCCAAGGACATAAACCAGAATTCTTTTTCTACGTGCCTTCATTTGACCGGTAAATAATGTTTGGCTGTTTTTATTTTGACCAGTTCCTGATCATAAAAATTCGGTGCTGTATAATCTTTTATTGCTTTGCTAAGTTAAAAACTTCCTTAATCTCAAAACTTAAATTTCCTGTAATTATTTTGTGAAATTTGTCATAATCAAGAAACATCTGCTTAATTATTATGTTCTTTTTTTTAGAGTTCTTGTTTTAAATATACGTCAAAACATGCCATGACTAACTCAGAGACAAAGAGTGTTAAGAATAGGTTGCCGTATATTATTGTAATAGGAACATCCGCCGGGGGGTTAAAAGCTCTAGTTAAACTAGTGAGTCAGCTGGATTCAACTTTCTCTGCCCCATTGCTTGTAGTGCAGCATATCTCTGCTGAAGCCACGGGAAGCGTACTTTTAAATGCCCTTATCAAAAACAGCAATTTAACATGTGCCCATGCAGTTAATGGAAAAAAGGCCAGATCGGGGCATTTATATCTGGCTCCTGCAGACCGGCATCTTATGATTGATGAAAATTCAATCATGCTTGTCACCAAAGGAGCCCAGGAAAACCGTTACAGGCCTGCAATAGATCCCTTATTTCGATCAGCCGCCGTTGCATTCGGCAACAGGGTGATTGGAGTGTTACTGACTGGTTATCTCGATGATGGAACCGCCGGTCTGAAAGCGATCAAAAGATGCGGAGGGATTTCTGTAGTGCAGGATCCCGCCGATGCAGATTATCCTGATATGCCTACCAATGCACTCCACCAGGTTGAGGTTGACTATTGCCTGCCCTTATCTGGTATGGGAGAGCTGCTTAATATGCTTATCTCAAAAAAACCGGGTAAACGCAAGCCTGTACCAAAAGATATTCTTATTGAGACGGAGATCGCCAAACGTGTAATAAGTGATCTGACTTCGGTCAATAGCCTGGGTGAGCAGGTGCCATTTAATTGCCCGGGCTGCGGTGGTGTTTTATGGAAGGTGGCACATGGCTCATCCATGCGGTATCGTTGTCATACTGGACATACCTATACTGCGGTCTCCCTGTTAGCGGAACAAGCCAAGAAAATTGAAGAAACTATGTGGACCGCTCTCAGAATGTTTGAGGAAAGAAAGAACCTGCTGATCACTATGGCAAAAGTAAATAAAGGTGCAACTGCAGAATCAGCTTCTGAAAGAGCAAAGCTTTTTCAGGTTCATATCAATCGAATCAGGTTAATGCTGCAGGCTGATGATAAGGGAACGGCGGCTGATTTACGAAAAAATCAGAACTAAAGAAAAGACTGTTTGCGGGTTGCTTACTCTTCCAAAAGTTCCATCTGTTTTTCAACCGTATCAACAAGCTCATCGATATCGAAAGGCTTGGCCATGACCTCATCAGCACAGACTTCCTTAAGATTACTAAGTCTCATATGAGTTGAAAGCACGATAACTGGTATATGTTTGGTTGTTTCAGTCTCTTTAATTGCTCTGCAGAGCGTAGTTCCTTCAATTGTAGGCTGGATAATATCCAGAAGGACAGCATCCGGCTGCTCGTTATGAATTTTTGATAAAATGCCCTCCTCAGTAGTGTAAGCGCTCACCTGGTATCCCTTTTCCTCAAAAATTACAGAGATAACTTGTAGAATATCAGCATCTCTTTCAACAATAATCAATCTTTTACTCATGAGGTTAAAGATAAACTAATTTAATCCAATAAACCGAGCCTAGTAAGTAAAGAAATTATTAGGAAATGAACTGAGAAAAACCTTGAAATATTGCCTTCTTACCGGGAGTAAAATATTCGTTTGTCGAAGAAGGATAACTTGGATCTAACGGGAAATTTAAAACAAAATAAGTTCAGATTGTCTTTTCTAAAGCAGGGGACAAGAATTGTAAAAATAGGAAATTATGAAAACGAAATTATGGATTATCGGATTATGTATTTTGGTATCCGGATTTACATCCTGCAGGAATAAGTCGGCTAAAGTTGAAGACGACCTGACCATGACGGGTGATCATGTTAAAACCCACATCGATACTTCAATGCATGGCGGAATGACGGGGGCTATGGATAAAATGATGAAAGGTATGCATGGTATGAAAATGACCGGAAATGTGGATAAGGATTTTGCAATGATGATGCGTAACCATTATCAGGGGTCTGTAACTATGTTGGAGGAGGAACTTTCTAAAGGTAAAAATGCTGCAATGAAGCAAATGGCCCAAAATATGATTGAAAAGCATAAAACCTGGATTAATCAGCTGGATAGTTTTATCATAAATAATAAGGATGAATCAAAAAATTATGATCCAGCCAAAAAAGATGAAGGTTTTGGCAATATTTTAAATAAAAATATGATGATGATGATGGAAATGCCTAAAGCTGATGAAGACCACTCTACCGATCTAAACTTTGCCAATATGATGATTTCTCATTATCAGGGCGGCCTGCAAATGGCGGAAGGCTATGTTCAGCATGGAAAAGATCCCGACATTTTATCTATTGCTAAAAAGATGGTTCAGGAACAGAAAAAAGATATTTCAGAGCTGAAAAAATGGACCGACAACCAGCAATAATACCAGCTCTTTGCATTTAATCCTGATCAGATCACTTTATATTGAATGGTTTTGTCCTCTTCCCAGGTACAGATCGTTTTGCCATTAGGCAGAATATAAACTCTTGGGGAGTTGCCTTCCCCGATTTCTATGATTTTTTTAGAAGCGGTATGATATAATATTATTGTTTTTCTATCCTGCCATGCAATCACTCTATTGTTTTTAACACCGGCCATGCTTACGCCCCGGCCTGAACCGATCTTTCGTTCTGGCTGGTTCTGCTCTGCCAGAAAAATATCGCCGCTGCGCTGCCAGGCAGCAGAAACTCTTCCTTTATCATCAATAAACGATCCTCCGCCATCCATGGGACATCCTTTTAAGATCCAGGTTCCATTACCTGATTTTAAAGCAGGAGTAAAACTTTTGCCTTTATTGCCAGAAGTTGAATAATAGATATCCCTGGAACCCATCTGCCAGTTACGGAAGGTAATAAGCAGTCTGTTATTATTGAAGGTTATGTTAGGCTTGCAGCATTCACATACATGCTCTTCAGGCGACTGGTACACAAGCTTATTATCATTCCATGATGATTTAGAAGATGAAGAAAAGTAAATATTATTTTTCTTTCCGATCCTTGTATCAAGCCATACCGCATAGAAACGATCATCTTTATCGGCGGTGAGCGCCATTAATCCCTCAGGTGCAGAACCTTTCCTGTCATTTATATTATCGATTTTAATCCAGCTGTTCTTAAGATGCTCCAACCTGAAGGCATGAATATTCCCATTTTTATCAATAGCGCTTATCATGCTGAAGTTAACAGAGGAGGCTATTTGAGGCCCGCGGGTATTTCCCAGATGCATGTTATTTATCCGGCCAACGAGTACAGGTTTGGAAAAGCTGATACCATTATCTGTTGATGTGATGCAATAGATCTCTTCCTCATTTCCATAAACCATCCGGATTGTGCCTTGTAAATCAATTCCAATATTAGGCTGTTGTCCACTAAGGGCAGTTTCATTAAGGGAATTATTAATGCTTAAAAGATTGCCAAAAAAGATAAGTGCGACTAGAATGAATTGCATAAGCGATCAGATTAAAATGTAAATATGGCTATTATTTCTGTTTACTTTGCTTATTCAATTACTTTCTTCGCAGCTTATAACCTGATCTTAATTCCGCCATTGATCACAAAGCCATCTAAAGGGGCATAAATATCCCTGAAAACAGGCGAAGATATATTACCGGTATAAATACTGTCAAAGCGGGTCTGACGGGTATCTGTGAAATTTTCAAAGTTAATATATAGAGAAAAATCCTCCCATAGTTTTTCAGCCATAAAACCCAATATCCAGTAAGGCTTTCCTCTTCTTCCATCCGTTAAACGCTGTTCACTATAGTAATAAGCTTCTCCACCCAGCTTCCATTCATCCTCCACTTCATACATCAGTACATTATTCAAACGGTGTCTGGCTGTGAGTGGATTTCCGACAGAAACACCATTATTATGAATTCTGGTATCGGTTAAGGTATATCCTATAAATAATTTAAAATCATTGTATGATAACTTTGCATTGGTTTCCATACCCTTTGTATCGATGAATCCCGAGAGATTTTTAAATTTATATTGATTCCCATCCTCAGTAAACATTACTACAGGGTTGTTCAAATAGGTATAGAAGAAGAGATGATTTATACTGAATGAGACTTGTTCGTTAAACAAAAGTCTTCTGTAATTGAAATCCCAGTTTGCTCCATAACTCCTTTCCAGCCTGGTATTTTCCGGATCAGGAGTGATGACATTACGGAATTGGATACGTTCGCTTTCTTCAGTAAAGATGGATGGAGTTTTATAACCCAAACCTCCGCCCAGCCTTGAGTTGAATTTATCATTAATATGGAACATTGCCGAAAATCTGGGTAATAAACTAATTCCGTAGTCAAAAACGTAATCAGCTCTTAAGCCTGTTTCCAGTTCGAGCCAGTCAGTTATATGAGCATTATTTTGAATGAACAAACCAGTACTTGTCTGATCGTAATTCTTTAGGGAGGCAGTTTTGTTGTTTTCCCTGAAAATATCTGTCCAGAGGTTCATTCCCGCCACCCATTCAACTTTTTCATTTTGAACGGCATAAGTTGCCTCAGTGAAAGTTGCATGTTGGGTGCCGTCAAAAGTATATCCAGGAAGAGTTATGCTCCGGTTGAAATAGCTGATGCTGTTTTTCACATTTATCAGGCCTTTCCCTTTTGTCTTATGCGAAAACAGAAATTGGGAGGAAAGACGGTCTGTCTTGTTTTTTTCAAAATAGAGACTTGCATTTCTGTTGTCTTCAAAATAATTGATATCACCCCCGGTCCGGTTCTCAAAACTGGTGTTGATTCCAATATTCAGGCTGGTGTTTTCATTGAAGCTTAAAAAGAATTTGGGGTTTAGGATAAAACGTTCAAATTTGGGAATTGCCGTCAGGTTTCCATTATCAGGGGCATAAGGTTTATTACTGTTTCTGGCAGCAAATACAGTTATTCCTGTTTTACCTGCACGCTCGGCATAAAAAGCATTTATATCTAATCCTCCGGCGGATGTGCCATTCAAGTGAATATTGAGATCCCGGGTTTCTCCGGGTGTTTTGCTGATTAAATTCACCAAACCGGCTATAGCTCCACCGCCATATAAAGTAGATGCTGATCCCTTTATAACTTCTACCTGTTTGAGGTCGAGTGGAGGGGTTTGTAACAATCCCAGGCCGCCGGCAGCTCCTGAAAACAAAGGGAAACCATCTTTTAAAATTTGGGTGTATCGTCCATCCAAACCCTGAATACGGATAGATGCATTGGCACTTATAGCAGAAGTCTGCTGTGTTTGAATTCCGGTGCTCTCATTTAAGATCATCCGGATATCCCCCGGTTTCATGTTTCCTTTCTCATCCAGTTCCTCCCCGGCAATAAGTTCAATACGTGTTGGGATATCTGAAATTGTACGGCTGCTCCGGGTGGAGGATATGATAATCTCCTCTAATTCCCGTTCTCTGAGATGGAGGAAAATATTCAGGGTGTCCTGGGTTATGGCAGGGAGCAGAACTGTTTCCCGGCGTTCTTCATAATTATGGCTTTTGAATAGTATAATATATTGTCCATCGGGCAAATTATTGAATTCAATAAGCCCGGTTTCAGAACTGCTCGCCTGAAGATTATTTACCTGGGCTACCACTCCTGGAAGGGCTTGTTTTGACTCTGAATCCCTGACCACAATCCGGATTATATTTTGCCCGTAGGTTATAGAACTCATGAACAGAATTAGGATAAATAAGCTGATGAATTTGTGCATTTGAGGGATAAATTCCTGATATTTTTAAAAGGCTAAAGATATTAAAATGTTAAATACTGAATACCTGAATTGATTGAAAATTTGGCAGAGTATACCTGATATTTTTTCATATATAAGTACAAAATAGCAGAGATTTAGCCCTTTTTATCAACTGGCATCTGGCTTGATTATTTAAACTTAAAATGATTTAATATTTAAAAGGAGGAAACAATGTCACTGGTTAAATTTACAAATGGAAAAAAGAAGAATCCGTTAATGCCAGGCTTTAGCGAGGTTTTTGAAAATTTATTTAATGAAGCTTTTTCAGATCGAATGCTGATCCGAATACCTGCGGTAAACATTAGCGAATCACCAGAATCTTATTATATTGAACTTGCCGCTCCGGGTCTGAAAAAAGATGATTTTAAGATCCGTCTCGATAAGGATGTATTAAGTATTTCGGTGGATAGGGGTGAGACAAGTACAGACCAAACTACCAATTATCTGAAGCGTGAGTACAGTTATGGTTCGTTTGTAAGGTCCTTCAGTTTGCCTGACAGCATAGACGACCAGCATATTGATGCTATGTATACCAATGGCGTATTGCATATTAATATCGCCAAAAAGGAGGAAGCAAAATCTGTAACCCGTAAAATTGAAATTAAATAAATTATATAAAAAGAGGCTGCCCGGAAGGACAGCCTCTTTTTAGTAATTCTCCGTTTCATAAACGCTTTTAGTATTTTCATTTCCAGGTACTGATCGAGTAAAATTTTCTGCATAATTCTTGCTCTGAACTTTTATTTAGAAACCCTGGGTCATGAATTCTAAGTTTTATATAAGTCTAAGTTTAAGGTCTCCTTCTGGATTTGAAAATTATGGGAGGTACTTTTTAGGAAATAACCGTGAATTTGCCATCGAGTTATACACTCAATTAAAAGGCAGCTCCGCGGAAGAGAGTTCAATGATGCATATGGATTTTATGGAAGAGATAAATGGCATTCCTGTTCATGTCAGAACTCTTTCCTGTAATTTGGAAGAACTAGGAAATAACTGTAAGATTATTGCAAAAGAAACTTTCAGGATTTGGAATCTGGAAGGTGATTTTACAGGATTACTATCCTAACTGGTAATGTATTTAGCGGAAACTAACAGTAGGAGGGTTCTGTCTGCTTTAGCCTCTTCAAAATTTTCTTTCAGAAGTTGTTTGATCTGAGGATTTTCTAGTTTGGTAGCAGCTATCCTTAACACCTGGAAGGATGCCATTTCTACACTTTCTATGTTTTGTAAGTAGAACAGTATAGACATATCCCTCAATTCCATGAATTCATCCTGTTGTTTTATGGCTGTGAAAGCGTCATCCACAAGTCCTTTTAGGCCGTTACAGCTTTCATCTGACGGCTGTTCATCCATTAATTCATAAATCACCTGCATCCGTGCGAGTTGTTTTTCGACATCCGCAGTTGTTTCTTCAATAGCATTTTTAAGATCTGCAAATGTGGCAAGTTCACCCAGCTCGGGAAGCATTTTCACTAAATGCTGTTTTGCACAAAATATTCTGTTCAAATGAGAAACAAAAAATGTTTTTAAGTTTTCGGCTCCCAACTGTATACGTCCAGTGGAACTGCTGTCCGATTCGAAATGCATTGTTTAGATATTTAAATAGGTTTTAACCTGATCCGAAAGATCATCAATATTAAAGGGTTTTTTTATAAATGCGTCTGCTCCGCAGCTAATAGCAACTTCCATAACATTGGTCTCGGCAGAAACAAGAATTACAGGTACTTTCCGGGTATGGATTTGTGCTTTAAGCTGCGCACATATTTCAGCGCCGGTTTTCATCGATCCTGAGAGTCGTAAATCAAGGAGGACAAGGTCAGGGAGGTCTTCACCCAGATTTTCCGCTTCAGCCCCGTTTATAGAGGGGATGACCTGATATCCTTCATCAGAAAGGATTAAGGATAGTATTTCGAGAATATCAGGATCATCTTCTATGACCAGTATTCTTTTTGCCATATGCGCAGCTAAATGTGTTAAGAATGACGGATCATATGATTATTACCTTCACGATCAACCGGATATAGTTCATTAAGAATTAGCAACCGCTTTTGTTTTGATCTGCTTATTTTTTTTTCTTAAAATAGACGAAACAAAGGTATAATTAATTGTTTCAAAACAAATTTTATTCAAGAAAATGGAACATACCTGTTTCTCCCTAATTATGATTTCCTGTTCAGGATTAAACCTGATATCTTAGTTAAGAAATATTCCTTATTTGAAAAACATGAAATACCTTCCAGGTTTACTATTTCTTTTAACGATACTGTCTGCATGCAAAAAGGAATCAGCCACATCAGAACTGATCCGAAGTCGCGCTGCTTGGGAGAGATTCAAAAACGCTTCCGGCAACAGCTATTCGTATACTGCGGTCTCATCATCTGCAGAAGCAGGTTCCACTGACAGTACGGTCATCGCTGTGAACAACGGGACAGTCACAGGAAGGATATATAAGAGGTATTCCATCAACGGGCAGACGGGGCAAAGATCCCTGATGGAATCATGGGTAGAAAACCTGGGGACTCTTAACTCTCATCCGAATGGCGCTGGCACACTTAATCTGGATAATATTTATGAAAAAGCCGGCTCAGTATGGCTTAAAGCGGATTTAAAAATGAACACTATTTATTTTGAAGCGAAAAATCAGGGGATGATCTCAAAATGCGGTTATGTGCCCAAAGATTGTGCTGATGATTGTTTTAATGGAATAACAATTTCGGAAATCAGTAAGAAGTTAGCTACAAGCTAAAGCTTTTCAAATTTCACAATAGGAGGAATTCCTTCCAGGGTTTCCCGGATAAGTTTTAACGAATGATAATGAACTTTTTGCCTGAGATCCTTCCTGTGGTGGAAATTGCTTAAGCTCCGGTTCATTATCATTAACCAATCCCGCTATTGAAATTTGGGGGATTGCCGATTATTTAGCAAGAGCATTCAGGAAATCCACCATTTCCGAATTGTTGTAATCAGCCATGCTCTCATGTTTAAACACAATCTCACCCTTTTTATTAATTATAAGAGTCGTAGGAAGGGCTCCGCTGAATACACTTGAAGGGATTGGACTTGCCGGACCATAAACGGGCAGATTATATTTTTTCTTTTGCATAAAAGTTCCGGAAGCCTTTAGATTATTATCCGCATCAACCATTAAGAAAAGTACGGATTCATTATCAAGTTTACTTTTTAGAGAATTAATAGAAGGCATTTCTGCGATACAGGGGGGACACCATGTAGCCCAGAAGTTTAGAAATATTACCTTGCCTTTACTTGCTGAAATGTCTATTGTTTCGCCTGAAGAGGAAGTAAACAGTACAGTTGGCGCTAAAACCGGATTGTTTATTTCAGTTGCTGCAGGACTGCTTCCTGGGGTATTGTCAATAGAAGGATTGAATAAACCGGTTTTCATAAGCCCCCCAAGAACGAAGCTTTTGGCATCCGGGTTGAAGGTTATAATTGCTATCAATATAACTGTGATAATTGATCCTAAGTTTGATTTGATGTATTTCATATTAATGAATTTGTTCGGGATCGCAGTATTAATCCGGTCCTGATAATTTTATTGATTATTTAAATGGTATAGCCGGATTTTATGAAATGCTTAATAAAGCAGCTGAGTAAAATACTTATTATTCTGCTTTTAGCACTTAACACTCATTTCCAGGGTAGATACAATTGGGATTGATCAGATCAATAATATCCTATGCTGGATATATAAAGGTGTTTCATTAAAAGATCTGTCAGGTTTAGACAAATAAATTAACGATGTATTGAAACGATCCTCCATTAATCCCGCAGACGATTTTGCGGGATAGTGAAATAAGTTCATGCAGACGGGTAAAACTGATTGAACCGATTCTGATTGGTTCATGGGCTCAAACACTTCCTTTGATGAGTTTGAGCAAAATGAAGCGGAAACCAGGCCATAGGCATTGGCTGGCTTTTGAGAAGTTAAACCAGAGTTGGAAATTTCAATATCACTTATTGTCAGGAGGTAAATGTGAATGCTCTTTCTTATTGAGCAAGGGGACAACAGAAAGAAAGCTATAAGCATTAAAAGCAAACCGGATTTGATTTTGCTGTTTGCATAATTAAAATTTTCAGCCTTCATTTAATACAAATGTAAATTTATTACGTAGTCTTAACCAATATAATCGTAATGTTTACATATAGTTGATAATCTAAATTGCCCTTAAATTTATCGTACTCCCCAAATCATAATCGAAAAAAAACAAATCTGAACTGGGGCGGTTTTTAAAGAAAAGTCATGTGTTATGGTAGAAAATAAAAACCTCCGGGAGGAGCAGGACAAAACAGGAAGTGATCCTTATGAAGTCTATGATTTTGATTATTTCAGGACAAGATTCAATCTCACAAGCGAACAACTTAAAGAAGCTATCCGTGAGGCTAAGACCAATAGTCCCCTTGAACTTGAAGAATTCCTGGCGCATAAATTTGATCTTCCCGAAAATGGACCCGAAGGGGCTATTTAAAATACCTGAATTTATTAGCAGCCTGATAGGTCAATCATATTGATTTTAACCGGACTTTTCCGGCATTAGGGCTGTTATAAAAGAGCTCCCAATTTAATTGGCTTACAATTCCTGGTGAGCAACTCCTGCGGCTGAACTTGATTTCTGAAATGCTATGTTTTCCTATAGGAAACGGTTTAAAAGCATATGAACAGGTGGCTTTAAGCTCGTATACGTAATCGGGACACTTGGTTTTACTCCATTCAACCTGGCTTTTTTTGTAACTTGTCAGTTCCCGCTTTCTCTAAATGATATCCTGATGTAAATTTTAATATGACTAAAAAAATAATGTGGGTGTTATTTGCTGTTTTGGCGGTATGCATTGGCATGTACCCCGGTATATATTTTATAACAGATCGAAATTTTGGATTGTTGAGCTCAAAGGATAGTGATTTATTGCTTAACCCATTTTGGAATATTGGATTTTACACGCATATAATTTTAGGTGGAATTTCCTTACTTATAGGCTGGACCCAGTTCAGTCCTAAATTAAGAGACAAAAACCTGAACATTCACAGACAAATAGGGAAAGCGTATATTATATCAGCTTTATTATGCGCTATGGCAGGGTTATACATTGCATTTTATGCAACCGGCGGATTAATCAGCATCTTAGGTTTCAGCTTATTAGGTTTTATTTGGTTTTCCTCAAGTCTAGCCGGGTTTTTAGTTATTAAAAAAGGAAATACCATTGATCATGAAAGGTTTATGATCTATAGTTATGCTTGTTGTTTTGCTGCTGTGACACTTAGAATCTGGCTTCCTCTGTTAATTATTGCATTTAATGACTTTCTGCCCGCATATAGAGTAGTTGCATGGCTTTGTTGGGTACCTAATCTTATTGCCGCTTTTTTTATAATCAGAAGCATCAATAAAAAAGAGAATAAAGTGATAAAACTGGTCTGAAAGATCAGAATATCATGATTTTAACGGCGAAATTCTTAATTCTGCGGTCTGCCTGAATTTTTAGGCAGACGGAGTTTTAAAAATTTTGCAGCTTTGGCCATTCTTTTGCATAACTAATTAAATGATCAAACTAATATTAAGAAACCTGCTGTTATTTGTACTCATCAGCTTATGCAAAATAAGTTTTGCACACGGTGAATTTTTTCAGGATAGTATAAACCAGGCCAAGGATACTCTCAATGAGCGGAAGTCGCTTCGGGATCTTTACGGGGAATCTGGTATTAGACCTGCAGTTGACCTGCGTTCTGTGGACGGGCTTTTTCTTGGATTATCTTACAAGACCGAGAAGGAGGGCCTTTCTAAGGAACAATATAAAAGCAAACAAAAGATAACGGCATTACACAGTCTGTCTACCAGGTCGTTTATTCTAAGCTATGAGGCAGAATGGAAAGAAGTTTTTAAAAAAACTGACCTCACTATTGATGCACTCGCCGATATGGATGGTAACATCCAGAATTTTTTCGGAACCGGTAATGATACTTATTTCGACCAGTCCGGAGATTTCAGGACCTATTACCGCGTTAATTATTCTTTCTATAAGCTGGAACCAGCTCTGGAAGTTTCATTATCAAAGAACGTAAATATCAAATTCGGTCCCTCTTTTCAATATTTTAATGATGGAAGTAACCAGGGCAGATATATTGAAAGTCCGGCACTAACAGCTGCCTATCCTGATTTGCATAAGGATAAAGCACACGGAGGTCTTTTCCTGAGTTTTAACTGGGATAAACGGAACAATATTTTAATTCCTACAAAAGGAATGAATTTTACGTTTCGCCTACAGGGCTATGAGGGTTTAAATTCAGTGTCAAAATCTTTTGCCCAGTTCACCCCATCCTTTTCATTTTACAAGGCTCTGGATAAAAATGAGGTTTTTGTGATTGCCAACCGCATAGGGGCAGGGTTTACAATTGGAAAAACAGCCTTTTATCAGCAGGCTTATTTGGGAAGTCAGGATAACTTACTTGGTTTCAGGAAATTTCGGTTTGCAGGTGATCATCTGGTATATAATAATCTAGAAGCTCGCATTAACCTGCCAAATGTTTTTCATTCATTTATGCCCGGCAAGGTCGGCCTGATAGGGTTTTACGATGCCGGTCGGGTGTGGGTTAAGAATGAAAATTCTAATACCATTCATCATGGATATGGAGGAGGGGTATATATGACTCCGTTTAACAGGTTGTTCGTCAGAGCTGTAGCTGGTTTTTCGAAAGAAGGACTTCAACCAACAGTGACACTCAGACAGCGATTTTAGTTATTGTCGAGGCTGCAAATACCCGCATATAAAGGATTGAAATAAACCCTTCATAAATTGATATCCGGAGTATAATTGGAAACTCCTTCTTCTTTCTTTTACATTGAAAAAAGTTATAAAAAAACTCCGGTATAAAAGCTTTTATCATACCTTTATTTTTTAGTGAGACTGCCATTAAACTGTATCAAGGGCAGTATCGTTTTTGTTCTCCGAACTTCCGGTAGGTATCAGATAAAGAATAAACCATTCTGATCCGGATGGATAATAATAATTTTACCCCGAATGAAGATTTTGATAGCTGAGGATGATGAATTGATGCTAAAAACCCTTGAGTTTCGTCTGAAAAAAGATGGACATGAGGTTTTATTGGCCAGGGATGGGAGAGCGGCCCTCGAAATGATTGACCAATACCTTCCGGATATGATTTTATCCGATATTATGATGCCCTATTCCTCCGGTCTGGAAATCGTAGGCTCCGTGAAGCAGAAATATCAGGACAAAATAAAAATTATCATTCTCTCAGGTATGGGACAGGAAAATGTAATTCTAGAGGCCTTCCGTTTAGGTGCTGATGACTATATAACCAAACCTTTTAGTCCGAATGAGTTGTCTGTACGAGTTAACCGTTTTGCTGCCAGTATTAAAAAAGGATCTTAAGTTTAAGCCTTGTTAATTGGATAATCTTGATTTAACTTTTCTGATAGATTTTTTGTCGGGATTTTCTCTTTTCGGCATATTAACGGCTTTTTTCTCTTTTCTGTGTCTGGTATTAATCATATACATACTTATTTATCTTTTTAAAGTAAATCAGAGGAAAACCAATTACGAAAGGTGGAAATTTATCTCCGATACGCTTATCCGAAGTGCAATCTTTTTCGACGACGATGAGGGCACAAAAACAGAGAATACTGCTCCAAAGATATTTGATTATAATCTGCTCCCCCTGCCCGGACGTTTAAAAAAGCTTTTACCAAATTCCCATTTCCGGAAACTTTTGACAAAGGAGTTGATCAATGCTAAACAGAATATGTCAGGCACAGCCAGCTTGAATTTAAAGACTCTTTTTAAGCAGCTAAAGCTTGATCAGGATGCACTAATGATGATCAACAGCAATTCCTGGTACTTAAAAGCCTTCGGTATTCAGCAATTAGGTCAGATGGAGATGATTGAATATCAGGATAAAATATTCGGATTTACCAATAATAAGAGAGGTCTGTTAAGGGTGGAAGCACAGAATGCCATTGTAAAGTTCAGCGGCTTTGAAGGTCTCCGTTTTTTGGATAATGCTGAGTATCCCATTACCGAGTGGCAGCAGATTAAGCTTTTAGAAGAATTATCTCAGCTGCCCTCTGAAAATTTTACAGGTATTGACAAATGGCTGGGCTCTGAAAATGATAGTGTGGTCATCTTTGCATTAAAGCTGACAGGTAATTATTTCAGGTTTGAATTATACGACCGGGTAGTTTTATGCCTCAGGCATATAAACCCTGAAGTCAGACGGCAGGCCATAATGGTTGTTAAGGAATTGCCTAATGAAAATACCGCAAGCGATCTGATTGAAGGATATCAGAATGAGATCAGCAGGAATAAAGTATTGATCATTAAGGCTATAGGTGAAGTGGGTACTAATGATCAGATAAAGTTCCTTCTTGAGCTTCTTGAAGATGAGAGTAACAAAATCAAGATTGCAGCCTCCCGCAGTCTGGCATCAATAGGAGATTCAGGTTTCAGGGCCCTGCTGTTTTATTCCGGTGCAAATGAGTATCCCTATAATGAAATAATTTGTCAGATTAAATCTGAGAAGGTATGATCTGGCAGGAATTCATTTATAATTTTCTTACGTATGCATTTTTATCCTATACGTTTTTACTGGTTTCCGGATATGTATTTATCGGGCTTTATTCTATCGGTGAGGTAAAAAAATATCTGCATAAAAACAGTTTCACAAATTACAGGCTTTTGGCTGGGTCTGCCCAAACTCCAGGAATAAGCGTATTAGCGCCGGCATATAACGAAGGGGCAAATATTGTTGAAAATGTTCGGTCGCTGCTTTCCATTCATTATAATAATCTTGAAGTAATTATTATAAATGACGGGAGTAAGGATGATTCAATGGAGAAACTGGTTAAGATCTATGAATTATATAAAGCAGATTTCTTTGTAAACCAGCAGATTCCAACAAAAAATGTCAAAGGTGTTTACCGGAGCAGAAACCCGATTTACAAAAAGCTGATCGTCGTAGATAAAGAAAATGGGGGTAAGGCGGATGCTCTAAATGTGGGTATAAATATTGCTGCAAACGATTATGTGGTTTGTATTGATGTCGATTGTATTCTGGAACAGGATGCCTTATTGAAATTGGTAAAGCCTTTCCTGGAATCGCCCCTTAGGAGGGTCATTGCAACAGGTGGAGTAGTTAGGATTGCCAACGGATGCGAAATAGCCAATGGAAGGTTGATAAAAGTGAATCTACCGGACCAGTTTTTGCCCAGGGTACAGACTCTGGAATATATACGGGCTTTTCTGCTTGGAAGAATGGCCTGGAGCAGGATCGGGGGATTAATGCTGATTTCTGGTGCTTTCGGAGCCTTTGATAAAGAAATTGTGATCAAATGCGGAGGCTACAACCCTAAAACTGTTGGGGAGGATATGGAACTGATCGTTCGTATGCGAAGGTATATGGAGGAAAGGAAAGTTCCTTATAAGGTGGCTTTTATTCCTGATCCCCTATGCTGGACTGAGGCTCCTGCATCTTTTAAAATTCTAGGAAGACAGAGGAACAGATGGACAAGGGGAACCATAGAAACACTGAAATTTCACCGGCTCATGTTTCTTAATCCAAAATATGGAGTAATGGGAATGCTTAGCTATCCCTATTGGTTTATTTTCGAATTTTTGGCTCCCCTGGTGGAATTCGCCGGATTAATAATGTTTACCTTCCTTGTGATCGCAGGCTCTATGCAATGGGCCGCCTTGTTTTCACTTTTAGGCCTTGTTTATAGTTTTGGAGTATTATACTCTGTGTTTGCAATATTAATGGAGGTGATCACTTATAATCAATACAAAAGCAGGAAAGAAATAATCAGGCTTATGATGACTGCCTTTATCGAACCTTTAATTTTCCATCCATTTGTGGTTTGGGCTGCGGTTAAAGGAAATATAGATTTTTTAAGGAATAAAAACTCATGGGGCGAAATGACCAGAAAAGGATTTTCAGTCACAAAAAAAATTGGATAATCCCGAATTAGAAGCGTTTCATATAACCCAGACTAATCTCCAGCTGGTTTCTCCTGCTGTCAGGAAGATATTCCTGGTTTTCTAAAGAACCATTTAGGAAAATAATATTTGATGACTGGATGGATTTTCTAAATCCTAAAGCCACATTTTTGGATTTTAGTTTATTGCTGCTATAGAGGATATTATTGGCTCTATTATCCGGAGATAAACCTGTTCCTAATGTGAAGGTCAGGTAATCATCAGCAGCTCCAAAATAATACCGGGTATTAAAGGAAAGCGCCTGTGTGACAGAACCCTTAGTAGGGGTTATGAAGGTTTTTAAATTAAACCAGAAGCTTTTATAATATTTTCCAAGTGAGGCTGTATAGATCCAGGTTTGTTCCTCAAATTTCAGCATCCTGAAGCCAGCTTCGACCTCAAAAGCAGAGGGGAGGTTTGCATACAAAGAGAAGCCAGTCCGGAATTCCGGAAAAATACTCGAATTTGAATACCCTGCCCCGATATAAGCATAAAAATCTTTGGAGAGCCGGGGATAAAGATCTAATTCAAACTGAATTCCATCCTTATTAAATCTGTTTGCCAGGTTAATTCGTGCGTTTAAAGCACCCATACCCGTTTGCCTGCTGTAATCCAGGCTGGTTAGTTGCCAGGGATCATCGAACTGCTGATCGAAGGACAGGTAATTATAGCTTAGTCCTATCTTATTCTTAAGGCTATAATCTCCGATCTTGTCTGAAAGTACCCTGACCTCCGTATTGTTCGGGTTTATTTTTATAAGCTGGCTTAATGTTGATTCTGCCTCCTTAAAACTTTTTAGAGCAAACAATATTTTGGACTTCAGCAACAGGAGCCCTTCTGATTTTTCATGGTATTTTAAACCATCTGAAATGATCATCAACGCCTTTTCTGAATTATTCTCCCAGTATTCCAGAGAACCATAAGCAAGTGAACCATCCTCACTTTCCGGATCGCTTTTCATGACATCAATAAATACAGTTCTGGCACTGTCCGGCTGTTTAGTCCATGTGTATAAGCGGCCTAAAAAAATTCGGATATCCGTATATTCCGGACTTTTTATCAGGGCTTTTTTTGTCAGGTTAATGGCAGCGGGATAATTCTTTTCCTCAAATGCGAGATTTCTGGCATTTGTAAATAATTGTTCAGCATTAAGGGTATCCTGTGCAAGAATTTGACTTAGCGGAATACCCATCAGTAATATTAAGAAGGCAGGCCCGATTATATATAATCTTATTTGGGTGGAGACAGAACGTTTTATCAAAATCGCAAAATTTATCTTCGCAGCGGAGAGTTTTAAAAGCGCCTTAATTTGAATAATTAATTCTTCCTGCAGCCATTAAAGTTAATTAATTTCTTTAGGTCTCAGCCTTTTTAATTTCCTGAAGGCTTATTGGATTGTAAAGCGGATAAAATTGATTTTTCTGAACTGAATAATAGACCTGGCTATACTTTAAAAACTTATTTTATGTATTCAAAGACCAAACTTTATAGGATTATTAAAAGATTAATCCCTTCAAAAAAATACTATGGTCTTAATTAAGATATATGGGTGGGTCTAATGGTATAGTTGTTGGGGCAATTGGTGCAAACAGAAGCCATGGAAACAAAATACAGAGATCAGGATGCTCAAGGAGCTATGGGTCAAAATTATCGAAACCAGGAATCGAGGCAAGGGGAGAAGGAAACAATTAACCCGCAGAATTCTGATGCAAATCAAAGACTTTCTGAGGAACCCTCTTCCCAGGAAACTCTGAGATCAGGGCTTTATGGCCGGAATGGAGATTCCAATCCGGGGCCGAGGAGTACAAAAAAGGGAAACGGGGAGGATGATGATGATGATGATGATGATGATGATGATTTCAGTAATGAAGAGTTGGATACTGATGGAGCAGATACAGACACAGAAACCTGGATAGATGACGATGAGGAGGATGATTGAGGGATAGAAAATTTGGAAATGGAAAAGCCTTCCCAGGGGGTTAAGGGCTTGGGAATAATGACACCTGATATTGCATTCTTCTTCCGGACCGGGGCTTTTCCATTTCCCAATCCCTGATTACAATTTAACCTGATTCGAAAAAGTCCAGGATTTCATCCAGGAAATTTAATTGACCAATACCATTGTCCTGATTTGCTGAACCGCATTATTCTGAAGTCTTGCATAATACACTCCGGGGGCGTAGCCTTCATTTTCGAATGAGATCTTATGATCCCCCGCATTTTTATCGGCATCAACAAGGGTTTTCATTAATCGGCCTTCTGCATTAAATACCTGGATGAGGGTATGTCCGCCAAAGCTTTCATAGGATATTGTTGTTGATGATTGAAATGGATTCGGATAATTACTTATGATGTTTTTCCCTGCTGTTAAGTTTATAATATCCTGATTCGTGGAAACACATGGTGCTGACCGTTTAATAACCGGCAAATTTTGAAAGTTTTTAAGCATTACATTTTCCAGTGTAGTTTCCGGTACACAAAACCATTGTTGTAAGATTGATGCATACACTGACCTGAAATCATACTGCATGGGGATATTATCGCCAGTATTAACTGAAAGGGGTATAACCGGACTGTTACCGGATACACCATTCTGAGCATAATGACCAAACACAAACAGTGGTGCCGCTGCACCATGATCCGTACCTCCGCTTCCATTTGATTTTATGCGTCTTCCAAATTCAGAGAAAGTCATGCCTATGACCCGTTTGTGGGCATTCAGAAGATTAAGATCGTCCATAAATGCCTTTATCCCCTCAGATACCTTTAGCAGGAGGTTGGCATGATTCCCTGTTTCCCTGGCTGTGGCATTAACCTGTAAAGAATGCGTATCAAAACCGCCCAGGCTAACCATATAGATCCTGGTCTTTAGTCCTCCGGCAATTAATCGGGCTACGATCTTTAACTGGTCTGCCAGGCTGTTTCCGGCAGGGTAGGTGGCTTGTTTGCTTACTTTTGAGGCCGCCGCTTTGATAACAGCACCGTATTGCTGGGTTTGCTGTGCAATTTGCCGGATATAGGTTAGTTCTCTGCCTCCCCGCGTATTTGGTGCGGTACTCTGAATACCATTGATCAGATTATAAAAGTTGACAGGATCTGAAATTGCCATACCCATATTCACAGCTGGCCCCTGCATGGCCGGGGATACAAAGGATCCAATTTGTATGGCAAGCGGATCCGGCATAACGGTGTTTGGATACCCCTGTGGGAAATTTGAATACTCTTCATTTAAATACCGGCCTGCCCACCCTGAGTTCAGATTTTGATTTGAATCCGAAGCGCTCAGCCATATATCTGTCGCACGGAAATGCGAAAAGTTTGGCTGGGGATATCCGACCGATTGAATAATGTTCAGTTTTTCTTCATTAAACAAGGTTTGCAGCCCCTTCATGGAGGGATGCAGACCAGTATAACTTGTGCCATCAAGTTTTAGGATCTTGCTCCTAGGAATTATAATGTTTGACCGGGCATTTGAAAGGTTGTCATACTGGTCAAAAGGGATAACCATGTTTAAGCCATCATTACCTCCGTTTAACTGGATTATGACCAGTACGTGATCTGTTTCTGTCGGAGCCTGAGTAAGTGCCGAGATCAGGGGGGATTCAGCAAATGCCTTAAAAGTGAATCCATTAATAAGTGCGGGGAAAATAATACCTGCGGGTGCAGTCCTTCGGATAAAGTCTCTCCTTCTCATGATAACTGATATTCGGAAAGGTTCATCAAGTACTTATACATTGCCTGCAGACGAGTGAGAACGATTGCGCGGTTGGCTGCAATGTTGGGGTTTGTTTTATACGTTGACCAGGCATCCGTCCAGTATGAATCGCTTAATTGTCCGGATAACAGAATGCTCTTTAGAAAATCCCTGACCTGCTGGGAAATTTCAATTGCATATAATAATTCAAGGCTGTCACTTATCAGTGTGTTTGGATTAGCCGGATCTGAAAGCGTGGTTACAAATGCCAGAATGTCAATATTTATCTTTTTGCCATTCCGTGTATACCCGTTAGCAATCATAGTATCCGTTAATTGGTTTCGTCTGGGTAAAGTATCTGCATTGATCCATAGCTCATGGAACTGAGGCTCCTGATAATAAGCTGCCCAGCCGGCTACACTTGGCGGATCCCCAAGGTTCTGCTGCATATTGGCAGCCTGGGTCCTTATATAATCATGCATGTAATAGTGATTGATATAATCCGATGAAGCCGGGAACAGAATATTAAACTCCCGGCAAAGACCTACACAAAAGTCCACCGGGCTCTTGATCAGGCAGGCCCTGTTTACAGGATCAAAAAAATGATCACTGCTAAACAGGGCCTTTAAAACGGGTTTGATTTCGTAATTATTGGTGCGGAAGATGGCTGCAAGTGGCACGATTACATTGGTTTCTGTTGTATCATCAATTTCATAATAAACAAAGAACCTGTAGAGCTTCCGGCAAATATATAATGCCGTTTCAGGCTGAAGGAAGATCATATTGATCAATTCATCCAGTTCATTCGCACCACTGGCACCAGTCTTACCTGTAATAAGTGTATTATTATAAAATGCTGAAAATTGTTTATTCCCGGTATCATGTTTAACCGGATCAAAAGCAGAGGATATGCTGACAGAATTTAATACGTATCCGGTTAGCACCCGTGCAGCTGCTTTAACATCATTTTCAGTATAATTGGATTTCGGACCTTTGCCCAGGGTGAATAATTCCTGTAATTCCCTGGCATAATTTTCATCCGGCGATGTTTTGATATTCAGGTACCCATTCAGGTAACGGAGCATCCCCGGATCGATGCTTATTTCCTTGACCAATTGTTTAAAATTACCTAAAGCAAAACTCCTTATTAATGCATTCTGTTTATAGACATATCGGGCATCGTTTATATCCAGGGCCTCGGTTGCAAAGTGATTATGCCAGAATAAAACCATCTTTTCATGGATGGAAGTGGCTTGATTTAACATCAGGCCAGTCCACCAGGATTTGAACGATGTGTAACGGCGACTGTTGGCATTTCCATCGTTAGGTGCCCGCACCCAGGTCTGACCAGCGGCTACTGCGGGATCAGTATAATTAGCATCATTATAGTTATTTACAGGAGGTGCTGGATCAGGTCCCGCTGACAGTAGGTAATCAAGTGAATCTGAAAGACTTTTTCCTTTAAGAACGGCTATATCGGTTTGTTTAACCCCGAAAAGCACTCTCTTCAGAAGATGGTTGAGGTCTGAAGAATTAAAGGGCGGGGAATAGGAGGATAGACCAGTACTGGTACGGAATGGTTCTGAACTATTCCCGGAAACAAGTTTGCTTGAAGTGATAAAACTGCGGCGGTCCATAATGGAAGAGGAAACTAAATATGAATTTCCATAACGGGGTTTATTTGCCGATGAACTTCAGATCTTTTCATTTTTATGCTCTTCAGGTTCGATTTCCGAGCGGGTCATATCCTGTTCAAATGCCTTTTCATCCTTTCGGTTTTTGCGAATCAGGTAGATCAGCACAGCAAGTGCTACTACTATTACTATTGCCGTAACCAGGTAATTTAAATTCATGATGCAATTATAGAATGAATATACGCATAACTAATAGATTTCATTGGGGAATAGCCGAAAGATTTTATTAAAAAGAGAATTTTATTTCTTGTTACTTTTTTATTACTTAGCCAGTTGAAATCCGCCTGAGGATTTTTGAAAGCCATGAAATATATTTACCTGAACTTATACTTTTTTATTGCTTTTGCCTGGTATATTTTTATTCTGCCTGACTATATTTTTCCTGAGGGTGAAAAAGCGAGAGTTCCTATTAAAAAAGAGGATGGAATGGACGTACGTATCATTGCATCAAACCTCAATGTGCCATGGGAAATAACCTGGGGCCCGGATAATAAGATCTGGATTACGGAACAGAATGGGGTAGTTAGCCGGATTCATCCTCAAACAGGAGTGAAGGATACTCTGCTTCAGTTAAATGATGTATGGCATGTCAGAACCGCGGGTCTGCTTGGAATGGTGCTTCATTCAGATATGAAGAATAAGCCATTTGTATTTCTGAATTATACTTTCCTGAAAGATAAAAAGCAATTTTCACGTCTGGTGCGCTATTCCTGGCAGAAGGATACACTCGTTAATGCCAGGGTATTGATGGAAATTCCTGGTAATCTTGGTCACAATGGGTCCAGGCTGGCGTTTTCACAGGGCAAATTATTCTGGGCTACCGGTGATGCCCTGAGTATGATAGATTCCCAGGATCCGAAAACGCCTAACGGGAAGATTCTTAGGCTTAATATCGATGGAACCGTACCGGCTGATAATCCGGTTAATGGCAGCCCGGTATATGCATGGGGTTTCAGGAATATTCAGGGTATGGTGTTTTCGAAAAGCGGTCTGTTATATACTTCGGAGCATGGGGATGCAAATGACGATGAAGTAAACCTGATCTATAAATTAAAAAACTATGGTTGGCCTACCGTTCAGGGTTTTGCCGAAACTGATGCAGAAGTTTTATTTAAAACCTCAAAGCAGACTGTAGATCCATTGAAAGCCTGGACACCGACAATTGGTCCAGCCGGCATCGATTATTATTCTTCAGATGCCATTCCGGAATGGAAAAACGCGCTGCTGCTGGTTACATTGAAAGACAAGAACCTGCGGGTATTACACCTGGGGAAAGACGGAAAGCAGATTCTAAGCGAGGAAGTGTTTTTTGCAAACAGGTTTGGGAGGATAAGAGATCTCTGTATTTCTCCAGCGGGAGATGTATATATTTCAACAAGCAACCATGACTGGAATAAATCACCGGGTTTCCCCGTTCCGGGTGATGACCGGATCATTAAGATCACCAGATCGCGAACAAGGGGCATGATTAAACCAGCAGAGCAGTCTGCTGCCGCAAAGCCTGATTATTCATCTGCCGCAAATTTGTATCTTCAATATTGTGCGTCCTGCCATAAAGAGGATGGATTGGGTGTTCAGGCGATATTTCCTTCATTGCAGGCTTCAGAAACTGTTCTTGGAAGGGAATCGGTTCTAATAAAGAAATTACTAAGGGGTTCTGCTGGTCAGGAGACAATAAAAGACGTAAAATACGATATGCAGATGCCGGCATTTTCCTTTTTAAAGGATAAGGAACTTGCAGAAATTTTATCATATGTCAGGACTTTGGGAACTAATAGTGCCACTCCCATAACCTCTGAACAAATTAGAACGGCCCGGTAAATTGTTATGGTTTGATTTTATTTTATCTGTATGATATTGAAAACGCTGGTGCATTTAAGTCGGACTCTTATTCTGATCTGTATAGGGGTTAATACATTACTTGCCCAGGACATAAGCAGACGTTTTACCAATCTTGGACCTCAGGTCTTTGCTGCAATGATCCAGGGAAGTATCTTTCTGAATGATAAGTCGGGGGAACAACTCATTTATACCGTGGTAAGGGGCAATCCTGCACACCTTCTTGCCTACCGGGCAGATAATCAGGATCTGATTTTGGATAAACCATTACCGGGAACAGATGGTGCATGGGATCTGGCAATATCTACAGATGGCTGGCTATACATTCCTGGTTCAAAAGGACTACTTTTCAGGCATTTTCCTGGCACAGATAAAGTTGAGAGTCTGGGTGTGGTACTGCCGGGTGAAACTACGGTCTGGAATCTGGCAGCAGGAAAGGATGGGGAAATGTTCGGTGCAACTTATCCGGGATGCCGGGTTTTCAGATATCATCCAAAAGATGGCTTTAGTGATGTAGCTAAAGGGCCTCTTGTTGAAGGCGAGAACTATGTCAGGAGTTTGGTCTATTACAATAAAACAGGAATGCTATATGCAGGCATTGGTTCTCATGCCGATATGATCGAACTGGACCCTGGAAATGGTTCTAAAAAATCTATCCTTCCGGATGAGTATAAAGATAAGGAGTTCGTTTACGGTTTGGAAATTCTGGAAGGTCTCCCAGGAGGTGACCGAATGCTTGTTTTAGTTACCAATGGCAGCTTTACACTAGTTTATAACCTGAAAACAAGAAAATTCGAATATCAGATTACCCAGATGGATATGAAGGCAGTAAGTCAGCCAGACCGAAATAAATTGTTTTTTTATACGTACGGTTCAGGTCTTTACAGTCGTCAAATTAACCGCCCAGAACTTACTGCGGTTAAACTTGCGGACAGTATAGGTTCGGCTAATGCCATGCGCATCGTGGATGGAGAATTACAGTTATTAAATTCCGATGGAGAATATATTCGGATGGATAGTAAAACCGGATCGATAAAGCGAAATCAGTTAAAAATACCGGGTCAGCCGATTTCCATCCAATCGATAATGAAAGGACCCGATGGAAGGATCTGGTCAGGAGGATACCTGGCCGGCGGTCATGCTGCATATGACCCTAGATCAAATATCAGTACAGGCTATCCCGGACTTCATCAAACCGAGGGCATGGCGGTTAGGGGTAAGTTCATTTATTTTGGTATCTATCCTAAAGGTCGAATTTATGAATACAATACCGCCAAAGACTGGGATGTTAAACAGTCTAATCCCCGTTTTATCGGACAAATCCCAGATCAGAGCCGCCCATTTGCGGTATTAAATGAAAGGGAGAGTGGTAAAATATTTTTTGGAATGGTACCCGAATATGGCAAACTTGGTGGTGCCCTGGTTAGTTTTGACCCGGAGAAGTCCGAGCTAAAATCATATGGTGCAGTTATAAAAGATCAGTCAATTGTCAGCCTTGTTCATGCAGATCATTTGTTATGGGGAGGGACGAGTGTTTCAGGCGGGCTGGGTATAAAACCTTCAACTTCTGCCGCTAAATTATTTTCCTGGGATGTTCGAAAACAGAAGCTGGTAGATGAAATTATACCTGTTCTCGGGGCAAATGCTATAACAAGTATGATGCATCATTCAAGTGGTAAGGTTTGGGGTATGGCGGGTGGTACCCTCTTTATTTTTGATCCGGTAGTTAAAAAAGTAATCTTTACCAAAGTGCTCTATCCTACTCCTCCATTAACCAGTCATGTTTGGCGCGATGCCTTTTTAGTTCAGCATCCTTCAGGTATGGTTTATGGAACCGGAAGCAATCAACTGTTTCGTATTCACCCCGAAACAATGGAATTCGAAATATTAATGAAGCCAGCTAGTCTACTGGCAATGGATGACCAGGGGAAGATCTACTTTCACCGGTCTTCTGAATTGTGGAAATATGATCCGGATAAATAAAAATTCTGAAAAGTTCTATTTAATAGAGGTTGCCACTACTGCCCGGTTTTCTATATGCTTTAAAACCAGGCTCTTTTTTTCCGAATAAATGCTTTATTTTTTCTCCGACTGTGGATAACATTTGAGTATTTGTCTTATCTGCCGCCTTAACCGATAAAAGCACCATCAGGGATTTTAACAGCAGTCCGGATTTTTTCAAAGCGAAAGTATTCACTGCCAATGGCAATACCAGCACTGATAATTTTAACAGTATATTTTGTTTCACTACTTTTTCAGGTTCACCATATTTTTCAGAACTCCATCTGAGGAGGGACAGGATGCTTGTAACCGTGGCCATTGGATTATCGAAATTCTTCCTGACAAATTCCTCCTGCTCATAAAGATCCGCTCTCAGTGAGCGCCTTTCTGCATACAGCTCCTTTAATGATGTGATTGGTTTTTCCATAAAGCCTGCTTTTCTTAATAATACAAGAAGCAGGCATAAGGGTTTTAAAAAGTTTATCCTGTCTTTAGGATCTTTTATTAAAAAATCGCTTAATGCTTTCAGTTCTTAATAATTTTCTATTATTTAGATTAGGACAGCGGGACATGCTGAATTTCTAAACACCGACCAAACAAATGAATTATAAGCAGTATGCAGAGCTCTACAGGGTCAATTTATTGGATGATGTTATTCCCTTTTGGCTAAAAAATTCTGCAGATAAGGAATATGGCGGGTATTTTACATGCCTGGACAGAGAAGGTAAAGTATTTGATACGGATAAGTTTGTATGGCTTCAATTCAGGGAGGTGTGGTGCTTTTCTATGCTTTACAACCAGGTGGAGCAAAAGAAAGAATGGCTTGATTTTGCAGTTCATGGTGCTGAATTTCTGAAAAAACATGCTAAGGATGAGGATGGTAATTTCTATTTCTCCCTCACCCGTGAGGGAAAACCCCTGATACAGCCATATAATATATTCTCTGACTGCTTTGCTGCGATGGCTTTCGGTCAGCTTTACCGGGCTACTCAAAATGAAGAATACGCAAAGCTGGCTGTACAGACCTTTAATAACATTTTACGTAAAAGGGATGACCCTAAGGGTAAATACTCCAAGGCCTACCCGGGAACACGTCCATTACAAAGTTTTTCATTGCCTATGATCCTGTGTAATCTCGTATTGGAGCTTGAACATCTTCTGGAGAAAGATCTAATAGAAAAGACCATACAGGATGGGATACATTCAGTTATGGATGTTTTTTATCAGGAAGAGCTGGGGATCATTCTTGAAAATATAAATCCAGATGGATCCTTTTCTGATTCATTTGAGGGAAGGCTTGTAAATCCCGGGCACGGGTTGGAATCGATGTGGTTTATTATGGATCTTGCTGAGCGCCGCGGCGACCAGGCCCTGATCCGCAAGGCAAAGGATATTACGTTGAACATACTTGAATATGGATGGGATAAGGAATATGGGGGCATATTTTATTTCATGGACGTTAAAGGTTATCCGCCGCAGCAGCTGGAATGGGATCAGAAACTTTGGTGGGTACATATAGAAACGCTCATCAGCCTGTTAAAAGCATACCTCCATACCGGGGATGAAAGATGCTGGAACTGGTTCGAAAAAGTACATGAATATACCTGGAAACACTTCCCTGATCCCGGGTATGGGGAATGGTTTGGTTATCTGAACCGGCAGGGCGAAGTTTTACTGCCCTTAAAGGGAGGGAAATGGAAAGGCTGTTTTCATGTTCCCCGTGGCTTGTACCAATGCTGGAAAACCCTTGAAAAGATCGATAAAAAATATCCGGATTTAAACTTAAACAACAATTAAATGGCCAATATTCCAATCCAGAATACCTTACTTTCTGATCATACAGAGCAGGAAACACAAAGTTATACCCCCGCCCTGATTTCTTTGGGTGTATTATACTTTATGAATGGTTTTATTACCTGCCTTAATGATACACTTGTTCCATTTTTTAAACAGGGTTTTAGCTTAAGCTATGCTGATTCATCCCTGGTACAGTTTTATTTTTTCCTGACCTATGGTTTGATGTCCTTTCCTGCCGGAATGATCGTTGAGCGTATTGGTTATAAAAACGGGATGGTGCTGGGCCTTTCCATCGCATCAATAGGCGCACTTCTTTTCTATCCTGCGGCAAGTATGCACCTTTACTATTTGTTCCTTGCCGCCCTTTTTGTGCTGGCAATAGGGATCGTGGTTCTTCAGGTTGCCTGCAATCCATATATTACCGCTCTTGGTCCGGCCCGCACCGCCTCCTCAAGACTCACGCTGATACAGGCAGTAGGTTCAATAGGTACTACCATCGCGCCGGTATTCGGTGCATATTTTATTTTATCAAGACTGCAGGAATCAGGAACTTCAAGTGATGCGGTTAAATATCCCTATCTGGGGATTTCTGCCCTGCTGATATGTATCGCTTTGATCGTCTACAACCTGAAACTTCCGGCCATCCGTACAGGTGGAGCAAGCATTACCGCCACACCTGAAGAGAGCAAAAGCATTTTTTCTTTCCGGAACCTCAATTATGGTGCATGGGCAATTTTTGCCTATGTCGGAGCAGAGGTTTCTATCGGGACATTCCTGACCAATTATATTTCTGATACGCTTGCAGTAGGGGTCGAGCAGGCCAACTCTTATGTTTCCTATTACTGGGGTAGTATGCTTGTCGGACGCCTGATAGGTTCCTACCTCTTAAAAACGCTCAAGCCTTCACTTATTTTAACGATCTGCGCGGTTGCGGCTATCCTTTTGGTAGGGCTTTCTGTGAATTCATCAGGAAGCCTTGCTGTATGGTCCATGATCGGCGTTGGATTTTTTAATTCTGTCATGTTCGCCATTATTTTTTCTCTTTCTGTTCAGGGTCTGGGGAAGTATACAACTAAAGCTTCGGGAATTCTATCCACTGCAATTGCAGGCGGAGCCATTGTTTCTTTTTCACAGGGTTATGTGAAGGATCATTCAACATGGGCTATTGCGTTTATGATACCTGTTATCTGTTACCTGTATATTGTATTCTTTGGCCTGAATGGCTATAAACCCGGAATGGAGACGAAGAAATGAAAAGAAGAAATTTTATTAGTCTGACCAGCCTGGGGGCCACGGGACTGGCCTCAGGAGCATTATCCGGATTGCCAGCAAATTTATATGCTTCAGGAGACCATACTGATCCTAAAGCTTCGGAACTCCATGCCAGTTTGGTGATAGCTGGCGGTGGGGTAGGCGGATGTGCCGCTGCCCTTTCTGCTCTGCGCAATGGACTTGATGTTATTCTAACTGAGGAAACAGACTGGATCGGCGGACAGCTGACCCAGCAGGGCGTACCACCGGATGAGCATATCTGGATTGAAACCCATGGGGCCACAAGGGCTTATCGCAAATACAGGACCGCTGTGAGAGATTACTATAAGCGTAATTATCCCCTTACGGATGCAGCGCGGGCTGTTCAATACCTTAATCCGGGAACTGCCGAGGTTTCTGCGATTTGTCATGAGCCCAGGGTATCCTTAGCAGTTTTAAATGAATTGCTGGCACCGTTTATCAGTTCCGGCAAATTAATTTTGCTTACCGAACACAAGATCGTATCGGCGGAACATTCCGGAAACAAAGTGAAGGCACTTAAAGCCCTCAGCAGGAGAACCGGACGCGAAATTATACTAAGCTCTCCTTATTTTGTGGATGCCACAGAGCTTGGCGACCTGCTGCCTATGACGGGTACTGAGTTTGTTACCGGTACGGAATCCCGGAATGAAACGCGGGAATTGCATGCACCGGAAAAGGCTGATCCGGATAATCATCAGGCCTTTACCATGTGTTTCGCTATGGATTACCTTCCTGGGACGGACAATGTAGGGGAAAAGCCTGCTGAATATGATTTCTGGAGAAACCTGGTTCCGAAAATGAGCCCTGCATGGCCCGGTAAATTACTTGATTTAAGCTATTCAAATCCTAAAACCCTCGAAAAGAAGCTGCTGGGTTTTAATCCGGATGGAAGCAAAACCGATCCTTATCTGAATCTCTGGAACTACCGGCGCATTTTAGCAAAGGATAATTTTATACCTGGTGCCTATACCGGTGATATTTCCACGGTGAACTGGCCCCAGAATGATTATACCCTTGGCAACCTGATCGGGGTAAGCGATACTGAATTCAATCATCATGTAGCCCGGGCTAAACAGTTAAGTCTTTCATTATTTCACTGGCTGCAAACAGAGGCTCCGCGACAGGACGGGAAACAGGGCTGGCCGGGTTTACGTTTGCGTAAAGATATTATGGGTACGGAAGATGGACTTGCCAAGTATCCTTATATTCGGGAATCTCGTCGTATCAAGGCTGTATTTACTGTGCTTGAAGAACATGTTGGTCAGGCAAACCGTCTTCAGGTAGCCGGACCGGCAGCCGGAAAGACTGCTGCAGATTTTTATGACAGCGTGGGTGTAGGATATTATCACATTGATCTGCATCCCAGCAGCCGCGGACAAAATTACATAGACTTTTCATCCCTGCCTTTTCAGATCCCTTTAGGCGCTTTATTGCCACGGCGTATGGAAAACTTGCTTCCTGCCAATAAAAACATAGGTACAACGCATATTACCAATGGCTGTTACAGGCTTCATCCGGTAGAGTGGAGCATTGGGGAAGCTGTAGGCTTACTGGTGTCCTGGTCATTGAAAAAGAAGATACTGCCACGGCAGGTACGGGAGGGAAAGGAGCTGCTCAATGAATTTCAGGGATTTATTCGCAGCCATGGAATTGAAACAAAATGGCAGTAATCTATACAATTTGGGATTGGTTAAGCACTGTTGACAGTTGCGGGTTGCGTGTTGCCTGTTACGGGGCTGGATTTTTAAACTAAACCGTATTTTTCCCGCAACCCACAACTCACAACCCGCAACCCGTAACCCATAACCCACAACTCACAACCCATAACTCAAAACCCGCAACTCATATCAAAGTCAATCTCCCCTTCAAAGGTTCTGTTCCAGGGTAGGGAAAATCGCATATTCGATGCTGTGCAGACTTTTCCAGCATTTTTGAGCGCAAAAATTCCGGAAAGCTCATCGAATGATTGCTGAAGCAGTTTAGCGCTATACTTTTCAACTTGTCTTGCTATTTCCTCGCTGCGTTCAAAGCCCGATCTGTCGGTTTGCCTGAAATACTCATTTGCCTTAGGACGGATCAGCGTATGAAAATAATAATCATCCAAAACCCTGTGAAAGGTGAACCAGGTCTGAGCGGTTCGTATTTTTAGGGAACTTGCCTTCTTTTTCATTAATTTTTCTCTTGACAAGGCAAAAATAAGTCCTTGCGGGAGGGCAGTCCCGATCGTATTTCCCGCAGTATTCCAGGAAGCATAACCATGAAGTTCAGGAAGAATTCCATGTTTTGCAAGTTCCATCGTAAACTTGGTATCCCCTCCCTGAACATTTCCTTTGGGATCGATATCAGCCACAAGGACATGCCTGCCGGCATTAATACTTTTTCTGATCTCTGCTGCAAAGCTTTCAGCGCGTCCAGACTGAAAACGGTCTGCAAATACATAGAACAGAAGTTCAGATGGCTCATCCCTATTAACCTCTTTTGCACCCGCGGCAATTATATCATAGCTTACAGTTTTTTTAAGCGGACGATCTTCAAAGGGCATTATTGTGTTAGCGGCGGTTTCGGATGAATAAATTACCCGGACGGTAGGAGAGAATGAATACTTTTTATTTAAAGCCCTTGCCAGAAGGATCATAGAGATCTCATCTGTGCCCGGCTGGATCACAATCTTATGCCCTAAGTTCCTTTGAGAGATCACCACATTCAGACGTTCCCGATCGGCAACATGGATCCCCTTCGGTTTTGCATCATCCTGTGAAAGGATCAGATAATCCAGTGACCCGTTCTCAGCGAGCTTAACAGCCTGGAGATTGATGTCCAGATTTCTTTTCCTCGCAGCTTTATACTCATGCAATGCCTCAGAGGGGATTTCTTTTTCAAGTCTTTCAATTTCTGAGCGGTTTTCCCCGTAAGGAGACAGATCTGCCCATCGGGCCAGCTTTTCACGGTAGGCTTCATTTTTCCCATCGGCTGTAGGGGCCAGTCGCATAATTACACCCTGTCCGTAAATTGGGAGTTCAGGTGCTTTCTTTCTAATCTCTCGAATGAATTCCATACGTTTCAACGCCTTATCGGTTCCTGTGGCATTCACCCTCGAAGCTACCAGACCGCCATATGCCATCATATCAACAGAGAGGATCACTGCGTCAAAAGAACGCAGGTCCTGCTGTTTAATCCATTGAATTATTTTATCGGGCTCCCCTGGTTTTGTAAAACGCCCTAAGATCTCTCTTGGAGGTGAAACAACCTGGACATTTCCAATCAGCCCCATTTTTTCTGTAAACTGGAGGCAGGGGGGCCTGTCGTCCAAAGGAATAAGCAGGATTTTGGAATTGTAGGAAGCAGGTTCTCCGGAAACGCCGGCAGAAAGCAGCAGCAATATGAAGAGTGATATAAATGGACGCATCATGATATCTGCATGAAATGAGGTGTTTTTAAAACTAAATAAATACGTATAAAAAATAAATGATAATCCGGAAAATCTATATAGCTTAATGTTTGTAAAAAATTGCATTTGATATTCGGATACTTTCTTTGTATTATAGAGGTAGATTTCTTGATAAACAGGTTTACGAATGATTAAGTAAATTTAATTAATCTATTATTAATAAAATTATTATGCCGTTAATAAATCTTACCTTTGTAAGGTAAAGTATGATTCCGAAATTTTTATTTCTAAACACATCTTTGAAAGCTCTGCTTTCAACAGTATCTGATTCCTTTGATAAAGCCCGGATTAAAATCCTCTTTACAATTCTTATTTTTTCTACTGTAAAACTACTTGTAATTATTCCAATTGTTTACCAGAACGGGCAGTTTTCTCATCTCAACAGAGCCCTGGCTATGCTTGTTGTCTATATCATTTTATTTATTGTTCTTTTAAAAAACAAGAAATATACACTTCCCGTTGCTCATATTATGGCCTGGATGGGTCTGGTATTGATATGGTCTATTCTTTTTGTTTTTGCCAAAGCCATTAATATCATCCTGCTGCAATTTGTTTTTATGCTCATACTTTGCAGCTTTTGTTTGTTGAATAAGTTTTACGGGATAATCTATTCCGCAATGGCAACGATTCCTGTGGTAATTTTTCTGATCAGTGGAGGTAATTGGGGGCCTAATCTGAGGGAAGGTGAAATGGCAGCATCAGCTTCCGGGGTACTTATCATTTTAAATTTTATAACCATAGTGTTTATCCACTATTTGTATCAAGAGGCAATAAGCAGTAATATAAAAGAAAAGGAAGATCTGAATGAAAGGCTGCAATTAGCATTTAATGAAGCCAATCTGGCTGTACAATCAAAATCTGATTTCCTGTCTACCATGTCGCATGAACTGAGGACACCTCTTATTTCTGTTATCGGGATGTCTGAGCTTTTACTCGCCAAACCTAATAATGCGGAGCAGGAGGAAAATCTTAAGATTTTAAATTTTTCCGCTCTCAGTCTTCATTCACTGGTAAACGACATTCTTGATTATAATAAATTGGGTTTAGATAAACTCCATCTTGAAACCGTCACTGTAAATCTGGAAGAATTAATCCAGGAGATCTGTGGAGGAATGCGTGTCCAGGCCCGGGATAAGGGTCTTACTTTAAATTTGAATATTGACGATCGGCTTAAAGATGAACATGTTATAACCGATCCTACGCGTATCAGCCAGATCATTTATAACCTTACAGGCAATGCCATTAAATTTACTGCACAGGGTGAGGTTTCTGTTAATTTAGAAATGCTTCATAAAGATCAGGATAAGGTTCATGTCCGGTTTTCAGTGATAGATACCGGAATTGGAATAGGCGCTGAGGAGCAAGGTAAAATCTTTGAACCCTTTACTCAGGCATCATCCAGTACCACACGCATTTTTGGAGGCACAGGACTTGGACTGGCAATTGTCAAGCGTTTACTTACCCTCTTTGATTCGAATATCATGCTGGAAAGTACACCGGGCATGGGTTCGAATTTCTTCTTTGATATGCTTTTTGAAAGGGATAAGATCCAGCCTGATATTCCTTCCTTACAGGAATCTGTCTATGATTTGTCCGGTCTGAGAATTCTGGTGGCGGAAGATAATTCCATGAACCGGACCTTATTGAAAAAAGTACTTTCCAACTGGAATAATGAACCTGAATTTGCCACAAATGGCCAGGAAGCAACAGAAAAATTAATGGCCAATGAATTTGATATCGTTCTGATGGATATTCATATGCCATTGATGGATGGATATGAAGCTTCGAGGATTGTCAGGCAAATGGCTGATCCTTCCAGATCCTCGATCCCCATCATAGCTCTGACAGCCTCGGTATCAAACAATCTTTATCTTAAAATACAGGAAGCAGGAATGAATGATTTTATTTATAAACCTTTCAAAACCACTGAACTGTATACTAAGATCAAACAAGTAACCCAGCATCTTTCAAAAGATAAACTCGGTGTTTAGCGATGTTATAAGGTTAGCTGATATTCTTAAGTAAATTCCGTATCGCCGTTTTTAGTTCAATAGCTTCCGAATTCTTACCTGAAGCCGTATACAGAATGATCAGTTCATTATAAGCTTCGAACATATAGGGATTTACCTCAATTGCTTTTTTAAACTGCTCAATACTTTCTGCCTGTTTAGAAGTTGCCAGTAATTTTCCGCTGGTATAATAATATTCTGCCTTGTAATATGGATTTCCGTTTTCCGGAAGGCTTTTTAAAAACTCCGCGGCCTGATCCGGATATCCGTTTGTTGCCAGCAGCCTGACATAGCGAAGTTTATCATCAGCCCTGAGCGTCATTTTACCCTTTAATAAAGGCTGAATATACTGCCCGGCACTGTCTTTTTCCCCCAGCGACGTATAAAACTGGGCAATTCTTAAACTATAATCCGAACGGGCATTACCTGATGCAGCAAGAATGCGCTGAGCTTCCTGAAGAGTTTTTATTCCTTCCCTGAACTGCTTATTATTATTTAATGCATCCGCATACATATTTCTGTACTCGAAGTTCTGTGGCTTTTGTGCAACCAAATTTTTTAAAATTTCAACAGTTTCGGTATATCCCAGTCCGGATTTAAGAAGGGCCGCATAAGCAATTGCGTCATCCCTGCGATCCCTTAAGTAAGTGGAAATTGCGGCCCCGTTTTTCCCGTAATCCTCGGCTGTTTCAATTGCTTCAGCGATCATGCCATTACTTTTATACATTTCCCTGAGCATAGCGTTTATACCGGCCAGTTCCTGGTAATCGGTTTCCAATTTCGTAGCTTTTTTTAAATACTCTACCTGTTTTTGAACAGCCAGCTTCTGATCAATTTCCTTTGCGGAAAGCCGGGCGCCATAAAGCATCGCGTAGCCTGAATAAATTGGAGCATAGCTTGCATTCACCTTTTCAGCTCGTTTAAGCCAATCTTCAGCCCCTTTAAAATCTTTCTTATCTATTCTAAGCTGAGAATGTGCCAGATAAGCAGGCAGATAGTTCTGATCATACAGTAAAGCAGTATCTAAATATGCAAGTGCAGTTCTGGGATCACTCCGGCTCACCTTATCGCTCAGATTTAAGTAGATCTGCGACCAGTTGCTGGCCATAGACTTTTTGTTCCCGGAAAGGTAAGCTCTTTCCTTCTTAACCAGCTGATCAAGAAATTCATACATTTGCGGGTCTTTACTTTTCAGATCGGAGCTGGTATTCATTGATTTAAAATCAAGAGGGTGAACTTTTACAGGTTCGAAATAAGCGGGATAGGTTTGTGCAAAATATTCACTCTCATTATTTTGGGAATAGTAATCCAGGGTGCGTTTTTCCACCATGGCTTTATAATATAAAGCTCTCAATTGCCTGATTTCAGTGTCCGTTAAAACCCCGTGATGAAAGAGGTGGACGTACTCATGAAGTATAACATTCCTTTCCTGGAATGCCCCCCGGTCTACATATTCTATTGCTGCGGCTCCGCTACCTACACCACGAATATCCATCCATTGCCGATTATCAAAAGTGGTCATATAACGAAAGGAGGGAGTATTCATGGTCACAGCCAGATCTTTATGCAGAGGCGGGATACGAAAGGCATTATTCTGCCGTGAAAGAAAAGGAAAATAGACGACGCTGGTATACAGCTGATTCCATACCATTGCTTTAACAGTCTCTCCGGGATAATAGCTGACATCAGGGAAGACTTTCTGAAAATTCTCCATGTCTCCGATCCTTGTGTTCTTCAAACTGGTGGTAATGGAATCATAAGTTGCCAGGTAAGGGAACCTTTTGGATTTTATAACCGCCGAAAGACCATTATGTGCCGGACCATAATGGGCTTTCTTCATGAGGATCCTGCGGAACAGGTTCTCTGCGGAATCAAGCCTTGCTGTTTGATTGATATCATAAGCAATATAGTAGATCGATGCCCTGTGCATGCCTGGCAGGAGCGATTCCGGAAAATTCTTTTCAACCAATCTTGTATGTTCAACAGCCTCCTGAATTTGATTCTGCCGGACCAGATCATCGGCCTTCTCCAAAGCTTTTCTTACCCGATCATCATCACGTTCTGCATAATCCGCATAGGTGAGGTTCGTATGGCCGTTACCCCAATGCCAGTTGGTTTGAAAATGAAGAGGGTTCACAGCTAATGATATTTCCCATTGAGCGGCCATAGCATTCAGCTGGGTGGCATCAACTCTTCTCCAGATGGCATACCCATAGCTGAAACGTGCATCAGCATTAAAGGGGTCAATTTCAAGAGATCTCTTTAAAGGACTTTCAGCCAGTGCCGGTTGCTGGTTCCAGAAATACACATCCGCTTTTAGTAAATAAGCTCCGGCACTGTTTGAATTTTCTTTGAGAACACTTTCTGCAATTTCCAGAGCCTCAGTATAATTTTTTTGCAAGAGCCTGGCTCTTCCGAGCAAGAGCTGCAGTTTTTCGGAAGGATTTTGCTGCAGTGCTTTTTCACAAATTGCTGCCGCCCGGGCCAGGCGCCATGCATGGATCTCCAGAGTTGCTTTCAGCACGAGCGCCGTCTCATTTTCAGTCTGCTCATTTAAAACCTTATTGACTAATAATTCAGCCTGCTTAAATTCATTCCTTAGGATCAGGTAAGAAGCTTTAAGTAATATATAACCCGGGGAAGGATTTTTATTTTCTGAAATTGCCTCTGATGCTTCATCCCATAAGCCCGTATCCAGCATTCTTTGGATAGTTAATATCTTATCTTTCCGGGGTTCGGAAAGATCCCTTACTAGCTGCAGTTTGAACTCTTTTAAATGGTCTAAAGCAACAGAAGTACTATCGGGATTAATAGTTTGTGCAGAAGAATTCGCTGCGATCAGAATCAAAAAGCTGAAAAAACAGAATCCGGTTAACTTCATGGTTTAAGGAACTTAGGAGAATAAAGATAAATTACTATTCTTAAATGCTTAAAGTTCCGGTTAAATTTTTCCTGTCAGAGAAAAAACTCGCAAAAAAAATACCCCGCACCTAAGGAACGGGGTATTTTTCGATCTGATGTTTAATTAACTTGAAAGAGGGAAACCTACCGGAGTCACGATCTTTTGACGATTAGCCGGATAGATAAACTTTTTGGCAGTGAATTTTGACGTAAGATACTCGCCATGGTGAATAGTTCCAGACATGGTATCTCCGCTGAGTGTCCCAGAGAAATTGAATGGAATATTATTTGCCACGGATCTCGAACTGCTGCGGAATTTCACTTCATTTCCTTCGATCGTGCCTTCCAGTTCATTATTGGAGAATGAACCTTCGTGCGTGCCTTTAATCCAGTTACCATCCTGCTGCTCAATGATCAGTTTATGATTGCTTTTTTCGGCAAAATACTCAACGGTAACATCCCATCGCCCTTCAATATTGGCTCCCGGAGCTTTCATTTCTTTGGCTATAGGAGGACGTTTCATGTTCATTGCGTCGTAAATACGATTAGCAACTATTTTATCGTCGCCCGGCTGCATCATCCAGGCAGCAACAGTAATTGAGGTCTGGTTCGGTGCACCATTGCCATTACGACCTCCGCCTCCGCTGCTTAAGGCAATCCTTGGCTTTGTAGTTGACAGGTAAGTTGCAATATCCTGGCCGGTTGCATTAAATTTATCCGGATCCCATGAAATAATAAGATTTGGGGTACGGTTATCTAAACCTTTGGGTTGACGGATGCTGGCACTTATGCCTTCAATTCCAGAAACTTTCTTGGAAATGGTTTCGAGGTATCCTGTCCAGGTTTCTTCTTCTTTTGCATGATTACGTTTGGTCCACGCTTCAACGGCGGCCAGCATTCCGATCTGTTCTTCTTTTCCGACTTTATTATCACGCGCAGGACCATGGTGCGGAGCACTGGCCTGCCATGCCGCCATCAGAATCTTTTTATCGCCTAATAAAAGGCCGGCGCTTTGCGGACCACGGATAGCTTTTCCGCCGCTGTATGCCACTATGGTTGCCCCGTTTGCAAGATGAACATTAGGATTTAACGAAAGTGTTTCTGCAGCAGCGTCTACTAGGATAGGGATACCTTTTGGTTTGGCTGCCCTGGCAATCGCAGATAATGAAAGCGGGCCTTTATCCTCCGGGCTGCCAGACATCATATAGATCATGGCTGTTCTCGGACTGATCGCAGCTTCAAGTTCTTCCTGGGTATTTACAGTTATGATTTTCACACCTACATTACGTACCGCATGATCGTAGACGTTGCGTGAGCTTCTGGGAATTATTACCTCGTCTTTTTCAATTCCGGTAAGGTTCGGTATGCGAATAAGCTTTTCAGGATTTCCACCCGTTACGCAGGCGATAGTTACTATCTTCATGCCGCCAGCACAACCGGATGATACCACTCCCCATTCAGCTCCTGATAATTCTGCCAGTCTTTGTCCTACACCCATTGCTAATTCATCCAGCTGCACATAAAAATTTCCTGCAGATGACATAGCTTCCTTTGCTTCGGGCATAATTGTTGACGCGCCAATAATGGTAAAAGTACCGCGACAATTTATTACCGGTTCTACACCAATGGACTGGTAAACCCGGGCACCTGCTTTTAAAGGACCCTCTACAACAGCACCATCACCCGGAAATCCTGGAATTCGGGTTCCCTCTGCATTTACGGGACCAGCCATCAGCGACTGTGCACTTCCAACAATTCCACCAGCTAAAGGCAACATTGTCAGGCCTTTAATAACGTCTCTACGTTTCATTTTAAATACTTATTTAAGTTATTTTGGATATTAATTATACTCGAAGTTGGGTACTGAATTAAGAATAAACTAATCTAAGAAGTTGCTCAATTAATTTATCCTAATATAAGTAGTATTAATGTTACAAGCTGGGAGGAATTAAAAAAATTATTAGTCCTGCTTTTTCTGACTATTTCTAAATAAATTCACTTCCTGTTCACTGACCGCATCGGCCTGATTTCCGAAACTCTGCCTGATATAAGTGAGTATATTTGCTACTTCAGAATCTTTAAGAAAATTATGAGGGGGCATAAGCCCGTTATATGGTTTTCCATTAACTATGATCTCCCCGTTTAACCCGTTCAAAATAATATTCATTAGTTTTTTCTTATCCCCGCTAACCCAATCAGTCCCCAGAGGAGGAAACCGGTTGCCGTCACCTTTTCCATCATTTTGATGGCATGAAGCGCAATAGGTATTGTACAGCCGGGCATTTTCGCTGATCTTTCCCCTTTCAAGGTTGTCCTTTACCTCATCTGGGGTCCGGATATGTGAAAGAAGTTTATGTTTTTCCATTTCTGCAAGCTGCGCTGTTCCAAAGCCTTTCTTATCTCCTTTGTACATTATTCGCCAGATCTTTCCTTTTTCAGTTTCGCTGATATATAAAGAGCCGTCCGGGCCCATTGCGATTCCCATCGGACGGTAGACCGCATCCCTTACATTGACTATTGGATCAACCTTCGCAAACCCATCTGCAAATACTTCCCAGTTGCCGTATGGTACCCCATCCCTGAACGGTACAAAGGCAACAAAGAAGCCGGCCTGAGGGTAAGGCGCCCGGTTAGTCGAGCCATGAAATGCGATAAAAGCCCCGTTTTTATACCTTGAGGGAAATTGATCGCCCTTGTAAAATAATAAGTCGTTAGGAGCCCAGTGGCCGGGAAATCCAATTAAAGGCTGTGTAAGCTCCTTTCCTTTCCCTTCCTTTTTTCCGTCACCGCCATATTCCGGATTTAGGAATTTTTTGCCCCGGATCTGATCATAATAATAATATGGCCAACCTGCGTCCGAGCCCTCCTTAAGCTTTAAGAATTCTTCAGAAGGAAGCACGGCGCTCTGCCATGGATTATAGATATTCGGAAACAGACGGTGAAGATTATCCCTTCCATGCATTACCACGTAGAGGCTTTTATCAACGGAATTCCAGTCCATTGCTACAATACTTCTCAGTCCGGTGGCATACCGTGTTCCATCCTTCTGAGTTAGCCCGGTTTTATTTGCATCAAATTTCCAGATCCCGCCGTGTTCAATTAGTTCAGGACAAGGATCAATACCCGGACTCCCCGGTTTTCCTCCCGGAGTATTGATCATATCCTGGCAGTTATTTGAAGGGGCTCCGAAGGGAACATACATATTTCCCTTATCATCAAATGAAACGGGTTTGGTAATATGCCAGTGTGCCCCATGTGCATGATCATCCGATAAAACAACTTCCGTTTTGCTTTCCGGAATTAGCTTTCCTGGAGTTAACTTGTTTCTGTAAAGCACCAGGGCAGAACTGTAGTAGAGATAGCCCTTATGGATCCTCATCCCGTTTGCCAGGCTCCCGACATCCTTATAATCACCGAATTGTTTTATACTATCCGCTTTGCCATCATGGTCCGTATCGCGCAGGGCAAGATTTCCCCCCTTTCCGTTCACTGCGAATCTCAGTTTCACGTAGATGTCTCCATTGGTATTAACTGCCAGGTGTCTGGCTGGCCCGGTACTGTCTGCAACAACCACAGCGCCAAAGCCTCCGGGCAAATAAAGGCCGCCGTTATCCGGGTCGGAAGGAGGGAGAGCTCCGGAATTTTTCATCAGGGTGAGACCTAATATGCTTAGGGAAATTAATACTGCCAAACCGTAAATAACAGGTTTACTGCTGATCGGGTTTTTGAAACTGAATTTCATTTTTTAAGAAATTATACGGTTAAGCTTCCGTATTAATAATTAGGGTTTAACTGACAGGTTTTCATTTGCGATCCGAAGACCATTTCTCCGCTGCAAGGCCATTCAGATCCCAGACGATTTTTCCTTCACGAAGTGTTAATTCTGCTTCGAACTTGCGGTTTCCGTCTAGTTTAAAGCCCCCGGCATCAACAAATCCATAATTCCCGGTGTTTACTTTGATCAGGGCGATATCTGCTACAGAGCCCACAGAAAGATTCCCCAAATCAGGTCTTCTGATTGCGGTTGCAGCACCCCAGGTAGCCTTGTGAATAATATCTTTTATATCCATGCCCATGTTCAGATATTTCGACATCACATTCAGCATATCTTTCATGCCTGCATTTACACTGTTATGATGCATGTCGGTTCCAAAAGTATCAGGTCCCAGACCCTGGTTCAAAGCCGGAATGGCCTGGTTAAACCAGAAGCCAACTCCGCCGTGTCCTACGTCAAACAGGATCCCTCTTTTTTTTGCATTTAATACAAATGGCCTTACCCGGCCGCTTTCATCTACCACAGGCATCCTTTCGCTTACATTTTCATAGGAATGAGTGAGGATATCTCCCGGTTTCATTTTATTCAGCTGGTCTTCCAGAGAAAATTCAGTAATATGGCATTCAACCAGCAGAGGCCTTTTATACTGCTGAGCCAGGGCGGAAGCTTTTGTAAACGGGGACCAGTCCTTGCCGCTATAATGTCCGATTTTTACACCTACGATCAGATCAGGGTATTTTTTTATGGTTTCTGATGCCTTTAAAATGTCCATGTCTGAGGTATCCTGCTCTGCCGGAGATCCTACCATGCCGGGACCGAAAACATTCAGGAAAGCCAGAACCCTTGTCCGGAAACGGTCGATGACCTGTTCCTTAAAGACCGGAAAACTTCTCCATCCGGAAGTTCCGGCATCTACTACCGTGGTAATACCTGCCCGGAAGGTAAAATCATCCGGTTTCACACTGGATGAACCATTCGCAAAGCCCGCATTCGGACCGACAAAGACATGGGTATGGATATCGATCAGGCCAGGGCTCACATATAATCCGCTGACATCAATCACTTTTTTAGCCTCACTCACCGGTATATTTTCAGCTATGCGGTATATTTTCCCTTTGCTGATTGCCACATCCATCTTTTTATTGATGTTGTTTTTGGCATCAATCAGGTGGCCGCCCTTCAAAAGGATTTCTATTTCCTGCCCCTGGGACTGGAAAGGCGCGAAAAAAAGACAGAAGCAGAGCGCAAACGCCCAACTCAGGTTTGGAAATGATAATGTTTCCCTATACTGTTCAGATTTTCCTTTCATAGCACTATTTTTTTACCGGTAATGCGCTGATGGCATTCAGATCCCACACTATGCGGCCGGCACGCAATGTAAGTTCTGTTTCAAGTTTCTGATTGCCTTTAATGCTCTGTCCGTTTGAATCGCTAAATCCGAATTCGCCTTTACGGAGATTAAATACTGCAATATCAGCTTCCATACCCGGACTCAAATTGCCTAATTCCGGCCTTTTGATAACATTTGCCGGTTTCCAGGTTGATGCAGCAATTGCATCCTGAAGCGACATGCCTATATTGATGAATTTCGAGATCAGATTGCTCATGTCTTTAAATCCTCCATTCATACTTCCGGTATGAAGATCAGAACTTAATATATCTGGAGCAAAGCCCTGTTCCATTGAGGGGATCGCCTGGCTCCACATAAAGCTTCCTCCGCCATGACCCACATCGAAAATAATTCCCTTTTCACGGGCTTTGAAAACGAAGGGCTTTACTTTTTTTGTGGCCATATCGACAACCGCCTGTTTATGTTCTACCATCTTCCCCTCACTATCGAATTCCCGGTCGTAACGGTAAACGTGAGTGAAAATATCTCCCGGCCGCAGATGATTCATGAAAAGATCCTGAATTGGCAGTGGCGGATTGGCCTTGCCAAAATCGACCATGACTGGAATGTTTGCAATTCTTCCGGCTTCAACTGCCTTATCAGTAGGACCCCAATCCTTTCCGATATAATGGGCAAGTTTTATTCCCACAATATATTCTTTGTATTTGCCGGCAATGGACGAAGTTAGTTTAGCATCCATATCTGCAGTGTTTTGCTCAAAGGCTACGAGGTCGCGCATACCTTCTCCAACAATATTGATAAAGGCCAGTACCCTTGTTTTGGACTGGTCAATGATGTTTTGTTTAAGCAGATGAAAGTTTTTCCATCCGGAACCCCCGGCATCAACAATGGTTGTCACGCCTGATCTGAATGTAAACCCATCAGGGGGAAGTGCATCCAATCCGTTGCTCAGGTAATGATCCGGCTCTGTGCCATGAAACACATGCCCGTGAATATCAATCAGCCCGGGAGTTACATATAAACCGCTTACATCAATCGTTTTTTTTGCAGTATTAGCCGGTATGTTTGCAGCTACTTTGGATATCTTACCGCCTATTATGGCCACATCCATTTTAGAATTAATATTGTTTTTTGGGTCGATTACATGTCCCCCTTTTAACAGAATATCTATCTGCTGGGCACTTGAACCGGAAGGATTAAATAACAAGGCAATTACCGTTAAAACAGGAAAGAGGATAATTGAAAATAAAGAGGTTTTTAAAATTAAGCAGGTGCGCATTCTTGGTGTTTATTAATCTGATTTTTTTAGTTTTTTTATTTTGTTGAAGCTGGGGCATCCCAAAGCGGAGTACTGAGGCCATTCAGGTCCCAGACTATCCGGCCAGCCCGGATCGTTAATTCTGCTTCGAGTTTTTTAGTTCCATTGATTTTAGTTCTCCTTACATCTGTATAGCCGAAATCACCTTTACGGAGATTAAACACTGAAATATCTGCTTCTGATCCTACGCTCAGGTGACCCAGATCGGTCCTTTTAATCACGTTTGCAGGATTCCAGGTAGCGCGCGTGATAACTTCCTGCATTGACATGCCGATGTTCAGGAATTTCGACATGACATTGCACATATCTTTCATTCCTCCATTCATGCTTTCCGAATGCAGATCGGTACTGATCACATTGGGCTTGAAACCCTGCTTTACAGATGGAATGGCCTGTCTCCATGAAAAAGCGCCGCCACCATGTCCAACATCAAATATGATCCCCCTTTTCTGTGCTGCAAAAATGAAAGGTTTTACTTTGTCATTTTCATCAACTACAGTTTCGCGCTGTGCAGGTCCGTATGAAAAAGTATGCGTGAATATATCACCTGGCCGAAGGTGCTGCATATATAAAGATTCGATTGAATTTGGCGGATTGTGCTCGCCAAAATCGACCATCACCGGTACATCAGCAAGTTTCCCGGCTTCAACGGCTTTGTCAACCTGGGTGAAATCGCCCCAGTAATGTGCCGCTTTAATTCCTACTAGAATTTTAGGATAAAGCCGCTTGATCATATTAGCAGTCATTGTCGGGTTCATGTCGTTTACATCCTGTTCCTCAAATCTTCCATACATGCCTGTACCGGCGATATTTAATAAAGCCAGAATGCGGGTTTGCGAACGATCTATGGTCTGCTCTTTAAACTGCCGGAAATTTCTCCATCCGGACGAGCCTGCATCTACCATCGTGGTAACCCCAGACCTGAAACTAAAAGCATCCGGAGAGACGCTGGTATGCCCGTTGGCAATATAGGATCCAGGGTCATTTCCTTCAAAAACATGCACATGCATGTCAATGAGCCCCGGTGTGACGTATAAGCCGCTGATATCCACCACTTTTTTTGCTGTGTTGGCCGGGATGTTTATGGCTACACTATGGATCTTGCCGTCCCTGACAGCAATATCCATCTTACCATCAAGATTATTTTTCGGATCAATTACATGACCTCCCTTCAGTAGCAGATCAATTTCCTGAGCTTTTATGGATTGAACACTAAAAAATAGGAGAAATACAAAACAAATCAGGAACGGAAATCCTGTTCCCCGGGTTTTCAAGACTGGCATATGAATAAAATATGCTCTAATATAATTAAGAATTTTAAGTAGTGGGGAGATTTGTAAAAGAAATGGGCTAAATGTCTGATAATTATTACCTGGATCATGAAAATCAGCCGGCTTCCTGAACCAAAATCCTGGGGGAGTTTTCCGAGTTTTTTGAAGTGAAAAGCCGATACCTTAGGTTCTTCTTAGGTTCGTCTGGTGTTCGTCTGGAGACCGCTCAGGAATTCTTAAAAAAAAATGACAGATCTTCCCAGAAACTCTGCCTGATTTCCTGCCGCTTTACCAGCCTTCCGCGAGGAATAAGGATGGCTTTTAAATAAATAGCATACACCCTGCAAAAAGTGCCTAAATTTGCTGTCCTTAAATTGAATCCGGAAAATGAAAAGAGATATACAAAATATTGAGCTTGCTTTTTTAACTATTGACGACTATCAGGAGTTAAAGCAGGCAATGATCAGTTCTTACCAGACAATGCCGAATTCCTATTGGAAAGAACAGCATATAAAGGCACTTCTGACTAAATTTCCCGAGGGACAGATTGTAATTAAAGTCAATGGCCAGATCGCCGGATGCGCCCTTTCTTTGATCGTTGATTATGATCGGTTTGATGATAAGCATACTTACAGGCAGATTACGGGAAATTTCACCTTTGATACTCATACCAGTTCGGGAGACACCTTGTATGGGGTGGATGTTTTTATCAAGCCGGAATACAGGGGACTTAGACTGGGAAGAAGGCTTTACGAATACCGTAAGGAATTATGTGAAAAAATGAATCTCAAGGCTATCGTTTTTGGAGGAAGAATTCCAAATTATCATAAATATGAGAATTTGTTAAGTCCCAAAGAATACATAGAGAAAGTTAAGTCAAGGGAGATCCACGATCCGGTTCTGAACTTTCAGTTATCTAATGATTTTTATCCTGTTAGGGTTCTTAAAGGCTATCTGGAAGGGGATGAAGGTTCCAGAGAATTTGCAGTACTCCTGAAATGGGATAATATTTATTACGAAAAAGCATCCAGCAGTGCGATGGATATCAAGAAGATGGTCCGCCTGGGATTAATACAATGGCAGATGCGTCCCTACAAGGATATCCAGGAGCTTATACAGCAGGCGGAATATTTTGTAGATGCTTTAAGTGCCTATAAAAGTGATTTTGCGCTGTTCCCTGAGTTTTTCAATGCGCCTCTGATGGCTGAATACAATCATCTGAGTGAAGCGGACGCTATCCGGAAGCTGGCAGAATATACAGCTCCGCTGGTTCAGGAATTCTCGAAATTATCCATTTCCTATAACATCAATATTATAACCGGAAGTATGCCGGAACTGGTAGGCGATGTGCTTTATAATGTAGGTTATTTATGCCAGCGGAACGGTTCAATTGAGCGCTATGAAAAGCTCCATGTTACTCCCGATGAAGGAAAGGTATGGGGCATGAAAGGTGGTGATAAGCTTCGTACCTATGATACGGATTGCGGAAAAATAGGGATACTGGTATGTTATGATGTTGAATTCCCGGAACTCAGCCGTTTGCTGGCCGATGAGGGTATGGACATCCTGTTCGTACCTTTCCTGACCGATACCCAGAACGGCTATTCAAGGGTCAGACATTGTGCACAGGCCAGGGCAATTGAAAATGAGTGTTATGTAGCAATTTCAGGAAGCGTAGGAAATTTACCTAAGGTGCATAATATGGACATCCAGTATGCACAATCCATGGTATTTACGCCCTGCGATTTTCATTTCCCTACCAATGGGGTTAAGGCAGAAGCTACGCCAAATACAGAAATGATTTTAATCGCTGATGTTGATCTTGACCTGCTGAGAGAACTTCATAATCACGGGAGCGTTAAAAATTTGAAAGATCGCAGACTGGACCTGTTTGAATTGAAGAAAAGAGGTTGAGGGTTTCGGGTTGTGAGTTATGGGTTGTGAGTTATGGGTTGTGAGTTATGGGTTGCGGGTTATGAGTTGCGGGTTATTTAAAGACCAGAAATTGGTTAAGAAGTCAAACGGAATTTAAGGATCACTAATAATATATTAACCAATTTGTTACATGTTTTTAATCAGCTTTTTTGATTAATTTAGCTTAAAATCAAAGCAATTAGTATGGCCATTTATAAACTTCAGGTTAACGGAAAAAGTTTACAGGCCGATGTTGAGCCTGATACCCCTTTATTATGGGTTTTAAGGGATCATCTCGGTTTAGTTGGAACTAAATATGGCTGCGGAATAGCCCAGTGCGGAGCCTGTACGGTTCATGTCAATGGGGGAGCGGTCCGCTCATGTGTTTACCCGGTTTCTGCGGTAGGAAATTCCCCGGTTATCACTATAGAGGGCTTATCTGAAAAGGGAGATCATCCCCTTCAGTTGGCCTGGGATGAGGTTGATGTTGCCCAGTGCGGTTATTGCCAGGCCGGGCAGATCATGACTGCAGCGGCATTTTTGAAACAGAATCCGAAACCTTCGCAGGATGAAATTGATGGGGCTATGCATGCAAATATTTGCAGGTGCGGAGCATATCATCGTATCCGTGAAGCAGTGAAATTGGCCAGTACTAAAATTTGATTATTATGAAAAGCACAACAAACAACAGCAGACGTGATTTTCTTAAAATGACCGCTATAGCAGGCGGCGGCCTGGTACTTGGGTTTAACTGGTTCACTGAAGCAAATGCTGCAGTACTTGTTTCCGATCAGGCATCAGCGGCAGCTAATACCTTTAACAGTTATTTATCCATTGCAACCGACGGAACAGTGACCATCATGTCACCTAATCCCGAACTTGGCCAGAATATAATGACTTCTTTTCCAATGGTAGTTGCTGAAGAGCTTGAGGCCGACTGGAAAAAGGTGAAAGTTCTTCAGGCAAACCTGGATAATAAATTTGACCGTCAGCTTACGGGCGGAAGCGGTGCAGTTCCTCATTCATGGAAACTTCTGCGAACTGCCGGTGCTACAGCCAAGTTCATGTTAATCGAGGCGGCAGCCCAGCGCTGGTCTGTGCCAGCTTCCCAATGCACTGCATCAAACGGTTATGTGATCCATTCGGGCTCAGGAAAGAAACTCAGTTATGGTGAACTTGCAGATGCTGCATCCAAAATACCTGTACCAAAGGAGGTTAAGTTAAAGGATCGAAAAGATTTCAAGCTGATAGGAAGCCTGGTCCGAAATGTAGAGAATAAAAATATTGTAACAGGCAAGCCTCTCTTCGGGATGGACTTTTACCGGGAAGGTATGCTGTTTGCCATGATCCAGCGTCCTGAATCTTTTGGGATGAAATTAAAATCGGTGGATTCGGCCGCTGCTAAAGCCATGCCGGGAATTATTGATGTAGTGACCTTTAAAAACAATGTGGCCGTGGTCGGCAAATCAACCTGGGAAGTCAATAAAGCCAGGAAGTTATTAAAGATCGAGTATGAAAAGGACGGGAATATAGAAAGTACTGAAGATCATAACAAACTCTTTCTCTCCCTGATGGATAATGGAGAGGCTACTGTACGGCGTAAAGACGGCGATCCGGATTCGGCTTTCAGGAACGCAGCCAAGGTTGTGAAGGCCGAGTATCAGTGTCCCTTCCTTTCACACAGCCCTATGGAGCCAATGAACTTTTTTGCTCATGTACGACCAGACGGAATTGAACTCGTAGGCCCTACACAAACTCCGGCCAGGGCCAGGGCAGAAATTTCGCAATTATTAAAAGTTCCGGAGGATAAGATCACCCTGCAGCTTACCCGGTTGGGAGGAGGATTTGGAAGAAGACTGAAAAACGACGTTGCCTCGGAGGCCGCCGAATTATCAAGTATTATGAAAGCTCCAATCAAGCTGATCTGGACCAAGGAAGATGATATGACGGGCGGAACCTACCGTCCGGCAGTAAGATACCGCTTTGAGGCAGCTCTCGATGCCCAGGGTAATATGACCGCCTATAAGCTAAGGGGAGTAGGGATTAACTCAGGAAACTCAACCCGGGAGAATAATTTTCCTTCTGGTGCTGTAGATAATCTACTGATTGATTCTGTTGAACATAAATCGCCCATTACAACCGGTGCCTGGCGTGCCCCGATCACTAATTTCCTGGCTTATGCAGAACAGTCATTTATTGACGAGGTTGCCCAGGCTGCTGGAAAAGATCCGGTACAATTCAGGCTCGATCTATTGGCTAAAGCTAAAAAAGCACCGGTCGGAGATATCCGCTATGATATTGACAGGATGGAAGGCGTTATTAAAATGGCTGCTGAGAAATCAGGATGGGGTAAGAAAAAAGATGTTTCCCAGGGTTTCAGTGTTTATTTTTCTCACGCTTCTTATGTTGCACAGGTATGTGATGTAGTTGTACAGGGGGGAGTTCCGGTAGTTAAAAAGATCTATGCAATTTCAGATTGCGGACAGGTAGTTAATCTGGGAGGTGCCCGTCAGCAGGTAATGGGCGGTGTGGTTGATGGACTGGGGCATGCGATGTACAGCAAATTAAGTTTTAAGGATGGCGCTGCCGAACAGAAGAACTACAATACTTACCGGCTTATCCGGATGAAGGAAGTTCCTGAAGTTGAAACTCATTTTGTAGATAATGGAATTGATCCGACCGGACTTGGTGAACCGGCGCTTCCTCCAACAGGAGGGGCAGTGGCAAATGCCATATTTAAGGCCACAGGAAAACGTTTAAGAAGTCAGCCATTTATCGAACAGGATGTGTTTAAAACGGTTTCATAAAAGAAATAAGGATTTCGGACCATCACCTGAAATTTTATAATAAAAATGCATTCCGCTAAGTTTTACGCTTAAGGAATGCATTTTTTTTGGATAAGAAATTCCGGCTCAGCTTATTCAAAACATCCTGCCACTAGCATGATTTTTGCGCTATATTTCTAAATCTATCCGCTATGAAATCATTCAAGTTAATTCATTTTCCTGCCCTGCTGACTTTAAGTATTTTTCTTTTAGCCGCATGTTCAGCGAAATACAGCCCGCAGAAAAGTGCTGAAACCAGGAAATTACTGGAAAGTAAAAGTTTCGAGTTCCTAGCTCAATCTGCTACCCCAATGAGAGGAAGAACTATTCAGCTTACTTCAGAATACAGGGTCATTTTTACCAGGGATTCAATTGACAGTCATTTACCCTACTTCGGAACTGCCTATACTGCACCGTATGGCACTTCGACAAGTCCGCTGACATTTTCTTCAACTAATTTTACATATGCTCTTGAAGAAACTAAAAGTGGTAGATTTGAGATAGCGATCAGGTTAAATGAGCCGGATGATCCAAGTCTGATGAATATTTCAGTTTCTCCGGCCGGTTATGCAACGCTGGTTGTAAACAGTATTAACAGACAACCGATATCATTCTATGGCCAGGTTCAGGCCAGAAGGACCGGACGCAGGTAATTATCCTCCAAAGGAATAGATTTTTTGAAAAATCATCTGAGTATGCCAGATATAAATGCATTTCGCAACATTGCCCTTTCCTTACCTGGAACGAGCGAAGAGCCGCACTTTGAAAAAACATCTTTTCGGGTAGGTAAAAAGATCTTTGCCACATTTGACCCGGTAAGCAATCTTGCTTGTGTTAAACTATCCGAAATTGATCAGGATGTCTTTATGGCTTTTGACCGGAACATTATATATCCTGTTCCAAATAAATGGGGAAAGCAGGGATGGACGATGGTCGATTTGGAAAAAGTTCCCCAGGATATGTTCACTGATATTTTAGTAAGCGGATATTACAGAACAGCACCCAAAAAACTTGGAGAATTCGTAAGGCCAAGCCAGTATTGACTTGATTTGATTAATTGTTTGCAATATTTCTGAGCATACCTTTGAAAATAAAAGCATGGAATGGCAGAACAGAATACCAGTATAAGCGTCCCAATAATCCCAGCGGCCTGAAGGTAGCAGTTTGGTGAAGCATATTTTCCTCATCAAGTTTAAATTCAAGCCAGGCTTCTCCGGGTAATTTCATTTCTGCATACAGCAAAAGTCTCTTCTCTTTTTTATCGGCTAAAATTACGCGCCAAAAGTCGATCACATTTCCGGGTAAGACCTCGTTTAAATTAGTGCGGCCACGTTTTAATCCCACACCGCCAAATATTTTATCAAGGAACCCCCGTACAGACCAAAGCCAGTCGGCATAGTACCAACCGGTATTGCCGCCGATAGCCCAAATGTTTTTAAGTACCCTTTCAGGATCGGCGATCTTCAGCGTTCGCTTGTCAGTGAAGCATCCATCCTGTGGAACCTCAATCAGCCTGGAGAAGCCTGATTGATACGCATTGCTTTCAAAAGCATCGCGCCAGCTTGAGATTACCTCATTTTGCTCAATTTTACCGAATGCCATTTTGATCGCATCTTCATAAGAAATCAGCTCGATGTTAAGTTTCTTGTCGAGGTCATTGGGAATGCCGATAACCTCAACCTTCATACTGTCCACGAGATTTTGGGCAAGGGAATAGGATACCGAGGTGACAAAATACAGCCAGTAGGATGATAATTTGGGGGTCATTACGGGAACAATGAATATTTTTCTTTTCAGGCCTCTTACTTTTGCAAAGCGAAGAAGCATATCCTCATAGGTGATAATTTCCGGGCCTGAAATATCGTAGCTCTTATTAAAAGTAAAGTCTTTAAGCAAGACCCCGTAAAGAAAATCAATAACATTTCTGATAGCAATGGGTTGGCATTTGGTTTTCAGCCACCTTGGAGTGATCATTACCGGCAGCTTTTCAACCAGATCCCTGATGATCTCGAAGCTTGCACTTCCAGAACCCACAATTATGCCTGCTTTTAATGTGGTGATTGTAAAGGAAGCACCCGAAAGTATGGCTTCCACATTTTTTCTTGAACTCAGATGCTTGGAAAGTTCGGTGTCATTAATTATACCGCTCAAATAGATCACCTGCCTGACCCTGGTCTGTTCAATCCGGTCCTTAAAGTTTTCGGCGACCTGCTGTTCCATGCTGGTAAAATCACCTTTTGAAGATGACATGGAATGCATAAGATAATAAGCAGCATCAATATCCTCCGGGATATTTTTAAGGGTCTCTGGTTTTAAGAAATCAACCTCTATTACCTGAAGTTTAAACTCAGCGTATTTCTGGATATCAAAGCGGTACTTATCGCGAACGCAGCAAACCACTTCATGACCTCCCTTAAGTAAAACAGGGAGGAGACGTTGTGCAATGTATCCGCTTGCGCCGGTAAGGAGTATTTTCATTTAGCTTATGCTGTTGCATTAAAGATAGTATATTACTATTCCAATAATCCGGTTCATGATGAGCCGGATACCAATATTTACGGCTTAATGACGTGAATGAGGTATTACAAGGGCAAGATTTAAGGCTGATAGTAATTGCTGTTTTTTATTCCATACCTTTGCAAAATTATTTTCTTGAAATACTTCGCTCCAACCCGTGAACTTTCCGGATCATATAAATTGAAATTACATGAGAAAAATTGTCGATTACAGAAAGATTTTAGGAGTAGATAAAACTGCGGAATTACAGGAACTAAAAACGGTTTACCGGACACTGATGAAAAACTGGCATCCTGATAAGTTCACAGACTGTGCTGAGAGTAAGCTTGAAGCCGAAGAGAAAAGTAAAACCATTATTGAAGCTTATCACTTTCTGGTAAGTATTGCTCCTGAAACCCGTATGCAATCATTGGCGGATTATACGCTCACAACTACAAGTTCTGGAATTGCTGATTTTGAATATAAAGGTCAGACCCTGACGGTGAGTTTTGCCGATGGAAATGTATACGAGTATTTTGATGTTCCCAAAGCGGTTTATGTTAAACTGATCAATGCCGACTCTCCGGGTAGATTTGCCAGAAGGCATATTTACAATTCTTTTGTTTACAGAAGTACAAGTAAACTGGTAGCCAGCGCTTAATTTCGGATCAGTCCATATCACGCACAAAAAGGCCCGGGGTTCCGGACCTTAAAAATGGTATGGTACAGCAATTTACACGATAGAAGTGGAAACATTAGTAATTTTCCATCCCTTTGTTGTATTCGCGAGGCTCAGATAGGTTATTCTGGAAAAATCACCATAATTCATAACTACCTTTACTATGCTAAGTGTTGGAGTTGCTTCAACAACGCTGTACTGTGTTGTGCAATCCTGCTCTACGTTTTTAATCCCTTCTAATGATTTAAGCAAAGCCGCTTTGTCATGATTAACGATTTTTTCACGGTGTGTGGTTGTGAATTTGATCTCTTTGTCCAATACTTCCGGAAGTCCGTTGATCTTGCCATGGGCGATCGCATCTATGTAAGCTTTCGCTGCATAGTTCATATCTAGTTTTTCGGATTTTGACCCGTCCGTTGCGAAAGCGGAGAATGATAAGACCATTAATAATCCTGCGCCTAATGATTTTAAAGTTTTCATAATGATTGTTTTTAAAATTAAATATTTGATTTATTTTGTTTTCTTAGATCAAATGTAGGGCGGGAAACAACGGGCGCAAATGGCAAATAGGCGGATGGGGGAAAATTTTCGGTGAATGGCCGCTTTGAGCAGGTGAAATATTCCCGGGGAAATTTCACCGGTATTTTTACCCGATGAAAAGAGCTGTTTTAGGGCTTTAAAAGGTGATTATGGCACATTTTGAATCGAGAAGATCCTGAATTGATACTCGCGCCGGACCATTTTTTCAGAGGTTTGCCGGTTTAGATCGAGGATTTAAAGTTTATGAAGAGCAAAAAAGAATACCGCATCTAAACGGATCCCAAATCTAATGCCCTTCACCTTCCATCATTTTCCTGGCATGGAATATCCCCGGCAGAATAGCTTCTAGTGATTCTTTTGCCCCGTTTGGGCTACCCGGAAGTGTCACGATCAATGTTTTGGCAATAGAACCGGCAACTGCTCGGCTTATCATGGCAAGCGGGGTTCTCATTTGCCCGAATACACGCATAGCCTCAGTAATGCCGTCTGCATCCTTTTCCAGGATCTCCTTTACAGCACTTACCGTATTATCCCTGGGTCCGAGGCCTGTTCCTCCAGTGGTAAAAATAAACTGGATATCTTCCTCAACCCACTGCCTGATCTGGTTCTGTATGGCTTCCTTGTCGTCAGGAAGGATCTTGAAATATTTCACGCTTGCATTTACCTTTTCAAGCATATCAGAGATCAGCTTCCCGCTTTTATCTTCCCTTGCGCCCGCAGCTGTTGAATCGGAGCAAACCAATACGGCACAAACAGGTGAATTTTCAATAAAGCGGTTCCTGTCGCTTTTCCCCCCTCGCTTTTCCAGAAGTTTGATATGTCCGATCTCCAGGTTAGTATCAACAGGTTTCAGCATGTCGTAAATTTCCAGCGCAGCAACAGATACCGCGGTGAGGGTTTCCATTTCAATACCTGTCCGGCCAATTGATTTAGCCTCCCCGCTGATCAGAATGCCAGTTCTTGCAAGGATTTCGGGAGTGAATAATTCAGAATGAAGATCCTTGTTCAAAAACTCAAAACTGAAGTCCATTGCATCGATCGTTACCGGATGGCAGTGTGGAAGGAGCTGGGGGGTAAGTTTGGCACCCAAAAAACCAGCTGCACGGGCAACGTCAAATAAATTCCCTTTTGGAAGTTCGTTTGATCTGATCATAGCAATGCTGTTTTCCGAACAAAATATAATGCCGACTGCCCTTGCTGTGCGGAGGGTGATCTGTTTACTGCTGATGTCACGCATGAAGTAAAGATATTAATTAGGAAGTATGAATTCTGTCCAATTAATTTGGTGATAATTATTTATAGGATAGAAAAAAATCCCAAACGGTTTCAAAGGAATTATAATCCATATTCTTACCCGGTACCAATGGTTTACCCTTTTCACGCAGCGTTGGATGCTGATGCCCACCATTTATGATCTTATACAGGACCACATCATTTCTGCCTTTATAATGGTATATTTCTACAGTCGATTTATCTCCAGGCTCTATATCCGGTAAACGGGAGAGTTTTGCATTACTTTTTACACCGTTCCGCGCTTTCCAGTAGGCTATATTTTTATCACCTGAAAGCAGTTCTGGGGTGCGGGTAACACGTACTGGTCCGCCATCCCAAGGGATAATGGTATCTCCTGTACCGCTGGTAATGATAATGGGAATTGGCTTTGCATAAGGAAATTGCTGTGCAACCTGCGGGCTAATGGCAGAAATAAATGGAGCAATGGCCCTGATCTTTTCCGGAATATCAACACTTAAACGGTAGCTCATCATTCCGCCGTTTGAACTTCCTGAAATGTAAACCCTGCCTGGATCTGCTTTAAACTCCCCGATAAAAAGATCGATCAGCGAAGAGATATAAGCAACGTCATCAACCATATCCGTTAAAGGATAACTTCCTCCTAGCTTGTCATTCCAATGTTTGGAACTTGCCTCAGGGTATACCACAATTGCCTTATCACGTTCGGCGCGGGCATGGAATTGCGGTCCAAGTACATTCACTGCAATCTGCGCACTTGCACCCATACCATGAAGGAATAAAACCAGTGGTACCTTGCCAGCAGTTTCAATCCCTTTTGGTATATAATACATGTATTTACGATCCATATTGCCCGAATTCAATGAGCCGCTGTGCAGTCCGATATTTTTAGTCTGCTGGGCATAGCTCCCTGTTGTGATTAAGTATAGAAATAGGCAAAGAAATATCTTGTTCATTATAAAAAGATTAATTAGTCAAGTATCAGAAAATTTTCCGGAAATTCATTTTCATCCAGCGAGGATGGGGATATGAATCCAAATAATTTTTCCAATGGATGGGATATTATGAGTTTCATGGGTCAGAATATCGGAAGCATATTTATTTATTTAAAATAATTACTTTGCTTGTCAATTGAGTGCAGATTCAGAAAAAGCTGAAAAAAGAATTATATGAAAGTCGGACTGTTTATACCCTGTTATGTCAACCAGCTGTATCCGGCTGCGGCAATAGCCACGCTTGAGCTTTTGCAGAAACTGGGAGTGGATGTCAGTTATCCGCGCAAGCAAACCTGCTGCGGACAGCCCCTGGCAAATTCTGGATTTGAGCATCTTACCAAATCTTGTAACGAACTGTTTATTGAGAATTTTTCAGATTTCGACTATATTGTTGCACCATCAGCTAGCTGTGTGCTGCATATCAAGGATCACCTTCATTCCCATGAAGATGAGGAAGCTGCCCAGGACATCCGGCATAAAATATATGAACTCGTAGAGTTTTTGACCGATGTGCTTAAGGTGGATAAACTTGAGGCTTATTTTCCTCATAAAGTCGGTATGCATCAGAGCTGTCATGGTTTAAGAGGTCTCCATCTTGCCCAGATGTCTGAACTGGTTGCTCCGGGTTTTTCCAAGCCCCAACAGCTTTTAAATATGGTGGGAGGTTTGGAAATGATCACCCTCGACAGGGCCGATGAATGCTGCGGATTCGGCGGTCTTTTCTGTATAGCTGAAGAAGCTGTATCCGTAAAAATGGGTAAAGACCGGGTTAACGACCATACAAAGAATGGTGCGGAGTTTATAACTTCCCCTGATCTTTCCTGCCTGATGCATATGGAGGGAATACTTCACCGAAATAAAAGCAGTGTCAGGATCATTCACATTGCAGAAATATTAAACAGTTCATTACCTTCTATATGAGAAGCAGCGCAGATCACGCCACATTAGCCGAAGAGTTTAATAAGGACGAAGCAAGGGTCGACTGGCATGACGGCGCACTTTGGTGGATCCGTCAGAAACGCGATAAGTCGGCGAATCAGACCCCCCAATGGGAAGAGTTAAGGGAAGCAGCATCTGCTATAAAAAGCAATGTAATTTCCAATTTGCATGATTACCTGATCCAATTTGAGGAAAATCTCAAAAAAAACGGCGTGAAAGTGTACTGGGCCGCTGATGCGGATGAGCATAACCAGATTGTCTATTCCATCCTCAAAGAAAAGCAAATCACCCAGATGGTGAAGAGTAAATCAATGCTCACCGAAGAATGCCAGCTGAACGAATATTTAGGCGAGAGGGGCATTGAGGTCATCAATTCCGATCTGGGAGAGTATATTCAGCAGCTGGATAATGAACCTCCCAGCCATATTGTGCTGCCCTGTATCCATAAAAAAAAGGAGGAGATCGGTGAACTTTTTCATGAGCACCTGGGAACTGAAAAGGGACTTTCTGATCCTACCTTACTTACCCGGGTTGCGCGTAAACATTTACGGAATGTGTTTTTAACACGTCGTGCGGCATTAACAGGCGTTAATTTTGCCATTGCTGAAACAGGTGAATACGTAGTCTGTACCAATGAAGGTAATGCGGATATGGGAGCACATTTATCGGAAGTTCAGATCGCATCAATGGGTTTGGAAAAGATCATTCCTTCCAGAAAGCACCTGGGCGTGTTTCTCAGACTGCTGGCCCGGAGCGCCATCGGCCAGCCGATAACTATTTATTCAAGTCATTTCAGGAAGCCGCGCCCCGGGCAGGAGATGCATCTTATCCTGGTTGATGCCGGAAGAACAAGGCAGCTCGGGCGCGAAGATTTCCGGGATTCACTGAAATGCATAAAATGCGGGGGCTGTATGAATACCTGTCCGGTCTACCGGAAAAGCGGCGGACTTAGTTATCATAATACCATCTCGGGACCAATTGGCGCAATTCTGGCCCCTAATCTTGATATGAAGAAGCATGCAGATCTGCCTTTTGCTTCTACACTCTGCGGTTCATGTTCGAATGTGTGTCCGGTAAAGATCAATATTCACGACCAATTGTATAAATGGAGGCAGGTTATAGTAAAAGAAGGATATGCAGCAGGCCGGAAAACGATCAGTATGAAAGCAATGGCTTTGACACTTTCTTCCCCGGATATTTACCGTACGGCAGGGAAGACGGGAAGATGGATCTTAAATCATGCGCCCTTTGCATTGAATAACAAATTTAATCCATGGTATAAGCAGCGCGATATGCCTGAGAGTCCGGCGGAATCTTTTGGTGAGTGGTATGCAAAAAATGTGAAAGATAAAAATAAATAGAATGAGCAGCAGAGAAAGTATTTTGTCAGCGGTCTTACAGAATCAGCCGCCTTTATCCCCGCTTCCAGATATCAGTATGTTTAAAGTACTTGAGAATGATATTTCCGGTAAATACACCGAGACGTTTACCGGAATAGGGGGAAAGGTGTTTTCGCCGGGTACAATGGAGGGGGTTAAGGCGCTGATCAGGGAGCTTTTTGATACAGGTACACGGATTCTAAGCACTCTGCCAGAGTTGGGGGAAGTAACCGAACTCTGTGTAAAGGATGCCGATCCGCATACGCTGGAAAATGTGGAATTAGCTGTGATACGGGCCAGACTGGCTGTTGCTGAAAATGGCGCCGTATGGCTTACAGAGGATGTAATGGGACAACGGATCCTCCCATATATATGTCAGCATCTGGCAGTTGTGGTTTCCGAAGACAGTATAGTTTCAACAATGCATGATGCATATGAGAAAATTGCTTCCGAAGATTACGGTTTTGGGGGGTTTATAGGCGGACCCTCAAAAACAGCGGATATTGAGCAGGCGCTGGTTCTCGGTGCACACGGCCCGCTTAGCATGACTGTTTTTTTAATTAAATAAATTCAAGGAATACATATAAAATGAAAGATACCCGCATTATTATCCGTGATAATCTGAAGGAAGAATACAGTGACGTTTATTCAGCAGAAGCCCTTTCTGCACTGGCTGCGCTGGCTCATTTCAATGAAGACATAAAAGAATTAATGTCTGCACGGATAAAACGCCGCGCTGACAGGCATCAAACTAAGAAAAGAATTAATTTTTATGATCCGGAAAGCATTATTCCGCGTACCAGCATTAAGGTACAGGATGCCCGCGAGGGTAAGTTTGAAGGAGCGATAATACCTGCAGATCTGCAGCGCCAATGGATCCAGGGAACTGGCCCGGCAGCAAAACCAAATGCAGAACTTGAAAGCAGCATTCGGAACGTTGCTTATGCCCTTTTATCCGGTGCCGACGGCTGGATGTTTGATGGTGAGGATGCATTAGGTCAGATCGGAAGTATGTCACTTGATAATCAGCGCAATCTGAAACTCGCTATTTCCAGGGATCCGCTTTTTTTAAAGGTGGCTGAAAAGGTTTCTTTAGAAATGAACCGTTGGTCGGAAGGTTTTCTTGGTTATCCGATCGTTAAGGATTGGAAACGGCAACTGGACTTTACAACTAAAATTTTTCGCTGCCGCGGACTCCACCTGGACGACCGCCATATCCGCGACGCGAATGGACAGGCTATGGCTGCCTCTGTTGTTGATCTTATCCTGTATGTGGTGAATAATTACAGGGAATTACAGAAAGCAGGAAGTTCTCTCGTTTTATATCTCCCGAAAATCCAGACTGCAGAGGAGGCCGCTTTATGGAATGAAATGCTTTCGGCACTGGAAGATCATCTTGCTTTGGAGAAGGGAACGATTAAGGTTTACCTCCTGGTAGAGCAGCTTGAAGCAACCCATCAGCTGATGGAGATCAGGGCAGTTCTTGGAAAACATTTTGTCGGGTATAATACCGGCCGCTGGGATTATATCAACAGCGTATCAGATGCGATGGCATGGGATGAAAGCTTTATCAATCCGAATATTGAATCCATTACCATGACCTATGGATACATGCGTAATTACGAGGATCGTGTTAAAAGAGCTGTAAATACCCCGGATATCAAAGGTAATTTTGCCCTATGGCAGGGTGGAATGGAACCCAATATTCCTGTTGGATCAGCCGAAGGCGTTGCAGCAAGCATGGAAAAAGCACTTGCAGGGGCAGAGAGAGAACAGCAGGAAGGCGCCAGCGGGAAGTGGGTCGCTCACTGGAAAATGGTGAATATCGTTAGGCCGGTATGGGAAAAGGCAGGTGATGACAATCAGCTTGGCAGGAAGTTCCCGGCGCTCACCTATACACAGGCTGATGCAGATGGTCTGATCCTGATTGAACCCGCTCCAAGAACAATCCGCGGCGCGCGTAATCTGCTCAGCGTGGCTCTCCAGTATGGAAACGCCTTTGGGCAGGGAATGCAGGCCGCAGCCCTTAAGGCTGCCGATTACTTCGGGAATGATGATATTTTATATCTTATGGAAGATATGGCCACGGGTGAGATAAGGTTGAGTATTGTGTGGGAATGGGTTCACAAAGGCGCACAATTTACTGAAGATGATGAAGAGACGGGTGTTAAAAAGGGGGATTTATTTACCAGGGATCTTTTAAAGCGGCTTTTAGATGAGGAATATGCCAAACTGCTTGCTGCAGATAATAAGGATGTCTATGATCTGTCAAAAACCAGCACATTACCCGTTTCCAAAGAGATCGCAGAAATCTATGTTTTCAGCGATATTAAGATCCCCTGGTTCATTGATCTGCTGAACATTAATTTGAATAATGAGGATCTTGAAACAGCAAAGGAGCGGATCAGACAGTATATCGACGCCTTTAAAGAGGAAGGAAGGCGTATTACAGAAAATCTGGATTTTGTTTTGAAGAATTAAAGTGATAGTTTAACATTCTGATGAACAAAACTTTTTTAATAATCTGCTTTTGTCTGATCGGGCTAAGCGTATTTTCACAGGAGTCCGTAAAAAACATTCTGAAGAAGAAAACTGAAACAGAATTACAGAAAATAGTTAATTCTTCACCTGGTCTGACCGGTTTCATGGCAGTCAGCTTAAAAACAGGTGAAACGATAGGTATAAATTCTGATTTGGTATTTGCCCAGGCCAGCGCAATCAAGATCCCGATCCTGATGGAAGTATATAAGCAGGCTCATGAGAAGAAATTTTCACTTTCTGATCTTAAGCCTTTACTTCCTTCAAATACGGTTGGAGGATCCGGTATATTGAATTCCATGATTGATCCTGTATCATTAAGCATCCGGAATTTATGTGTATTGATGATCACCATGAGCGATAATTCTGCTACAAATACCTTAATTGACCTTGTTGGGATGCCGGCCATAAACAGTACAATGCAGTCCCTTGGTTTTTCCAATACACGGGTTCAGCGCAAAATGATCGATGCCGCAGCTTCCAAACGAGGGGATGAAAATATTTCAACCCCTGCAGAAGCCGCTATGATTTTGAATCTTCTTTATAATGGTAAGTTTATAAACAGGGCCACTTCAGATGAAATTTTAAGTATTTTGAAAAAGAATGGGAGGGAGAACAGCAGGGTAGCCAAAGGTCTGCCTTCAGGTCTGCCTCTTGCATTTAAACCCGGGGGCTTGCCCGGGGTTTCTACCGAGTGGACAATTGTTTATTTTCCGGGGCAGCCTTATGCCCTTGCCGTTATGGAAAATTATAAAATGCCTGGCACACCTGCTGATGTGATCGAATCGATCTCCGAAATCCTGTACCGTTATTACCAAATAGAGGGTAGAACAACTAAGTATGGAGTTATAGTTGATTAATACAGCTTCATCTTTTCAAATTAATTAACATTCTCCTATTCGGATTGTTCAATAAAGAGTTTACCGTTTCAGTGTCCTAATTAGGCCCCTGACCAAGCTTTTTTTCATGAACAATCTCACAGGGCCAAGCCCAAAACTTAGTCTTATAGATGCGGTTGCCATAATTGTAGGCCTGGTAATAGGTGCGGGCATTTTCAGAACTCCCTCACTTGTTGCAGGAAATACGGAGGGTGATGGAATGTTCCTGCTTGCCTGGGTAATAGGCGGCTTGATCTCCTTCATTGGTGCTCTTTGCTATGCCGAACTCTGCACAGCCTTTCCGGATGCCGGAGGCGATTATCATTTTATAACAAGGGCCTTTGGCCATAAGCTCGCATTCCTTTTTGCCTGGTCAAGGATGAGCATCATTCAAACCGGATCTATTGCTTTACTGGCTTATATATCAGGGGATTATTTTACCCAAATGTTTAGTCTGGGAGAATACTCCGCTGTAATTTACGCCGCAATTGTTGTAATTGTGCTGACCGGCATTAACCTCGAGGGTTTACACCTGGGTACCCGGACACAACGATTCCTTACATCAGTTGAAGTAGCAGGGGTGCTTTTAATTATTGGTTCCGGATTATTTTTTACTCCAGCATTCAGTGAAGTAAATGTGGCTAATCCTGTAGCTGACTCAGCGGAGGGAAATTTCCCGGGTCTGGCAATGGTTTTTGTTCTTCTTACTTTTGGAGGATGGAACGAAGCAGCTTATATTTCTTCCGAGCTTAAAACGGGTGAAAAGCGCATGACCCGGTCATTGGTTTTCAGCCTTATAATTATCACTCTTACTTACCTGCTTATCAATATAGCTTATCTGCGTACACTGGGTCATGCGGGCCTGGCACAATCTGAAGCGGCAGGGGCAGACCTCATGAAAATAGCCTGGGGCGATGCCGGGGTCTGGCTGATTAGTATCCTTGTAGCGATATCAGCCCTTACATCCGCCAATGCGACGATATTTACTGGTGCAAGAAGCAATTATGCCCTTGGAAAAGATTTCAGGGCTTTTTCGATCCTTGGGAAGTGGGATGATAAAAAATCCGGTCCGTTTAATGCGTTTCTGATCCAGGGTATTATATCCCTGGCATTGATCAGTTTGGGTTTAATTACACGAAGCGGTTTTCAAACAATGATTGAATATACTGCACCCGTTTTCTGGTTCTTTTTTCTACTGGTCGGCATTTCGCTCTTTGTTTTAAGATGGAAGGAGCCGGATGCTCGCAGACCATTCAAAGTTCCATTTTATCCTCTTACACCAATCATTTTTTGCCTTAGCAGTTTATATCTTTTGTACTCAAGTCTGGTATATACAGGAATGGGTGCGCTTGCCGGAATAGGGGTGCTTGTTTTGGGCGGTATGCTGCTGCTGATCTTTCCTGTAACAAAAAAAACAGTATGAAAACCAGTCCCTGCAAAAGATTGTTAAACTAAGAACCAGGGCTGGATTGGACGATCCAAAGAAATTGCTTAAAAATTTATTTATTGACTTAAATTAAAAGAGTATGAAAAATCAAAAGGGCTTATTGTATTTATTATTGCTGTTCATATTCACCTCAACCTGGGTGTTTGCACAGGAAAAACCGGTTCTTGATGTTCCTTATGTACCCACAAGGCCTCAGGTTGTGGATGCCATGCTGGAGTTGGCAGATATTAAAGAAGGGGATTTGCTATATGACCTCGGATGCGGAGACGGCCGGATAGTGGTTAAGGCGGCAAAAAAGTATGGGGCCAAAGGTGTGGGAATAGATATTGATCCTCAGCGCATTGCCGAAGCTAATGAGAATGCTAAAAGGGAAGGTGTAACAGATAAGGTGAAATTTGTAAATGCGAATCTCTTCACTACAGACTTGAATAAGGCTACTGTAATCAGTATGTATCTGCTACCGGTTGTGAATATGAAATTGCGGCCAAAACTGATGGCATTGAAACCTGGAACCCGAATTGTATCCCATGCATTTGATCTCGGTGACTGGGCTCCTGATAAAACAGTTAAAGTGGATGGCTCTACGATTTACCTATGGATCGTGCCTGAGAAGGGAAAATAAAAATGAAGGGTAAGAGGCAAGTTTGCCTTATAATTGTCTCTTATCCTTTTGTTAATTATTGGACCTGTAGCCGCCGCCCTGACGCTCACCGCCCTGGCGATTTTCATTTTGGCGGGGTCCATTACCGCCTCCTCCAAACTTATTAAGGCGAAGGTTGAACGAAAGCATGAAATATCTTCCCAGCCGGTTTATCTGGCGATCAATGATCAGATTGTCAAAAACATCTCTGCTTATGCCCGTATTCTCATTAAAAATGTCAAAGGCGTCGAATCTGAGAGCGCCAATGTTTCCTTTAAGAAAGCGGTATTCCGTGTACAGGCGTAATATTGTTGGATTCTGAACTATAGAATTGTCAAATCCCGAGTTAATAGTTTTTCGGAGATCATAACCCAGGGTAAGATCTTTAAAGAAATAGTTCCTTCCTCTGAGTTGCAGCTGCAGGCTGTTAGTCTGACGATCCTCGAAATTTTCCTGGGAATACGTGGTTTGATTAATGGAGTATGAAGTTTCCAGCTCAACGTCAATTACATCTTTAATGTCGACTTCGAATTCCAGTTCCTGTCTAACCATATAGTTCTTAGCGATATTTTTGCTTTTATCTATGAAAGCCACATTGTTGTTAAGTGATGCTCCTCCTGAATAGGTAATTGTGAATTTGCGTTCGAAAAAGGGTTTGCCGTATGAGTAATCGCCCTTGAGCGTATAAAAGCCATCCGTATTGGTATAACTTGTTACCTGGTTTAGGGTATTAGGAATAAGCATTTTGGTAGTTACAATTTTATCCTGCGTTTTATTGTAGGAGAAATTTGCATATAACACATGCCCCATATTCCAGTCCGATTGATTGTATCTGGCATTCAGCGTATGAATAAATTCAGGCTTAAGGTCCGGGTTGCCCGTAACGGTATTTTGAAGATTTGAGTTGTCGGTAATGGGTTGTAATTGTAAAAATGCGGGTTGATTATTGTGTCCCCAATAATTTACCTGTAAGGCTTTCTGTTTGGTAAACTTATAAACAAAACGAGCGGATGGGATGAAATTGAAGGTCTTGTTTTCTGTATTAATATCCATACTTAAATTCTGACCTTTAAGTACAGCAGGCTGGACGTTCAGCCCAAGTGTATAGTTATATTTTGGGTCAATATAGCGGTAATTCAATCCAACACGATTGGTAGTAAACTGGTACTCATAATCATTGCTTAAGGAAGGATTTAAAACCTGCTGACCCTTGATTATATCCCGGGTATCCCGGTTTGTACTGGTGTTTGAACGGCTCCAGTTGTAGTTGAATTCAACAAAGGATTTTTTCCATAATGGTTCCATATAGGAGAAGTTTGCCCAGGTTTGAACATTTTGGTTGGTATTATCTATTAACTGGTTCTGGGAGCGCAAAGAATCAACTCCCGCATTCGTGATCACGTAATTATTTAAAACGTCCCTGAAGTTTTCCCCCTCTGAATAATTAATGTTCCCTCTCAAACTGATATTCCGACCTTTTTTAGAAAATTTATGATTGTAAAACACATTGGTGCCATAACTGGCAGAGGAGGAATTAGTACCGCTCAGGTTATTTCTTATCGTGACCAGATTTTGCTGGGAAATATTATAAAGTCCCTGGTTATTTATGTCATTTGAATTATATGATAGTCTCGGTGATATTTTTAGAAAATTCAGTGAATCACTTCTGTATTCAAGGTTACCCGAAAAATTATGACTGTCATTATCACTGTGATTATTAGTTGAGGCATCCTCAAGACGTGTAAAGCTCTCCAGGATATTCTGAGTATACGACTTTCCGATCGTGGTATTTAAGCGATTATTAAAATTATAGCTTGCATCAGCAGAAAGCTTTTTGTTCCATTCATTACGGTAATTGAGACCAGCAGAATTGGTATTGGTTATTCCGTTATCTCCTCCTCCCCGCATATTTGTATTGTTGATTGTACCGTCAAAAGAGATCTGGCGCTCACCCTTGAAGACGTTTGCACGGAGGCTGGTATTATACCTGTCTTCGTTTCCCAATCCTCCCGAAATACGTGCAAAATATCCGCGCTTCTTATCTTCCTGTATCGTGATATTCAGAATTTTTTCAGGATCGCCGGTTTTGATGCCTGTCAGTTTAGCCTGATCTCCGTAGTCGTCAATGAACTGAAGATTCTGAATAATATTAGCGGGAAGATTTTTAATCGCCGTGGCGACATCAGTACCAAAGAAGTCCTTGCCATTGATACGTATTTTGCTGATGGTTTCTCCCTGATTGGTAACATTCCCATCTCCGTCAACTTTTACACCCGGCAGTTTTTTCAGTACTTCGTCAACGGCGTCCCCATCCCTTACGGGGAAAGAGGCGGCGTTAAATGTAACGGTGTCTTCGCCTATTTTTACAGCTGTTACTGCTGTAATAACCACTTCATTAAGAGTATTTGAGGCTGTTTTTAATTTTATAGCCGGGATTATCAGTGAGTTTCCGTTCAGGATTTTATACTCTTTTATAAAAGTTTCAAAGCCTAGAAAAGCTGCTGATAAAGTGAATTCATTAGAGTGAACATTATTTAAAGTAAATGCCCCGTTTATATCGGCTGCGGTGGCCATACTATCTGAGGCCCATTTAATTTTAATCAGGGTACCTGTAAGGGCCACTCCAGCTGTATCCTGTACACTTCCCTTAATTTCATAAGTCTGAGAATAGGCGAACATATAACTTAGAAACAGGAAGAAGGTAAGGATAGATTTTCTCATAGAAGATTTTTATTCTTTAAGCTGTCTTTAAATTATGATTATAGGCCTTTATGGCTTCCTGTTCAAAACTGTTATCTGCAAGCGGCATTCAAAGATACTCAGATGCACTTTGAAGATAACTTATAATCAGTAATGTTACAGTTTCAGCCCCTGGCTCATTTTGCTGTTCATGTTCAATCCTGCATTTATTATTCTGAGGCTTTGGTGAGGATGGATTTATTTCTCTGACAAGCAATTATGTTTTTTGTATACCTCAGGTAAAATCTGGAAGCTTAGACAAAATTAGAAGAATATGGCATTGTTTACGTACCCAATAGATTTTTTTTCGATATTTAGTCTCCGGAAAATGTATTTGGTATCAAAATAATTGTATTTTTAGTTCCCGTGATTTCCGTAAGAAAATATGAACAGGTTAAAGGATTTAAAGATTAAAATACCAAAATGAAAAGAAGGCAGTTTATGTCGAATACACTTGTTGCGGGATTAGGAAGCATAAGCCTTGCCGCCTGTGGGATTACCAAAAGTCAAACCGGACAAAAGGATACTGGATATGCTTTTTCTTTCGCTAACCGCGATAGCAGGCTTCTTAAACTTCAGGAGAGGTATAGATCTGATCTTTTTGATCACTTTCTTCCGAATATGAACAGTCTGGTTGTAGATCATGAGTTCGGAGGTTTCATGTGTTCGGTTGATATCAGCACGCGTAATTTAGTTTCGACCAATAAAACTGCCTGGTTTGAAGGCAGGGGAATGTGGACCTATTCCTTCCTATATAATAACCTTGAAAAAAATCCGGCTTATCTTGAAATTGCCCGTAAGTCAAAGGATTTTATCCTTAAATCAAGACCTGTTGATAATAAATTCTGGACCTCTTCTTTAAGCAGGGAGGGTGCACCACTCTCAGGCCCGGGAGACATCTACAGCAGTTTGTTCATTGCTGAAGGATTAGCCGAATACGCAAAGGCTTCCGGTGAAAGCCAGTATCTGACTCTGGCAAAAGAGATTCTTTTCTCCTGTCTGGATCGTTATGACAGTCAGACTTATGATTATTATGTGGCTTATTTAAACCCCGATGCTCCAAAGATTCCTGCTCCAAGGGTGCTTGGACATTGGATGGTCTTTTTACGGGCTGCCACCCAAATGCTGGAAAATGCAGCGGATCCGGCTGTTCAAAAACTGGCAGACCGCTGCGTGGATGCTATACTTAATCATCATCTGAATCCTGAATACGGATTGTTTAACGAAGTGTTAAATCATGATATGAGCCGGCCCGATAATTCGTTTAGAGATTTCGCCTATACGGGACATGGAATTGAAACCTGCTGGATGCTGTTGTTCGAGGCAGCACGCCGTAAAGATCATCAGCTTTTTACACGGGTATCAGAAGTCTTTAAGCGCCATTTAACAATAGCTCATGATGATGTTTACGGGGGGTATTTCAGGGCTCTCGATCATGTAGATAATAATACATGGAAAGTTGATAAAGTGCTCTGGCTTCAGGAAGAAGTCCTTATAGGTACTTTGTTTATCGCTGAACATACCGGGGAAAAGTGGGCGCAGGAATGTTTCGCCGAAACGCTGGAATATGTACACCAAAAATTCGACCGTCCGGAAAATGCTTTCTGGCTTGCTGCAGGGGATAGAAAACTTGATGAGTATCCAAGGGTACGCGCAGAACATTACCATCACCCGCGACACCTGATGTTAAATCTGCTTTCTCTTAACCGCATGATCAGCCGGAAGGGGAAAATTTCAGGTCTGTTTGATAAGGTATGAATAGGGGAGAGTGAGTAAATACGGCCGGTATAAGAAAATATGCTGGCAACTATAGTATCGATAAATCATAATTCTAAGCAGATGAGAAATTATTCAAGACGTAATTTTATAAAATTAAACTCGCTGGCCGGACTTGGAATTGTCGGCGCAGGGACAATTGGAGGATCTCTAATTTCATCCGGTGCAAAGGCTTCTCAGGAGGTAAATGCTGAGGGTATCAAAACCATAAGAGATCTGAATCTGAAAAAGCTTAGGGATAGTTATAAGGAGGCTCTGCTGGGGAAATTTATCCCAAACATGGATAGTCTGGTTGTTGATCATGAACTTGGGGGATTTATGTGTTCTGTTGATGTTTTAACACGGAAACTTCTGAATACCAATAAACGCGCCTGGTTTGAAGGAAGAGGTATATGGATGTATTCCTTCCTTTACAATAACATAGAGAAAGATCCCCGCTACCTTGAGATTGCAAAGAAGTCCAAAGACTTTATTTTAAAACTTTTACCCGCAGATGGTAGTTATTATCCTACAGGTTTTACGAAAGATGGAAAACCACTTTCAGAGGCCGAAGGAGATATCTATGGCAACCTCTTTGTGGCTGAAGGCCTTGCTGAATATTCAAAAGCAAGCGGAGAAAAGAAATATTTCGACCTTGCAAAAAAGATCATCTTAAAAGCGGTTGAACGGTATGATAAGCCTGATTTTACCTATCCTTATAAAGCAGAATCAAGAGTTTCCGGTCCCAGAATATTGGGACACTGGATGATATTACTGAGTTTATCGACTCAGATGCTCAGGCAGAGACCGGATTCCGAAATAGTTGCGCTAGCTGATCGATGTGTGACCGCGATTATGAAGCACCACCTTAATCCTGAATTTGGTTTGCTCAATGAAGCCCTGGCGCATGATCTGAGCCCCCTGAAAGATAGTATAGCTTCAAAATATGGTGACATTGGACATGGATGCGAAACACTGGCTTTTGTAATGAACTATGCAGTTCTCAGGAAGGATGCTGCACTTTTTAAAAGCTCTTCCCGGGAATTCAAACGTCATGTAAATATAGCCAAGGATGATGTCTATGGGGGCCATTTTCATATTCTGGATAATGTAAATACAAATACCTGGACCCTGAATAAGGTTCGCTGGCTTCAGGAGGAGATTCTGATTGGAGCACTAATACTTATTGAACATACAGGTGATGAGTGGGCATTGAATTGTTACGCCGAAACAGATGCATATATAAGGGAGAAGTTTATTCGTCCTGAATATGCTTTTGTTATTGATAACGGCGACCGCAAAGTTGAGAAACATTCAAGGGTCCGTGCAGAACATTACCATTATCCGCGGCAACTGATGGTAAGTATCCTTGCAATGGACCGGATCATCGGCCGCGGGGAGAATCCATCAGGCATTTTTTCTTAAATATATATCGAATGAGTAAAAAAGAATATCCGGGACAAGCATTATATAATATCCCTTTTCAGGTAAATACCTTTAATGAAATGCCCTTTCGTAATTTGGGAAGGTCGGGTCTGAGGGTTTCTAATGTGGGCCTTGGGACCTGGAAGATGGGTTATCCGGAAAGCGGAGACGGCTCACGTATTGATGAGAAAAATGCTTTGGGAATTCTGGATAAGGCTCTGGAGTTAGGGGTAACATTCTGGGATACTGCTAACAGGTATAATAATGCATCCGGAAATTCGGAACGCATTATTGGAACCTGGCTTCAGAACAATGCATCGGAACGAAGGAATATAGTCTTGGCCACAAAACTGGGCGGAACAATGGACGGGCTTACACCGAATCATTGCGGAACATCCAGGACTAATATAATGGAGGCTGTTTATGCAAGTCTTGAAAGGCTGCAATCCGATCATATTGATCTGCTATACTTTCATGCATTCGATTCAAATACTCCGGCAGAGGAAAGCCTGCTGGCAATAGAGGATCTGGTAAGTCAGGATCTGGTGCGTTATTTCGCAGTTTCCAACTTTTCTGTTGAACAACTTCAGTGGTATCAAACAATTCAGGAGCAATTATCGGCCCGAAGCCGTATTCTCGCGGTCCAAAATCAGTTTGATATCCTGGATGGCGAAACAGCTGCGTTTAAAGGGGTAATGGACCATTCCTTAAGTTCAGGAATCTCATTTATTGCATGGAGTCCCATGGCCCGGGGACTGTTGACTGACAGGTATCTGGATACGGCAAATGTGGGCCCGGGGGATCGTCTTTTTGATGAGGGGAGTCTTGGGCAGACCCCTGAAATAAGTATGGAAAAACTCCGCAGGCTGGGGGCGCTTTCTAAGGAGCTGGGTTTAGAATTAAACCAGATGGTTATTGCATATATGCTCACTTTACCCGGGATGGGTCCTATCATTCCATCTTCATCTTCAGTCGGCCAATTGGTATCAAATGCAGAAGCGGGAAGATTAAGTTTGAGTCAGGAGTACATAAAATTGATAAAGGATATTTTGTGAGACGATATTTGACCGGTTTATTTATTTAGGATAGGACAATGAACATACCGGTGCTTTAAAAGATGATAAGGTTTATTTAAATATTTGAATATGATCAGCATGAAACCAGTACTTCCAAAGGACTCTCAGCTCTTAGTTCAGGTTCGGCAGGGCAATAAAGAGGCATTTAATTTTTTATATGAAAGATATTGGGAACAAACGTATTCCAATGCATATAAAAGGCTCAAAGATGCTGACCAGTCAAAGGATATCGTTCAGGAAATTTTCGTAAACATCTGGGTTAACAGGGAAAGGGTAATTGAGAATTTACCGGCATATTTAAATGTAGCGGTAAGAAACCAGGTGTTTAAGCTTGCAAGAAAAGATAAAAATCGCACGCATTTTCTGGATACCATACAAGAAATACCTGACCCTGGTCAGGATGCAGATGCAAATATTTGCAGTAAGGAATTCTTTAAAGCTTATGAACTTATTCTTGCCAAGCTTCCCCCGAAAAGACAACTTATATTCAGGCTCCGGTTTCACGATGATCAGCCAACTAAATGTATTGCTGATCACATGGAAATTTCAAGAAAAACAGTTCAAAACCAGCTTGGAAAAGCAATTGAGCAATTACGTATAGTCTTGTTACCCTGCATTATCCTCTTAACAGCTATGATCTGAATTTTCTTACCTCAAATAAAAAAATATTGAACAGGAGTGGGACTTTCTGGTAATTGGGAGTCATGTATATAAAACCAATATTTGAGCATATATGGATAAATCCAACTTTGAAAAGTTACTAAAAAAGCACCTCGAAGGAACTGCCTCCAAGGAAGAAAGTGACTTTTTAATAAGTTATTATGATCTGTTTGAATCAGGGCCGGATATATTATCTGAAATAACTGAAGATGAGATAATAGAATTAAAAAATGAGATAAAAACTGATATATGGGAGAGGATTCGGGTATCTGCGGATACAGATGCCAGCAAACAAAGACCCGTATCTGTATTTTTGAATAAGAGGATCGCTTTAGCGGCAGCGCTAGTTTTAATGATTTGCACTGTGGGAATATTCTATAACAGGCCCCTGAAGCAAAATTCAGTGAACACAAATGCTGAAGGTGTTCAATATCAGGAGCATCGTTTGCTTAGGCTGCCTGACGGGAGTACGGTAATAATAAGTGCAGGGAGTAAGCTTGATTACCCTTCTACATTTGAAGGTTTAGCAAAAAGGGAGGTATATCTGGAAGGACAGGCTTATTTTGATATTAAACATAATCCGGAGAAACCTTTTATAATACATACAGGCAAATTAAAAACAACTGTATTGGGAACAGCATTTGATATTAAGGCCTGGCCTGATGATGAGGTTGTTGTAACAGTAACAAGGGGTAAAGTTAAAGTTAGTGACCAAGAAAAGAATTTCGGTACGATTATACCGGATCAACAGATCACTTATAAAAACGGAGAGGCGGAAATCGTTAAAAAGAAGGTAAGCACTAATGAATACCTCTCCTGGAAAGAGCAGGATCTTTTATTAGATAATGTTACAGTAGGTGAAGCTGCTGAACTTCTCGAGGAACGGTTTAAAGTAATCATATTAATCAAAGATGAGCAGATCAGGACAAACCGATTTACCACAACCTTTCAGAAAGGTGAAACTCTGGAAGATGTGCTTAAAAGTATTTGTGAATTTAATGGGGCAGTCTATCAATATGACAAGGACAAGTCCGCTGTACTTATCTCACTAAAATAATGCAATGATATTAATAAAACTGATTTATGAATAGAAAATCCCCGCTATAAAAAAACCCTCTGAACACCTGGTAGCCAGGGATCCAGAGGGGGATTGCATCCGACAGCCATCGGAGAACAATTAATGTGTTTTAAATCCTGCTTACTTAAGCATTTCGCTAACTTTTAAAACGAAGTAAAATTATGACTTTTTTTACACTCACAGCTGACAACCAGCAAAAAAACCTATTGCTGCCTCAGCGCAAGCTGTTATTTAAAACAATATTCAGATATGTTATGCATTTAAAACTCGCATTATCTATTGTTTTAGCTACCTCAATTCAGTTGTTTTCCGCACCTCCCGTAAAGAGTCAGGCTGTGGGGAAGGTAGAAATAAAACTGGAGCTTAAAAATGAAACACTTTTACAGGCTTTCCAAAAAATTGAAAAGCAAAGTCCCTTTCATTTTATGTATCGTTATGAAGATGTAAAAGAAATTGATCAGCTGGAAATTCCGGCTTCTCAGAAAACTGTTGCCGCTTTTCTAAAGGATATATTAAGTAACACTTCCCTGGTTTATAAGCAAATGGATGACCGGATCCTAATTATAAACGACAAGAAGGCCGCAACAGGCGACAGTCAGGCATTAACAATGACTAAAAGCGAATCCGTTCAGGATATACTTGTCCGTGGCCAGGTTACCGATGCAAAAGGTGAAAGCCTCCCGGGTGTTAGTGTAAAAGTTAAAGGATCTGCAATTGGGACTTCCACAGATACAGACGGAAGATATTCCATCAATGTGCCGGACAATTCTATTTTGGTCTTTAGTTATATCGGGTACGTAACCAAGGAAATAAACGTTAATAATCAAAATTCTATTAACGTCACTCTGGAGGCAAGTTCCTCAGCATTGTCTGAAGTGGTTGTTACTGCATTGGGGGTTAAACGGGAGGCAAAATCTCTTACCTATGCTACTCAGGGGGTCAGCGCAAAAGAACTTACGGAAGCACGGAGTTTGAATGTTGTAAACGCCTTACAGGGAAAGGTTGCCGGTATGACTATTGAAACTGCCGGAACCGGCTTAGGTAGCGCTTCGCGTGTAGTTCTGAGAGGAAACCGGTCTATATCCGGAAACAGCAGTCCGCTTTATGTAGTGGATGGTGTTCCTATGAGCACAGCCATCTCCAACTTCAGCCCGGATAATATTGAATCTATTAACGTACTGAAAGGACCAAATGCTGCTGCATTGTATGGAAGTGCAGCTCAGAATGGTGTTATTATCATTGAAACAAAGAAAGGCAAAGAAGGCCAGGTTCAGATCAGTGTAAATGAAACCTTCCAGTTAGGAAAGCCCATTCTTTATCTTGAACCTCAGAATGAGTATGGCCAGGGTGTTACAGGAGTGTATAACCCAACCATGGAAGAATCATGGGGCCCGAAAATGACCGGTCAGATGGTTAATCACTGGTCAAACGATCCTGCCAAGGTTGGAACCCAATATGCCTTCTCTCCTCAGCCGAATAATTATAAGGATATGTTTGAGACATCAACTTACATGACGCATAATGTGAATGCTACTGTGGGTTCGGCAAATACTCAAACAGCATTTTCCTATACCAGGGAGGATGCAAAAGGCTTGCTGGAGAATAATGAACTGAGAAGGGATAATGCATCTGTCAGAGTAACCAGTAAACTAAAAAAATGGCTTTCTCTGGATACCAAGCTGAATTATATCAGAAATGAAGTAGATAATCAAAATGGAACCGGTGATAATGCAGCTAATAATCCATATATGAATATCTATCGCCTGCCAAGAAATATCAGGTTTGAAGATATTAGACAATTTGAATATACCGACGCAGCGGGTAATAACAAACAGAATTTCTGGAATCCGGGTTCTACTATAGGCAGAAACCCATTTTGGATCATGAACCGTGTGGTTAATTATGGAACAACAGATCGTATAATCGCTTTGGGTTCATTAACTATCGATTTTACGGATAACCTTAAATTAATGGGCCGGACATCATTTGATGGTGGTTCAAGCACATCTGAAAGAAAAGCCTGGATAGATTCCTATGGCGGTGGTCAGGATAATTTTGGAAGCTACAGTGCGAGCATTGCAGGCCCGGGTCAGACCTGGAACCATGATGCAATTCTTTCCTTTAATGACAATATTACCAAAGACCTGAATATTTCAGCCTTGGCTGGAGGTACTATCAGAAAATCAGATGGTTCTGGCAGCATCAGTGCAAGTACTCAGCAGGGATTGATTATTCCTAATTTCTTCTCTTTTGGTAATACCGCCCTTACTCAGGGCTCATTTAATCCAAGTACCCAGCAGGAGTTGCAGTCACTATATTTTTCAGCAAATTTTGGATGGAAGAATTATCTGTATCTGGATGTTACCGGCCGTAATGACTGGAGTTCAACCCTGCCTGCCAATAGCCGTTCGTACTTTTATCCTTCTATTGGAATTTCATCAGTACTTACTGATATGATCCCGGGTCTTCCGGATGTGATCAGCTATGCTAAACTGAGAGCCTCCTATGCAAAGGTGGGCAGCAGCGCTTCTCCTTATCAGTTGAGCCGCTCAGCAAGTTTTAATGGAACTGGCGGAAACTTTGGTTTTATAACTTTAGGAGCAGTTCTGCCCAATGCAGATCTGAAGCCTGAATCTACTGAAGGGTATGAGATCGGTCTGGATACACGACTTTTCAATGGGCGTTTAGGACTGGATATCACTGCTTACAAGACTAATACTTTTGACCAGCTGTTTACCATCAGTCTTCCTTCAGGTTCAGGTGCCGCCTCATTTTTCACCAATGGCGGAGATGTTGAAAATAAGGGTATTGAAGTTGTTTTATCAGCAACACCCGTACAAAACGCCAGTGGTTTTACCTGGGATATAAGCAGTAATTTCGGAAAAAACAAAAACTGGGTCAATAAGATCTCAGACGATCGTCCCAGCATAATTGTAGGCGGGGATCCTTATATGTCTGATTTTGTTGTCGCACAGGGACAGGAATTCGGTAATATTTACACCCGAGGCTGGCGAAGGGACGCTCAGGGAAGAGTGATCGTGGGTGCTAATGGTTTGCCTACGCTTACTCCCGGAAGATCGGTCTTAGCTGCCAATTTCAATCCGGACTGGATGGGTGCCATTACAAATAACTTTACGTATAAGAACCTCAGCTTTGGTTTCCTGATAGAACACAGACAGGGCGGGAATATGGTATCAATTACGGATGGTCTTTTATACGGTGAAGGCATTACCAAAGAAACACTTGCCGGAAGAGAAGGTGGATTAGTATTTGGAGAAAATTTATTTCCCCAAGAAACAGGGGTGCTGGCCGATGGATCGCCAAACACCACAGCCATAACTTCACAGACCTTTTGGAGAACTATTGGCGGCAGAAATGCACCTATAGGTGAAGCTTTCATTGTAGACGCTACGAATACCAGGGTAAGAGAAGCTACACTTGGTTTTACCTTACCTAAGTCCTTATTGGCGAAGGTGCCGGTTATCTCTAACGTGAAGTTATCACTGGTGGGAAGGAATCTGTTCTTTTTACACAGAACAGGTAATTGGGATCCCGAGATTCTTTCCGGAGCAGGTACTGCATCGGCAGGTTTTCAAACCTATGTTCCACCTACAGAAAGAACCTTTGGTTTAAACCTGAAAGTAGATTTTTAGGAGCAAATAATAAATAGTATTAATTGGATATAATATCAATATCATGAAAATAACATATTATATAAAAAGAAGCATTGCCGTGCTGGCAGTCCTTACAATGGTCACAGTTTCGTGTACCGAGGATTTCGATGAGCTTAATAAGCCACGAGCCCAGCTTACTGCAGATCAGATGGATGCAAGTATGATCGGCTTTGCATTCGCTGAGGCCCAGCATTTCGGTATGAGATCCTGGTACCAGGGGAATAATCTTTTCGCCGGCGAGTATTCCCAGTTTCATGCCACAATACATCCTAATTTTGCCTCCTCAAATTATAACGGGCCTGGCAGCTGGTCAAACTTGTTAATGGAGGGATTTTATTCAAATACAGCATATGGAGCGGCCGCGAATCAGCTTGATTTAGTGCTCAAAAATACGGCAGCAAACAACCAGAAGCCGGAGAATGCTCTTGCGAAGATTTGGAAGGTTGCATTATACCACCGTCAAACCGATTATTGGGGACCAATTATCTATTCCCAGTTTGGTAGTGGTAAAACCAGCGTGCCATTTGATTCACAAAAGGATATTTATTATGATTTCTTTAAAATACTTGATGAAGCAGCAGCGGATTTAAGGGCAGTTAATCCCTCAACCAAAATTTTCGGGATAGGGGGCGGATCTCATGATCTGGTTTACGATGGAAATATTTTAAAAAACCTTAAGTTTCTCAACTCTTTACGCCTTAGACTTGCAATTCGTATCTCTTATGTAGAACCGGCAAAAGCAAAACTAGAGGCAGAAAAAGCTGCAAGCGCTCCTGAAGGTTTTATTGTAAACAATGCAGATAATGCACTTTCCAAGGTTAAGATTGACGGAACGAATGTCAATAAATTAAGCACAATTACCTATATCAGTGAATTTGTGCTCAGCTCTACGCTGGCAAGTCTGATGAACGGATATGAAGATCCGAGGATCCCTGTTTACACCCAGCCATGTTGCGGACGTTTAACTCCGGCCAATGCTGTTTTTGGTGGTTTGGTTGGATTTAGGAATGGTTTTCCTCCCGCGCAAAGAGGAACTAACCTGGATTTACAATATTCTTATGTCGGAAAAAAATGGTTACCTATAAATAATGGGGGAACCAATGAGCCTGATCATATAATGGAAGCCGCAGAAGTGTTTTTCCTGAGAGCTGAAGGAGCCCTGAGGGGATGGAATATGGGAGGAACAGCGCAGCAATTATATAATGACGGGATTAAAGCTTCTTTGCAATTCAGGGTCAATGCTTCTGATGCTGTAATAAATGCTTACATCAACAGCACTAAAACACCGGCCAAGCCATTGGATAGATTTGGAAAACCAGATGTAAGGAACAGTCCGCCAGTATCGGATATTCCTGTACTTTATGAAGCAGGCGGTAGCTTTGAGAGACAGCTTGAACAGATTATCACTCAGAAATGGCTGGCATTATTCCCGATGAATGATACAGAGGCATGGGCAGAACGCCGCAGAACAGGCTATCCAAGAGGCTATGCAGTTATTCAATCTGATAATCCGGCACTTACAAGAACTCAGCTGGTAAGACGACTGATTTATCCTCCGAATTCCTATTCAACTAACAAAGCAGCTACTGAAGCGGCACTGGTACTTTTAGGTGGTCCGGATACGTATGCTACCAGACTTTGGTGGGATGCTAAACCGCTTGCCTCTTATCCTGTTCCGGTAGATTAAAAACATTTGTTTGAAAGACTGAGCAGATTTTAATGAATATTTCATTTATACACTATCAATAAAGCACATAATTATGAGAACCGTTTTTTTTCTTGTGATTATGTGCTTTAACATAATCTCCACTTTATCAGCACAAACGGTAAGTAAAGAATCAGTCTATAAAAATCTCACCGGATCCAGGGCTGAAGGGGATTTATTCGCGGGATCAGGTTTTCGCCTCAATGAGATGGAACTTGATGCGGCGGCAATTGAAAATCAGGCAAGACTGATTAATTTGCGTTTTGAAAAGCAGAGAGGGATAATCAGACTTGATGATACAGAACTTATTGAGGATGATGCTCCTGCCGCCGGACTTCCTGAAGGTTATAAAAGCTATACCGGTGGACCGGTAGAATGGGTTGAAGATCTTAGAAAGGGTATTGTTATAAAGAAAATTCTGGAGTTGGAAGATCCTTCCGCGGCATCCGCCCGGCTTGTTTTCAAGGCTATCGAAGTCAAGGGTAATAAACAACCCCTCCATTTATCGTTGAATGGTGAAAAGTTTGACAGACCAGCCTCCCTGATTGCCTATCCGCATGCAAGGCAGTATATTGATCTTTCGTGGGACCGATGGTTTTACGTCGATCTTCCTGTTGAAAAACTTCGAAAAGGAAAAAATGAAATATTGATGTGGACCGAAAGTGATTCTACATCATGGCGGGTATTGATTGCTCATGCCGGAGAATTCAAACGCGGTTCTCTTACCCGGACCAGCCCGAACCGCTCGATGAAAAGCAGCAATGCCGGGGGAACATGGAGTGATTCCCGTCTTGGAGCCATGGATTTAATTGATGGCGAATATTGTATCAGGTTAAGTGTTGACCGCTTTCTTTCTTCAGGAGAATATGTTTCTCCTTTAATTGATATTGTCAATGGCAATGATCCCTTGAAAAGAACAATAACTAACCTGAAAACTTCCCTCTGGCCGGAATTCGATGTGCCTGCTGAAACAAGCGTTAAAGCCTTCGTTCGTTTTGGGTCAAGTCCGTTCATCGGGGATCAGTCATGGACTTCATGGCAGCCACTTGAAAGAGGAAAAGAACATTCCCTTGGAGATAAACGCTATTTACAATGGCGGGCCCAGCTTTCTACGGACGATCCTCTGATCTCCCCCCGGATCCGCAGGTTCCGGATATCCTCAGCATGGGAAAATCTTTCCAATGATAAAAAACTGGGTCTGAATGCCCGGGTTCTAAATAACGGTGAAATTATTCCTGCCTCTTATCCTTTCGTTTATGAGAATTTAAACCATCCTGAACTTAAAAAATACAGGGAAGATCATAAACTTGATCAGGTAATTTCAGGCGCTTCCTCAGAATTTGAAATTATGATGCGTCTGCTTAACTGGGCATATCGCGTGCCGATTACTCTTGAAGCTTACTCCTGGAACTGGAACAATGTAACAGTTAAACCGGTGATTGCCGAAGGAACAGGCATGCCCCAGCTTAACGGACCGTTTTTTAAAGGACGACGCATGGTGGGTATGTGCCTGTATCCAAATCAGGCTCTGATCGGGGCAATGCTTGCCATGGGATATCAGGCCCGGCATGTTAATTTACATAGTGAAGCCATGAGCGGGCATGAAGCTACAGAGGTATGGTCTAACCAATTCAATAAGTGGATTTATATGGATGCTACCCGTGATTATTACTATTTTAATCCGGAAACGGGAGTTCCTCTAAATCTGCTGGAGCTCCATAATCTGCTGGCAGAGCAAATGCCAAGGGTGGAAAACTGGCAGCGTCCTTTCGTGCCGGATATTGGTAAAGAAGTTCTCTCAGGGGTAAAAGTTGGAATGCGTCAGGGAAATAATCCGTTTTCAATTGAGGATGGTGGAGGTTCTTACCTTTTGGAAACAATGGGTCACTTCCGTATAATACCCCGCAATGATTTCCTTTCTAATCCGCTTCCTGTTCCGGTTCATACTGGCGATACCATGTGGGGTTGGGATGGATTTTTAAACTGGTATGATGATATTTTTCCTAAGCGGGATGAATACCAAAGATATACCAACCGTACAGGAGATTTTTATCAGCCACTTAACCAGTCAAGGATTTACCTCTATGAAACAGAAAAACCCGGAGTTCTTAAAGTTGAGTTAGATACCTTTACGCCCGGAGGTTTCGAAACTTTTTTAGTGGCGGCCAATGAGGGTAACTGGGTTCCACAGAATCAAAAAAGTTGGAACTGGAATTTGCTAGGCGGATTGAATACAATTAAGGTTCGTTCTAAAAATAACAGGGGAGTACTTGGTCCGGTAAGTGAATTACAGATTATGTACAATCCCTGATTTCGGATAATGAACAGCATTACGATCAGTTTTTGAAACATTATTAATGAAGGAAAAGGGAATTTCTAGAGGTGAATTTATTTATCTGGCCGGCGGGGTTACATTTTTAACACTTAGCGGACAGTGGGCTATAGCCGGGAAATTATCCGGTATACCTCAGGTTTCTACACCGCAATTCAGACAGGACTACACAGTCAGATTACTTAAAAAGCTTGTGACAGAAATTGGCCCCCGCCCCAGTGGCAGTAATGCATATGCAAAAGGCGCTGAGATCATAATGGAAGAAATGAAACGGTCTCTGAAAAAAGTTAATTATGATACCTATGATTTTGATTATTGGGAACTTTTAAATAGTTCCGACCTGATTATTGGAGGCCAGCATATTGAAGCGGTTCTTCAGAAAAAAGGTACAGGTACTGCTCCTGAAGGAATCATTGGGATATTTATAAAAAACGATAGGGGTTTTGCTATTGCTGATGAGCATAATGGAGAGACTTTGGCCATTTTTTCTATTAATCAATACGGGAAAGCAATTGCCGGATCCCCTTACATGGAATTATTAAAACCTCTCCCCGTATTTGGTTTGGGAAAGCAGGATATACCTCTGCTTGAACGCAGTGCTCAGAATAAACTAAAAGCAACTATCAAGGCCCAGGTTCGTAAGACCGCCAGTAAAGGCATCAATATAATTGGTCAGATTTCCGGTAAAAGTAAAGATGAAATTTTGATCATTGCTCATGCAGATACCATTTACAATACACCCGGGGCCAATGATAATACTGCTTCAGTTATCATTATGTTAATGCTTGCGCATGCAGCCGCTGGAAGGGTAAATAATCATACACTTACTTTTATTGCTTCTGACTCGGAAGAATATGTATTTGAAGGAGCATACCACTATGCCGAAGGCCGGATTGCAGATAACTCAATTAAGAACATTAAATATGTCCTGAACTTTGATTCTTTAACCTATGGGCCCAATTTGTGGATTAATTCGAAGGATCAGAGTGTAAAGGACCTCATCCGGGATATCCATAAGGATTTAAATATACAGGCAAGTCCTATTTTTGGAGAAGCTGATGGATACGTAATGGATTCACTGCCATTCAGACCTTCCGGAGCTAAAGCACTACATGCGAATAGCAGAGGTTATGATGAAAAAACCCTGCCTGTTTATCACCGTCCTGATGATACAGCAGATAAAGTGCCGCTTGATTGCGTTGAAATAAGTTTCCGGGTGTTTGATGAATTCATCCGAAGAATTGATAAAGAATAATATTTACATTATAAGTCCGAATAAATAAACAACCCCAAAAAATATATACTATGTTTTTGAAATTAAATAAAAAGATCGCTGTAATGAGTTTGCTCTTATTATCAGCAGGTATGGCCAGTGCCCAATCCAAGACGGGCTGGTATACTGAAGGGAAGGATTATGCACCTACAAGGCGTATAAAGATCACCGTGACTAACCCTTTGGCTATCGCAGTCAAGGGTGCCCCGGTTGTTGTTCCACGGCAAAGCCTCCCATTCCAGAACATCCCTGAACGTTGGATAGGAATAGTGGATCCCTCGCTTCCTTCAGATCCAGAACCTACAGTTGCACAGCTAAAAGCCGAGAGCGGTTATGTCAGGAGGAAGGAAACCAATGGACATTATGTAGAACTGCAGGTGGATGACAAGGATAAAGATGGAATATGGGATGAAATCTTTTTCATGACCGATCTTAAAGCGAAAGAATCCAGGGATTTCTATATCTATATCGACCATTACGAACGCGGTATGTATGAACACAAGGTTCATGCTGCAATCGCTAACTATGGCCGGCATACGGTACCTTTATGGGAATCGAAAGATATGGGCTGGAAATTATGGTATCCCCATGATGTGGATCTTCATGGCAAACGTGCTCCAATGCTAACCGCTTATTATGAATATTCAACCAATAAGTCGGGCTATTATATGCCATGGGAAATGGGTACGGATATTATGACCGTCGCGGAGACTTTTGGTGCAGGAGGGATGTGTGTATTTGAAGATCCGAAGGACATGGAACATCCTTCCAGGGCTTACCATTCACCTTCAAAAAACAAAGGTCCGTTTATAGACACCCGTTATGCTTTTGACCTGGTTTATAATGGTCCCCTGAGAAGTATGATCAAGGTGACAACAACCAACTGGAATTCCGGTGGTGGCTTTTACGAACTTGAGCAGTATTATTCTGCGGTTGCGGGAAAAAGCTGGAGTATTGTGGAAACAAAATTCAATAAATTTCTTCCCCCGAATGCTGATGCTAAATTTGGCGCAGGTATCCGCAAGATCATGAATGAATATACCTCAGTAAATAAAAAGGGGATAGCTATTTCCATGGGTAAAGATGTTGAGGCGAGAATTCCGGATGAAGATATCGGTGATGAAGTGCTTACAGTGCCATGGCAAGGAATAGGATTGGTTGTAAAGGATAAGTTTAAGCCTGAATACCAGACTATCAAAAACTACGGGGGCAATCATGTTTTCAAAATGCCGGTGACTGCAGATCTTTCCTATGAATATATGATAGTGGGAGCCTGGAGTTATGGTGAAGTGAATAAGAATGAAAGAGACTTTGTCAGATATATTGATGAAGAAGCACTTAAATATAACAATCCTGCAGTTGTAGGAATACATCAATATGAAGTAAAAAAATAATGGAACAATCGAATGATTTAATAGATCAGAGCAGGGAAGTTAATTCTGATGTTCTTATCGCGAAAACATATTTTTCAGGTTTTGAAAAGGCCCATGATACGTATAATGCCCTCTCAACGGCCAGTGACGGGAAGGTATATTATATACTTTCGTCAAACACTCTAGAAAGCGGAAAGCTATGCAGGTATGATCCAGATACGGATAGTACGGAAATTTTAGCTGATCTGAACGATATCTGCGGGGAAAGAGATTCGATGTCTATCCCTCAGGGTAAAAGCCATTCCCGCATTTATGAAATGGAAGGCAAACTCTATATAGCTACCCATGTTGGATATTACGAAATAATCGGCGGTATAGAGCGGCTTCCTGTAAATCCTCCTGAAGGATATAAACTTTATCCGGGAGGCCATTTAATCTCTTATGACCTAACAACAGGTAAGTTCGAGGATCTGATCAGGGTTCCGGGCGCTGAAGGACTTGTGACAATGACCATGGATACCGTACGCGGCCATATCTATGCGATTTCCTGGCCAACGGGGCGTTTCCTTCATTATGATATTAAAAAGAATGAGTTGAAGGATCTTGGTACTTTTTCAGGGAATGGAGAAGGAGGTGTTGTTGGAGAAGATTACCGTGTTCTCTGCCGTTCAATTTTTGTGGACCCCCGGGATGGATCTGTCTATTCTTCAACAGCAGAGGGGGATATTTTTAAATACGATCTGCAGGAAGGGTCCTTTTCAAAACTAAAAGGTGTTAACTTAAGACTGGATTATTTTGGAAACTATGATCCAACACGCCCTGGAAGTATGGGCTATAATTGGCGCAAAATATTCTGGTATGAACCCGAGGGAGTAGCTTATGGAGTGCACGGCAATTCGGGTTATCTTTTCCGTTTCAATCCGAAAAAATCATCGGTTGAGATTGTAGACCGTATTGCTTCAGAACCCTCACAACGAAGTGGAATGTTCGATCAGTTTACCTATGGCTATCTGGGACTTATTTTAGGTCCGGATAAGGAGACAATTTATTATCTTACCGGAGGTCCTATTTATGAGGACGGTGAGCTTCTCCGCGGAGATGATAATATCTATGTAGGTGCCAAGGGACTTGAAAATTTACATCTGGTCACTTACAATCTTCCACGCAGGGAATACAAAGATCACGGTCCTGTTTTCTATGAAAACGGATCCCGTCCAACCTACGTAAATTCCATTGCGGTTGGCAGGGACGGAGCGGTTTATACACTGGCCCGTTTTGAACACAATGGAAATATTATCCAGGATCTGGTAAAGATACCGGCTCCGTTATAGATATTTAAGCCTGCTTGCATTAATATTAATAAGTGGTCATTCTTTAAGCCTAAAAAAACTCAGAGATGGATTATGAAATACATCCGGATAAAACCAGGGTGATTATGACTTATAATTAACTATAAAATACAAATCTGCAATATGAATAATTCAAGACGCGAATTCATTAAAAGAAATTCATTGACCATACTTGGTACGGCTGTATTATCTGCCACTTCTGCGTCAGTATTGGGTAATCCCCTTGAATTTCTATCTCAGGATAAAAAGGATATTCTTTTTTTTGATGCGTTTACCCGTATTGGCCCAAGAAGGTATAAACATCCCGCTGAAAAGTGGCAATTAAAGGAACTGGTAAAGGAGTTGAACCATTGTTCGATATCCGGGGCCATGGTTTCCTCGACCTTGTCGGTAAGTTATGATGCGATGTATTCCAATCTTGAGCTGAGCCAAGCTCTTAAATCTCATACAAATTTGTTCGCTATCTGGAATGTATTACCCCATCATACCAATGAATGTTTACCACCAAAAGAACTTAAGGTTAAAATGGATGAGTATAATATCAGGGCGGTGATGATCAATCCGTTTTCCAACGGATGGGACTGGACTGCCGAATCAAGTCAGGAATTACTTAAATACCTGAATGATAATAAAATATTCACCACTACAACGGTTGCCGAGTTAGGCGGCTGGAAAGAATTGAACGAGTTTCTGGATCGTTATAAGTCGATCCCCCTGCTGGTTTCAGGGATCAGCTGGGGAGAACAGCGCTATGCCATTCCATTACTAACAGGTCATCCAAACTTTCACATAAGTTTTGATCGGTTTCAAATCAATGAAGGCCTGGAGTTTCTTTATAAAAAGGGGCATATTGATCAGCTGATTTTTGCAACTGATGCCCCAACCATGTCAGTCGGAGCTCATCGCACCTATATTGATTACGCCGATATTCCTGCGGATGCAAAAGCTAAAATTGCAGGAGGTAACCTGATCCGCCTTTTAAGAGGTTTACGTCCTCCTGTCATTCATACTAACAAGGAAGAAGATGTTCTAATGACTGCTGTTAGGAATGGCAGACCCCTGCCTGTTCCGGTTATTGATATGCATATGCATATGCTTCATGAAGGGTTAAATGGAGCCGGTGGCACAGGTTATCATATGGAGAATGGAGGGCCTAAGGGGGTTTTCTCCATGATGAAAAGATTAGGGTGTGTTGGAGGGGGGTTTATGAGCTGGAATGGGGTGGTCAGTAATGATTCGGTACAGGGAAACAAACTGGTAAAAGAAACACTGGATATTTCCCCGAGAGGATATTGGGGTCTGGCGACATTCAGCCCAACACATTATAGCCAGGAAGAATTAGCCGAAATGATCCCACGGGTTTATTCCGATAAACGTATTATTGGCATGAAGCCATACCATTATTATGGAGTAGAATACCATCATCCTTCTTATGATATCTGGTGGGAGTATGGAAATAAAAATAATCTTTATGCGCTTATTCATCCGTCAAGGGCAGACTTATTGGAAGTGGAGAAACTGGCTGAGAAATATCCCAATGTTCGCTGGGTTATCGCACACGCGGGCGGAAGTTATAAAATGGCGGATATGGCCATCTCTGCGATGAAAAAATTCAAAAATGTTTACGCTGAAATCACTTTAACACCTGTACCTCTTGGAGTTATTGAATATTTTGTAGAACATCTTGGAGACGACCGGATCCTTTATGGCTCTGATTTACCCATGCGGGATCCCCGACAGCAGCTTGGGTGGGTTGTTTTCACACAGCTTCCATTATCAACCAAAAAGAAAATTTTAGGGGAAAACGCCTTCAGGGTTATTGAGCCTTGTATGAAAAATATGCCTGAGCATAATATCCCGGTTTCCTTTTTAAAAAAATAAGTAAGGGGATTTTAAAAAGACGGATTTTTTTTTTAAATAGCCTGAAATTCCGACAGGATTAATGATAAAATAACCATGTTGGAATCTTCGATTCTGGCATGGTTAATAAAACTCTTTTTTATTTTTTTGAGTGGGTCTTTTTTTTGTTTTCCGGTCATACTTATAAATACATATTATTCAAAATAATTGTATAAGGCCAATATTTCAAATCTGAGTGAGATAATAATTGAAAATGGAATAAACAGAAGTCGATTTGTAGCGTTTAGCCGGACACCTATACCTTATTTATTACCCTTAACCGGCGAATTTTACTAATGGGTACCTGTCCTTTTACTGGAATGTAGACTTAATGCAATAAGTTTTAGTCATACTGAAGTAGTATAAATTTATTTTCGAGTTTGTTTTTCATATATTTAGTAATGAGTGAGATAACATGGAAGTATTCTCATTGAAACTATCAAATTGCTTTTGTAAGAATTCTATATGTTAACGGGAAAAGTACATACTGTTCAGGATAGCTTACTACTGATTAATTTGAGTGAAGGCTGCACACACGCTTTTGATGCTTTGTATGAAAAGTATTGGAGTCATGTACTTGATGAAGCATATAAACGCATTGGTGACAGAGACAAGGCGAAAGACATTGCTCAGGAAGTGTTTACTTCTATGTGGACACGGGGAACAGTAAGCCCTATTGAGAATCTTCCTGCCTGGTTATATACGGTTACGAAAAACCATGTTTATAAAATAATACAACAGCAGGAACGCTTTGTCCCGATACCTGATCTGCTTTCAGAACTGGAAAGTTTTAATGGCAGTGCCGATGCTCACATAATTGAAAAGGAACTACAGGGTGCATACGAAATATTAATTAAATCTCTTCCAGATCAACAACGAATTGTATTCATGATGCGTTATCAGGACGAACTTAGTCCTGATGAAATTGCCTTAAAGCTTAAACTTTCTCCCAAAACTATCCGAAACCACCTAGGAAGGGCTATTTTTAAATTAAAAACCGCTATTTTTTTATTTCAATTATTCCTAATTCTGGCTGGTAAATAATTTTAAAACCAGTATAAATTCTGTACTTCATATTTATTTTTTACCCGGCTGGGCAAAATTGAAAATTTCTGACACATGTATATAAAACACGTACATGGATCAGCTTTCAAAGAGCCATTTTCTAAAAATTGTCGAAAAATATCATTCAGGAAATGCCTCAAGAGAAGAGTTAGAGTTTTTGGATGCTTATTATCTGGCATTCGGTTTAGAGGCGGGTTATACAAAAACACTAAGTGAAAAGGATCGCATTCTGCTGAAAAATGAATTAAAGAATTCTATTAAGAATAATATTGCGGTTAATCCTAAAGGAGAAATTAAACAGCCCAAAAGAAATGTTATTAGATGGCCGATTTCTACCGCTGCAGTAATATTATTATGTATAGGACTGGGACTATATTATTTTCCTCAAGTTGATAAAGTTTCTAATTCCATCAGTAAGAAAATAACTAAAAATGAAATTATTCCAGGAGGGAATAAGGCGGTTCTTAGGTTAGCCAACGGAGAAAAAATAAGTTTGACTGATGCTGATAATGGAACCCTGGCAGAGCAGGCCGGAATCAGAATTGTGAAAACAGCAGATGGACAACTCCTTATTACAAATTTGTCTGATAGGGAGCAAAACCCTTATTACAAAAACCAGTATAATACTATTGAAACTCCAAATGGAGGTCGCTACCAGGTTCGTTTGCCGGATGGATCAAATGTATGGTTAAACGCGGCTTCAAAACTAACTTTTCCTTCAACTTTTATTTCACATAAAAGCCGGGTGGTGGAATTGATCGGAGAGGCTTACTTTGAAATTGCAAAAGTGAAGGACCAGCCTTTTATTGTTAAGACCTATAATCAGACAGTTGAAGTTTTTGGTACTCAATTCAACATCAATTCCTATGTGAATGAGCCGGATGTTAAAACAACTTTGCTTGAGGGTAGTATCAGGGTGGGGAACAAAGGAATTGATAAGATTTTAAAACCCGGACAGCAATCCGTTCTAACTTCCGCTGGGTTAAAAGTTGAAAATGTAGATATTGAACTGGCGGTGGCATGGAAAAACAATCAATTTATTTTTGAAAGTGACGACATCCAATATATTATGAGAATGATAGCCCGCTGGTATAATGTGGAGGTGGAGTATGTAGGTCCAATCCCGAAAAATAAATTTGGAGGAGCTGTTTCGAGATTTGAAAATGTTTCTGAGGTTTTAAAATCACTCGAATCAACCGGCAGAGTAAAGTTCGAAATTGTGGGTCGGCGGATTTTAGTATCTAAATAAGATTATAATATACTAATCAAATAATGTTAAACCTAAACTGAACTATTTATGTAGGAAGTTAACCGCAATCAAGGAGTCAAAATAAAACCAGAAGTGTGAAACCACTCCTGGTCTATGTTTGGCAATGTTAATTAATTAATTATCAAAGTTTAATCGCAGATGCCCCAGCTTCGAAACACAGGCATTTTGCTACAAACCAAACATTTCAAATGTATAAAATTTATACTAAAGAAACAGATATGCCCAAGGGACATATCTCAAAATTATTGCTCATTATGCGATTAACCACCGTAATCTTGATCGCTTCTTTCATGCAGGTTTACGCTACTGGTTTCGCGCAAAAAATCAGTATGTCCAAATCAAATGCTCCTTTAAAAACTGTATTAAAGGAACTCAGACTTCAAAGCGGCTATAATTTTGTCTATACAGATGATCTTCTAAGTATGGCTAGGCCGGTGTATATTAAGGTGACTGAGGCTAAATTGGAAGACGTTCTGATAGAAATTTTTAAGGAGCAGCCATTAACCTATACCGTTAACAAAAACACCATCACTGTAAAAGAGAAGGATAAAATCTTTTCAGCAAACGTCATTGCAAACACCATTGAACTTAAGGATATTGTAATAAGGGGTAAGGTCACTGATGCAAAAGGTGAAACACTTCCGGGTGTCAGTGTCAAGGTAAAGGGTACGACAATGGGTACATCAACAGATGTGGCTGGTAACTACTCACTCAGTGTAAATGAGAATGCAACTCTGATTTTTTCATACATAGGCTATGTAAGCAAAGAAGTTGCTGTAAACAATCAGAGTTCAGTAGACATTGTTTTAGAATTAGCAATTGCATCCTTAAATGAAATCGTAGTAACTGCTCTCGGAATAGAACGGGAATCTAAAACTCTTGCTTACAGTACCCAAAAAGTAAGTGTAAAGGAACTAACTGAAGCAAGGGAATTAAATGTTATAAACGCGCTGCAGGGGAAAGTTGCAGGATTGACGATTAATTCATCTGGAAGTGGTGTTGGAGCTCCCACCCGTGTCATCTTACGCGGAAATCGATCAATTAGTGGCAATAGTCAGCCACTTTATGTAATTGACGGTGTTCCGGTCAGTGATCCGAACGATATTAATCCGGATAATATAGCTTCGTTAAACGTTCTTAAGGGTCCGAACGCTGCCGCTCTTTACGGTTCTGCAGCACAAAATGGGGTTATTATTATTGAAACAAAGAAAGGAAAGGCTGGAAACATTAATGTCAGCCTTAATCATACGACCCAGGTTTTGTCACCCATTCACTCTATCCAATTCCAGAATGAATATGCACAAGGAGTTGGAGGAGTATATGCAAAGGTTTCTGAATCCTCATGGGGGCCTAAAATGACCGGACAAACCGTCCCTCATTGGTCACTTGATCCATCGGATGCAGGAAGGCAGTATGCCCTTACACCTCAATCAAATAATGTTGCTGATGCTTTTCAGAATGGCTTTAATACTGCAACCAATCTTTATGCAAGTATGGGTAGTGAAAAAATTCAGGGTACGTTTTCCTTAACCAGAACTGATGCTAAAGGAACTATGCCTGGTAATACATTGGCAAGAAACAATATAGCTGTAAGGCTGACAAGTCAGTTAAGCAATAAGTTAAGCCTGGATACAAAATTAGATTATATGTATCAGGAAACCAGTGATCCTTTACTTGAGGATATAAATAACCTCAACCCGGTAAAGCAGGCGTACATGCTTCCACGTAATATTACGACAGCTGATGCAATTAAGTCTACGTACGTGGATGGTGCTGGCGTGATCCGTCAAAATTTCTGGAATCCAGGCTCTACGCTGGGTTTGAATCCATATTTCGTAATAGACCGTACTTCCAATTCCAGTCCGAGACAACGCGGAATTGTGATGTCATCCCTTTCTTATGATTTTACCAATGCACTCAAGTTTATGGTCAGGGGATCTTATGACGGGATCCATAATAATTCGGAGAATAAAATATCTAAGGATTTTTACTCCCGGTTTCCAAATGGACAGTATAGTGTATCAGAAAGCAACTCCACCATGTTCAATGCTGATTTTTTAATGTCGTATAAGAAGAAAATCAGCAACGACTGGGATTTCAGTGCAAATGCCGGAGGGAATATGCAGAAACGTCGTAATAACTCTGTAAATGCTAATACTGGAACAGGAATGATTGTGCCGGATTTCTGGACTGTCTCGAATTCCCTGGTTCCACTTACGAGTGCAAATCCTGGACCGGGTATCGATGTTAATTCAGTATATGGATTTGCTCATGTTGGTTGGAAAGATGCCATTTTCCTGGATATAACAGGACGTAATGACTGGAGCTCAACTTTACCGGCTGCTAACAGATCTTATTTTTACCCATCGGTCGGACTAAGCGTTGTTCTTTCCGATCTAATTCCACAATTACCTGCTTCAGTTTCTTTTGCTAAGCTTAGAGCCTCCTGGGCTAAGGTGGGAAGTGGCGGACCTGCTTACCAGCTCAATCGTACAGCAAGTTTTTCCCAGGGTGGCAATAATGGTTTTGTGACCCTGAGCAGTACGCTTCCTAATGCAGATCTGCGTCCCGAGGAGACTAACTCCTATGAGTTAGGCTTTGATATAAGTATGTTCGGTGACCGTTTGAGTCTAAATGCTACAGGGTACAAAACCAATACTTTGAACCAGTTATTCACATTAGCCCTGCCTCCGGGTTCAGGCGCCAGTTCCTTATTTACCAACGGTGGTGATGTAGAAAATAAAGGTGTGGAACTTGTTTTATCAGGTATGCCTCTAAGAAGCGGTAATTTTAGCTGGGAAACAAATGTTAATTTTTCCCGTAATCGTAATATTGTAAACAAGCTTAATGATGAGCGCCCTAAACTGATTGTAGGCTCGGATCAAAGTTTCCGTGATTTTGTGGTCATCCAGGGTCAACCTTTTGGCGAGATTTACTCTATCGGCTATAAAAGAGATGCCAAAGGAAATGTCATCGTAGGAAGCAATGGTGTACCCTTGAATACAGGAAGTAGAAATGTTTCCGTAGCAAATGCTAATCCGGACTGGATGGGCGGGCTTTCCAATTCATTTTCTTACAAAAACTTAAATTTTAGCTTCCTTATAGATCACAGGCAGGGTGGCACTGTTATATCCGTCACGAATGCAATGCTGAATTATGAAGGACAAACAAAGGCCACGTTAGAAGGCAGAAGTGGTGGATTGGTTTTTGGTGAAAATCTGTTTCCTGGCCAGAACGCCGTTAAGGAAGATGGTACCCCAAATAATATAGAAGTTAATGCACAAACTTTTTGGAGAAGCATAGGAGGTACGGTGAATCCTATAGGTGAAGCCTTTGTTGAAAATATGACCAACACAAGGCTAAGGGAGGTTACCCTGGGCTATACTCTGCCAAAATCCTTATTCAGGAGTTTACCAATATCTCAGATGAAGCTTTCATTGGTTGGAAGGAACCTCTTTTTTATTGACAGGGCTTCTAAGGACCTTGATCCGGATCTTATTGTAGGGACATCGGTAACATCTGAAGGTCAGAGTTCATTCGCGCCCCCATCAACACGTTCATTTGGTTTAAATCTTAAGATGGATTTTAAATAATCTGTAAAGGTGACAATCTATCGTTTCATAATTAAAAAATATTAACATGAAATATTCAATAAATATAAACAGACTACGACGGTTCGTTTTTGTGGGGATGTTGCTCATTGCTGCCACCAGTTGTACAAAAAACTTTGATGAACTGAACACGCCTCAGAATACCATCGCCGTTGAAAAACTTGATGCCGGATTATTGGGACAGACTTTTGCACGCGCACAGTACCAAAACATGGGTATTTATGGTTTTAGCTACCTCTGGCATTCTATTCTTTATTCAGACAGGTATGCGCAATATTCATCTAATTTCCATCCGGCCTTTCAGTCTGACCAGTATCAGGTATCCGGGACACATATAGCTGAAACGTGGAATCGTTTCTATGTCAATGTAGCAACTCCGGTCAATTTCGTAGAGAAGTTTGCACTGGAACATAATATGCCACTTGAAAATGCAGTCGCAAAAATTTGGAGGGTAGAAGCATTTCACCGGATCACTGATCATTACGGACCAATTATCTATTCAGAATTTGGTAATGGAAAGACAAGCGTTAACTATGATTCACAACAGGCTGTTTATATGGACTTTTTTAAAACGCTTGATGAAGCTGATGCCGTATTAAAGGCGAACCCGGGCAAAAATGCATTTGGGGTGAACGATTTGGTATATGGAGGGAATGTGGATAAGTGGCGCTTATTAGCTAATTCTTTAAGACTTAGATTGGCAATGCGTATCGTTTATGTGGATCCTGCAAAGGCAAAATCAGAAGCGGAAAAGGCAGTTGCTGCCGGTGTTATGCTCAATAACACCCATAGTGCAAGTGTTGCTACTTCAGTCAATTCTCTTAATGGTTTGTCAATCCATACCTATCTTGAAGAATGGCGGATGAGTGCTTCTATATTTAGCGTACTTCAGGGTTACAATGATCCAAGGATGTCTGTGTATATGGCGCCTCGCTGGGATGGACTAGCGCCTCGGGGATTAAGAAACGGTTTGCCGCTGGCTCAAAGAGATGCAAGCATCAGAAATACCTTTTCTCCGATAGGTAACAGGTGGAGACCTATTTATACTGGATTATGGGGAGCTGCGGGTGTCAATGCACCAATGTCTGTATTGTCTGCTGCAGAAACCTATTTTCTGAGGGCAGAAGGTGCATTGCGGGGCTGGAACATGGGAGGTACAGCGGCTAACTTATATGCTGAAGGCATCAGAATGTCAATAACAAGCATAACCAGTGCTTCCTCTGCAGCAATTGAAACTTATATTGCGGGTACCAGTTTGCCAGTGGCCATTAATGATCCCTGGAATAGTCCCCGTATGACTAATATCCCAGTTGCGTATCAATCAGGAGGTAGTTTTGAGACCCAGCTTGAGCAGATCATTACACAAAAGTGGATTGGCCTTTTTCCTGATGGATGGGAAGCATGGGCTGAACGGCGGAGGACAGGATACCCGGTTGGATATGCACTTATCGAATCCTTACATCCCAAACTCTCTAAATTCCAGATGATCAGGAGACTGCATTTTAGCCCAACTGAGCAAACTGCCAATGCAGCAGGGCTTAAAACTGGTTTAGCTCTTTTAAATGGAGCAGATGATAATGATACCAGGCTTTGGTGGGATGCTAAGCCATTGAATTTATATCCCGTTCCTGCAAATTAAGTACTAACCTGATTGCAATTACTGAACCTACATCCGGAAACTTCTGGATGTAGGTTTATCATAGATTTCCTGTACAAGCTCCGGGATGGCCCTGGAACAATTTTCATTGAATGGAGTGCAGAAGGATACGCGCCGCTTCGGGCATGACCTGCACTTGATTCCTTCCATTAAATTGAAAAATAAACTACTGGGACATACCAGTGGCTTATTTGTTAAAGCAACCCTTGTAATATTTAATATTAAACATATGAAAAATAAAGATTACTCTAGACGTAATTTCCTGAAACAAAACACGCTTATCGGTGCTGGAGTTGTCCTTATGGGCGGTCTTGGAAACTATGCCTGTGGCAGTGTAAACCAGGGGCTGGTCAATCCCGATAAAGGTGTGAAAGGTAATAACGGAGATATGGATCTGAAACAGCTGCAGCAAAGATATCATGCCGATCTCTTTGATAGTTTCTTGCCTAACATGGATAAATTCGTCATTGATCATGAATTGGGTGGATTTATGTGCTCTGTTGATATAGTTACAGGGAAACAGGCATCCTCCGGTAAAACTGCCTGGTACGAGGGGAGAGGCATGTGGACTTATTCATTCCTGTATAACAACCTGGAAAAAAATCCAAAATATCTTGAAGTAGCCAGGAAATCAAAAGATTTCATTTTAAAACATCAGCCAGCTGACAATAAATTTTGGACAGCTTCATTTAACAGGCAGGGGGTAGCCCAATCAGGGCCTGGTGATATTTACAGCAGTTTGTTTGTAGCAGAAGGGCTTGCCGAGTATGCCAAGGCGTCCGGGGAACTTCAATATCGTGATTTGGCAAAAAAGATAATACTTTCCTGCCTGGCCACCTATGATAGCCCCGGATATGAATATCATGTGGAATATTTATCACCATCTGCGCCCCGTGTGCAGGCACCAAGAATATTGGGACACTGGATGGTTTTCCTGCGTGCGGCTACCCAGATGCTGGAAAATGGACCGGATAAGGAAATGGAGACTCTGGCTGACCGTTGCGTGGATGCAATATTAAATTACCATATCAATCCGGAGTTTAGCCTGATAAATGAATTGCTAAACCACGATATGAGCAGAGCAAATAATGAGTTCAAAAATTTCTCCTACCTGGGGCATGGTATTGAAACCTTATGGATGGTATTGTTTGAAGCGGCACGCCGTAAAGACAAGGCGCTTTTTGACCGCACTGCAGAAATATTTAAAAGACATGTAATAGTTGCCCATGACGATGTATACAGGGGGTACTTCAGAGCCCTTGACGATGTAAATAAAAATACCTGGAAAGTGGATAAGGTTCTATGGCTTCAGGAAGAGGTACTTATCGGAACTTTATTTATCGCAGAGCATACAGGTGATGCCTGGGCTAAAAAGTGTTTTGAAGAGACCTTTTCCTATGTCCATGAAAAATTTGATATCCCCGGCTACAAATTCTGGGCATCGGCAGGGGACCGGAATTTGAAAAAATTAAGTATGGTGCGTGCTGAACATTACCACCACCCCCGTCATTTGATGTTGAACCTGATGGCATTAAACCGGATGATAGAACGGAAGGGGAAAGTCTCTCCATTATTTAGTTAATCGGTTAAAAATTTCAGGGATACTCATCTGCAAATTAACTGAAGTAGTAAAATGGATAAAGAAGAAAAGTCGAGAAGGGGTTTTATAAAAGGGAATACCTTAGGTGCCCTGGGATTGTTTTTATCTCCCGGGGTCTCAGACTTTTGTTCAGACGGTTATGAGTTAAAGTCACCAGCGTTAGTAAATAACAGGGACATACCCGTTGGACGACGGGCACTCATAGATCTGCGTGAAATGTATCGCGCAGAACTTTTTGATCACTTCCTGCCCAATATGGACCGTTTAGTTATCGATCATGAATTTGGCGGATTTATCTGTGATATTGATACTGAGCAGAAAAAGAGGATCTCGACAAATAAACTTGCCTGGTTTGAAGGCAGGGGTATATGGGTTTATTCTTTCCTCTATAATCATTTTGGAAAGGATCCGAAGTTCCTGGATATTGCCCGGAAATCGAAAGATTTTATCTTAAAGCATACTCCTGTTGATCATAATTTTTGGATATCATCTTTCAGCCGGGAAGGTTCGCCCCTGTCTAAGTCTGGTGACATTTTTGGTGATCTTTATATTTCAGAGGGGCTTGCAGAATATGCAAAGGCCTCACAGGAAGATGAATATTTCATACTTGCCAGGAAAATTTTCCTGAATTGTTTTTCCCGTTACGATAGTGTTGATTATCAATATACGGGTGAAAAAATTTCAGGTCCAAGGGTGCTTAATCATTGGATGATTCTTCTATGGAATGCAACTCAAATACTGGAATATAAGCCGGATCCGGAGATTGATTTGCTCGCGGACCGATGTGTGGACGCCATTATGAATTATCATTTTAATCCAGATTATGACCTCCTCAATGTTACCTTATCGCATGATTTGAAACCCATTGCCGATAGCCGGCATACACAAATGGTCAGTTTCGGACTCGGAATTCAGGCCTTATGGATGGTAATGTTTGAAGCTTTAAGGAAAAGAGATATGCAGCTTTTTGATCGAGCGCAGACATTGTTCAAAAGGCATGTTGATGTATCTTGCGATCATGTTTATGGAGGATATTTCTGGGCTCTGGATCATGTGGATAACTATACTTTTCAATTACGCAAAGCTTTATCAGTCCATGATGAAGTACTTATTGGAGCAATGTGTTTACTTGAACACATGCCGGATGCATGGGCTGAAAAGTGTGTTTTTGAAACCTATAAATATATGAAGCAAAATTTTGTTCATCCGAATTATGCTTTTGCTGTCGAAAGCGGGGACCGTAAGATGATTGAAACGAACAAAAAAGGAATGGGTATTTATCATCATCCGCGGCAGTTAATGCTGAATCTTCTAGCAATCGATCGGATGATAAAAAGAAGGAGTAGAACAGGGGCTTAATTTAGGCGGGGAAATTTACCCTGACTATATTTTCAAAAATATCTAGGAAGTTTCGTGTACGTACACGAAATTTAATATATTGTGATACCTTATTAAAATAATGGTAATTCATGAATAAAGGCACAGTGGATACTCGTTAAAATATCGCTAATAATAACAGTATTATGGTAATGAATACACAATTAAATTTTTCAGCAATCCTCATATTAATGACATTAAGTTGTACCGTTTCAAAAAATAATGATCCAGCATCTTCCGGTGATTTAAAATCGCGATCAGTGCAGTATGAAGTAGCGAGGCTTAAATCACCTGGTCTCATAATAGATGGAAACTGGGATAAAAGGGAATGGAAGAAAGTAAGGGAAATATCTATAAGCAATTACATGGGTGAAGTGCCAGCCTTCAGGCCGGTGGCTAAATCGAAAATGATGTATGATAATGAAAATCTATACCTGATATTTCGGGTTGAAGATCGTCATGTGCGTATTCAGACGGAAAAATTTAACGGACCTGTTTCAGGTGATGCCTGTGTTGAGTTCTTCTTCTCCCCGGATAGCGAATATCCTTTGAGGTATTTTAATCTTGAAATTAATGCGGGTGGAACTGCATTAATGGCTTATCACCTGGATGGGGTAAGAAACAATCTTAGTGAAAAAGATTTCGGAATTGTTCAGATAGCCCATACGCTGCCGAGAAAACTTGATAAGGAGATAAGTGAACCCGTAACCTGGATTATTGAATGTAAAATCCCACTGGAACTGCTAAAGAAGTATGCCAATATTACGGAGCCTAAAAAGGGTGTTAGCTGGAAAGCAAATTTTTACAAAACTTCCAGCAGAAGTTCGAACCCCCATTATATCACCTGGTCTGTGGTAGACAACCCTAAACCTCAATTTCATTTGCCTCAATTTTTTGGGACATTAATATTTAAATAATAACCATCCGGAAAAATTTTTTAAACGGGTGGGACATTTCATTTTTCGGGAGTCTATATTTTAAGAGAATTGTAAGCATTCAACCATAAGCACATTAATTCAATCTTAGATACTCCCATAACAGTATGATAAAAACATGGATAAAAAACTAAAAATATTTAACGGTAAAATTTTAACTCCTTACCGGATCATTGAAGGTACAGTAGTGGTAGTTGGAGATAAAATTACAGAAGTAACCGAAGGAAATATAGATGTGCCCGGAGCCACAGAGATTGATGCCAAAGGTCAATACATAGCTCCAGGATTTATTGATATTCATGTTCATGGCGGCGGCGGCCATGATTTTATGGATGGCTCAGAGGAAGCCTTCCTGAAGATCGCTGAAACACATGCCAGATATGGAACAACAGGTTTGATGCCTACCACACTGACAAGTGAACTGGACGAACTTTATAATACTCTTGAATTATATAAACAGGCTGACAGGAACAATACCAGGGGTGCTCAGTTCCTGGGAATGCATCTTGAGGGTCCATATTTCTCATTGAAACAAAGAGGGGCCCAGGATCCAAGGTATATCCGAAATCCTGATCCTAAGGAATATATGGATATCCTTTCACGTTCATCGGATATAAAAAGATGGAGTGCTGCCCCTGAACTGGAGGGAGCTATTGAATTTGGAAATCATCTTCGGTCCAAAGGTATTCTTGTAGCAATGGCGCATACCGATGCCATCTATGAAGAAGCATTGGTAGCATTTGAAGCAGGTTTTACCCTGGCAACCCATTTTTATTCCTGTATGTCAGGGGTGTCACGCAGGGAATGTTTCCGATATGCCGGAGTGATTGAAACTGCCTATCTGCTTGATGAAATGGATGTGGAGATCATAGCAGATGGAGTTCATCTTCCAGCACCACTATTAAAACTGATTTACAAGATCAAAGGCCCCGACCGTATTGCCCTGATCACAGATTCAATGCGTGCAGCTGGTATGCCTCCAGGCGACAGTATACTTGGAAGCAAGCATAATGGTTTAAAGGTTCTCGTGGAAGACGGCGTAGCCAAACTTCCTGATCGTACCTCCTTTGCTGGAAGTGTTGCAACATGCGACAGGCTGGTAAGAAACATGATAAACATGGCTGATGTCCCTTTATTGGAAGCTGTAAAAATGGCTTCTCAAACCCCCGCTAATATATTAGGACTCGGATCATCCAAAGGTTCTTTGATTTCAGGAAAGGATGCTGATATCATACTGTTTGACGAAAACATTAACGTAAGTACAACCATCGTGCAGGGAAGGGTTATTTATAACAAGCAAAACTGATACAAATTATAAATTATACTATCAAAATGAGAGAGATTACTAAGGATAAATTAAAAGTGAAGATTTTTGAAAGCAGGCCTGAATTAGGAGCTGCTGCGGCTGAAGAACTGGCCCAAAAAATCAGAGAATTATTGAAAACCAAAGAATATGTAAATATCATTTTTGCTTCAGCTCCTTCTCAGAATGAGTTTTTAGCCGAACTGCTTAAAAAAGATATAGAATGGGACCGTATAAACGGTTTCCACATGGATGAGTATGTGGGTCTCGATAAAGACGCGCCGCAGGGTTTTGGTAACTTTTTGAAAGACCGCCTTTTCAGTCATGTTAATATCCGCCAGGCCAATTATCTGAATGGTAACGCGCCGGATGTTAATGAAGAATGTAAAAGATATTCAGATCTCTTAATTAAATACCCTACCGATATTGTCTGCCTTGGAATAGGGGAGAACACTCACCTTGCATTCAATGATCCGCATGTTGCTGATTTTAATGACCCTGAAATAGTTAAGGTTGTTGATCTGGATGCCGATTGCCGTACCCAGCAGGTCAATGACGGGTGTTTTAATTCACTGGAAGAAGTTCCTACCCATGCGCTTACTATAACCATGCCTGCCCTATTTAAATCCACCTATGCGTATGCAGTTGTACCCGGCGAGTTTAAAGCCAATGCAATTTACCATACGCTCAACAGTGAAATCAGTGAATTGTATCCCTCAACCATTTTGAGAAGGCATGATCATGCAGTTTTATTCATCGATGAAAATAGTGCATCGAAATTATAAGGTATAACCAGTGCTTAAAATTTTTAAAACTTAAATATGAAGAAGAATACCACTGTAGCTGTAGGTTCATTAAGTAAGCGTGATACGATAACGGGAGTCCTGATCATCGGATTTCTCTTTTTTATGTTTGGCTTTACCTC
>JAKFCV010000013.1:0-118577 GCA_036676435.1 Pedobacter sp. | reverse complement strand
ATGTTTTTATCAATGTTTGATATCACATAGACAAATAGCAGACCAGTGCCAGGATAACGTTTAAAGCCGCTTTTTTAAAGATTCCGGGGAAATCCACCGGGCTAATATTACCCGGTTGGGGAATATGCTACTCATATTCCAGTATCATCCGGCCAATTCTCAAGAACAGGAAGTCAGAAAAGATATGCCTGTGAGGCCAGGTGTTCGCCCACAATTTTAATTTTTTTTTAAAATTCATCTGAAATTCATGTTAGACATCCATTTTTAATAAATATTCGTATTGATAACATGATGTCAATTGCTTTATCTCTCGGGGATGCTGGAGCATTCAGAGTAAAAAAGAAAAGAAAACTTCGTTTATCTGAGGATAAACTGGTCGAAGGTTTATTAAACCAGGAAGGATTTGCTATGTCTGCCCTATACCAGATGTATTCCGATTCCTTATTAAGGGTCATTTCAACGATAGTCCATATTGATGAAGTAGCTCAGGACTTGCTTCAGGAGACTTTCATTAAAATCTGGAAGTCATTTGGTTCTTATAACCCCTCCAAGGGAAGGCTCTACACCTGGATGGTCCGGCTTGCACGGAATATTTCTATTGATTATCTCAGAAGTGTGAATCACCGAAATCATTCGGTAAGTGAAGACCTTTCAGAACTCGTAAAACAGATCGATGAGAGCTTTAACATTACTTATAATCCTGAAATTATTGGTGTAAAGGACATGACAAAGATCCTGAGCAATGATCAAAAATCCGTTTTGGATCTGGTCTATTTTAAAGGTTATACCCATGCTCAGGCTGCCGAAGAACTGAATATTACTATTGGTATACTTCGCTCGAGGCTTCAGTCATCTATAGCACAATTACGCAAGGTGTATACCTGAAGGGTAAGAGGATAAATAAGCGTCCTGAAATGGACGCCCTATGCTTTAACATATACTGAATAGTTTTAGAGTTTTTTAATCTCTACTCTCCTGTTAAGCTGGCGGGCGGCTTCAGTTCCATTGGAATTAACTGGCAATGATTCTCCAAATCCTTTAGCTTCCAGATTCCTTCCATTGATACCTGCGCTTACCAGGTAACTTTTCACTGCAGTAGCACGGTCAATTGAAAGGGTCATATTGCGGGTATCGGTTCCTTCGGCAGATGAATGTCCGTTCAGGGAGAATTGCATGCCTGGATATTTCTTCATTTCTCTGGCGATCTCATCCAAAACAGGATAGGAAGAAGTTTTTAGTACAGAAGAATTGAACTCAAATAATATATTTTTATAATTAAAGGCAGGTTCTGCGGCCAGGACTTCGGGACATCCGTTATTTGCTGCGGAGCCGGCTTTATTTGGGCAATTATCTTTCGAATCTGCGATACCGTCACTGTCTGAATCGCTTTCTGGAACCGGGGCAGTTCTTACCGCTTCCTGAACCGGAGCAGCTTCAGTTGGCGCAGGGGCCTGAGCTATAATTTTCCTGGGCTTACAGGAAGTCAAAGAGACAACTGTAATTAACAGCGTATAGACTAAAATCGACAGGGTAATTTTCAGGTTTCTCATTTCTGGAATTAAAGGCTTGATCATGGTCGCCTAAACTACATTAAATGAGCTTTTATTACAAAATAAAACCTTATTTAATTTCTTAACTGAGCCGACTATGATCTGAATTGAAGATCCGATCATCAATCCAATCCTTTAATTCAAAACCTTCTTGCTGTAAATATGATATTCACCCGGTGCCAGAGCTGTGTTATAAACAGGGGAATTTAAATTCAGATCAGCCCCTCCCATGGCATTATACCATATACCAGTACTTCCAAAATCAACGCTTGCAGTTTGCTGTACAACATCGAAATTCCCTACAATCACTACGATATTATCTCCCTCCTCCAATTTGATGTACTTTATTCCCCCAGCCAGACTGTAGCTTGCCGCAGACGGAGAAAATACAGCGTTATTCTTTTTCATCCGGATAAATTTTGAATAGGCATTATATAAAACCATACGGTCGGCCTGATTTTTATAATCCCATCTGATCGGTTTTTCACCCGTACGACCATTATTATCTATTGAAACATCGTAACCTAGTTCCCCAAACTGCCAGATCATTTTCGGACCGGGAATACCGAACAAAAAAGCTGCGGACATTTCCTGACGTTTTAATGCGGTTGCAAGATTTTTCACGGAATAACTGCCGGAAGAATTGCCGAAATTCAGATTTTTAAACATCATCCTTTCCTCATCATGACTTTCCATATAGGTGATGAGGTTTTCAGATTTGGTAAAAGTATGTGTGCTGAAGAAGCCTCTCGAAAAATTAGAATTCGGCAAAAAGCCCATCGACGCTTCATTAAAACTAGCATTCACATTATTCCAAAGCATCATGCCCTGATCGGAAAGCTCCTTCTCTTCCGCGTCTGCTGCAAAATGTTCCAGTATGACATAGAAGTTATTCGCATCGAGAGATTTCATATAATTATTATAGTCTTTCCATATAGCTACCCGGCTGGCATCATAAGCTCCCCAAGCAGAAACCGATGCATCGGATGTTCCGGAATTCTTCTGGGTAAAGCCTTTTGAAAGATCGAATCTGAATCCATCGATCTTATACTCCTGCATCCAGAATTTTAAAACATCTTTTGTGAAAGTCCTGGTAGCCGGGCTCTCATGATTAAAATCATAGCCTACATTGTAGGGATGAGTCGGATCAGCATTGAACCATGGGCTGTTTGCAGCCGGCTTTCCGGCCGCATCGTTAAAATACATCTGAACCATCGGCGATTGCCCGAACGAGTGATTTAATACGATATCCAGAATAACGGCTATCCCCCTGGAGTGACATTCATCAATAAAAGCCTGCAATGCCTGCTTGCTTCCGTAATATTTATCCGGAGCAAAGTAAAATGAGGGATTGTATCCCCAGCTTGAATTGCCTTCAAACTCGCTGACGGGCATTAGTTCAATGGCGTTTACCCCCAGGCGGCTTAAATAACTGAGCGTGTCTCTAAGCGTTGAATATGTGGCATCCTTAAGAAAATCACGCAAGTGCAGCTCATAGATCACCAGATCTTTCTTTGCAGGCCGTATGAATCCTGAATTCTTCCAGGAATATCCTGTCTGATTCGGCTGCATCAAACTCACTATACCACTGGTTTTTCCAACCGGATAAGCCGGCAAGCCCTGCACCCTGCCTGCCGGGATATACGGATCATTACCCGGATCCAGGATCTTCTCAGTATAAGGATCTGAAACTCTTAATTTTCCATCGATCAGAAATTGATATGCATACGTTAAGGAAGGATCCAGATCATCAATCTGTACCCACCAGGTATTTCCATCCGGTGTACGCTTCATGAAATATTTCTGGTCTGCATTCCACCCGCTGAAATCCCCGATGGCATATACATTCTGCTTGAGGGGAGCAAACAAGGCAAGTATTGCCGATCTTCCCGAGTTAATGAAAGTAACTCCGCTTTCTCTTGCTCCGGAGGGCAGAGCAGCTGATTGAACTGTTCCGCTTACTATATAGGAAAAAGTAGATTCGGTACTGTTACTCCCATCATTTGCCCTAACCTTTATGACCTGCTGACCTGCTGAAATGGTCTTAGCCTTTCCGCTTACCTGGGTGCCGCTGGCCGATGCGATAGAATTTCCATTAAGAAAAAGCTCCAGGCTGGCCGCTCTGTTTGACTGGGCAGATACAGCAAGCTCATCTCCGATCATTTGTACCGCAATAGCGGGTTCAGGAATATTTGTCGGCTCAAAGCCGGGATTTGTAAAACGAACCTGAAGTGCAGCGGGGTCATACAGGGGCAGGTAAATATCCGACTGATCCTTATTCCGGCCAACCTTTGATCCATCCGCATTACGGAAAAGCATAACCATTTTCAATACTTTTTCGCCAGCGGGAACATTATAAAAAGTTTTCGGATTTATACTTATCTGATATTTTCCCGGACCTGAAGGATTCATCTTTGCTGATGGATCCGCGGAATTAAAAGAGGCACTTTTCACATATTTCCAGTCCGAAGGGCCTGTACTTTTATCTGTTATTAATCCTGTATAAATATAAACATCTCCTGAAAAGTTATTTATTCCTTCATTCCCTTTTGAGGCATCGAAGGTTAATATAAATGTGGATTCTGTCCCCGGGAAATCTACAGAAGAACTTATCAGTCCGGCTGAAGTATTAAGCAGCGGGGGTGTAACATCCGGACCGGTGACTGATGGAGGAGTTTCCTTTTTACAGCCCGCCAGGATAAACCCTGCTATGGACAGAAATAACAAAATCTTCTTCATGCTAATTTCACTTCAAGCACCGGATTCTTCAGTACTGTCTTCGGTTTGATATACATAACCGAAATAGCACCCAGGATCATAAATCCTCCTGCCATAACCAGGGCATAGATCGCCTCGCCGTTGTATAAATTCTTTACGATCAATCCCCCTAGGAAGCCATTGACGATTTGAGGCATGGTAATGAAAAAATTGAATATACCCATGTAGACCCCCATTTTCCGGGCTGGTATGGAGCTTGAAAGGATTGCATATGGCATAGACAGGATACTTCCCCAGGCTAATCCCACCCCAATCATGGGAAAGATCAGCATTGTGGGGTTGCTTATAAAATAGATTGAAATTAAGCCGATACCGCCTGCAACCAAAGAAAAAGCATGAGCGGCCTTAAGACTGGTTTTTCTGGCGATCCATGGAAGGAACAAGGCATACAGAGCCGATACTCCATTATATACCCCGAATAGTATGCCTACCCAGTTTCCTGCATCGGCAAATTTAACCGATGAAGTATCTCCTGGTAAAACCTTGTAAATATGCTGGGCAATGGCAGGTGTTGTAAATACCCACATGGAAAAAAGTGCGAACCATGAAAAAAACTGGACCAGGCCTAACTGTTTCATGGTAAGCGGCATTTTAGAAAAATCGCTAAAAATACTCATGATCCCCTTGGGCTCATCAACATCAGGCTCATCATCATATGCCTTCATTTCTTCGGGTGAGTATTCCTTTGTAGAAACCACTGTCCAGAGGATGGAGAGCAATAAAACGGCAGCTCCGGCATAAAAAGAATAAAGCACATTATCCGGAACGGCTCCCACAGCGGCAGTCTTTGCCACTCCTAGATATTCTGAGAAAATATAGGGCAGCCAGGATCCTGAAATAGCACCCATGCCGATAAGGAATGTCTGCATTGAGAAACCAACACTACGCTGGCTCTCAGGCAGTTTATCAGCAACAAGAGCCCTGAAGGGTTCCATCGCCACATTAATAGAAGCATCCATGATCATAAGCATTCCCGCACCGATCATAATAGGAGGAAGTGCAATGGCCAGCGTTGCCGAATTCGGCATTAAAACAAGAGCAATCGCAGTAAGGATCGCACCCACAAGGAAGAATGGCCGTCTGCGGCCAAGGCGGTTCCAGGTACGGTCGCTGTAGTACCCGATTATTGGCTGAACGATCATTCCCGTTAAGGGAGCTGCCAGCCAGAATAAAGATAAATGTTCCACATCTGCCCCGAATGTTTGCAGAATACGGGACGCATTACCGTTCTGAAGGGCAAAACCGAACTGGATTCCAAAGAATCCCGCACTCAGGCTGAATATTTGCGCTCTACTTAATCTTGGCTTCTCCAGTACTTTTCTCATCGTTTTTCGAATTAAATTCTATTATCCAGGAACTCATTGCAGGAACACTGACCGGTATACCGCTAGCCATGTCACTAACTGCCAGCTTTTTACCGCTTAAAATATTTGTAAGATCTACCTTCCCTTTGGGAACAAATTCCGCAGGGATGGAGATAGTTGTATTTAGCGCAAAATCCCTGTCAAAATTATTAACGACAAGAACAACCTCATCTTTGGTATGCCTCAGATATGCATAATTCCGCTTGCTGAACCCCGGCTGATCCCTGAGTTCAGTAAATGCCCCATTACTGATCGCTTTACTGTTTTTAGAAAAATTGAGCAGGGTTTTATAAAAGCCGCGCAGTTTTTTCTGATCTGCAGATAATCCTGCACCATCAAAGAGTCCCTTATTCATCCACTTCTGATGTTCGGGTACGCCCCAATAATCAAATATAGTGGTGCGGTTATCTTCCCCGCCATAACCTTCTTTTCCTTTGCCGGGTTCCCCGACTTCCTGTCCGAAATATATCATAACAGGTCCTGAAGATTGGGTTGCAGAAACAACCATAGCCGGCAATGCCAACCATGGATCCTTTACAAAGGCATCCGATGCAAGACGTTCTTCATCATGATTTTCAAGAAAATAAAGGAGTTTGTCGCTGAAAGCCTGCTGCTCTGCATTAATCCTGGAAAGATCGGCTACTGTTGCAGCCGGTTCGTTTTTTATTAAGCGCTTGAGAGCATCATAGGTACCAACCTTATCATAAAGGTAATCAAACTGGCCTGTGCTCAGGTATTTCTGATATGAAGCCGGATTATAGGATTCTGCTATAAAAAGGATACCAGGCTTGGCTTTTTTAATTTCGGGGATCACCCAGGCCCAAAATTCCACGGGTACCATTTCAGCTACATCGCATCTGAAACCATCCACATTTTTATCAGCCCAAAATAGCAGGATATCCTTCATTTTGATCCATACCGGGGGAACAGGTTCAAACCAGGTCTTTTCATTATCCGAATAATCAATTCCATAATTAAGCTTAACCGTTTCTGACCAATCGTTTATTGAAGGTTTTTCTGAAAATACATTATTCCCCGTTGCCTTCGCTACGGGTTCATCAAATAACATGTCCTTCATGGGATGAGTGAAAGCATCCCCACCGGCATTGGTGCCCTCCGGAACCACAAAACCTTTGCCAGGGATATAGTAAAAATCATTAGCAGGATGAAAAGAACGGCTCCTGTCATCCCTGGCCCCAAAATCCTCAACACCAGCTGGTTTGGCATCCGAGTTATAGGTGCGGGCCACATGGTTGGGAACAAAATCTATCAGGACTTTAAGCCCCTGCCGATGCGTACGGTCGATCAGTTCTTCAAACTCCTGCATGCGGTTCCTCACGTTTACAGCAAGATCAGGATCTACATCGTAATAATCTTTTATAGCATAGGGGGAACCTGCACGACCTTTCACGATGTCAGGATCATCCTGCTTTATGCCAAACGATGAATAATCCGTCATGCCTGCATGTTCAATAACACCGGTGAACCATATATGTGAAATGCCAAGCTCCTTTAACTCTTTCAGAGCCCGCTCATTAATATCGATGAATTTCCCGGTACCATTTTCGCTCACAGACCCGTTAAATGAATTATTCGTATGCTTATTGCCGAATAATCTTACCATCATCTGGTAGATGACCATTTTATCAGATTTTTCCATAGTTGATCTGCCTGTCTGGCGGGAATAGGTTCCGCAGCTGATGGCCAGGCAAGCCAGGATTGACAATGTCAAAAATCTGTATCCCATATCAGTTAACTTTTATTCCGCATTCTGCAGCAATGGTTGAGCCTGCACAAACCGTATATACATTCTCCTGAACCTTAATTTCAAGATCTTTATCCGAGCAATTATAAATATGAATAAGATCCCTTTCTACCCTTACGGTGATCACCGCTTCTCTGAACCTGATCTTAAAAGTGAATTGTTTCCATTTTTCCGGCAGAAAGGGGCTGAAACAAAGCTGTCCCTTACGAACCCTCATTCCGGCAAAACCTTCCACAACACTCATCCAGGTTCCTGCCATGGAGGTTATATGAAGGCCATCCTCCGTATCATTATTATAATCATCAAGATCTAAACGGGCTGTACGCAGATAAAATTCATATGCCCGCTGCTCATCCTGAAGTTTTGCCGCCAGTATACTGTGAATACATGGCGACAGCGAACTTTCATGTACAGTTCTTGCTTCATAAAAGTCAAAATTGCGCTTTATAGTTTCTTTATCATATTCCTCCTCGAAAAAATACAGTCCCTGCAGAACATCCGCCTGCTTTATAAAACAGGAACGAAGTATCCTGTCCCAGCTCCATTTTTGATTTAAAGGGAGTTCACTAAGCGGAATATCTTTTACAAGGTCCTGAGCTTTATCAAGGTAGGCATCCTGCTGCAGAAAAATACCCCTTTCCTCATCCTTCGGGAAATACATTTTATCAGCTATCTGGTTCCATGCCTCAAATTCGGACTTTTCATCGAGCTGCATTTTATTGCACAAGACCTCATAGCGGGCCGGGTTTCTTTGTTTTACAATTCCGGCTGCTTCAATTGCATATCTTAAACACCAAACTGCCAGCGTATTGGTATACCAGTTATTATTGACATTATTCTCATATTCATTGGGGCCGGTAACACCAAGTATTACAAACTGATCCTTTTCCATGCTCCAGTTGACCCGCTGTTTCCAGAAGCGGGCAATGGCTACCAATACTTCCAGGCCATATTCCTCCAGATATTTTTCATCACCGGTGTAACGGATATAATTGAATATGGCATAAGCTATGGCACCATTTCGATGAATTTCTTCAAAGGTGATCTCCCATTCGTTATGACATTCCTCACCGTTCATGGTGACCATAGGATAAAGGGCCGCTCCTGAACCAAATCCCAGGGTGGCGGCATTATCTATAGCTTTCTGAAGATGCTTATATCTGTAGATCAGGAGGTTACGGCTAACCTCCTGGGATGCTGTGGACAGGTAAAACGGAACACAGTATGCTTCGGTATCCCAATAGGTTGAGCCGCCGTACTTTTCTCCGGTAAAGCCCTTTGGACCAATATTTAAACGGGCATCCTTACCCGTATAGGTTTGATTTAGCTGGAAAATATTGAATCGGATGGCCTGCTGAGCTGAGATATCCCCTTCAATAATAATATCGCTTTCCTTCCACTTATTAGCCCAGGCAAGTGTATGTTCCTCCAATAAATTGTCGAAACCTTTTGCCATAGCTTTTCTAAGCGCAGTCCGGCAATTCTCCATTAGTGCGTCTTTGGGATGATTCTCCGATGAAAGATTGGCGGCCAGTTTATAAACAGAAACCGGCTGCTGTTCATGGATAGTAAGGGAAAGGCTTTGGGAAAGATATTTATCCCTGGTTATGTCTTTAAATTCCTGGCCTGCTGCAGCGCCATCCTGTAAAATCAGAAGGGAAATTCCGGTACATACCTCGAAAGCGGTTCTCTTGGTCCTGAGCGTCAGATAGGCCTGGTCCTTATCATAGGAATGCCCGATCTCATCCCAGAATTTCTCATCGTAATTTGCGTCCTGATTTTTAACATCTCCATCTAAAATGGAAGTAATATCCAGCTGGCCACTAAAATTAAGGGCTGTGATCTGATAATGCAGAGCGCCGATCTCATCATCTGCAATGCTTAAAAACCTGGTGCTTTTTACGCTTAGCTGCTTACCTTCCGCCAGTTCAACGGTAAAAGTACGTTCCAGATAACCTGCTTTCATATTAAGAACGCGCCTGAATTCAATCACCTTACACAAGGCAAGATCAAGGGTTTCGCCGTCTATCCGGATATTAAGTTTTATCCAGTTTGCAGCATTGAGCACCTTGGCAAAGTATTCAGGATATCCGTTCTTCCACCAGCCTACGCGGGTTTTATCCGGATAATAAACTCCTGCAATGTAATTGCCCTGCAAAGTTTCACCGCTATAGTTCTCTTCGAAATTTGCACGCTGGCCCATCCTGCCATTACCCACACTGAAAATACTTTCAGAAATTTTATTGACATGAGGATCAAACCCTTCTTCAATTATATTCCATTCATCTGCTTTAATATACCTTCTCATATCTCCACTATACCCGATGGCTCCTGATTAAAAAGTTTTCTTACTCTATTTAAATCGATCTGATCCAGGCCTGGGACCACCAGATCGGCCTGTTCCAGAACTTCCTGACGACCTATTCCAACCACTTTCATACCCGCCGACAAAGCCGCCTGTACTCCTGCAAGTCCGTCTTCGAATACCACACATGCACGAGGATCAATTTCAAGGAGTTCTGCACCCCTTAAAAAAACCTGAGGGTCTGGCTTGGAAACGGTTACAGAATTGCCGTCTACTATTGCATCGAAATAAGAGGAAAGGCCGGTTGCTTCCAGAATAAGCGCGGAGTTCCGGCTGGCTGAACCCAAGGCACACTTAAGATCCGAGTGCCTTACTTCTTCAAGAAGTTCAAGAGCTCCCGGCAATACTTCGGCTGAAGTCATGGTACTGATCATTTTCACATACCAGTCGTTTTTCCGGGAAGCCAGCTCGATCTTTTCTGTTTCACTGACCTTTACATTTCCCCAGTTAAGGATCATATTCAGTGAATCGATCCGGCTGATCCCTTTTAATTCTTCATTCTGATCTTCTGTGAAATCAAATCCCAGATCATTCGAAAGCCGCTTCCATGCCTGATAATGGTAAACAGCTGTATCAACCAAAACCCCATCCAGATCAAAAATGCAGGCCTTTAAAATTCCCTTACTCAAATGTTCCCCACCCATATTAATTCAATTCAAGAACCAGCGTAGATTTTGCCGGAACAGCGATCGTACTTATGTTATTTAACTTTTTACCTGTAATTACATTGAGAGCACCAACAGATGATCCGATACGCTCTTTAAAGCGTGATGTACTGACGCTTTTTTCAGTATCATTCCCATTCATGATCATCATCAACGTCTTCTTATCATTATACCTGAAATACACATATACCCCGTCTTCAGGAATGAACTGGGTCATTTTACCTGTTTGCAGCACCTCATTGTTCTTCCGGTAATTGGCAAGGGTCTTTACATAATTAAATGCCTCATTTTCCTTTTCGCTGCGTCCGGATGCAAGAAACTTATTTTCCTTATCGGCGGCCCACCCGCCAGGAAAATCAGATCTCACAAGGCCATCCGGGCTGGCAAAGTTTTTCATTAAGATCTCAGTTCCATAATAGAACTGCGGTATCCCCCGGGTGGTTAGAAGCCAGGCGATCCCCGATTTGTACTTATTGAAATCTTCACCAACTACAGAAAAATAGCGGCTGAGGTCATGGTTATCAAGAAACACCACATTACGAAACGGATCCTCGTACAGGAAATCGTTGGAAAAAGTATTATACAGGCGAACAACCCCGTCTGTCCAGCCAAACTTTCCGTTCAAAGCTTCATTTATAGCCCATAAAGCCTGAAAATCGGTGACTGCCTGCAGTTCGGTATCTATACCCTGGTTAATTTTATTACCCTGGGTAAAATATGCCTGGTTAGGCACTCCATGAACCCATGTTTCCCCGAAGAATGTGATCCGCGGAAATTCAGCTTTAATAGCTTTTCCCCACTCCGACATGTATTCCAGGTCATTATAAGCGTAAGTATCCAATCGCAGACCATCCAAACCCGTATATTCTATCCACCAGATATGGCTCTGTGTAATATAATTCTTTACATATGGATTTTTTTGATTGACATCAGGCATATGGAAATCGAACCAGCCGTCGCTCATGATCGCTTTATCTGAGGCTGCGCTGTAGGGGTCCATCCATACCTGCTCCCTGTAATTGGTTTTGGTATAGCCGGGCCATTGATGGATCCAATCTTTCATCGGAAGATCGAGAACTGTAAAATGCTGACTGCCGATATGGTTATGTACCAGATCTTTGATCATTTTCATCCCACGGCGATGACATTCATCAACCAGTTTTTTATACAGCTCATTATTCCCAAAACGCCTGTCAATTTTATAATTTTCAGAATTGGCATAGCCGTGATAAGAAGTTTTGGGCTGGTCATTTTCAACTACCGGATTTAACCAAAGTGCAGTGACACCTAAATCCTTAAGATAATCCAGCTTATTGATTATTCCCTGCAGATCGCCGCCATGGCGGTAATACATGGAATCACGCTTTAAAGCAGTTTCAGTCATGCCCGGAATGATATCATTTGATGCATCCCCGTTTGAAAACCGGTCGGGCATGATGAGATAAATAAAATCACTGGCGTCAACCCCCTGTATTCGATCAGGCGATTTATTCCGGCTCTTCAATTCATAACTGTATTGTAATTTCTTAAGTCCTTTTCCTGAAAAGCTGATTGGAAATTTCCCGGGTTTGGCTTCCGCTGAAATATAAAGATCGACAAACAGATAATTGGGATTCTCAACCTTATTGACCTTGTCGATACGTACACCGGGGTAATTAAGCTGAACCTCTGTCTTTGAAATGTCTTTCCCGTGAACCAGCAGCTGCACTTTTGGGTTATGCATGCCCGTATACCAGAACATAGGTTCTACCCGCTCAAGTGAAGCAAGCTGTGCCTTACTTTGCTGAAAACTAAAAATGAATAATAAGATCAGTATCCTTTTCATAAATAAAAGGTTGGGGATAAATAAAATTGAAACGGGCTTGCAGAATAAGCCTCAATCCCAGTTTAAGCTGCGTAAACTGAGCTAGCATGGGGAAAATTGCAGTAATCCACTTTACAGTGAATTACCGCAATTACTCAGACTATTATTGTTTGGTTAAGCTGTATGTATTGGTAACCAGGCTAAAGACAATTTTGTACGTGCCTGAAGCAGGAACCTTAATATTATCCCCGTTGATTTCCAGTGTCCCGTCAGCTCCCTTATCTCCATAATTGGTACCCCAATCATTGTTCAACCTGAATTTAAGTTCCTTGCCGCCAACCAGGACAATTGTAGCAGTCCATTCTCTTTTACCATTGTTATAGATCATGTCGGTATCCGAATCCCATCCTCCGGGTGTTGCATCTCCGATTACACCATATGAGAATTTTGTTGCACTGATGGTATTATCATTCAGATTAAGCGTGATCTTGTATGGATATAATGTTGCTGCTTTCAGGTTGTTGCCAGCAGAGGTACTTACTTTTCCGGCACCTGCATCACCATAAGCTACAGTCCATTCCTTTTTAGGAGTAATTTTATATTCCAGGGAATTGGGCTTGGCAGCAAAATTAATCACTCCTTCATATTTGCCGTCTCCAAGAGCAGAAATCAGGCTGTCTGCGGTGGAAGGATTCCATCCCTGATAATCGCCAGGAACGTAAACAAATGAAATCAGCGCGAAAGGTGTGACATTGATATCGAGGGCAGCCGAGTAGCTTGGCGCTACTGAAGCTCCGATCTCTGATTTGGTTCTCACCTGGATTACTGATACCATATCGGGCTTAAGACCTAAGGCCAGTGCGATATCATTCAGGTCGACACCCAACAAGGATTTAACCATTGAATTCGACCCAAGGCTGATCTCTTTCGGCTTGGCAAAATTACTGCCCTTAACATCAAACTGAAGGGTATATTTTACGGCAGCCTGATATCCATAATCGGTTTTACCAAGTGTGAATTTAATGGCCTCATTATCTTTAGCAGCCTTGGTAAGTATAACTGAAGAAACGGAAGCCGTTAAATTCGGAACACTTACTGAGCCTGTATTGGCTATGGCCTGCTCTTCAACTTTTTCGCAGGATCCCAACCCGATCACGCATATCAGAAGCAGACTGATCTTTGTTAATTGATATTTCATAATTCTTTCTATTAAATTTTATGAAGAGGCATAATAGCCCCGCAACATTAATAACCAGTATTTTGTTTAAGATTAGGATTTGCTGTAACATCAGCTGCCGGAAGTGGGAAAAGTACCCTGAAGGCCTCAGCGGCTCTTCCATCTTTTACTCCGCCTTTCCATGGCCATAGGTATGATCCTTCAACAAACCTTCCATAACGGATAAGATCTGTACGGCGGTGTCCTTCCCAGTACAATTCACGCGCCCGCTCTTCAAGGATCAGATCCAGTGATAAAGCAAGCACATTTCCTGAAGCATTTCCATAAGCCCGGGTTCTAAGGTTATTAACATAAGTTAAAGCCTGAGGAGCATTACCGCTGCCGCCTCTAAGAGTTGCTTCAGCATAGATAAGGTACATTTCAGCAAGACGGAACAGAGGAAAATCTGCATCCACAAATGTTTGATTAGATCCGGAAACGCCTAAACTGTTCTTATTCTGGTATTTTGTGACTGCATAACCATTCGTAAATGTTGTCTGGCTGGCTATCTCCAGAGTCTGTCCGGAAGTGAAAAAATTCGCTCTTTTATCCGGAGAGTTTGGTACTCCGGGGAAAAGATCAACCAGTTTTCTGGTGGTACGCAAACCGCCCCAGCCAAAGTCAAGACCATAATCTGAAGCATTCATTGATCCGCCTACAGATGCATGAGCAAGAAAGGTAATACCTCCGTACAATTGGGTTCTTTGTCCATCATAATTTATGGTAAAGATCAATTCATTTCTCGAAGTCGTATTATTATCGTTCCTGACCAGGTTATTGTAAGTTGACACCAGGGAATAACCTGCATCAATCACCTTTTTTGAATAGGTAACCGCATCGTTGTTACGGGCTGTGCCAGTATAAGTCTGTGCATTCAGATAAACCCTTGCAAGCAGGGCCTGGGCCGCAGCGCTGGTAGCTCTTCCGTATTGTACAACACTTCTGTCAGGAGCCGGCAATACAGTTTCTATCGCTTTCAATTCTGATTCAATATATTTAAAAAGCTCAGCTCTGGCTATTTGCTTTGGAAGCGGACCGCCAACAGGGTTATCCTCGGTTACAAATGGAGGATTTCCAAAAAGATCCATCAAGACCCAGTACTGGTAAGCTCTGATAAATCTTACTTCAGCCCTTGCCTTCTTTACTTCATCCGCATCAGCCCCTGAAATCCCCCTTGAGGATAAAAGAGCATCAGTAGATTGTCTTAAAAACTCATTGGAAAGTGTGATCTGGTAAACACTCTTAAAATAGAGACCCCTAAGGAAGGGATTATCCGGAGTCCAGTTCATGTTATGAAAATCCTGAACACCTACGTCACCCCAGGCAATTACAGCCTCATCGGTAGATAATTCCTGAGCTTTCCAGAATGTTCTGAAAAAATCTCCGTTACTTCCTTCATCAAGTCCTACCACATCCGCGGCACCCGCCGGGCCTGCATTGCCTGTGAGGGCAAAACTTCCATAGACTTTTGCTAGCGCCTGCCGGTAACCTTGTACCGAACTGTATGCGACTTCCGAAGTAACATCATTTAATGGCTCCAGGTCCAATACCTTCTTACAGGAAGAAAATGCCAGTCCAAAAACCGCTAAACTGAAGGTTACTTTTATTATATGCCTTTTCATATTTACTTATTAAATACCGTTAAAAATCTAAATTCAGTCCTAAAACAAAAGTCCGTGGTCTCGGGTAGAAATTGTTATCAATCCCGCCGCTGATCTCCGGATCTATTCCATCATATTTTGTTACTACAAATACATTCTGGACGTTTGCATTGATCCTCAGGCTGGCTTTGCCATGTATAACTTTGCCAACATTGTAGCCCAGATTGATATTATCCATTTTCAGGAATGATGCATTCTGAATATAGTAATCGGATAAAAAATACCTGTCACCTGCACCACTGAACCCTGTTTCAAGGATATCCCTGGAGCCATTATTAAGGTAGTTTAAAGGGTTGAATATATTTCTGTATGTTCCTGTGCTTGACGCAGCATTATTATATACGTAATTATTCAGGTTGCTGCGCAGTACGAACCCGCCATTCCACTTTTTGAAAGTGAAATCTGTGCTGAAGCCCAGAAATACATCTGCATCGGCATCTTTATACCGGTAAAGATCCTTGTCGCTGAGCTGTCCGTCACCATTTCTGTCCACAAAAATATCCTCCAGCGGTTTTCCAGCCTGATTATAAACCTGCTGATAAACAAAGAAAGAAGCCCGGTTGTATCCGGTTGAGTTGATCTGAATGGTATTACCGGTACCGCCGCTTATTCCGCCGATCTTATTCCCGATAAAGTTCGGATCCACAACAGAAGTCAGATTAGTGATCCTGTTCTTATTGTAGGTGGTATTGAAGGCAAAATTCAGAGTAAAACCTGGTTTCTCTATCGCAACCGTATTGACTATGAATTCAACACCTTCATTCTCCATATTACCAACATTTGCAATAAATTCGTTTATGAAGTTGGTACCGGCTGGCTGTGTAATCACATTCAGCAGATCACGGGTTTTCTTTTTATAATAATCAATACTTCCATAAACACGGCCTTTTGCTATACCATAATCCAAACCAACATTGGTCGTTGCAGTTTCTTCCCATTTCAAATTAGGGTTATAAGCAGAAGGTCTGTAAAGATTATAGAACACGCCGCCCAGCTCATACTTAGCCGTATTATTACTTAATGCATAGTTTCCTAAATAAGAATAATTACTGATACCATCCTGCTGACCAGTCACTCCATATCCAAGACGCAGCTTCAGTTCAGAAATGATTTTCGATTCTTTCATGAAAGGCTCCTGGCTGATCCTCCATGCAAAAGCTCCGGAAGGGAAAACGCCCCAACGGTTTTCTGGGGAAAGTCTTGATGAACCATCTGCTCTCAATGTACCTGTAAGGATATATTTATCATTCAATGAATAGATAGCTCTTCCGTAATAAGATAGAAGTCTGTTCTCCGGCTTATCAATAGAGAAATTAGGATCAGAATTTGGCCTTTTAACCCCACCACGACTAAAATCAGCGAATGAATACTCGTTTGATTTGAATGCCTGATAGGAAGTACCAGCAGTAAGATCAATGCGGCTTTTTATGGATGCAAGATCTTTTGCATAATTAAGATAGAAATCTCCTACCAGGTTGGTTTTCTCCTGGAGGTATTCATTATTAACGCCGCTTCTGGCGATAGCGTCGCTGTCTATAAATCTTTTAAAACTTGAGGCTGCAGTTTCTGTAACCCGGATATTTCCAGAACCTTTAGAAACATCATAGCCCAGATTAAGGTTAGCCCGAAGATCTTTTAAAAATGGAAGCGCATAATCCAGCTGGATATTACCGATACTGCGGTAAACATCGCTTACATCTTCTCTTTGCTCGAGCAGACCAAGGGGATTTTTAGGGGACAGACCTCTTAAGCCATTGGTAGCTGAAGCGTCCAGCCATTCCCAGTATCCCCCATAATTGGAATTTCCGGATAATACCGGCTGAGAAGGGTCGAAATTGGCCGCAGCGCCGATAGAACCCTGATCAGCATACCGGTTAGCGTTATAACTTCCTTTGAAGTTAATATCCATTTTCAGGTTGTTGTCCAATAACTTCGGACTTAGGTTTAATGAAAGAGATGTGCGCTGCACATTACCTGTACGTAATACTCCATCCTGATTTAAATAACCAAGGGAAACCCGGTAAGGCAGGTTTTTCATAGAACCGCTCATACTGAAGTTATTATCAGTAGTAAATGCATTCTGGTAGATCTCATCCTGCCAGTCGGTAGAGGCTGTTCCTGCCAGCGCCTTTAAAGCCGGGGTGGCAATTGCGATAGTAGCACCGGAAACCAAACTTTTGAATTCTTCAGTGGAAAGGATATCAGCCTTTCTGGCAATCGATCCAAAAGAAGCCAGAGTACCGAAAGCAAACACAGGTTCGCCGGTACCGCCCTTTTTAGTAGTTATAAGGATAACTCCATTAGATCCCCTGTTACCGTAGATAGCTGTTGAAGATGCATCCTTCAAAACAGTGAAAGTTTCAATATCATTCGGATTGATGAGAGACAGGGCATTAGGAGCTCCTGAAATACTGTTGTTATCTAAAGGAACTCCGTCCAATACGATAAGCGGGTCATTGCTCGCATTCAGCGAAGAACCACCGCGGATCCTGATTGTACTTCCGGAACCCGGGGCACCGCTGTTTGAGGTGATCTGAACACCTGCTACCTTACCGGCGATCAATTGCTCAGGCGAGGTAAAAGAACCCTTCTGGAAATCTTTTGCGCTTACAGTGGTAACTGAACCCGTAATATCCTTCTTTTGTTGGGTGCCATAACCGATAACCACCACTTCGTTCAGATTTAGCCTGTCCGGAGCTAAAGCCAGGTCCAGGCGGGTATCCCCGTTTATGGTAACTGCACGGCTTAATATTTCATATCCGATAAATGATACAGATACGGTATGCACCCCATTGCTCAGGCCGCTTAGCCTGTATGTTCCGTTCACATCGGTTGAGGTTCCCATATTCAATGCTTTGATTGAAACAGAGGCTCCCGGCAGAGGCAGGTTGTTTTCATCAACTACCTTTCCGGAAAGGGTACCTGTTTGCGCAGATGCCATTAAAACCGTGAAAGTTAAAGCGAGGAAAATAACATACTTTAACAAGTAAAATACTTTCATGTGTTAATTGATTTAATAAAAAATAATTGGTTAGTTCATCAGCGTTACCGCATTTTCTAAATTTAGGAGCGCTGATTACAAATCCAAATTTTATATCAAAAAAAATAGACCGGCAATATTTATTAGATGAAATGTCCAAAAAGACGATGTATAATTCGGGGCTCAAAAGATTTCCTGATTTATTTTTTATTATAACTGATTGACAATCATTTATTTACAATAAATTTTGAATTTTTATTGTGTATTTTTAACACTAAGATGATTTTTGAGCCTTTTCGGGAACGATACCGGGAACGATCCCGAAAAGTTTTCAACATGTGCTGAACAAGGCAGTAAAATTCTGCGCGTTTTGGCCTGAGCCGTCAAAAAAGTTGAAAAAAAGCGGGGCTGGAAGTCTGCAGCTTAGTGTAATATATACACCTGTGCAATGAAGATCAGCAAGTAGATTTTCTTTTAATGATCTTAGACTTGAGAACGATACCTTCGGAAGTAAGCGAATCATCCTCAGGATGTTCCAAAACGTTAAACAAAAGCCGGGCGGCCTTTCGCCCCATATCCAGAGCGGGCTGGGTAATGGTGGTTAGCGCAGGATTTAAAAGAGGGGCAATTTCCAGACTTGAGAAGCTGATTACTTTCATATCCTCAGGTATGCGGATATTCATATCATAGGATGCATAATAAGTGGCAAAAGCAAGACGTTCCACAGATGAAAACACGCCATCCGGTTTTAGTTCCCCGAAACTCTTCTTCAGAATATCCAGATTCTTCTTGTGATCATTGGAACAATCGATCACATATTCATCCCGGAAGTTAATATTGTGCTTTTTAAGGGCATCCATATAACCCAGTAAACGGGTTTTACCGATCGAAAGGCTTTTATTAATAACAAGGTAGGCTATTTTCCTGCAGCCGCATTCGATCAGATGCTCAGTTGCCAGAAAGCTGCTTTCATAATCATTGGTTGTAACCCGTGGTGTGATGATATCATCGTACACACGGTCAAAGAATACAAGGGGCAGCCTCTTTTTTCCCTTTTGGTTTAAATAATTATGATCATTCGCTTCACCCGAAACCGACATGATGATCCCTTCTACCCTGCCGTTCTGAAGATTTCTGATAAAAGAAACTTCCTTTTCGTATTCATCATCGGTAACATAAATCAATATCTGGTAATCCTTTTCCCTTGCCACTTTTTCGATACCGTGGATAGCCTGTGAGAAATAATTGTTAGCCAGTTCGGGAACGATCACGGCAATAGTCTTACTGCGCTGGTCGCGAAGATTACTGGCATAATGATTTGGCTGATAGTTCAGTTCCTTAGCCATCGAGAGTATTCGCTCTTTGGTTTCCTTATTTATATCACTATTATCCCTGAAAGCTCTGGATACAGTGGAGGTTGAGAGCTTTAGAGCCGCAGCTAATTTCTTAATATTGATACGGTCCATTGAATTTTGGCTCATTGTAGTAGGGCAGCAAATATAGCAGATAATTATATATCAGCTTCTGAATTTAATAAGAAGGGAATTGTCAATGTAAATCGAGAAACACAATTATATATTTTAGCCCGATATCTTACAAGAGGATGACCATAAGAACAAGTAAAATCTTGTCTATTTGTCCTTTGAAAAAAGAAAATAATATGGAATCATTAAAAGGAAAAAATGCCATTATCACCGGAGCCGGCAAAGGAATTGGCCGTGCAATTGCCATGGCACTGGCCAGTGAAGGTGTCAACACCGGACTGATATCCCGCACCCAAAGCGACCTGGAGAGCCTGTCGAAGGAAATCAGTTCGCTGGGAGTAAGATCTTCAGCAGCTTCTGCCAGCGTAAGTGATATCACCTCTGTAAACGCTGCAGTGGAATCCATCCAAAAGGATCTTGGAAACATTGACATACTCATCAATAATGCGGGAATAGCCAAATTCGGAAATTTCCTGGACCTAGAGCCGGCCGACTGGGAAGACCAGATCAAAGTAAACCTGTTTGGAGTTTATTATGTAACCCGTGCTGTACTGCCTCAGATGATAGAAAGAAAAACCGGGGACATTATTAATATATCATCCACTGCCGGACTGAAAGGAAGCGCCATGACCAGCGCCTACAGCGCCTCGAAGTTCGGAGTGATGGGCCTGACCGATTCTTTAATGCAGGAAGTCCGTAAGCATAATATCCGGGTTACCGCTTTAAACCCAAGTACTGTGGTTACTGATCTGGCTAAAAATTCAAACCTGATAAATAATAATGAGGAAAGGCTGATGCATCCTGAAGATCTTGCTGAACTGATCATAGCCCAGTTAAAATTAAACCGGAGGGTCTTTGTAAAGGACGCGGCTATATGGGCGACAAACCCCTGATCTTCCTCACAAAGAAGAGTATACAGTTCTGCCGAATCCCATTATATTTATCCCATATTAAAGAATAATGACAAACTGTTTTATTGAGAACGATGTATTGGCCTGGGAAGATATCGATGAAGGGGTCAGCCGGAAAATAATGGCCTACGACCGGGACCTGATGGTATTAAAAGTGAAGTTTGAAAAAGGCGGTGTAGGAAAGATCCATAATCACCCCCATACGCAGATCACCTACATTGAAAGCGGGACATTCGAAGTGGAAATTGACAGCGAAAAAAAGATCATGAAAGGGGGAGATGCTTTTTTTATTCATCCCGACATCTGGCATGGGGTTGTATGTCTTGAACCTGGAATATTGATAGATACCTTCAGCCCCATGAGGGAGGACTTTCTTTAAGGTCCGCAGAACTTTCCCTATAGAGTTAAGATCAGCAGGATAATCCCTGCTGATTCAATACGGTTTGGCCTCATGGGATTTTTTTTCCGCTTGTTGAACCGCGTCTTCGGAATGGGCAGATCCTATGGGCCCTTTCTGAATATTCTTCTCCGCAGCCATTTCTAATCCTTCAGCAACCCGCCTGCCATAATCAGGATCACATTGGGCAAATAGGTCAACCATTTTATCCTGGATATGCTTCCTGGCCGATCCCAGCGTATTGACCAAGTTTAAGATCAACTCATCGCGTTCCCAATTTTCAAAATTACGGTATGTTTCACCTGCCTGTCCAAAATTATTTTGTTTACTGATCTTTCCCCTTACAAGTGCTGCATTATACAGCGGAGTATGATCTTTTCCCGTGCGGTTGGCTTCCAGGAGGCCTCCCAAACTGGATGGCTCATAATTTACATGCGGGTTTGTGGCAGGAGCAATATCCTGATTATAAGCCATCTGTCCATCCCTCTGGTTAGTGGCAACATGTTTCAATGGTGAATTTACAGGCAGCTGCAGGTAATTCGTACCCACCCGGTAGCGCTGGGTATCCGAATAAGAAAATGTTCTTCCCTGCAGCATCTTATCATCTGAAAAGTCAAGACCATCCACCAGCACGCCAGTACCAAAGGCCGCCTGTTCAACCTCTGCAAAGAAGTTAACAGGATTCCTGTTCAATGTCATTTTGCCTATAGGCATCCAGGGAAACTTTTCCTTAGGCCATATTTTGGTATCATCCAGGGGATCGAAGTCCAGTTCAGGATGTTCACCATCACTCATGATCTGCACATTTAATTCCCACTCCGGGAATTCTTCCCGCTCAATAGCTTCATACAAATCCTGGGTGGCATGATTGAAATTTTTCCCCTGGATCTCTTCGGCCTGCTGCTGAGTTAAATTCTTAATTCCCTGAAGAGGTTCCCAATGGTATTTTACAAGCACTGCTTCCCCCTCACTATTTACCCATTTATAGGTATTCACTCCGGAACCCTGCATATGCCGGTAGTTGGCCGGTATGCCCCAAGGTGAAAACAGGAAGGTGATCATGTGCAGGGCCTCCGGGGTATTACTTATAAAATCAAAAATCCTTTCCCCATCCTGCCGGTTTGTTACGGGATCCGGTTTGAATGCATGGATTAAATCCGGAAACTTCAAAGCATCACGGATAAAAAAAATTTTAAGGTTATTTCCTACAAGATCCCAGTTCCCATCTTCCGTATACATCTTTACTGCAAATCCCCTGGGATCCCGCAGGGTTTCAGGTGAATGCCCTCCATGCGTTACGGTAGAGAACCGGACAAACAAAGGAGTTTTCTTCCCCTTCAGCTGAAATACCTTGGCGCGCGTATATTTAGTAACAGGCTTATCACCTACACTGCCATAAGCTTCAAAAATACCATGGGCCCCAGTTCCACGGGCATGAACCACCCTTTCAGGAACCCTTTCCCTGTCAAAATGTGACATTTTTTCAAGCAGCTGGTAATTTTCAAGAGTTGCCGGACCACGGTTACCTATGGTGCGGGTATTCTGATTATCATATACAGGATGACCCTGCCGTGTAGTAAGTATTGAAGTGCCTCCTCCTGCCTCAGCCTGCTCAGGTATCTTATTATTTTCGGAGGTGTTTTGGTTATAATCCTTATGCTCAATCATAGCCCCGGTATTTATATCAGATAAACAATCGGGAAACAGGAGGGTTTATATTTTTTGAAATGATTAAAGAATGGATAATGCTTAATTATTACCCTTTGATACATCCTTTACACAGCGGAAACCAAGATTATTTGATCCGCTGTTCACTTCCCCTTTGCCACGGCTCCCTGCCCGGTAACGGACGCAATACTGATCGCTGCACAGGAAGGACCCCCCGCGCTGAACCCGCTTAACCGCATTCGGCTCATCAGGATCAAAACTGTCAGAAGGGCCTTTTGGATTTTGCTCCGGACTGTTTTTATAATAATCAGGCCTGTAATAATCGCTGCACCATTCCCAAACATTCCCATCCATATCATACAGACCATAAGCGTTTGCAGGAAAGGACATAACCGGTGCAATGCCTTTAAATCCATCTTCATCTGTATTTTTATCCGGAAAGCTCCCCTGATAGATATTAGCCGCCCATTTCCCTCCGGGTTTCAGATCATCTCCCCAATAATAATCTTTATACACTTTACCTGCCCTTGCAGCAAACTCCCATTCGGCCTCAGTAGGCAGGCGTTTTCCGGCCCATTCCGCGTAGGCGGCGGCATCGGTATAACTGATATGAACCACCGGTTCATTTTCCTTTCCGGTAATCGAGCTTTGAGTTTCAGAAGGCCGCTTCCAGCTGGCACCAGGAAGGTAGGTCCACCATTGCATGGGATTGTCAAGCATTACGGGCCCGGATGTCGGGGTAAAAACAGCAGATCCGGGCACTAAGCTTTCCGTTGGAACTCCCGGGAAATCCTTCGGATCCAGGGGTCTTTCAGCAATAGTCTTATAACCTGTAGCCTGAACAAACCGCTCAAACTCGGCATTGGTAACCTCATGCTCATCCATCCAGAAACCCGCAAGGCTAACCTTATGAACTGGACGGGCATCCATAAAAGCGGCATCCTCAGAACCCATCTGAAAAGAACCGCCGGGAATCCAGACCATCTTATATCCCAAACTGTCAACTATAACCTTTTTCTCCGGAATGTCAGTCCCTGAACCATTATCATCCCGCTCTGATCCGCATCCGATCAGGATCAATAAAAAAAATACACCCGCTTTCATCATGCTCCACTCATTTGAGAATAAATTTATGCCTGACCTATTCCTCCCTTTAACCATCATTCAATATGTTTTATTAAACCGATGATCAGACCGGAACACCCCGGGTTTCTTTAAAGGGATACTTAATCCATCCGTTGATTCCAGCCAGTTGAACAGTTCATCCTTTAACTTTGTCCCCTCCTTCTCATATTTCTTATCCCGGATAAGGTTGTTCATCTCGTAAGGGTCTGTTTCAAGATCATAGAGCTCATTAGTATCCCATGTTCCATAGTTATAAATATATTTATACCTGTCTGTTCTGACTGCAAATATGGTAGGCGTAGAAGGGAAAGCTGTCTCCCAGTAATATTCATAGAAGACACGGTTGCGCCAGGGAATATTTTTTCCCTGCAAAATCGGCACAAACGATTCACCCTGCATCTGCACCGGCTTTTTAATACCTGCCAGTTCGAGGAAGGTGGGTGCAAGGTCGATATTCATGATAGTTTGTTCAACCACAGATTTCGGCTTGATCATACCCGGCGCCCATACAAGTAAAGGAACGCGCATGGATTCTTCATATGCGTGGCGCTTATCGATCAGTCCGTGTTCACCGAAAGAGAAGCCGTTATCTCCCATATAAACAACCATGGTATTCTTTTCGAGACCCTGCTCCTTAACCCAGTTCAGCACACGCTCAACACTTTCATCAACCGCCTGCAAAGTACCCAGGTAACGGCGGTAAAAATCATCAAACTTAATGCTGCCATGGTACATAAAATCTACCCCATGCCAGCTATACCGCTGATTTCTCACCCAAAAAGGAATATCTTTAAAGTTAACCGGTGTGGCAGGAGGAGTTGCTTTACCAAAATACTTACTGCTGTCAGTAGCTGTGATATACATGGAAGGGGGAGTAATAATAGGGATATCTGCATATTTTCCTTCATGACGTCGGGCCGGCTGAAACTCGGCATGAACACCTTTATGTGAAAGATATAAGAAAAAGGGCTTCTTTTTACTCCGCTTATCCAGCCATTGGATTGCGTAGTCAGTTAGAAGATCCGTAGTATAACTTCCTTTGGGCTGTTTAATGCGCTTGCCATTGATATTGAAAGTTGGATCATAGTACATTCCCTGTCCCCGGAAACTTAACCAGTAATCAAAACCGGGCTGAGGCTGATCATCCGTATTTCCCATATGCCATTTACCCATAAAAGCAGTCTGATAGCCCTTCTTCTGCATATACTGTGGGAAAAATACCAGGCTCGGGGGAAGCGGCGCGCTATTATCCACTACGGTATGCTTATGGGCGTACTGCCCTGTAAGAATAGAAGCCCGGCTGGGAGAGCAGAGCGCCGTAGTTACGAAGGCATTTTTAATATGTGCACCTTCAGCAGCCATCCTGTCCATTCCCGGAGTTTGCAATCCCTGAATTTTATTCATAAACCCCATGGCATCATAACGATGATCATCCGCCAGGATATAAATTATGTTCATAGGCTCCTGTTTGCCAGCAGGCATCTGAGCATGTATGATCAGCGGGGAAAAGAATAGGGTTATTACCCAAAAAAATTGTCTTGGCTGTTTCATAATCCATATAGCTTTTTAGCTGAATAATGATAAGCATTTAAATTCAAACTCAAAATTCAGGAATTTAAATGCGGATTGGGAGAAGAAAATTCTGCTTAATCATTTTTTATTCACCGGCAAAGCAAAACTCACAAACGTATCACCAGACTTGCTTCCGATCTTGCCACCCCCGCATGCAATCACAACATATTGTTTTCCATCTATAGTATAGGTGGCTGGTGTGGCATAGCCTGCTGCAGGCAAACTGGCTTCCCACAATACTTTCCCGGTCTTTTTATCAAATGCCCTGATCTTTTCATCTTTGGTAGCTGCAATAAAGACAATGCCACCCCTGGTTACCAGTGGTCCTCCATAATTTTCTGTTCCTGTAACCGGGATTCCCCTTTTTGTCAGTTCAGGATATTCCCCTAAGGGTACCTTCCATAAAAGTTTTCCACTGTTCAAATCAACAGCGTTCAAGGTGCCCCATGGGGGTTTAATTCCCGGATAACCATCCTTATCAAGAAAACGGTTATAACCGTTCATCACAAAAGGAATTTCATCCAGAATATTCTTTTTATCTGCAGCTACCGGTTCTTTAGAATCTTTAGCTATTTCCTTTCCGGGTTCTTTTCCTGTTATTTTAAGTAGAAAGGCAAGCAATGCATCCTTTTCCCCTTCAGGTATCTGTTTGAATGAAGGCATCATATTTCTTCCGTTATTGATAATCTGTCTGACTTGATTCTCATTGAATCTTTGCTCTAAATTTAAGAGGGAAGAGAAAGAAGGTGCGTGGCCTTTCAGTTCCGGGCCATGGCAGGCCATACAATGCTTATTATACACTGCCCGTCCCTTTCCTTGCAGGGAATGATCTTTTGTATTATTTACAGGAACATCGATCATTGTCTGCGACCATGGAAGCTCCGAACTGTTTACATATAGAATTTGAGATTCCAGATCGACTGCTGCCCCGCCCCATTCGCCGCCGCCATCAAAACCAGGGAATATCCATGCACCTTCCTTACCAGGAGGTGTAAATATTGCACCATATTTCACCTGCTTATACTTTTCCACCATCTCCCTGTTTTTTTCCGGTGTGAGATCGGTTACATCTTCCATAGTGAATTTTAGACGGGCAAAAGGCTCGGGAAGCGTAGGTATTGGCTGAGTAGGCCAGGGAGCTTCTCCGGGCAACCCATTTTGCGATACCGGCATCTCTTCAATAGGGAAAACAGGCTTCCCGTTAGTACGGTCAAGCAGAAATATATAACCATGTTTACTGATCTGAGCAATAGCATCTATTTTTCTGCCTTCATGCCTGACAGTTACCAGGTTAGGATTCGCCGGAAGATCACGATCCCACAAATCATGATGCACAACCTGGTAGTGCCATATATATTTACCAGTAGCCGCGTCTAAAGCAATAATACTGTTTGCAAAAAAATTAGACCCCTTACGTACACCACCATAAAAATCCGGACTAGCCGATCCGGTTGGCACATAAACAATTCCTCTCCGCTCATCCAAAGCCATTCCGGCCCAGTTATTGGCGCCTCCGATCCTTTTCCAGGCATTCCTATCCTCCCATGTATCATAACCAAACTCTCCGGGTTGAGGAATGGTATGAAATATCCAGCGGCGTTTGCCTGTACGTACATCAAATGCCCTGATATGTCCTGGTACAGCATCAGCACCTTCGGATAAACGCATCCCCATAATCAGTACATCTTTATAAATGACCCCTGGAGTTGTGCCTGAGAGGTACCCATTATCTATATCTTCCCGATCCAGGTCTTTTTTCAGATCAATAGATCCATCTTCGCCAAAATCAGGTACCCGCCTGCCAGTTGCTGCATTAATTGCATACAGTCTTGAACCTGCACTATAAAAAATCCGTTTATCGTTTCCCTGCTCATCCTTCCAGTAAACTACACCGCGACTAACCTGTGAAAGTGCCGTTGAATCAATTTTTATGCCTGCATCTTTAGCCGGATCGAACAGCCATTTTTGCTCACCTGTAACTGGGTTCAGGGCAAATAGCTTTAAGCGGGGACTGGTACCATAAAGTATACTGTCAATCATAATGGGATTACATTGATTCTGACTGCGGTTATTGGCATCTTTGTCGCTGGTACTATATGTCCAGGCTACCTGTAAATTTGCTACATTCCTAATATTAATCTGGTCATTGGAAGAATATCTGTTTCCATCCTTAGATCCAGCGTACGTGGCCCAAATACTATAATCATAGGAAGAAGAAATTCTGCAGGAATTAAGACAAAAGACTGCAGGAATCAGTAAAAGCCATGATCTTTTCCCAGACAAAATTTTAAATGCCCTGACGGCAGATCTTATAAATTGAAGACGATTATACCTTTGTTCCATATTTGCCATGATCATATCTTTAAAATTTCAGAGCATCAGCATCTGATTAACCCAGGGTAATATTTCAGATAAAACAGCCGCTGATGTTTCATTATCATTAGAATTCATCTCCAATACTGTTTCCAAAATCGTTTACCACACTCCAGGCTCCCTTTGGCCTTAACAAGGGCGGTTGCGATACTATCAAGTCAGCGATTTTGGCCAAGTAATTTAAGTTGGTGTACTGGAATTTCTTGTGCGGTCATTTTGAGTAAAAAAAAATAAACTTCCCTTGTTTAAATATCAGGATACATTACCAATTTTCAAGCTTCCGGAAATAATTTAACTGTGAGTGAGAAATTAATCTCAGCTAAGCTAAATCAGCATAGTATTTATCGAAGTGAATGCAGGAAAGAAATAAAAACAAAAAACCCTCAGTCGGACCTGGTGGGCTTTGTTCCCGAATCATTAAAAAGTACCTTGAATAATTGGGGCTGATTGATTAATAATCAGGCTGCCGAGAAATAAATATTTCTAAAAACATGATTGACGAGTTGACAAAAATTCCAATTACCGGTGAAAATCCCTTTGGTATACAGCAATTAGTTACCCTCAGCCTTTTTCACCTTTTTTTTGAAATATCCTCTAAGGAGAAAATTGCTTTGAAGTGCTTTCAGATCCTGATCAAGATTGTAGGTGCTGGTTTCAAGATTACGTAAGATTTGTCTGATATGTTCAGCACTTTCCTGATCGTTTAATAATAAGCCGGCCGGATTATCCTTATCATTCAACTTCGAGGAAGCGTTATTGAGATTATCTGTAAGAACAGTAGCAGCACCGGCTAATTCCTGAAGTTTATTTGCGGCGACCTGAAGTCTGTTAAATATTACTGTGTCTGTAAGTACCTGGTTTGCGAACCCGTCTTTTGTGTTTAATGTTCTGCTAAACACTCTCAGGTCTGATGCCATTTTCCTTGTTAATGCTGAGGTGTTTTTTAAGTTCAAGACCATGGCCTCAAAATTTTCGGCGAGCTTTTTATCCGAAAGAAGCATTCCCGCTGTGCCCTTGCCTGCCAACATATTAGCAGATAGAATTTTAAGATCCGAGGTAATATCAACCAGGTTCCTGTTGTTGACCTGGAATGTTTTCATGATCTCGTCAGTAGATATGGTTGAGACAGCAGTCAGTTGGTCATCTTGTTCTATGACAGGTACTTTAATACTGCCGGCAGTAATCACTATGATCTTGTTCCCGATTAAACCATCAGAGCTGATGCTGACTTTCGCATCTTTATGAATGTACTTTTGAACATCCTTTTCAATGTTCATGAAAACCTGTACCTGGGAAGACCCGTAAAATCTGATCTTCTTTATAGTCCCTACTTTTACTCCTGAAAACCAAATATTCCCACCTTCTTTCAAGCCTTCTATGTTATTAAAGACTGCATTTACAGTGAAGCTTTTAATAAATGTTCTTTTCTGATTACCTAATGTGAAAATTCCTATAATAAAAATCAGTAAGCCGATAAAAATGAATATCCCCACTGTTAACTTTCGACGGTTTTCGGTTACTTCCATGATCATTGAATAAAATTATAATCATAAAAAGGCTTAACACGCTTATCATCCGTATCAAATACTTCTTTAAAATCACCCTGACGTTCAAATCTACCATCCAGCAATATTGCAATCCTGTTTCCAACCTCCTTGGCGCATGTAAGGTCATGGGTAATAATAATCGAGCTGGTGTGAAAAGTATCCTGTACCTGATTAATTAAATTATTTATATCCACACAGGTAATCGGATCCAGGCCTGCCGTAGGTTCGTCATAAAGCATGATCTCAGGGCGTAAAATAAGAGTCCTGGCAATCCCTATTCTTTTTTTTTGTCCGCCTGAAAGCTCCTCGGGCATCATGTCAATTGTTTGCCGCAAGCCAACCTCGTCCAAGACCTGGTTAACCGCATGATCAATCTCAGCTCTGCTCAGTGACGTCTGATTACGGATCAAGGGAAACTCCAGGTTTTCTTTTACCGTCATACTATCGTATAAAGCGCCGTTTTGGAATAAAAAGCCAACTTTTAACCTTAAAGCAAGCAGATCTTTATAGCTAATGTGATCAACCTGCTTTCCCTGTACAAGTACATCCCCCCTATCAGGTTTTAGTAAGCCAACAACTATCTTTATAAGTACCGATTTCCCAGATCCTGACCTTCCCAGAACAACTAAATTTTCGCCTTGGTAAAGATCAAGATTGACGTCTTTGAGAACCTGCAAATCCCCAAATGATTTATCTAATCCCCTGATCTCAATCACTTTTTTTTTAATGACTTCAATCTCCATATGTCTAATCATTTCTGAATAAGGAAAAGAATTGAACGGAAATTACTTCTTCAAAAAAAACAAGGAACATCCCTATCACTACTGCCGAGTTTGCCGCCTTTCCTACCCCTTCGGTTCCCTTTGATGAATTATATCCCTGATAACATCCGACTAAACCAATGGTAAACCCAAAAACAACAGATTTTATAGTTGATGCGGTAATGTCCAAAAATGTTATCGATTCAAGAGAAGATTGAAAGAAAGCTACGGCACTTGTGTTTTCATTTAAAGAAACATTTAACAATGATCCAAGCATTCCTACCATCGCCGTATAAAATGTAAGGATAGGTATGGTAATGGCAGAAGCAAGTACTCGTGTAGCTATCAGAAATTTAAATGGATTTGTAGCCGAAACTTCCATGGCGTCAATTTGTTCAGTAACACGCATAGATCCAAGTTCCGCTCCAATACTGGAGCCAACTTTGCCCGCTGCTATTAAAGCTGTCAGTAAAGGTGCGAGGGTCCGGAGCAAAGCAATAGCAACCAAAGATGGTAACCATGATGTTGCACCAAAATCTGCAAGAGATGGTCTCGACTGCTTAGTAAAAACCAAACCGGTTATTAAGCCAGTTGTAGAGATCAACAATAATGAACGGTAGCCAATATTATAGCATTGACGTATAAGTTCTTTAAATTCATAAGGGGGAAAAAATGCCTCTTTAAAAAACCTTATAATGAAATACCCCACATCATACAGAGTTGTAAATGCTCGACCTATTGGACTTTTCGTTTTTGGTCCCATCATCGAACGTAATTATGCGTTTCAATTAAATAATTTCATTATGGTACTTATCCGTAAAGTTGTCACCTATCAACCTATATACCTATGATAACAGTCAAAGTCCACACTGATTATAATCAGCTTCTGTAAAAACTGAATTAAACAAAACACTAAATGCTTTTAATCTAAAGCATTCCAATAAAGAAATACATATCCGGAATTTAAATCCATTTATGATGTGATTAAGGAATTTGAGAAGGGAATGATAGAAAGGTATAAAAACAAAAGAAACTACCGGAGAGGGAGAGGTTGTGCTCCCGATGCCGGGCCCGAACCAGCGATCCTTCGATTAATCCAGCACATTTGATCTCCAGCTCATTCAGTCTAAGTCCAGAAAGATCCAGATTAACAGCAGTGTAAACAGGTTTAATAGCCGCATAAATTCCTTCCGATCGCAACATATTTTAAACTGTTTATGATCTGGTGTACTATGCAGAGTGATGTAAGTTAGACCCTGTTAAATTAGCCTTTTGAGAAAACTATGCATCCCGCCTGGATTTTACTGCCAGACAGAGAGTGAGATTACTGCGTTAGATCCAACGATCGTCATCATCTAAAAAACAAAAACAGCTTTTTATTTTTTTACTGAGAATTTGTATTCCGAACTTGTTTTATAGATTTCACCAGGGTTAAGCTCTGTCAAGGGAAATTCAGATTGATTTGGTGAATCAGGGAAGTGTTGTGTTTCCAGACAGAATGCGGTACGGTATCCGTAATACTCTCCGCTTTTACCCTTGTCTTTGCCATTTAAGAAGTTACCACTGTAAAACTAGACCGCGGGCTCCCCGGTAAATACCTCCATAACGATCCCGGTTTTTGGTCCTAAAACTGTCCCGGCCAGAGATACACCTGTATTTTTACGGTTTAATACAAAGTTATGATCGTATCCCAATCCATGGGCAATCTGTCCATGCTTATCATTTATACGTTTACCAATCCGGGCAGGAATATTAAAATCCAATAGCGTGTTTTTCACACATTCAATCTTACCAAGAGGGATTAGTGTATTATTAACCGGGGTATACATGCTGGCATCAAGCATTCAACCCTTCCGCAAGGATTAGCGGGGTTCCTGCTTCCAGCCAATCAACACCGGCGCGAATGGCCAGGGATGCTGTTTCGAGTGCCTCGTGAATGTTGGTCAGGTCAAAGGAAATTTGAACTATAGTTCTCATTATGATAATAAGGATTAATTAATCTCTCATCCGGTAATATTCTCAATGACTAAATATGCTCTTAAATTCCCAGGCTCCACCCTTCCCGGTATTCTCTTTTAACAAATTTATTGACCTCATCATAATTGGTTACCCTCATATTCTGATAATCCCATAATAATTTCATATTACTACCGGGATATTCAAACCCTTTACCCGAAGCTCGAAGTTTAGGAATATCTGCTCCCCGGATAGCGAGGTTTGCCATTAAAATAGCTTCAGTTAACGGACCTGCTAAATCGAAGGGAGAACTAAGCTCCTTTTTACCATATCCGGCAATAGCCCCTTCAACCCACTGGGCATAATGACCATCGGCACCCCCGGGAACTCTTTCAAATGTTTGTTTTACCTTAACTTCCTGATTACGGGAAAGTGGTAAAAGACGAGGATTTGCAGCATATTCACTTGCCATCATCTTCCCTTTAGTGCCCACAAATAAAATTCCGCTATTCCCATCTCCAAACAACTCATTGGCGCCAAGTTCTTCAGGACGTTCCGGCTTAATACCCCCATCCATCCAATGCATTGTAACTTTTCCCTTGGTTTTATTTGTTTTAGGAAATGTTAAGGTTGCGTGACTGGATGCAGGCGGGCTATCGGGATATACGCCCCGTTTGCCAAAATCCTCAAACACACTACTTACACTTGCCTGAACATCCAATGCATACTTTAGATTCAATACACTAAAAGGTGCTTCCATTAAATGGCAACCCAGGTCTCCCAAAGCTCCGGTCCCATAATCCCACCAACCTCGCCAACTTCCCGGAATTAGTTTATCTACGTAATCTTTATAAGGCGCAGTACCAAGCCACAAATCCCAGTCAAGGCCTTTAGGGATTGCTGGCTTGTCTGTAGGCCAGGCGATACCCTGAGGCCAGATTGGCCGGTTAGTCCAAATGTATATTGAATGCACATCACCTATAACTCCGGCATCATACCATTCACGCAGCTGCCTTACGCCATCGCCTGAAGCACCCTGATTACCCATTTGAGTTACAACCTTATAGCGCTGAGCAGCTTCAGTTAATTTTCTTGCTTCGTATATATCATGTGTCATTGGCTTTTGCACATACACATGCTTGCCCATTTGCATTGCTGCCATGGAAACAACGGCGTGTGTATGATCCGGAGTGGACACTGAAACTGCATCAAAGTTTTTCCCTTCCTTTTCAAACATCTCCCTCCAATCTTTATAATATTTGGCTTTCGGGAAATTCTTTACTGTATTGGCAGATCTCCTATCATCGACGTCACATAAATAGGCAATATCGGCTTTTCCGCTCTTATAGAAATAGTCGATATCAGACTGACCTTTGCCACCTACACCTACCCCGGCAATAACAAGTCGATCACTGGGTGCTAAAAAGCCTTTCCCTCCTAATACATGACGAGGAACAATCATAAAGGTTGCGGCGGTAATAGCAGAATTTTTAATGAAACTCCTTCTTGAAGTATCAGAATTTTCCCGGGATGCTGTTTTTTTAGTCATAATTTATTTATTAAACACTTTTAAATATTTATGTTTTCGGTCTTCCTTATTCCAGCCGGCTGTACTTAGGACTGGTAACAAGGGTAATTTTTTACACCTACTACAGTTATATTGAGCCAATACATAAACAGTTACGCCTTCCCTCTTTCCCTGAGCACTGCCCGGGTAACTTATATCCTTTATCCATATTTTGCTGGTTTATCATAATTCTCTTTAAGCTTCTTTATTTGCAAATCGCTTATAAATAATTAATTAATCTACCTATTTGAATTTTCATCTGTAAACCTTTGTACTATCTTTTATAAACCATACACAAGGACTGGATAAAATCAAAGAAAAGCAGCCCGAAGGAACTTCCCCTGGCGAAGGTGTTTAAATAGCCTGCATACGAAACTGTTCCCAAAGCCACGGTACGCATAGTGATGCAATTTTTTCCATGAAAAATAATATTGAAATTATAGTAAGACAGTTATCGCGTAAATCATGACAAATGCCGAAATGATGATAATAACAAATATGTACGATAAATTTTTTCAATTCTAATCTAATCTTACCTTTTTTTTATAGGATATTATCCAAAATAGATTATAAGATAAGGATGATCTCAAATAAGGGCTGCTGTTTAACACAGATAAAGGTGATAACTGGGGTAGGTGAGGCTATTTCAATAGCACGAACCAGCGCCCCTCCGATAATCCTTCATGTGCGGGACTCTAACCTGCTGATGAAATTAAATCAATTTATGATATGACGAAGGATTTGAAAAGAGAATGATAGAAATGTATAAAAAACAAAAAACCCCACCGGACATGGTGGGGTTTTGCTCCCGAAGCTGGGCTCGAACCAGCGACCCTCTGATTAACAGTCAGATGCTCTAACCAGCTGAGCTATTCGGGAGTGTTTTGTATTTCTGGTTATTTTTAATTCAGTCAAAATCGCTTTGACTTCCCTGAGAAACGGCCAATGGCTTGTTCCTTTCGGGAGTGCAATATTCGGGATTTTAAATTATTAATGCAATATTTGCGTGAAAATTTTTTAAAATAAATATGAGTCTAGTCATTATTGGATCTGTTGCCTTCGATGCAATAGAAACTCCCTTCGGGAAAACAGATAAAATTGTGGGCGGAGCTGCCACATACGCAAGTCTTGCCGCTTCTTACTTTTATAAGAAAGTAAAGATCGTGGGTGTAGTTGGTGATGATTTTCATTCCGAAGACATTCAAAATTTCAACGATCATGGCATTGATACGGAAGGCCTGCAGGTAAAAGACGGCGAAAAATCGTTTTTCTGGTCAGGAAAATACCATAATGACATGAACAGCCGCGACACATTAATTACTGAACTGAATGTTCTTGGTGATTTTGATCCAATCATTCCTGAGAGTTATCAGGACTGCGAATATCTGATGCTGGGAAATCTAACTCCCCAGGTTCAGCAAACTGTTATCAGCCGATTAAAGAAGCGCCCTAAGCTGATCGTTCTTGATACTATGAACTTCTGGATGGATATCGCTTTTGAAGACCTCTTAGCTGTTATAAGAAATGTAGATGTGCTGACTATCAATGATGCGGAAGCCCGCCAGCTATCCGGTGAATATTCACTGGTCAAAGCAGCCAAAAAAATTCTTGAGATGGGTCCCAAGTACCTGATCATCAAAAAAGGTGAGCATGGCGCTCTTCTTTTTCATGAGGATCAGATATTCTCAGCCCCTGCATTACCCCTTGCTGAAGTTTTTGATCCTACCGGCGCCGGAGACACTTTCGCGGGCGGCTTTATAGGGTACATGGCACAGGTTGGGACTATCAATTTTACCAATATGAAGAACGCGATCATATTCGGTTCTGCACTGGCCTCTTTCTGTGTTGAAAAATTCGGTATAGAACGCATTAAGAACCTAAGTCAGGAAGAGATCCAGGACAGGGTTCAGCAATTCGTAAGATTAAGCAGTTTTGTGATTAACGAATAATATGCGTTAATCAAATCCTGGAAGAGGCTGTGTCATTCAAAAAATGCACAGCCTTCTTTATTGGGATCTGTTTTTTTTAAAATTTCAATGTTTTCCCATTTTTTCTGACACATTTTTAAAGAAAGGTAAAAAGGTCCACTTCAGGCTGTTATTTCCGAATATTTTGTGCTGTCGCCTTAATTCCAATTTTATTGCGATTTCATTGGCTTTAGTGATCCTTTAAATTCAGGCCCGATAGAGGACCCCTGATTTTCCGAGTTCTGATTCCGGCCGTTTTATAATTAGCACAAGCGCCTACTGTTTAAAGCAAACGGGAAAAATCAGGCAGATTTATATATATAAAAAATCGATATGAAAAACAGGGAGGAAACAGGGAGGAAACAGGGACCAAACAGGGAGGTAACAGGAAGGAAATACATATAAATGCCTGTTTAATTCCTGTTACCTCCCTGCTTAAATTCTAATTCCTTTTTTTTTTTATAAAAACTCAAAAATGTGATATGCAGCCAATCAATATCCCAAGCCAGATCAATGGATAGTTAAGGCCCCCCTTCATAGTTATTCAGTTTCCTCTACCGGAAATAAGATTAACTGTTTGCTTATATGTAAGACTAAAAAAAAGAATGAATCAAGCAGCAGGCAGGCAAGCTGCTTAACCGCAGAAATTTTGGACCCGTACACAAGCCTGGATGCACTATTAATTTCAAAAAGAGATTTTCAAATTTATTGCTGTTTAGAATTGTAATTTTGACTTATGATACAGCCTCTTTACATTAAACCTTCTCCTGTTTCAATCTCGCAACAGCATTGAATTTTTTAAATACCTCTGCGGTATGCGGGGCATCCTTCAGTTCATCGGTTAGATCCTGTCCTGCCCAGTGTTCATAATGCTTGCCGTTTTTCCATAAGCGGCTTTCGCTTACATCATAAATGATCCCTTTATAAGCGATCCATATTTCGGGTTTGTCCTGTCCGTTCCTCAGGGCAAGATAAGACCTGCTGTATTCTGGTAATTCAGTCATAAGCCAGCCTCTCCTTTTCCACGGAAATGCTCAAACAAAAGAACATTGATCAGCAGCATTGACAGGGAATAAAAATGATCCTCAATGGGAATGGTGCCAACCCTGATGCCCATGTTTTCAGCATCATTATACATAACTATAGGTACGGAAGTCAAAATCCCGTTGACCAGGTAAAAGGGGATCAGGGAAACCAGGAAAGCCAGAAAAAATCTGCCCAGGAAAGCGGGCTTAAATACAAACTCCGATAAAACTAAAACCAGCAGCAGCAGGCCGAAGGTAATAAGGGTATAAATGCGATCATAAAAGAAAATCAATAGAACTAGCGATAAGCCAATCAGTACCATGCTTATATATTTTGAAACAGGTTTTAAGAGATCCGCTTTAACGTAATAGTTAAGACATTCATATATAAAGATACAGGCAAAAGGTACTGTTATAAAAAACAGGATCTCTTCCAATGGAAGACCCAGAAAATATATTCCAATGATATAATCCGGGTTAAAGGACCACACCTTAAACACGGTAAATAAATAATCCCATACCAGGAAGATCAGACCTGTGATGAACAGGCCCGGGAAAATATACTTCCATTTATCAACAAATCTGACCCTCTTATCAAATGAAAGGGCAACAGGAAAGAAAATGGTAAGAAAATTTATAAGCAGATAGCTGGCCTTCATGTGCAAATATTACACATACTTTTTGAAAAGTGCTAATTCATCTTGCGCACAGCGTTTAGAACTGATCATAAAGGACGCAATATTTTTAACCAGCTCCTGATCAGCCTGCCCGAACTTCCTGTTCCGGTACTGTTTTGCGATGACACCCCGGTCCTCATCCAGATCCTTGCTGAAGCCCAGGAAAGCGGGGGTATAATGCTGAACAGAAAAGCGCATAAACCTGATCTCCATGTTGGAAGGATCCTTTTTAATAGCCCTTTTCAGGGTTTTCTGGGCTAATGCTACATATTTGATCTTATTATAGGGATTCCATGCATGCTTTGCTTTTAAGGCTTCAAGAGTTCCCAGATACCCTATCAACAAAGCATTTTGCGGAACCCTGGATTTAAGGTCTGCATATAAGGAATCGGTTACATATGAACTTTCTATAGACCGGTACATGGCCTGTTTAATATTCCTGATCTCTTCGGCAGAACCATCGGATGCAAATGATCCGAGGGAAAGGGATAATGCAGCAAGAAAAATTAGTCTGAATTTCATTTTGTATTTAGTCTATACTGAACAAGGCCTGTGCCACCCTTTGCACAACCAAGGCCTGATAAATTAATAAGCCCTTACAGGCTGAATTAATAAACGCTGCGAAGTTAAAAAAATTGGCCAGGCAGCCTGAACTGGGAATCAAAGAATTGCTTGAAATCATATTGTTAATCAGGAATTAAAACAGGCCTGTAAAAAGAATATTTAATTTCAGGAAAATCTCTTAAATTCATATAAAGCAATTTACCATTAAGCACACTGAATGAGCTTGCCATTCAGTAAAAGCAAAAAAATTTAAGCTCATTAAAACGAGCGAAATCAGCTCATGCAGACTTGACAACCTTTAAAATTAAATTATAAGCAATGAAAATATTAAGGATCATACTGACTATAGTGCTTATCTGTTTAGCTATCTATTTTATTGGAGGCATGATGCTTCCAAAGACGTATAGTATAAGCCGTTCCATAGTGATTAAAGCCCCGGATAGTACGGTTTATATGAATGTCGCGAATTTTCATAATTTCTTAAAATGGAACCCATGGACCAAATATGAGCCTTCGGCAAAAGTTACGATCAGCGGAGAACCTGCACAGGCAGGCCATTTATGGGAGTGGGCAGGCAAAGAAACAGGAATGGGTCAAATGGAGATCCAGGAAGTACACCCTTATTCCCTTGTGGCTTATGAACTGAGTTTTATCGAACCCTTTCAGAGTTCAGCCAATACCACTTTCACATTTGAGAATACTCCGGAGGGAACCCGTGTTGTATGGGGAATGAGCGGAACAGCCAAATCCACAGGAGACAGATGGATGGGAATGGCCATGGATAAAATGATGGATAAAGATTTCACGAATGGCTTACATTCCCTGAAAGAATTATCTGAAAAATAAAAAAGGCGCCAGGGAAGTCCCCGGCACCTTTTCTAAAGTTTATGATGGATTAGTTCAATAAAACAGGCAGACTCTTATTATCTGTATCATAGGGCTTTAATGATTTTTTCAGCAATTTCCTGGCAACATGGATGCGGGTTTTAACTGTTCCGATCGGTATGGTTAAATGTTCGGCGATCTCATGATACTTATGTCCCTCAAAATGCATCGTAAATGGAATATAATATTCATCAGGAAGCTTTCCCAGGGCACAATTAATATCCTCCATTACAAATTTAGGCTCGCCCTGATTTTTTGTTGAACTGTACATCAGATTAGCCGATGAAATATCATCTGATTTAGTCACAAAGGAACTGATCTTGACAAATCTCCTGTAATTATTGATGAACGTATTTTTCATAATCGTATACAGCCATCCTTTAAGATTTGTACCCTCTTTAAATTTATTATAATAGGTTATAGCTTTGAGCATGGTATCCTGGACCAGGTCGTTTGCATCCTCGGCGTCATGAGTAAAGTGAAGAGCATACATTTTTAAAGAACTCGCCTGGCGCGTGACCATAGTGTTGAATTCGATCGTATTCATATTGTTTAGGTTAGAGGTTGAACAAATCAGTTTATACTCGTAATTCAAAAAACAAAAATGCTTTTTGAGGCAGATTGATTTTTATCTAAACAAAGTGTATGCCTATTCAGGATGAATTCAAAAAATCCGGGAAACCGGTTTTACAGAGAAGGGCATTTAGGGATACAGAAATTAAGGGCTAAATAATATTTACTTCCCGCTCAAGTGTAACGTCAAACTTTAAACTGACGCTGGAAATTATTTCTTCTGAAAACATAAGTATCTCATTTCCAGTTGCATTCCCATGATTGACCAGTACAAGTGCCTGATTTTTCCAGGTTCCTGTATTTCCCACTACCCTACCTTTCCATCCGCATTGTTCGATCAACCAGCCTGCGGAGAGTTTCACAAAACCCTCTGCTGAAGGGAAGTAAATGATGTCCGGAAAATTGGACTGCAACTGTATAAATTTGCCGACCGGAATAATAGGATTTTTAAAAAAACTACCTGCGTTTCCTATCGTTGCTGGGTCGGGCAGTTTGCTTACGCGGATTTGAGAAACCACTGAGGAGATATCCCTGATGCCAGGCGTACGGATACCGCGGCGATCCAGTTCCTGCTGGATGGCACCATAGGTTACATTAGGTTTGAAATTCTTTGAAAGCTTCAGAGTAAGTTCTGTAATAATATAAAGACCCTTTAATTGGGATTTAAAAACACTATCACGGTAGCTGAAGCCACAGTCCTTTTTATCGAATGTTTTAAAAGTGCAGGTTGAAAGCTCAAATGCCATACAAGAATAAAAAACATCCTGAAGTTCTACTCCATAAGCCCCGATATTTTGAATGGGTGATGCACCCGCAGATCCGGGAATAAGGCTCAGGTTTTCTATTCCTGCAAATTCATGGTCAACGCAATAATTAACCAGGTCATTCCAAACGACTCCCGCACCGGCCCTGACATAGACCTCTTCATTTTTGATCTCATGCTCTATTCCAGGGATATTCATATGAATGACCAGGCCATCAAAATCTGAGGTAAATAGCATATTGCTTCCTCCACCAAGGATCAGGCGGGGGATGGCCTTCCATTTAGGATCAGAGAACAGGGCGACCAGGTCTTCATCACGATTTATATCGGTATACCACCCTGCCCTGGCTTCAACGCCGAAGGTGTTCAGTTTCTTTAACGAGAAGTTTTCGATCACCCCCATATATAAAATGTTCCTGTTGTTTTGGGGAATCCGAAATCCGGTACATAATAAATGGAGCCGGACAGGGTTGCAGGCATCTGGGTTTTCTCCATCGGCTTAAAGCCTAGATATGAATAGCACGGTTTTCTGTAGCTGCCATACTGGCCTCTCTGAAGGCTTCAGTATAAGTAGGGTGTGCATGCGAGATCCGCGCAATATCTTCGGCGGATGCCCTGAATTCCATAGCTACAACAGCCTCTGCAATCATATCGGCAGCCCTTGGACCGATCATATGAACTCCAAGGATCTCATCTGTGCCGGCATCTGCCAGAACCTTAACGAATCCATCAGAATCCATACTTGCGCGGGCACGACCGCTGGCTTTAAACGGAAAGGACCCTGCCTTGTATTTAATACCGCTTTCCTTTAATTGTTCCTCGGTCTGGCCTACACTTGCAACTTCCGGCCAGGTATACACTACGCCGGGAATCAGATTATAGTTGATATGAGGTTTCTGGCCTGCAATAATTTCGGCAACGAATGTTCCCTCATCTTCTGCCTTATGCGCCAGCATAGCCCCTTTAACCACATCACCAATGGCATATATTCCCGGAACACTGGTTTCAAGATGATCATTAACCGTGATCTTCCTGCCGCGTTCTTCCGGCATAATTTTAACATTTTCCAGTCCAAGACCTTCAGTATAAGCCGTACGGCCCACTGCAACAAGGCAGTAGTCACCCTCCAGGCTTACTTTTCCGCCCTTAGCATTATCAGCGGTTACAGTTACTTTATCCTTCTTTACAGATGCCCCGGTTACTTTATGACTCAACAAAAATTCCATCCCCTGCCTGGCCAGCACTTTCTGTAATTCCTTACCCAGGCTTTTGTCCATAGTTCCGATGATAGAATCCATAAATTCCACCACAGTAACCTTTGATCCCAGACGGGCATAAACAGAGCCTAGTTCCAGGCCAATAACACCCCCGCCGATCAATATAAGGTGTTTGGGAATTTCCTTTAAATTAAGCGCTTCAGTGGAAGTGATTATACGCTTACCATCGGTTTTAAGGAAAGGAAGTTCCGTAGGCTTTGAACCGGTTGCCAGTATGATATTGGTTGCGGTCACCTTTTCTGAAGTGCCGTCAGCCTTTGTGATCTTAACTGTATTCTTGTCTTCAAGGGAGCCATGCCCCTGAAAAGTTGTTATTTTATTCTTTTTGAAAAGGAAAGCGATGCCGCCTGTAGTTTGAGCGACCACTTCATCCTTTCTCTTAACCATTTGCTTAAGATCGGGGCTAAGATCTTTCAGATTAATTCCGTGTTCCTTAAAATTATGAAGTGCGTTATGATAATGTTCTGAAGAATCCAATAAAGCCTTTGAAGGGATGCAGCCTACATTCAGGCATGTACCTCCATAGGTATTGTATTTTTCAACTATTGCTGTTTTTAAACCCAGTTGAGCACAACGAATGGCAGCAACATAACCGCCGGGACCACTACCAATAACTATAACGTCGAATTGCATGTAAGAATGTCTTTAAAATTTCACCCAAAGTTAATAATTATCGCCTTAAAAAAACCCTTAGTCTGCAATTGAAAATCCCCATAGCTCTTGAGTTTATATATAAAATAGTTAAATTTAGGGTCCGATAAATTTATAATGAGCCAAAACAGGAACAGGATGATCAGAAAATTTGCTTTAATGCTGGTGTTATTTTTCACAACATATACTGCATGTTTCGGCCAGAGCCAGGAAACCATTTTCTCCCGTGCTGATTCCCTTCGCGGTACATTAACTAATCTCCGTTCATCCTACGATATTAATTACTATCATCTGGATGTTAAACTTGATATTGATAATAAATTCATCAGCGGCTCCAACACCTTCAAATTTACGGCAGCCGAGGATCTAAGCCGCCTTCAGTTCGACCTGTTTGATAACCTGATTATCGAGCGAATAGTCTATCATGGAAAAGATCTCCCATATAAACGGGAGTTTAATGCCGTTTTCATTGACTTCCCCTCACTGATTAAAAAGAGCACGAAAGATGAATTCAAGGTATTTTACAAAGGAAATCCAGTAATAGCGAAAAGAGCCCCATGGGATGGGGGTTTCACTTTCTCGCAGGACAAAAAGGGCAAACCTTGGGTAGCTGTTTCATGCCAGGGTTTTGGAGCAAGTTCATGGTGGCCTAATAAAGATCACCAATCTGATGAAGTCGACAGCATGCTGATCAGCATTACTGTCCCTAAAGGGCTTATTGACATCAGTAACGGGCGTCTGCGTTCGGTAGAAACGGTCGATAAATCCTACACCCGCTTTAACTGGTTTGTTTCTTACCCCATCAACAATTATAATGTCACTTTGAATGTGGCTGATTATGTTCACTTCGGAGATACATATGCGGGTGAGAACGGGGATCTGACCCTGGATTACTATGTTCTCCGTGAAAATGAGGAGAAGGCAAAAAAACAGTTCAGGGAGAACGTATCGCCAATGTTTAAGGCCTTTGAGAACTGGTTTGGCCCTTATCCCTTCTACCGGGACGGTTATAAGCTTATAGAAACACCTTACCTGGGCATGGAACATCAAAGCGCTGTGGCCTATGGCAATAAGTTTGGGAACGGCTATATGGGGAGGGACCTTTCCGGAACAGGTTTGGGCTTGAAATGGGATTATATCATTATTCATGAAACCGGGCACGAGTGGTTCGGAAATAATATAACTTCCAAAGACATTGCAGATATGTGGATCCATGAGGGTTTCACTATGTATTCTGAAGGACTCTTTGTGGAAAGCAGGGAGGGGAAAGAAGCAGGAGCAAAATATATTGCCGGGGTAAGGCAAAATATCAAAAACGATATCCCGGTTATAGGCCCCTACCAGGTTAACACGGAAGGGTCTGGTGATATGTATTACAAGGGTGCAAATCTGATCCATATGATCCGGACCATTATAGATGACGATGTCAAATGGAGAAAGATATTAAGAGGCCTGAATGCAGAATTCGGACTAAAAACCACTACTACTGAAGAAGTCGTAAATTATATCAATAAAAATTCCGGAAAAGACCTCACAAAGATCTTTGATCAGTACCTGCGGCACCCGGGCATACCGGTTCTGGAATATAAGGTCGCGGGCAAAAGGATCTCCTACCGCTGGAAGTCGGATATTAGCGGTTTCGACATGCCTGTTCGTATCAATAAAGGAAGAAAAGAGATTTGGATCACACCCTCCTCTGAGTGGAAAACCATTAAAATGCGAACGGCTTTTGTCCCTGATCTGGAGAATTTCTATATCCGGGCAAATAAGATCTGATCAAATACTGTCCCCGGGTGCATCCTGCATTGTCTGTTTTTGTCCTCCCTGAAAGCGCTTTGGGTATTTTTCCCTGCCAAATAATTCAGGAAAATGCTTCTTATGTGAAAATAATCCGTATCAACTGCAACGTTTTCAAGGTATTGTCGTCTAATGATTGAATACAGGATAAACATCATTTAAAGGATAAACACCATGAGAAAATTCGCACCTTATTTAGCCCTGGCGCTAATTCTGGCTTTTGGATCAGAACTTGGCAAGGCATCTATTTTAATAACCGTGAGCAGCAAGAAAAAAGCATCAGACGAAACCCGTCAGGTTTCAGGCTTTTCGGGCATCTCATCCTCCGGCAGTTTCAATGTCTACATTACCATGGGTAATACTGAAAGCCTTCGGTTAGAAGGGGATCCGGAGGTATTAAAAGAAATTGAAACGAACGTTGAGGACGGGGTATTAAAGATCAGAAATAAAAAAGGGTCCAAAAATTTTAATTGGGGCAATAACAGCAAGGTTAACATTTATATCAACGCAAAATCCCTCAGCAGCCTGGCATTAAGCGGTTCGGGCAATATAAAAGTTGAGGGAGTAGTAAAGGCAAATCAGCTCAGCAATGCCCTCAGCGGTTCAGGGGGCATTTCTTTAAATATGGATGTCAAATCCTATACGGGAACTATAAGCGGTTCGGGTGAGATCAAGGTAAAAGGGAAAGCAGATAATGCGAAGATCAGTGTGAACGGGTCAGGTGATTTTGAAGGCGATGGGCTGCGGACTTCTGTGGCAAATGTAAAGATAAGCGGATCTGGTGATGTTTCGGTGAATGCCGATAAGACCCTGAACGTTGGAATGAGCGGATCGGGGAACGTAAGATATGGCGGAAAGGCTGAGGTTAATTCTACTGCCAGCGGATCCGGTCATATTTCAAAACTCTGATCAATCTTTTTTAAGACAAAACTTTCAGCTGCAGAACACAATACGAATCTGGTAATCCAATATATTAGGAGTTCTTTTTGATTTAACAGGTAAAAAGAGAACTCATTAAAAAGCCTGCCCGTAAATGGGCAGGCTTTTCAGGTTAAAACCTTATTCGGTATGACTCTTAAATTCCCAGTAATAACCTTGCCGGATCTTCGAGCAATTGCTTTACCCGGACCAGAAACCCGACTGATTCACGACCATCAATGATCCTGTGATCATATGAAAGGGCCACATACATGATCGGGCGGATCACCACCTGCCCGTTCAATGCAACCGGACGCTCTACAATATTGTGCATCCCTAAGATCGCCGACTGGGGGGCATTAATGATCGGAGTTGACATCATAGATCCGAAAACTCCGCCGTTTGTAATCGTAAAGGTTCCGCCGGTCATCTCCTCCAGGGTCAGTTTGCTGTCCCTTGCTTTAACAGCAAGTTCCATAACTGCGGATTCGATCTCGTTCAAGGACAGAGATTCAGCATTACGGATCACCGGAACAACCAGGCCTTTTGGTGCTGAAACAGCTATTGAAATATCTGCAAAGTCATTGTATACAATTTCCTCCCCTTCAATACGTGCGTTCACTGAAGGGAAATCTTTTAAAGCTGTACAAACCGCCTTGGTAAAGAAAGACATAAAGCCTAATCCAACGCCGTACTTCTCTTTAAACTTATCCTTGTATTTAGCACGAAGATCCATAATGGGCTGCATATCCACTTCGTTAAAGGTAGTCAGCATCGCAGTTTCATTCCGTACTGCTACCAATCTTTTGGCAACTGTTTTACGCAAAGAGGACATTTTTTCACGACGCTCCTGTCTTGAACCCGGAGCCGGAACAGCCTTCGCTGCTGCAGCTTCAGTTTTCGCAGGTGCAACTTCGGGCTTTTTACCAGATTCAGCCTTTAAAGCATCTTCCTTGGTTAAGCGGCCGGATACACCGGTTCCTGCAACAGTTGCAGGGTCAACACCTTTTTCCGCCAATATTTTTGCAGCAGACGGGGAAGGAGCACCGGAAGCATAGGTAGCAGCTTTTGCATCTTCAGGTCTGGCAGCTGGCGCTTTAGCTTCAGCTATAACATCCTCCTGTGGAGCAGCAGCCTCAGATTTTTCTCCGCCTTCTTCAATACTACATACCGGAGCACCGATTTCAAGAGTATCGCCTTCTTTTGCAATGGTTTTTAAAGTTCCGGCCTTTTCTGCTGTCAATTCGAAGGTTGCCTTATCTGATTCCAATTCGGCAATTACTTCATCCATTTCAACATAATCTCCATCCTTTTTTATCCACTGGGACAGGGTTACTTCTGAAATGGATTCTCCAACAGGGGGAACTTTGATCACTAAACTCATAATGGTTTCGGTTATATCTTATTAGTCTATATTAACAACTTTTCTGGTTGTGCCTTCTACTTTTTTTCTTACCTCAGGACCAGCGGCCTCTTCAAAAGCGCGGCTTACAATAAACACCTGCTGTGCAATATGCTGCTTAGCGTATCCGGTTGCAGTACTGCTGCTTTCCTTACGGGATATCACCTCGAAATTAAATTCCGAATTACGGAATTTTCTGGCAATATATGGCCATGCGCCCATATTTTCAGGCTCTTCCTGTACCCATACATATTCTTTGGCTTTTTTATACCTGCTTTTTACTGCATCAAGCTGCTCGTAAGGGGTTGGATACAATTGTTCAACGCGAACTATAGCTACATCCTTTCTTTTGTCAACCTGCTGCTTTTCAAGAAGATCATAATAGACCTTTCCGGAGCAGAATAATACCCTTTTCACGTCGGCAGGCTTGACATAGGCATCATCAATAACTTCCCTGAACTTGCCTTCCGTAAATTCGTCCAGTTTGCTCACGCACTGCGGGCTTCTCAGGAGGCTTTTAGGTGTAAAAACAACAAGGGGTTTACGGAAGTTACGTTTAAGCTGTCTTCTGAGAAGGTGAAAGAAATTGGCAGGGGTAGTACAGTTGGCTACCTGAATATTATCTTCAGCGCAGGCCTCCATAAATCGTTCTATCCGTGCAGATGAATGTTCAGGTCCCTGTCCTTCATATCCATGAGGGAGCAGCATAACCACACCATTGGATCTCTGCCATTTGGTTTCGGCACTCGTAATAAACTGGTCTATAATAATCTGAGCGCCGTTAACAAAGTCGCCGAACTGGGCCTCCCATACGATCAGTGACATCGGATTGGCCAATGCATAACCATATTCGAAGCCTAATACGCCATATTCTGAAAGATGAGAATTATATATTTCAAACCTGGCCTGGCCTTTATTCAGCTGAGCCAATGGAATGTATTCCTCTTCAGAATCTTCCAGTGTTAAAACTGCATGCCTGTGGGAGAACGTACCGCGCTCTACATCCTGACCGCTCACACGTACTCTAAATCCGTCTTCAAGTAATGATCCGTAAGCCATTAACTCACCCATGGCCCAGTCGAACGTTCCGTTTTCGGCCATTTTATTCCGCTCATCAAAAAGCTTCTCAATCTTCTTGAAGAATTTTTTATCCTTTGGAAGAGTGCTTATGTTCTTAGCCAGAGCGAGGAGTTGTTTAGCAGGAACTCCGGTAGCCTCAGATTTAGCTCCCGAGGTGGCCAGGTGCAGACCTTTCCAGGCACCGCCAAAAACCTGGTTAACCACAGCATAATCCTTATCCTCTTTAACCTCATTCAGCCTTTCCTGCAATAGGGCACGGAAATTTTTCTCCATTTCCTTCGCAAGATTCGCATCCACACTTCCCTGATCAAGTAATTTCTTGTTATATATCTCGCGCGGGTTAGGATGCTTTTCAATAGCTTTATATAAGAGCGGCTGGGTAAATTTTGGTTCATCCGCCTCATTATGACCATACCTGCGGTAGCATAAAATGTCAATGAATACATCATTATGATATTTCTGACGGTATTCAACGGCCCTGTTTATTGCATAAACCAATGCCTCCACATCATCCCCGTTAACATGGAATACAGGCGATAAAGTAACTTTTGCAAGATCTGTACAATAGGTTGATGAACGGGCGTCCTTATAGTTTGTAGTAAATCCAACCTGGTTATTAATTACCAGGTGAATACTTCCGCCTGTTTTATACCCGTCCAGCTTAGCCATCTGGAGCACTTCATAAACTATCCCCTGACCTGCAAGTGATGCATCCCCGTGGATTAAGATTGGGGCAATGCGATTATAATCGCCTTCGTATTTGAAATCGATCTTAGACCGTACCATGCCCTGAACCAATGGAGCAACTGCTTCGAGGTGCGAAGGGTTAGGACATAAACTTAAGTGAACTTTCTTGCCTGCTGCTGTATCAACATCGGTGGAATAACCAAGGTGATATTTAACATCTCCTCCAAAAGGCGTATTAATATCAAAACCTTTCCCTTCAAATTCAGAAAATATATCCTTATAGGTTTTGTGCATGATGTTGGCAAGCACATTTAAACGACCCCTGTGAGCCATTCCGATAACAAATTCTTCAATTCCGAGTTCAGCGCCTTTCTCAATTACTGAGTCCAGAGCCGGTATAACAGACTCCGCTCCTTCAAGGGAGAAACGTTTCTGACCAAGGAACTTCGTTCCCAGAAAATTTTCAAAAACAACAGCCTCATTCAATTTTCCAAGGATCCTTTTCTTGGTTTCGATACTGAAATTGGGGGTATTGCGCTCCAATTCCATTTTCTTCTCAAACCATTCCAGTTTCTCAGGATTTCTGAGATACTTATATTCTACACCGATAGACTGGCAGTAGGTTTGTTCAACCAGTTCAAGTATATCCTTCAGTTTGGCGGGGCCGAGGCCTACTTCAACTCCGGCATTATATACTGTTTCCAGGTCAGCATCACTTAATCCGAAGGTTTCTAATTCCTTTCCGGGATAATATGGTCTGCGCTCACGGACAGGATTTGTCTTGGTGAACAAGTGACCGCGCTGACGGTAACCATTAATCAGGTTTAATACTTTGATCTCTTTAAAAAAATGATCGGGGGTTTCAGCGCTTACCAGCCCTGCCTCAGAACCACGGCCAAAATCGTAGCCTTCAAAAAATTTCTGCCAGCCAAAGTCAACTGAATTAGGGTCTTCCTTGTAAGATTGATATAAAGAATCGATGTAGGCGGAGTTGGCGTTACTGAGGTATGATAAGTTATCCATTTAAAAACAAAATCTTTTGCGACACAAAAATAAGATTTTCAAAATAGAAATCTGTAAAAGTCTACGCTAATTTGAAATTAGGGTACAGGCAATGGATCCGGCAGTCAGAACTTTTAAGAATATAGTTTAACCATAATTGAATTCCCAAACTAAAGGGGCTCCGAAAATCTGACAATTCCTGGTTTTATTATATCTGCAGATCGGGCAGAATGGATGGCTTCTTTGTATAGGCATTTATCCGGAACTGGGCAAGTTCCCTTTCCGAAAGTAACCAGGGCTGATGGATCTGGGGGCCGCCTAAAGCAGCAATTTCAGGAAGCCATAAACGGACGTAGTTGCCTTGTGGATCATATTCAACAGCCTGCTTTAAAACATTAAAGTACCGGTACTCCTTTGGATCATTACCAACACCTGCAATATAGGCCCAGTTTCCCCAATTATTCGCCGGGCAGTAATCGATCAGTCTCTCTTCGAAATAAGCCGCGCCCCACATCCAGTTCACTTTTAAATCCTTTACCAGAAAGCCTGCTACATTCTGACGGCCTCTGTTACTCATAAACCCGGTGCTATTCAGCTCCCTCATATTTGCATCAATAAAGGGTATTCCTGTACGGCCATTTTTCCATAACTCAAAGCGTTCCTGCTGGTCTGCACTTTCTTCCGGCGCAATACCTTTAAAACCTATTTTCTGGAAGAATTTATTTCCGTGCTTTTTAAACATGAACCGGAAATAATCCCGCCAGAGCAGCTGAAGAAACAGCGAATAGGTCGAATCGGTGGCTGCCTGCGTGGATTCATATCTTTTAATCTCCCAATATACTTCTCTTGGTGAAAGACAGCCCATTGCAATCCAAGGGGAAAATTTGGATGAGTAATCTGCTCCGATCAGATCATTGCGGGTCAGCTTATAATTCCGTATAGCCTCACTTTGATGGAAATAATCCTTCATCCGATTTAAGGCTTCAGTCTCACCCCCCTTAAATTTCATAACAGACCGCTCATCCACCGGAAATGAATCTTCAAATCCAAGATCAGAAAGCTGAGGAATGGTCCCGCTTTCCATACCTTCAGGAACCTTAATACGCAGGGGTGTTTCAGTACAGTTCCGGATTAAACTATCCCGTTCAATTTTTTTTCTGAAACTTGAAAAAACATCAGGAATATTATTGATCGGAAAAGGGAGGTCTTCCTTATGAAATAAGGTATGACCAATAAAATGCTTAAGATTTATCTTTTGCTTCCATAGGACATTTTCAACATCGGCTGAAACTCTCGTTTCTTCAGATGCCACTTCACGGTGATGATAAACCTCATTTACGTTGTATTTTTTAACAAGCTCGGGTAAAATGTTTTCTGGTTTACCCAGTTTGATGATTAGATCCCCTCCCATCTGTTTCAGGGACCTTTGGAGATCGGCGACACATTCTATCAGAAATCCGGCTCTGAGAACGCCTGTTTTCCTGGTTTGAAATGAGGTGACTTCAAACTGACGCGGATCGAAGCAATAAACGGGAACGACCTGATCGCCTTTCCGAACTGCTTCAGTCAGTATTTCATTATCATGTATTCTTAAATCCTTTCTAAACCAAACTAAAATGGTTTTTCCGCTCATAATTTATAACGCTATGTTAAATAGCTGATGGTATTTGATTATCCAATTCTAAGGAAAAACTAAATCGGCATATAAAACTCCTTCAAATAACGTTCTTAGTTATGACATTCATGATCATTTTGATGTAAGATTTTCAAACAGGCTGAAAACCGAAATATTTCAGGATGCAAAAACCCATTCGTAGAAACATACAATTCAAAGGATTTCATTCATAATCCATTGAAAACTGGTTATATAGAATATTTTTTTTTATATTTATTTAAGCAATTAGTCTGGATATGAAAACGGTCAAAAACATCATTCAAAACAAATCAAACTCCATATATTCTGTTAGTCCGGACACCTCTGTTTTAGATGCACTAAAGATGATGATGGATAAAAATATAAGCGCCTTACTTGTAATGGAGGGTGCGAATCTGACAGGCATTTTCACCGAACGTGATTATGCCCGTAAAATTATCCTTAAAGGGAAGTCTTCTAAAACTACGCTGATCAGGGATGTCATGACTGCTGAACTTGAAACCATCAGCCTTCATTCAAGCATTGATCATTGCATGCAGCTTATGACCGACAAGCACATCAGACATCTTCCAATAGTAGATGATGGTAAGGTAGCGGGTATGATTTCAATCGGAGACCTGGTGAAATTTGTAATTGAAGATCAGAAGCTAACTATCGAACAATTACAAAGCTATATCAGCAGTTAAACATCACTTTGTTTTTGACCAATTAGCAGCCTCTCCACGATCCTGTCATTTTCAAGATGCTCGGCTACGATCGTCTCTACATCACTTAGCTGAACTTTTCCATAGAAAATACCTTCAGGATATATCGCTACTGTCGGCCCCTGTTCACACAAATCAAAACAGCCCGTGCGCTGGGCCCGCATCTCTGCATCCAGTCCTCTTATTTTTATGAGCTTTTTGAATTCCGCCGTCAGGGCAGACCCGTGTTCTTCCCCGCAACAAACCCTGGCTCCTGCCGGTCTCTGGTTAGTGCAAATGAAAATATGTTTTTTATAAATCATCAAAAATCGAATTTCAGGAATTTGTGGTTTAATTATTGACCTATTCCGTTCTCTCACAAAAATACAATATTTGAGGCCATCAGTATGATCAAAACGATACTAATAACCGGCGGCACAGGGCTGGTAGGTAACCATTTGGTAAAGGAGCTGCTTCTTAAAGGGTACAGGATCAATCTTCTGACACGAAAACCTTCAGTATCATCAAACCCTGATGTTAGCATGTTTAAGTGGGATGTTTACAAACGAGAAATAGATAAAAATTGTATCGCCGGAGTAGATGCCATCATTCATCTGGCGGGTGAAAGTATTGCCGGGGGGCGATGGACAGAAGATAGAAAAAGGCAGATAAGGGAAAGCCGGACCGAATCCATACGGATGATCTATAACCTGTTTAACCAAACTAAAAATCAGGTTAGCCATGTAATATCTGCATCCGCGATCGGGTATTATGGCGACCGGGGCGATGAAATACTGAAGGAGGAAAGTTTGCCCGCCAAAGATTTTCTTGCTGATACCTGCATTGAATGGGAACAGGCCGTTGATGAGGGATCAAAACGAGGGCTAAGAATTGTAAAACTGCGTTCGGGGGTAATCCTTGATAAAGAAGAAGGAGCTCTAAAACAAATGGCCATGTCCATGAAAATGGGAATTGGGACCATACTTGGCTCGGGGAAGCAATGGATTTCATGGATACATATAAGGGATGTTGTCAATATGTACATTTTCGCCCTTGAAAATGAGAGCCTGAGCGGACCTTACAATATGGCAGCTCCCTCTCCTGTTAACAACCGGTCAATGATTCAGGCAATAGCCGCTGCAAGAAATAAATCAGTAAATTTTATTCATGTTCCCGATTTTGCATTAAAACTAATCATGGGAGAAATGAGCAGGCTGGTTTTATCAAGTACAAGGGTATCTCCCGAAAAGATCATCAAGGCTGGATTCCAGTTTGCCTATCCGACTATAGAAGGCGCACTTAAACAGATCTACAGCACAGAAAACTGATCAGAAAAAATTAAGAAATCTGCTTGGTACCCGTTAAACTTATTGTTTTACGTCAGTTACCTTAACATTAAAATCAAGGCATGAGAACGGAGGGATTGCACCATCACTTCCCTCATATCCATAGGCTCTTGAAGATGGGATTATCATCCTGACAGTTCCACCCTGCTTTATCCGGGGTATAGTCTCCTGCCAGCCTTTGATAACCGAGCTGAGTGAAAAAGTAGCAGGGCTTCCTGCAACTGCCTTGTCAAATACTACACCGCTTAATAACTTACCGGTATATTCGGCCACTACTGTTGAATCAACAGTTATTGGGCTTCCTGTGCCTGGATCAGCAATTTTATAATATATTCCCGTTGATGATTTTGTAAACCCTGTCAGGCCATTACCATTCATATACTTTTGCATGGTAAAATCCTCATAGGCAGCTAATTTGGCCGTGTCAAGAACTTTAACAGTAAGATCGAGAGAGGCATTTCCCGGGATACTTCCCACTCCATTACGCCCAAAAGCCAGACGTGAGGGAATAATCATTCTTAAGGTGCCGCTTCTCTTTTTCAGAACTTCTTTAATACCAGTACGCACCGCCTCAGGGTTAAAGTAACCCAGAAAATTATAATACCTGTTCCCAACAGAAAAAGTATCTGTTGCCACATATTTACCATCCAGAGAGCGGATTGTGAATATCAAAGGCAGGCGCTGTGAATATTCCACATCGGCGCCGGTTCCCGGACTTACAACCTGATAGTAGACACCGGTTTCCTGGTATTCCAGCATATTCAGGTTATTCTGCTTAATATAGGCTGTTACATTTCTTTCGTCAATAACATCTATAGTTTCATATTCCTTTTCACAAGCAACCAGTATACTTAACAAAAGGAAGCCCGGAAGCGCATATTTAAAAAATTGTCTCATTATTCGTAATTAATTTGAAACGTCAACCAGTTCTACATCGAAATCGAGAACTGCATTGTCCGGAATTGGACCTGAACCATCACGTCCGTAAGCATACGCAGATGGAATAAAAAGCCTGATCTTACCGCCCTTTTTAATTAGAGGTATACCTATCTGCCAGCCTACTATTACATCCCCTAACCGGAATGAAAGAGGCTGAGTGCTTGTTTTATCGAAAACAGTCCCATTAAGCAGTCTACCGGTATATTTTGCAAGAATTTGAGTACTCGCTGAATACGCAATTGTACCCGCTCCCGGTTCCACGATCGTATAGTACACACCGGAGGAATGGCGGATGGCAGTTAAATTATTAGCGGCAAGAAACTTTACAATGATAGCCTCATCCTCATCGGCTTGTTTTTGCGGATCGAAATCATCCATTTTTGAGCATGATCCTAGAGCAAAGAGAAATACCAGAGAGAGTAAGAGAATGTTTTTAATCTTCATAATCCTGCAAATTTATCCTTTTATAACTGAAAAAGTAAGGATTAACATTATTTAACAAAAATTTGCATAAAAGCGTCTGATTCAGGCCCGGATAGAAACATAATTGAATAATTTTTATTTTGTAAATTAGTATCAGCGGTCAGGCTGATGCAATAAGTATTTCAAAAGGGACGAACCCGAAAAAATCAAACCAGTTCTAAAAACTTCAGACTATGCCAAAGTATGTAATTGAAAGAGAACTTCCGGGAGCAGGTAAACTGACTCCTGAACAATTAAAAGCTATTTCACAAACTTCCTGTGGGGTATTAAGTAAAATGGGTCCGCAGATCCAGTGGATCCACAGCTACGTCACAACAGATAAAATCTATTGTGTGTACACTGCGCCTAATAAAGAAATGATACAGGAACATGCCCAAAAAGGAGGATTTCCGGCAAACGCTATCTCAGAGATAGCAACGACAATCAGTCCAGAAACTGCGGAATTGTAAAATCCAATGCACTCATCCGGTGTTCCTTTCACCGGATGAGTGCAGGTTTCGCAGCTTAAGTACGCGGTCCCTAATAACAGTATTTATTCGCTTCTATAAGCTGTCTGGCTACACGCTGTCTTGTTTCTTTAATATTGAAAGGTTCAGCCTTGGTAAAACGTCTTAATCCTACAAGCATCATTCTTAATTCATCGCCTTCGGCAAAGGAATAAAGCGCCTCTTTTCCAGCAATTGAAACTTTATCAACCGCCTGATACAGGTAAATCCGCATCATATCCAGCTGGCCCTTGCAGGCTTCTTCACCTCTGAGCTTAACCAGTTTCTCCACTCTTAAAATAGTTGATTCAGCCACGTAAACATAGCCGATAATATCAGCAATATCCATCAGGATCTCCTGTTCTTTCGAAAGGGTCATCATCAGTTTTTGAACTGCAGCTCCGGCAATCATTAAACCAGCCTTTTTAAGATTTTGAAGAATTCGCTTCTCTGCAGCAAAAAGAGAATTATCCTCTTCAGCGAAATCAGGAATTGACATTAGTTCACCTGCAACCGCCTGAGCGGGAGTCATAAGATCAAGTTCGCCTTTCATCGCCCGTTTCAAAAGCATATCCAGGATGAGCATACGATTGATCTCATTAGTCCCTTCGAATATCCTGTTAATGCGACTGTCGCGATAAGCCCTGTCCATCGGAGCATCGGCCGAATAACCCATTCCTCCATAGATCTGAACTCCTTCATCTACAATATAATCGAGCATTTCAGATCCCCATACCTTCAGTATCGCACATTCTACTGCAAATTGCTCGGTTGATTTAAGCTTAGCCTGTGATGGATCCATCCCCCCCTCAACCAGCGCATCGTAGGCATCATCAATATTCTGCCCGGCACGATAGGCGGCACTTTCAATAGCAAAATTCCTGGTGGCCATTTCCGCAAGCTTATAGCGGATAGCGCCGAATTTTGAGATGGGCAAGCCAAACTGAACGCGTTCATTTGAATAATTAACAGCCTGATTCAGAACCCTTCTGGAGGAACCTATTGCAGCCACCCCCAGTTTAATACGCCCTATGTTCAGAATATTAACTGCGATCTTAAAGCCATTTTCACGTTCTGAAAGCAGATTAGCTACCGGCACCGGACAATCGTTAAAGAACACCTGACGGGTTGAAGAGCCTTTAATTCCCATTTTATGTTCTTCGGGGTTCATCGTGATCCCGCCAAATCCCCTTTCGACTATAAATGCGGAAAGATTTTTATCATCATCGATCTTTGCAAATACGATGAAAATATCGGCGAACCCCCCGTTGGTAATCCACATTTTCTGCCCGTTGATCAGATAATGCGTACCCTCTGCATTTAACACGGCTTTAGTTCTTCCGGAATTCGCATCCGAGCCAGAATTTGGCTCCGTTAAACAATAGGATGCCTTCCATTCGCCCGTTGCAAGTTTAGGAATGTACATATCCTTTTGTTCCTTGGTTCCATAATATAGGATAGGCAAGGTACCAATCCCGGTATGAGCTGATAAAGCCACTGCGAAGGAGCAACCAGGACCCACCGAATCGGCAACAAGCATGGAGGTATTGAAGTTTTTACCAAAGCCACCGTATTCTTCCGGGATTGAGACTGCCAGCAAACCCAGTTCACCGGCTTTATCCATCAGACTGGTCATTAGACCCTCTTCCTGCATATCAATGCGATCAAGGTTAGGGAACACTTCCGCTTCGAGGAAATCTTCGCAGGTTTTCCTGATCATCAGCTGCTCCTCATCAAATTCTTCCGGAATGAAAATATCCTCATAAGAGGTTTCGCGGATAAGAAACTCTCCGCCTTTGATTGATTTGCTATTTAATGCTTGCATATTATTTTATTTTTTGATTCAAAAGCCACGAGTAAGGACAGATGTGAGGTATTTGAACATTGTTATTTTCTTAATTCCTGGCTCTTTTTTTAATCTATTAATGATTTTTTGAAGTATAGAGGGAGTTTACTTGACCTGGTTCTTGAATCCTATTTCTATAATTACATCATCTCAAATATCCCGGCTGCACCCTGCCCGGTACCGACACACATGGTTACCATGCCATATTTCTTTTCCCGTCTTTTCAACTCATTAAAAAGCTGCACGGATAATTTAGCACCGGTACAGCCCAGAGGATGCCCCAGAGCGATAGCCCCGCCATTCACATTTACGATTTCAGGATCGAGATCCAAAGTTCTTAATATGGCCAGGGATTGTGAAGCAAAGGCTTCATTGAGCTCGATAAGGTCTAATTGGTCTTTCTTCATGCCTGCCTTTTTCAAGGCAAGGGGGATAGCCTCGATCGGGCCGATACCCATTATCCTGGGAGGAACACCTGCCACACCGTAACTTACCAGCCTGGCAATGGGCTGTACGTTTAGTTTTTTAAGCATGCTTTCAGAAACTACAAGAACAAAGGCTGCACCATCTGAAGTTTGCGAGGAATTTCCAGCTGTAACGGATCCGCCGGCAGCAAATACAGGTTTTAGTTTCCCCAGCTTTTCAAGGGTTGTATCTTCCCTCGGGCCCTCATCCGTATCCACGATATATTCCCGTTTTTTCTTTTTTAAATTCTCGTCCAGGTAATTTTCTGTAATGGTAACCGGAAGTACCCCATCCTTTAAATGTCCGTTCTTAATTGCACTGACCGCTTTTTGATGAGATTTCAGGGAAAACTCATCCTGATCTTCACGGCTAACCTTATATTCTTTAGCTACGGCTTCTGCCGTTAGTCCCATTCCCCAATACCATTCCGGATTGTTTTTAGCCACATCAGCATTAGGTACCAGCTTCCATCCGCCGAAAGGCATGCCTGACATGACCTCCACTCCGCCTGCAATAATACAATCGGCCATTCCCGACCTTATTTTTGCGGTAGCAATAGCAATGGTTTCAAGGCCTGATGCACAATAACGGTTCACAGTCACACCCGGTACCTTATCTGTATCCAGGCCCATCAGAGAGATCATTCTGGCCACATTCAGGCCCTGTTCAGCTTCGGGTGTAGCATTACCTACTATCACGTCATCGATCTCTTCTTTATCAAGCCCGGGCACTGATGCCACCAGGTTCCTGACCACCTCCGCTGCCAGATCATCGGCACGGGTGAAACGAAATACACCGCGCGGTGCCTTTCCAACTGCGGTACGATATGCTGCTATGATGTATGCTTCCATTTATTTAGTATTGAGCAGAACGATGGGTATTGCGACCCAGGCGATCTTAAAGTTTATGTTCTTTTGATTTTTGCAGATTGATTTTGTCTTTTGACCCATCAATCCTCAAAGACAGATCCCAGGCTCATAGTCAAAATCTTCAATCTTTATTTTATTCATTATTATCTTTCAATGCAGGATATATATTCCAATACGCCGGATCAGCGATACGGCAAATCAATTCCTCAGGGGTTTGCCCTTAGTCAAAATACTCTGAATTCTCTCCAGCGTTTTCTTCTCCCCGCAAAGGGAAAGGAAAACCTCACGCTCCAGATCAAGCAGGTACTGTTCTGAAACCAGAGTGGGCGCCGTCAGATCTCCGCCGCATAAAACATAACCGAGCTTTTCGGAGATTTTCTTATCGTGTTCTGAAATATAATTCCCCGCGAACATTGAATTTGCACCTGCATAAACGATACCCATTCCCTGCTTGCCTAAAACCCGGATATCTTTACGCTGAACAGGTTTGGTATAACCCGCATCTGCAAGTTCAATAGCCTTCTCCTTAGCATCCGCGATCAGCCTGCTCCGGTTCATTGTAATACTGAATTTTTCCTTTTGTAAATAACCCAGTTCAACCGCTTCAACAGCTGAGGTTGATACCTTGGCCTGCCCGATAGTTAAAAAACGGTCCCGGAGAGCTGCCTGTTCGATCTGACCTTCTCTAAACTCATCCGATAAACGGAGTGCAAACTCTTTGGAACCACCCCCCCCAGGAATCAGGCCCACACCAAACTCAACCAGCCCCATATAGGTTTCGGCATTGGCCTGAACATGATCTGCATGCAGACAGAGTTCGCAGCCACCCCCCAGAGCGAGGTTATGGGGAGCTGCCACTACCGGGATAGCGGAATACCGAACCCGCATCATCGTATTCTGAAACATCCTTATTGCCAGGTTGATCTCATCCCAATCCTGTTCTACAGCAGCCATAAAGATCATCCCTATATTTGCCCCGGCAGAAAAGTTGGCACCGTCGTTTCCGATGACCAGCCCCCGGTACTCCTTCTCCGCAAGATCTATTGCTTTATTCAATCCCTGGATCACCTCCCCCCCTATGGTATTCATTTTAGTATGAAACTCCAGGTTGATAATCCCATCACCCAGATCAGTTATGGTTGTACCCGAGTTTTTCCATATGGTATTTGAAGGGCGGATATTATCTAAAATAATAAAGGCATCGGTTCCGGGAACGGGCTTATACGATTTGGACGGGATATCATAATATTTCCTGATCCCATTCTCGACCTTATAAAAGGTTTCAAAACCGGCTTCAAGCATTTCCTGCACCCAGGGCGCTGCAGCATTTCCATATTTCTTCATCCCTTCGAGGGAATCTTTAATCCCCAGGGAATCCCATACTTCAAAAGGTCCCAGCTCCCAGCCAAAGCCAGCCCGCATGGCATCATCAATGCGGTATAATTCATCGGATATTTCCGGGATACGGTCCGACACATATTCAAATAGTCCGAAGAAGGAGGTCCGGAAGAATTCCGCGGCCTTATCTGTGCCCTTACCAAATACTTTCATCCTGTCACGCAGGTTTTCCACTGACTTGGTTGCCTCGAGCGTAGCTGATTTTATTTTCTGCTGAGGTTTATATTCAAAAGTTTTAAGATCCAGCGCCAGGATCTCAGATTTCCCGTCTGCACTCTTTACCTTTTTGTAGAAACCCTGCTGGGTTTTATCTCCCAGCCACTTGTTCTCCTGCATTTTCTTAACATACTCAGGAAGGGCAAACAGGTTATGAGCCTTATCATCAGGGAGGTTATTGTATAATCCGGAAGCAACATTGATCATGGTATCAAGCCCTACGACGTCTGTTGTACGGAAAGTAGCTGATTTCGGCCGGCCCAATGCCGGTCCGGTATACTTATCAACTTCTTCCACTGTTAGGTCCATCTTTTCAACCAGATGCAATAATGACATAATGGAATACACACCTACCCGGTTTGCAATAAATGCAGGAGTATCCTTACACAAGACTGTTGTTTTGCCCAGAAATTTATCACCATAATGCATCAGAAAATCAAGAACCTCGGGTTTTGTTTCCGGGGTGGGAATGATCTCGAGCAAACGGAGATAACGGGGCGGATTAAAAAAATGCGTGCCGCAAAAATGGGCTCGAAAATCATCGCTGCGCCCTTCTGCCATCAGATGGATCGGAATACCCGAAGTATTTGAACTGATAAGGGAGCCTGGGGTTCTGAATTTTTCAACCTGATCATAGATCAGTTTTTTAATATCGAGCCTTTCCACCACAACCTCTATCACCCAGTCGCAGCCGGCAATATCCTTCATATTATCCTCGAAATTCCCCGTACTGATCCTGCTTATAACAGTTTTGCTGAAAACCGGTGATGGATTTGATTTCACGGTGGAATCCAGGGCAGCATTCACTATCCGGTTTCGGACAAATGCACTCTCTAATGTTGCTCCTTTAGCCGTCTCTTCTGCGGTAAGTTCTTTTGGGACCATATCAAGCAGCAATACCTCTACTCCTATATTGGCGAAGTGACAGGCTATACGGGAACCCATTATGCCCGACCCTAATACCGCTACTTTTCTGATCATTCGTTTCATTGTAATACTTTTTCAAGTAATTACCACTCCCGGGCGGGAGCAGTAATTACTGAGGTTTATAATCCAGGGTTAGTTGATTAATCTTATTTAAGCTTTTTATAAGCTGCAATCTCTCCTTATCGGAGATATGCATATTGAGGTATTCATTGAATTTCCTGACTACATCTTTAGCCAGCTGTCGTTTTTCAATACCGAAGGGAGTTAAAAAAATTTTAACTGAGCGCTTATCCAGGGGATCCGCTTCACGAAAGATCAGTCCCAGCTCCTCCATATTCTTTAATATCCGGGAAAGGCTTGTTGATTTCACACCAGACAAAGCCGCAATCTGGGAAACGGCTGTACCTTCCTCATGGATGTTAATCAGCATATAACCCAGCGCCTGTGTGATCCCGTACTCCGAAGCGATCTGATTATACTTATTAGCTACAGTCTGCCACACAATTTTTAAAAAGTAATCTACAGTTTCTTCGGGCTTCATTAATTATTTACTATGCAAGCATAGCAAATTTATAGAATTGATAATTAAGAAACAATAGCAGGATACAGTTTTATTTTTGAATTATATGCTTTACAATCAATCCCATAATAAGCTTAGCTTTGGGCAGTAATGAAGAATAAAAAAATTTATATCCTCTTAGTTTCTCTTATTGCGGTGGCCGCCATGCTTTGGAATGTTATTTCGGCGCCGGGAATCAGAGAGCTTAAGGGTAATTTCAGAGAAACAGCCTTCATCAGGAATGAGCAGAACAGCGGACCTGTAATCCGGATATATGCAGTTAAACTGGAAGGGGAGTACTGGAAAGAAATGGAACAGTATGGCAATTACATGCCTCATACCAAATATGGAACAACCCGGATTTATTTCTTTTTACATGATAAACCCTATCCTGAAAAGCTAACTTTGGGGAGCGATAATATGGAACAGGACCTTAAAAAGAATTGCCTGGCTATTTATGAAAAGGATGGGATGAGCCAGGTTTCTTTCACCAGATATCCTTTTAAAAACACTAACCATATTAAAATATCCTCTCCTTATGACAAATAAAGGTATCAGACTTATTGTTCTATCATTGATCACTATCGGGTGGCTTATCCTGATGAGAAGCATGACCAGGCCGCTTGATCCCTCGGTAATTATCCAGTTTGAGTTTATCGGTACCGCTGACAAGGCAATTGAACTTCTTTCAGGGCTTAAAGAAATGGCCCAGTTAGACCTCTTAACAAGAAGTATATTCCTTGACTTTATATTTGCTTTATTATACGGAGCAACATTTTATTATGGCAGTGCATGGGTTTGCAGCAAACTTCCCAGGAAGCATGTTCTGAACAGGTTCCATTTGACCGCCACCCTGATCATTTTTGCCGTACTAAGCGATTTCCTCGAGAATGTTTCACTTTTAAAACTGATCTACTACCCTCCTGCAGATATGTTCGCCTACAGCGCATTTATGTTTGCCGGGATAAAATTCCTGCTGCTGCTGCTTGTCTTACTGCATTTTATTGTCAGTCTGTTCGTAATATGGAAAGCGGGAAGAGCAAATCAAAATGTCTGATCAGAGATCTTACCAGCCCAGCTTGGTATCATCTCCCCGCGGATCAGCACCGCCTTCATAATACCCCCATTTGGTTTTAAGAATAGCATCAACACGGCCAATTGCTCCCCTGTCCCTGAAGGTATATCCTTTTTGCTGAAGCTTTACCCTTGAGAGACTATCGATCCCGTCCTTTTCAACAACAACTTCCTCAGGATACCATTGGTGGTGAAACCTTTTGGCATTTACGGCACCTTGCATGCTTTTATCAAATTCAATTACATTGAGTATGGTTTGAAATACGGATGTAATAATAGTTGAGCCTCCGGGGGTACCAACAACCATGAACAAATCTCCATCCTTTTCAAGAATAGTTGGCGTCATTGAGCTTAACATCCGTTTACCGGGAACAATGGAATTTGCTTCGCCGCCCAGCAAACCGTACATATTAGGAGAACCGGGCTTGACCGAAAAATCATCCATTTCATTGTTCAACAAAAACCCTGCACCATTTACAAAGACCATTGATCCAAAACCACCATTCAGGGTGGTTGTGATTGCCACGGCATTTCCCTGCCTGTCAACAACAGAAAAATGGGTAGTTTCCTCGCTTTCTTTAGGCACCGCTCCTGCTTTTATAGCACTGCTTAATGTGGCCTTGTTCCAGTTAAAATCCTTCATTCTATTCCGGGAATAGACAGGATTTACAAGTTCCTTTTGAGGAACCTTATAAAAATCAGGATCACCTAAATGGGTAGCCCTGTCCGCGTATACCCGGCGCTCAGCTTCCACCATGACCTGAACAGTGGAATCCGAATTAAAGCCCCAGCGCTTAAGCGGGTAGCCTTCTACCGAGTTCAGTAATTGTAAAAGTGCAATTCCCCCGCTGGAAGGTGGAGGCATAGTAATAACTTTATACCCCTTAAAATTTCCTACCAGAGGTTCACGCCATGCGGACTGATAATTTTTCAGATCTTCTTTAGAAATAAGTCCTCCGCCCGACTGCATTTCTGCAACGATTTTATCGGCGATTTCACCTGCATAGAAACCTTCACGGCCTTTATCCCGGATAAGCTGCAGGGTATTTGCAAGATCAGCCTGCTTCCAAATTTCCCCGGGAACCCATTTGTCTTTTATAAAATAATTTTTACCGGGATTGTATCTTTTAAATCCCGCCTGGGAGTAATTAAAATCACTGGCTTGACTTTCGGTAATTGTAAATCCATTCTTCGCCAGGTCAACAGCCGGCTGAACAACTTCAGCCCAACTTAACTTACCAAACTTAGCATGCGCTTTCACCATTCCATCTACGCTGCCCGGAACTCCTGCGGCCAGATGACCGAAAAGGCTCTTATCCGTTAGGGCATTTCCCGCCGGATCAAGATACATATCACGGGAGGCTTTACCTGGGGCTTTTTCGCGAAAATCGAGAGTTGCCAGTTCTCCTGAAGCGGAACGGTATACCATAAATCCCCCGCCTCCTATATTACCCGCACCCGGATAAACCACCGCGAGTGCAAACTGGACAGCAACCGCAGCATCCACAGCATTTCCACCTTTTTTAAGAATATCCAGACCTGCTTTTGAGGCTGCAGGATGTGCTGAAACCACCATTCCATTCCTATATTCTTCATTATTTGATTTCCCTATCTGCCCTCCGGCACAGGAGGAAAAAAACAGAATACCCAGAATAAGAGCTTTAAAATTATCAGGTAATTTAACTTTCATTAGTATTTGCATCTTTATATATTTTATCAACAAGGGTCTTATTTTTTTGTAAAATTTCCTTCCGTCTCAAACTCAGCTTGGGAGTGAGTTCACCCCCGTCAATGCTCCATTCCACCGAGAGCAGTTCAATTTTCTTGACCTGTTCCCAATTGCCAAATTCCTGGTTATATTTATCTACTTCCGACTGGATCTTTTCAATAACCCGTGGATCCCTGATTATTTCTTCAGCAGTAGTAAAAGGTATATCCATTTTTTCACACCAAATCTTCAGTGCGACGAAAGATGGCAGGATCAGGGCCGCCGGAAAACGTTCATTTTCTCCGATCACTATAACCTGCTCAATAAATGGCGATTCTTTAAATTTATTTTCCAGAACCTGAGGTGCAACATATTTCCCGCCGGCAGTTTTGAATATTTCCTTTTTGCGGTCGGTGATACGCAGATATTTCCCCTCCACCAGTTCCCCAATGTCGCCGGTATGAAAATATCCGTCCTTATCAATCACCTCCTGACTAAGATCCGGACGGTTATAATAACCTTTCATGACGTTTGGACCCTTACACAGTACCTCACCATCTTCTGCAATCTTTATTTCAACGTGCGCTATTGCTTTCCCTACAGTGGTAAATTTAGCATCACCTTTATTCAGACCGTTTACGGTAATTACAGGAGAGGTCTCGGTAAGTCCATAGCCTTCCAGTACAGGCATTTGCGCCGCCCAAAACACCCGGGCAAGTCGCGGCTGCAAGGCAGCCCCGCCTGATACAATCGCCAAAATGTTTCCACCCAATGCCTCACGCCATTTTTTGAATATTATTTTATTGGCAAGTTTTAGCTGAAGTTCATACCATGGACCGTTTTCTCCATGCATTTCATATTTTAATCCCAGGTTCAGAGCCCAGAAAAATAATTTCCGCTTAATACCTGTCAGTTCAGAACCTTTGGCCACAATACGGTCGTAAACCTTTTCTAGGAGGCGGGGCACAGTAGTAAAACCATGAGGCTTAACATCTGCCAGATCTGCCGCAATGGTATCCATGCTTTGGGCATAATAAATAGAGACACCCAGGTAGAAATACATATAGATTACCATACGCTCAAAAATATGGGAGAGCGGCAGAAAACTAAGTGCTTTTGAAAAATTCTTTGGGTACAGGACAGAGGAGGCAATAACATTGCTCACCAGGTTGTTGTGGGTAAGCATCACGCCTTTGGGCGTACCTGTTGTACCAGAGGTATAGATCAGGGTCAGGAGGTCATCAGGTTTTATCTGATCACGATAACTATTAAGATCAATTGAGCTGTTCTTTTCCCCCTGTTCAATAAGCTCTTCCCAATAAGGTACCCCTTCGATCCGGTCAAAGCTGTAAATCCTGAAATCAGATTGGTCCAGGACTCTCACTTTATTCAACTTCTCATAAAGTACTTTGTCAGAAACAAAGATCAATTTCACCTGAGCATCCCTGATAATAAATTTAATATCATTTTCAGCAAGTGTCGGGTACATCGGAACCTGGGTGGCCCCGATCTGTGTGATACCAAAATCGCAGATGTTCCATTCCGGTCTGTTAGCCGACATAATAGCGATCTTGTCATCCTTTTGGATACCGGAAGTGATCAATCCGCGGCTAAGGGCATCCACCATACCGATGAACTTATCTGTGGAATATTTAATCCAGTTACCGTTCTGCTTTGCAGCAACCATATCCTCTTTCTGGTACTTTTCCTGCGAAAGCTTTAAAAGATCAAAAATTCGGGTTATCTCTGCCATACGATTGGATTCTGTCTTGGAAATTTAGCAAATTAAATAAGCATTAAGCAAACTACAATTAAATTAATCTGCATATAACTGCAGATCTTCGAAAAAAAAAGAACTTTTCGCTCATTGTCAGTGTTATAACTAAACCTAAAGGAAAAAATCTTTCAAAAAACATGGCCTTGGCATTGTATTTGAACCTCAATGGGATAAAATAAAAAATATGAAAAAGCTACTTTTACTTTGTTTAACTGCAGGACTGATATTCAGCGCTGGCATCAGCGCCAAGGCCCAGTCCTATAACAATGCCCTTGGTGTGAGAATTGGCTCATACAATGGTATCAATTACAAAACCTTCTTAAATTCCACCAGGGCTGTGGATCTGAACCTCTCGTTCAGGAATAACAATAATTTCAAACGGGTATTTTTTACAGCACTTTATGAGGTCCATAATCCAATAAACGGCGCTCCCGGACTTTTATGGTATTACGGTGGCGGCGGCAGTATCGGTTCTGTAAAATGGAATGACGAGGACGGTGATGTGTTTTTAAGTGGTGACGGAGTGCTTGGACTTGATTATAAATTTAGCGGCGCGCCCTTTAATTTAGCATTAGACTGGAGACCCCGTCTGGAACTTACGCCAGATACAGATCTGACCACAGGCGATGTAGGTCTTGCAATCCGTTTTACATTTTAAATAACTTTGATCAAAAAAAAAGACAGCCGGCTGGCTGTCTTTTTTTTTGATGTTTTATTCGGAAAGCTTAAGCCATCTTTCACGAACCGCTAACTGAGCTTTTGAGGGATCAGCTATTTCAGCAATACGAAACTTATAAGCCGGGTTTTTAGTCAGTGTCAGATCCAGGGTCTTTAGCAGACCATCACGGTTAAGCAATACCTTTGTTTTATCTCCAACTTTTTTACCTGCAATAAATTTATCTACCTCCGAACGCGGATCCGGTACATTATTAATCCTGTAACCGTCAAATGCCAGCAGTTCATCGTTGACATTCAGACCGCCTGTCCATGCGGCACTTTCACGGGTAATTCCCGTAACCATCACCTTGCCATCCTTTAAGGCGCTGTTGGCTCCCAGGAAGGGGGCGTTTGCGGCAGCCTCATCCACTATTGAGAAACCTGCAAAAGCAAGATATTTTTTATAATCTATTGTTTCCAGGCCGTTTACATAAGCGGAGTAAAAATCTCCGAAGGCATGTCCTGCAATTTTTTCTGCCATAGCCCTGAATTCCGCATCGGTATAACCGCGGCCTTTCTTAACATAATATTCATTGTACATCTCTTTCATTACTTCATCAAGTCCTTTACTTCCCCTGGTAGAATTAATGATATCCAGATCCATGATCAGGGCGATCATTGCACCTTTGCTGTAATAGGACACTGTGGAATTGGAAGAATTCTCATTCGGCCTGTACTGCTTTATCCATGCGTCAAAGCTGGCTTCACTGACAGGCTGCACCCGGTTACCCGGCTGATTTTCTAAGGCGGTAATAGATGAGGCCAAACCTGCTAAATATCTCTCCGGACTGATCAGGCCTGACCGGGTAATAAATACATCCTGATAATAGGCTGTAAAGCCTTCTGCTATCCATAAATTAGTGGAATAATTCTCGGCCTCATAATCAAAAGGGCCTAAAGCCACCGGACGCAGGCGTTTTACATTCCATAAATGAAAATATTCATGGGAAACCAGCGCCAAAAAGCGTACAAGTCCCTGTTCAGTATTATAGGCATTGCGTGTCGCGCCCAGAACGGTTGAATTCAAATGTTCCAGACCGCCGCCTCCGGAATTAAAATTATGAACAATAAACACATATCGTTTATTTGGATTTACTCCAAACACTGCTGTCTGCTCTTCCACAATCTTAGCCATCTCGCGTTTTAATACATCCTTATTATAATTTCCCCCACCGTACATGGCAACCTCATGATTTACGCCTGATGCTTCAAACTCGAATACATCCTGGTTACCCACTTCGATTGGGGAATCGTAAAGAACATCAAAATCCGGAGCATTAAATGTATTAACCTTCCCAGCCACCTTAGCTAAACCGGTAGAGATCTTCGACCAGGTCTTATAAGGATTGATCTTAACTGTTGAAGGCATTTTTATCTTTCCAGCAGGGTATAAAAATAAGCCTGTAGGGGATAAGAAAGCATGGGTATCGTCCACAAAACTGGTACGAACCGAAATTTCAAAAGAGTAAACCCGGTAGCTAACGGTTACCCGCTTACTTTTCTGAGTATAAACTCTCCAGGTATTTTTATTTATTTTTTCAGCTTTTAAGGCGGACCCAGAGGCATTTACAGCCTTAAACTCTTCAACATTTTTCGCAAACTCCCGAATGAGATAGGAACCCGGGGTCCAAACAGGCATTTTCAGATCAATATGATCATCCTTAAATTCAGACAACTCCATGTTGACATCGGCATAATGAGCCTGCGGTTCTGAAAAAGAAACTTCAAAAGCAATTTTTTCCTGTGCACTGAGGGAGGTTGTCATTATTGCCATAAAAATAATTGAGACTAAATACTTCATAGATTATAATTGGTGAATTTTTCAAAAATAGCTTTTCTAATTTTCTTTCAAATAAGCCTGTCAATTATCATGCTGTAAAATAGTTGCTACATCCAACTAATTCTACAACATATAAAATAGATTTGCAGAAAAGTTTATGGACGAGCCCCTTGCCTTTCCGCTTCTATTTGTAACCAAGAAATACTTGAATGCCTTTTCGAAGCGGATACCTGAGCTTTCAATAGACAGGTATCATTACGTATTAATTTTAATTGACAATCACGGCGAAAATCTTTCGCAAAAAGCCTTAGCCAGTATTCTGAAAATAGATAAATCATATATGGTTACGATACTGGATTATCTTGAACAGCACGAATATATTCTTCGGATTAAAAACCCGGTCGATCGCAGGGAACAATTAGTCAAGCTTACGCCAAAAGCGGCTAAGGATATTCCATTGATAAGAAAAGTGATTTCAGAACTGAATAACAGATCATTAAAGAATATCAGTGAAGATAAGCGAAAGATCTTTAATGAGGTCTTAAGCCTCATCGAAAGAAATTTATCAGATATTGCACCAGTTAAATCTTGTTCCTTTATAAAAAATCTTAATTAAATTATGAAAACCAAGTACCTTGTCTATACCCTTCTTATTGTTATTTTCGGTGCATTTGTAGGATACCGGATCAATAAGAACAAGAGTGTGCAAAAATCGGCCGGAGGAAGAGCCAGCGGTGGGGGAATGGGCAAGATCAGTGTAAGCGGGGTGATTATTGAACCAGAGAATTTTTCGAATTCATTATCTGTTGCAGGTTCAATTGAGGCCAATGAACAGGTAGATATACGAAGTGAAATACCCGGTCTGGTTACCGGGATATATTTTACCGAGGGGAGCTATGTCGGAAAAGGAAAGCTGCTTGTTAAAATTAATGACAGGGAACTTCAGGCACAACTTTCCCAGGCTTTAACAAAACAGAAATTAGCCCAGGAGACTGAATACCGCGCTGGTCAGCTGCTTGCTAAGGAAGCGATAAGTAAGGAAGAATATGATGTGGCTCTTGCCGATCTGCGATCACTCCAATCACAAACGCAATTGATCAGGGCCCAGCTGTCAAAAACTCAGGTCAGAGCTCCCTTCAGCGGCAAAATAGGCTTACGATCTATTTCAACCGGCGAATATGTAACACCGTCCAGCCCGATTGCGAGACTGGTAAGTACCAATCCGGTCAAGGTTCTTTTCTCCATTCCTGAAAAATATGCGGGATCCATCCGGTTGAATAGCACCTTAACCTTTACCGTAGCCGGATCAACTAAGGTATATACTGCCTCCATATTTGCAATTGAACCCGGGATAGATATGTCAACACGTACCCTTCAGTTAAAAGCAAGAGCATCAAACACCGGGGGAGAGTTATTACCCGGATCATTTGCCAAGATCGATCTTCCGCTTTCCAGAACTGATAACGCTATTTTAATTCCTACCCAGGCCGTTGTTCCGGTTCTGGAAGGTAAAAAGGTTTTTATAAGTTTTAATGGAAAAGCTAAAGAAGTAATTGTAGAAACAGGAACACGTACCGATAAATCCGTACAAATAATTTCCGGACTGAGCATAGGGGATACGGTATTAACGACAGGTGTTATGTCTTTAAAGAACGATGCGCCTATTAGTGTTAAGATTTCCCAATAATGGATCCTTCAGCTTCCGCGCTGATGAGATTGGATATAAATTAAAAAATATTATGCCATGAGTTTATCAACCACAAGTATAAAAAGGCCAGTTCTGGCAATCGTCATGAACCTGGTATTAGTTCTTTTTGGCATCATTGGATTCTATTTTTTAGGCGTAAGGGAGTTCCCCTCAATTGATCCGCCCAACGTATCAGTAAGAACCAGCTACCCCGGCGCGAATTCGGATATTATTGAATCCCAGATAACCGAGCCTCTTGAAAAAGCGATCAATAGTATTGAGGGAATTAAGAGTATTTCATCCTCAAGTAACCAGGGAACGAGCAATATAAATGTGGAGTTTAATCTCAACAAGGATCTTGAAGAGGCTGCAAATGATGTAAGGGATAAGGTATCCCAGGCAGTGAGACAATTGCCCAAGGATATTGACGGTTTGCCGGTGGTTTCAAAGGCAGATGCCAATTCAGAATCCATCATTTCGATGACCGTTCAAAGTGATAAGCGGGATCAGCTGGAGCTTAGCGATTACGCAGAAAATGTAATAGCACAAAGGCTCCAAACCATTCCGGGTGTCAGTGGGATTCAGATCTGGGGTCAAAAAAGATATGCGATGCGTATCTGGATCGATCCAGGGAAACTGGCTGCATACAGACTTACTTCGCTGGACGTAAAAAATGCCCTCGACCGGGAAAATGTAGAACTTCCTTCCGGTAAGATCTCGGGAGATGCTACAGAGCTTTCAGTAAAAACAATCGGGAACCTTTCCAACGAGGAAGAATTCAATAATCTGATCATACAGAGTTCGGGAGACAATATCATTCGTCTGCGCGATGTGGGGACGGCTGTTCTGGGACCGGAAAACGAGGAAACTATGCTGCGCCAGTCGGGAACTCCAATGATCGGCCTGGCTATTGTCCCCCAGCCGGGTGCCAACTATCTGGATATTTCAAATGAATTTTATAAGCGGTACGAACAGCTTAAAAAAGAGCTCCCTAAAGATTTTAAGCTGGATATAGCCCTGGATAATACGATCTTTATTAAACGTTCGGTTACCGAGGTTGCAGAAACCATTCTGATCTCCCTGATTCTGGTGATCCTGATCATATTTTTATTTTTCCGCGACTGGAGTATCGCTTTCCGGCCCCTGATCGATATCCCGGTATCCTTGATATCAACCTTTTTCATCATGTATCTTTTTGGATTTTCCATAAATGTACTGACCTTACTGGCTATTGTGCTTGCTACGGGACTGGTAGTGGATGACGGAATTGTAGTAACAGAAAATATATTTAAAAAACTGGAGGAGGGCTACTCACCCTTCGAGGCTGCAATCAAAGGCTCCAATGAAATCTTTTTTGCCGTTATATCCATATCCATTACGCTTGCCGCCGTATTTCTGCCGGTTATATTCCTTGAAGGATTTGTCGGGCGGCTCTTCCGTGAATTCGGCGTTGTCATCGGCGCCGCCGTCCTGATATCTGCATTTGTATCTCTTTCCCTTACTCCGATGCTGAATGCCTATATGATGAAGGCGAATAAGAAGAAAACCAAATTTTACAATTTCACAGAGCCCTATTTTGAAAAGATGACCACCGGTTATGGTGATTCACTCAAGGACTTTATGAAGAGACGCTGGCTGGCATTTCCTATTATAGCGGCTTGTATGGGATTAATCGTCTTATTTTGGATGGTACTGCAAAAGGAAACAGCGCCTTACGATGACCGCAGCGCTGTAAACCTTCAAATAACTGCACCAGAAGGCGCCTCTTTTGATTATACAGATGATTTTATCCTGAAACTCACCAAAATGGTAGAGGATTCTATACCGGAAAAAAGAATTAACCTGACCGTTACCTCACCCGGATTTAGTGGTTCGGGCGCAGCGAATACAGGATTTTTGAGGATACGTTTTGTCGAGCCCGGAGAGCGTGAACTTTCTCAAAGCCAGCTTGCAGATAAACTTACCCGGATTACCAAGGGTTATACCGAAGCCCGGAGCTTTGTTAACCAGCAGCCAACAATTTCGGTAAACCGGCGCGGAGGACTTCCGATCTCCTATATTATCCAGGCACCTAATTTTGAAAAATTACGGGAGAAAGTTCCTTTATTTATGGAGGAAATCAGTAAGGATCCAACCTTTACAATGACGGATGTAAACCTCAAGTTCAACAAGCCGGAGATCAATGTTTCCATCGACAGAGAAAAGGCCAAGAACTTGGGTGTATCTATCCTGGACGTAGCACAAACCCTGCAGTTCGCTTTGAGCGGGCAGCGTTTCGCTTATTTCAATATGAATGGTAAACAATACCAGGTTATCGGGCAGTACGAACGTATTGACCGGAATGACCCGCTGGATCTTACCTCTATTTTCGTAAGGAATAATAAGGGAGAATTGATTCAGCTTGATAATGTGGTTCAGGTTGAAGAAACCAGTACACCGCCGCAACTATATCATAACAACCGTTTTATGTCTGCCACCGTTTCAGCGGGACTTGCACCAGGCAAAAGCATTGGAGATGGCATTGAGGCGATGGACAATGCGGCAGCCAAGATACTTGATGATACATTTTCTACTGACCTGAGCGGGGAATCCCGGGATTTTCAGGAGAGCTCATCCAATACACTTTTTGCCTTTGCGCTAGCTTTATTGCTGGTCTACCTTATCCTGGCAGCTCAGTTTGAAAGCTTTATTGATCCAATGATCATTATTCTGACAGTTCCAATGGCGGTCGCAGGAGCATTCCTGTCCTTATGGCTTTTCGGACAAACCTGGAATATTTTCAGCCAGATCGGAACCATTATGCTAATAGGACTGGTCACGAAGAACGGTATCCTTATTGTGGAATTCGCCAATCAGCTGAAGGAACAGGGGAAACCTGTAGCTGAAGCGATTATAGAAGCTTCCGTAGCCCGTTTACGACCTATCCTTATGACCAGCCTGGCTATAGCTCTTGGCGCCCTGCCAATTGCAATGGCTCTTGGTGCGGCCGCAAAAAGCAGGATGAGCATGGGGATTGTAATAATTGGCGGAACTTTATTTTCCCTTATCCTAACCCTTTTTGTAATACCGGCTATTTATTCGATGTGGTCAAGGGAGCATAAAGCACTTCCGGTATACGACGAAAAAAAGGAACCAAAACACGATGAACTGGAATTAGTATAACTAAGGAAAGTGCAGTCGCGCCGGCAGAATGATCAGGACAATATTTAAAAACAGAATGAAATTGAATAAAAGTACTTTATATCTGATAGCCGTTTTATTTATGGCAGCAAGCAGTCAGGCTCAGGAGAAATTAACTCTTGAACAGGCAGTAGCCCAGGCGCTTGAAAACAATTATAATATCAAACTCACTAAGAATGATATTGACATTGCCAAAAATAATGTAAGCCGCGCCAATGCAGGTATGCTCCCTGTGGTTACCGGAAATTTAAGTACAAATAATACCATTTCTAATACCAAGCAGACACTTTCCAGCGGGCAGACCCAGGAACGTTCGGGTGCCAGAAACTCAAACCTTGTTTATGGACCTGTATTAAACTGGCAGGTTTTTGATGGTTTTGCCATGTTTGCAAGGTATGATCAGCTGAAACAACTGGAACTACTTGGCGAGGCTAACTTTAAACTTACAGTCCAAACTACTCTGGCTGATGTTATTAATAACTATTACGACCTGGTGCAGCAGCAGCAGCAGATCAAGGCATTAAGCGGAGCACTTGATATCTCCAGACTACGATTAAAAAATTCCAGGAACAGGTATCTGATCGGAAGGGCAGCGAAACTTGAAGTACTTGCCGCATCCGTTGATCTGAATACTGACACTACTAATCTGCTTCGTCAGATGGATCAGTACAGGAATACAAAAATAAGGCTGAACGAATTACTTGCCAGAGATATTTCCTCCGATTTCACAGTTTCAGATACTATAATTATTCAAAATAACCTTCAACTGGCCCAATTGCAAAAATCTGCCGCCGAACAAAACCCTGAACTTCAATCCGCAATCATTAACAGCAGGATCGCCGAATTAAATTTAAGGCAGGTAAAGGCAAACCGCTACCCGGATATCAATCTTAATTCGGGATATAATTTTAACCGATCAACTTCTGAACTCGGCTTTGCCAGGAATTCAGTGGGAAGAGGGTTCAATTATGGCCTGACAGCCTCTGTAAATATCTTTAACGGATTTCTGCAAAAAAGAAGCGAAAAAAATGCTTCAATTGAGATCGAGAACAGTAAACTGATATTAAACAGGGTTAATCAAAATATTTCAGCGCAGCTGGCTTCCCTGTACCAAACCTTTCAGACCAACCTGGAACTGGTGCGGCTTGAAAGACAGAACCTGGAAGTTGCCAAACAAAACCTGGATATAACCCTTGAAAAATTTCGTCTCGGAAGCGTGGCTCCTCTTGAATTCAGGGAGGCTCAAAGAAATTATATTGATGCAAGCGCTCGTTATACTAATTCCCAATTTGAAGCAAAACTTGCTGAGATAGCTTTAATGCAAGTTTCAGGCAGTTTATCTCTGAATTAGAATAAAAATTAGATGTTTGTGAAAGTCTAAAGATTTAGTATTTTTGATTTGGATGGATACCTTCAAATACAAAAGTGTATTACTTATAGATGATAGCTACATTGATAATCTCATCAATCGCAAAATATTAGATAATAATAATTACGCTGAGACCATTACGGTCATAACTTCTCCCCAGGAAGCATTTGAATTTATAAGGAATTCCCTGGATAGCGGCCTTAATATTCCTGAAGTGATTTTTCTGGACCTTCGCATGCCTTTAATGAATGGCTTTGAGTTTTTGAAAGCATTAATAGAATTACCTGGTCTTACTCCAGGCCTGATCAAAATATTCGTATTGACCTCATCGCTGGATCCAAAAGACATTAAAAAGATCAAAGAAAATAAACTGGTATCAAAGTTCATTGGCAAACCTCTTACCAATCAGATACTCGAAGAAATTTAATAATCCTATGTTATTAGTTGCAGACAGCGGTTCAACCAAAGCCGATTGGGTACTTACGTTTTCAGACAATCGTACGATCCCCTTTAGAACCAGTGGTATCAACCCTTTCTTTTTATCAGAAAAAGATATTGTAAAAATATTTCAGAATACACCCGAGATCCAGCCTTATACAGACCAGGTAAAAGAGGTTTATTTTTTTGGTGCGGGATGCTCCAGTCCTGACAGAAGGGAGATTATTTCGAATGCCTTATCCAGGGTTTTCAAAAAAGCCTTTATAAGTGTGGATATAGACATAGTGGCTTCTGTATACGCTACCTGCGGGGCCAGTGCAGGGATATGCTGTATTTTGGGAACAGGATCTAATATTTCATACTTTGATGGCAGCAAGATCCATGACAGCAGGCATGGCTTAGGTTATATTCTCGGAGACGAGGGTTCAGGTACCTACTTTGGCCGCCAGCTGATTACCAGTTACCTGTATCAGACGATGCCTCCGGAGCTATCGAAAGAGTTTCATAAAAAATACCAAATTGATAAGGAATCGGTGATAAAGCAGGTCTATCAGCAACCTTCGCCTAATTTCTACCTGGCCTCATTCGCCCCTTTTATTAGCGAGCATCGGGAACATCCTTTTCTGAAGGAGATGTTAAAGACCGGGTTTATTGAGTTTGTAGAAACTAACATCCAGTCATATCCCCAATATAAAACCCAGATCTGTCATTTTGTTGGCTCTATAGCTTATCATTTTCAGGATACCCTGAGAGAAGTTTGCCAGGCCAAGGGAATTCATGTAGGTAAAATTTTGAAGCATCCTATAGAGGAGCTTTCTGATTTCATACTAAATCATGGGGTCAAAAATCTGTAAATACAGCCAAACCTGAATAACTCAGATAGCTGCAAAAATTTACAGCAACAACAAAGAAGGATCAGGATAAAACTACTTCAGGATTAAAATCAATAAACTCCTGGTATGCCTGGCTCAGATCATTAACAGAGTTGACCTCAAAATCCACGCCCCATGGGGTCCAGGAAATAAATCTAAGTTTCTCACCGGCGGTCTTTTTTCCGGTTTTTATACCCTTCGAAATTTCTTCGTATATGCCAAAATTACCTAAACTGTAATGATTGATCAAAAGTGATTTGCCACTAATCACATGGGATTTTACAAGTTCGAATCCCATTTCCTTAATCCAGTTCTTAATAGCAATGATTTTACCTCGTGCCATAATCCATAATTATTTTAGTTTCATTCACTCAGAAACTGGGCCAAAATTTTAATAGATAATAATATAATTTAAATTTTTGTTTCAATAAAATAAAAAACGCCCAACGCATATTGAAAATAACGATTTAACTCATAACAAATTGTTTTTTAAGGGATTAATACTTAAATAAAAATTCTAACCGACTGTCTTAAAAGGAGATATTGTATGCAATTAATTTGCTGAATGAGGAATAATTATCCCTGGCGATAATCAAATTGAATAGTATAGCTAGGCTTGATACTTAGCAAATTTCCCCATCTTTGAGCCAGACTCCATGGAATTTACAGGATACATCCTTTCCTTATTTATCGGAATATCACTAGGCCTCATCGGAGGGGGAGGATCTGTACTCACTGTACCAATCCTTGTTTATCTGTTCCGGGTTGAGCCTGTACTTGCAACTGCGTATTCACTATTCATTGTAGGCGCTACCAGTGCAGCTGGCGCCTTACAAAAGTGGAATAAAAGTGAAATCAATTTAAGGATAGCACTCACTTTCGGTCTTCCATCCTTAGTGACCGTTTATCTGGTACGTAAATTCCTGATCCCCCTCATACCCGAAATTATTTTTCAAGCCAGCTGGCTTAGGGTTGACAAGGGCACCATGATGCTTGTTCTCTTCTCCCTATTGATGATCTCGTCGGCAATTGGAATGATAAAACCCCAGGAAATGAAAAGGCCTAAACTTCCAAGGGATCAGGCATTGATCGCGCTGGGAATTTCTGTGGGACTAATTTCAGGTCTTCTTGGTGCAGGAGGAGGTTTTATTATTATCCCTGCGCTGATATTTTATGCCTCCCTAGACATGAAAACTGCCGTTGGCACTTCGCTGCTTATTATAGCAGTGAATTCCCTGATCGGTTTTACTGGCGATCTGACAAATCACCCAATTAACTGGAACCTTCTTGTGCCAATTACCTTACTCGGTATCCTGGGAACTTTTGCAGGGAACCGGCTTTCTCAGAAGATCCCGCCAAGCGGAATAAGAGGAATTTTCGCTGTCTTTATTCTGATCATTGGCATACTTATCCTGGTTAAAGAGCTTTTCCTCTAATTATGAAGTGCTCAATTGTATGTAACAAGGATAATTCATACGATAAAAAGAATATGAGTATTTTTACAGCATAGAAATAATATATGAGCATGAAATTCTTATTATATACCTGTATCCTGTTTTTGTATGCTTCAACAGCAGGCAATGCCCAGACCTTCTCAAACAACAAGCAATCTCTAGATAAACAAGACCGGTGGACAAAAAAAGATCTGATTCAGCCTTTTGAATTAGCTGCTGTAATCGCCAATCCCAGGGCTAAACAAGCTGTAATTTTCAATATCGGTGTAGTGGATGACATTAAAGGTGCAAAAAATATGGGGGGAGCGAGTGAAAAAGCAAATCTTCAAAAACTAAATACCACATTAAAGGGATTGCCAAAAGAAACATTTTTGGTTGTGTATTGCGGCTGCTGCCCCTTTGAAAAGTGCCCGAACATTCGTCCTGCTTTCAATCTTATGAAAAGCATGGGATTTTCAAACGGCCGTTTGCTTAACCTGCCTGTGAATTTAAAACAGGATTGGATTGCTAAAGGCTATCCTCTGAGCAAATAATCTGCCAAGCAATCCCCATATCTTCTCATTCCCGAAAGAGGCAAAATATCCCATAGCAGCAGATTTAATCCTGTTTTTAAAAATATTTTAAAGAGTTACGGTTAATATTTTGCCTTTTTCGTAGAAGCTTTTCCTCAATGCCTCAAAGAGAAATTCCCCATATCCGTACCACCGGGATACAAGGCCCTTTAATGCCTCTGGCACTAGGCTTGTAATATACCAGATGCCTTAACAACGCAAAAATTAATATTAAAGCCGGTAAGTTTCTTTTTACAGACGGACTGATGCCTTAAGATTTCTTGCACCAAATTCTGACAGTTATTTAAATGAAGAAACAAATTCTTGTTGTTGATGATGAAATAAGCGCTGCAAAGCTCCTTAATTTTGTTCTCTCAAACGAATATGATGTGGTCATAAAAAATCACGGAGCCGATGCAATTACCTGGCTGGAAGATGGAAATAATCCTGCCCTAATAATTTCAGATCTTGAAATGCCCTATATCGACGGTGGTTCCTTTATCCGGAATCTTAAGATCAGCGGTTATTACAGGAACACTCCGGTCATTCTTATCTCAGGAGCCGAAAACCTTGAAAACATGGTCGCACATATGCCTTTCCAGGCGGATCGATTTTTCAAGAAACCATTCAATCCGGCAGAATTAAAATCCAGCATAGCCTCGTTAACGCCAAATGATTTCTCAAATAATTAAACAGGAGAGTTTTGAAGCGAGGGATCTTCCCCTGAGACTTGTGTGCATCAGTTCTCAATTAAGTACTTCGATAGCAGATCAACTACCCGCACACTTCCATATTCATACACATAATTCCCTGGAAGAATTAAGCCATTACCTGACCAATCAATCCTTAAGTCTTTTACCGGATGTTGTTTTACTGGAGGCTGACGATTCAGCCAATTGTTTTCCATTTATCGAAGAGCTAAAAAACAATCCCCTTTTGCACCACCTGATCATCGTCCTGGTAGCCGGAAAAAATAATACGGACTGGAAATTACGGGCTCTTGAATTGAAGGTTCAGGATTATTACTGCATTCCTTTCCCTATCGAACATCTGGTGGAAAGACTTAAGTTCCTGGTTAAGTTTAAAAGCTTCAGATATCCTAACAGGTTCCCAGATCTGTCAGAAAATATGGAGGCCTCCATATAATTCGGGAGGATCGGATCTTATTGCTCAGGCTCCTTTGACCAGATCTCATAGATCGGGCTTCCTTTTGAACTCATTCCTGAATGGTGCCAGTGTCCGTCAACGATCTTTCCGTCAAACGTAAGCGAGGCTCCCACCCTGCTGCTATCCCGCGAAAAAAACTCGATATTTTCCGTATACTTTCCCTCTTTAAAAGTATAGGTTCCTCCCCCGGTTCCAAAGAATTCCTTAGTTTCTGCATTTATGGCTGCCCACTGAAATCTTGTCCCGGTAAGAATTTTGAAGGTTTTACGGGCACGAGGCGGGCTGAGCACCACTTTGCCATCCTGCATCCGGCCTGAACTCCGCCAGGTACCAGCCATTGGACCCTCACCTTTATCCAACAGGGTCCAGGTGTCCTTTTTACCACTGAGATCTGTATTCAACCTCTCATTATTTATAATAAAACTATAATCAATATCCTTACCTATCTGCTCTTTATCAAGCGTATTAAATTCTATTCGGCTTGCAAGTCCCTTTTCTGAAAATTTATATGCCCCGCCCCTGCTCTGAATAAATTGCTTCTTGACCTTATCGAAGGTGGTATGCATAAAATATCCATCAGAAAAGATCAAAACCTGTTCTACACTACCTTTTTGAAGTTTCCATGCCCCGTTAAGTGCACTGTTATCAGGCCTGCCGCCGTTGAAGCCTATGAGACTGCCCAATACCAATAATGATAAAACAGGGCCCAAAAATTTAATATTTCTTTTCATACGATCTTGATCTGTTAATTAAAAATAAGAAATTAAAATAAGATCCTTTAATCCAAAACCCCCGACATACGATTGCGGCCCTTTGCTTCGCCAATCCAAAATCAAGGCAATTCCCTTAAAACTGCACTGCTCTTTCTGTAAAAATTTAAATAATGATTTATTTAAATTACTAATATTTTTAGCATAAATTTGTATCCCCATACATCAATTATGCTCAAGGATAAGCAGATCATACATATCGACCAGGATGCATTTTTTGTATCTGTAGAGCTGCTGAAGAACCCTGGTCTGGCAGGAAAGCCGGTGATCATTGGCGGCACTTCCGACCGGGGCGTAGTAGCATCCTGCAGTTATGAAGCGCGTAAATTCGGCATCCATTCAGCGATGCCTTCCCGGATGGCCAGACAACTCTGCCCGCATGCGCTTTTTATCCGCGGAAATATGGATGAGTACAGTAAATATTCGCATATGGTTACCGACATCCTCCAGGAAAGAGTGCCTGTATTGGAAAAAGCTTCTATTGATGAGCATTATATCGATATGACCGGCATGGACAGATTTTACGGATGTATGAAATTTGCCCATGACCTGAGACTGCGTGTGATAAAAGAAACCGGTCTGCCCCTATCCTACGGACTGTCTGTCAATAAAACGGTTGCCAAGATCGCTACCAATGAATGCAAGCCTAATGGCGAATTGCAGGTGGATTATTATGCCGTTCAGCCATTTTTAAACCCGCTCTCCATCAGAAAGATCCCAGGCCTGGGACAGGTAACGTACATGAAATTAAGTGAAATGGGTGTGCGTCATATCTATACACTTGCACAAATTCCGCAGGATCAATTATTCAAGGTTCTTGGCAATAACGGAATCAGTCTCTGGCAAAAGGCCCACGGGATCGATAACACGCCCGTAATTCCATACAGGGAGCAAAAATCAATGGGTACCCAAAGTACGTTTGAAACGGATAGCATCGACAGTAACCTGATCAAGCAATTACTTACATCGATGGTAATGGATCTTAGCTTTCAGCTTAGGACGCAGCGTAAACTTACAGCCTGTATTACAGTAACTATCCGCTATTCAAACTTTGAAACACATACGCAGCAGGCTAGGATTCCCTATACAAGCCTTGATTCATTCCTGATCAGTAAGACAAAAGAATTATTTGACAAGATCTATAACCGCAGGATGCTGCTGCGTCTGGCGGGCGTCAGGTTTTCAGAGCTGGTAAGCGGTCATGAACAGATCAGTCTCTACAGCGCTTCAGAAGAACAGTACAAACTTTATCAGGCCATGGACCGCATCAGGCACCGGTTCGGGGAAAAGGCCGTTAAACTGGCATCTACCCTGGATATAAAACTTTAAGCCATGTATTTGAATGTCCATTCACAATATAGCTTACGCTATGGCACAATTTCTATTGAAAACCTCGTAAAACAGGCTAAGCTCATGGGTGTGGAGCAGATGGCCCTCACCGATATCAATAATTCTACCGGGGCAATAGAATTCATCAGAGCCTGTAAGACTGAGGGCATTAAGGCGGTCACAGGTATTGAATTCAGAAGAGCCGCCGAACTGCTTTACATAGGTATCGCACGTAACCGGGAGGGAATGAAAGAGCTGAATGATTTTTTGAGTTTCCACAACCTGAACAGCCTCGCATTACCCGATGAACCCTGGGATTTTCAAAATGCTTACATTATCTATCCCTACAGGGGACATAACCGCCCGCTCAAAGAAAATGAGTTTTTGGGCATTGCCGGACGTGATCTGGGAAAATTATTTGGAAAACCACTATCCGCTATTCAGAACAAGATCGTAGCGCTGCACACCGTTAGCGTTAGCAATGCAACAGAACATCGCCTGCATACTTATTTACGCGCTATAGACCTGAACAGGCTCCTGTCGAGGATACAGGGGAAAGATCAATGCCATGAGGATGAGTTGTTCATCCCGCCGGATAAGCTCAAAGCCCAATACAGCTCCTATCCCTTTATCATCAGTAATACAGAAAAGCTGCTGAATGATTGCAGCAGCAGTTTTGAAAAAGGATCAAAAAACCGTAAAACCTTTACCGGAAGTGCTAAAGATGATAAAGATCTTCTTGAAAAACTTGCTCTTGAAGGCATGGAATACCGCTATGGGCGGTCGAACAGGGAGGCCTTAAAAAGAGTAAAAAATGAACTGCAGGTGATCGATGAACTTCACTTCTCTGCTTACTTTTTAATTACCTGGGATATTATCCGATATTCTATGTCGAGGGGCTATTATCATATCGGAAGAGGCTCGGGAGCCAACAGTATTGTCTCTTTTTGCATGCGGATCACAGATGTTGATCCGATAGAACTGGATCTCTACTTTGAGCGCTTCCTGAACAGACAGAGGACAAGCCCCCCTGATTTTGACATCGATTACAGCTGGGATGAACGGGAGGATGTGCAGGATTATATATTTAAACGATACGGCAGCCAAAATACCGCCTTACTGGGTACCATGAGTACTTTTAAAGACCGTTCCATCATCCGTGAGATCAGTAAGACCCTGGGTCTGCCTGCCCAGGAGATTGACAGTTTCACTGATCCTACTAAGGGAAGCGAAAACAAGGATAATCCCACATTTCAAAAGATCATGGCCATTCACAGCTTTATGAAAGATATGCCTAACCAGCGGTCTATTCATGCAGGCGGAGTTCTGATCTCGGAAGAACCACTCACCTATTATACCGCACTTGACCTGCCGCCAAAAGGCATGCCCACTGTTCAATGGGATATGTACGAAGCAGAAGCAATCGGATATGAAAAGTTCGATATTCTCAGTCAGAGAGGCATTGGTCATATTAAGGAAGCGGTTAATCTGATCCTGGAAAATCAGAAAGTTAAGATTGATATACATGCGGTCCGGTCTTTTATGAAGGATCCCCGGATAAATGCCCAGCTAAAATCCGGCGATACGATCGGCTGCTTTTATATCGAATCGCCGGCTATGCGGCAGCTGCTTAAGAAACTCGGCTGCGAATCCTACCTTACTCTCGTGGCTGCAAGTTCCATCATCCGTCCGGGAGTTGCTATGTCGGGCATGATGAAAACGTATATCCGTAATTACCATGATCCGGAAAATGTAGAATACCTTCATCCGGTAATGAAGGAACATTTACAGGAAACTTTCGGAGTAATGGTCTATCAGGAGGATGTGATTAAGGTCTGTCATCATTATGCCGGACTTGACCTGACGGATGCCGATGTACTGAGACGGGCCATGAGCGGTAAATATCGTTCGAAAGCAGAATTTGAGAAGCTGGTACAGCGTTTCTTTGAGCGCGCGCGGGAGATAGGGAGAGATGAAGAAACCACACAGGAAGTATGGCGGCAGGTATCTTCATTTGCAGGATATAGTTTTTCCAAAGCGCATTCCGCTTCCTTTGCGGTAGAAAGCTATCAGAGCCTGTATCTTAAGACCTATTTTCCGCTTGAGTTTATGGTAGCCGTACTGAATAATTATGGCGGATTTTACCAGCGATGGGTGTATGTTAATGAGCTGAAAAAAGCCGGGGCAAAGGTACATCTGCCCTGCGTCAATAACAGTGAGGCAAAGGTGAGCATACATGGCTGTGACGCATGGCTGGGCTTTATCGGGCTTCAGGGACTTGAAAACCGATACTTCGAGCTTATTCCCTGGGAACGCCATAGCAATGGCCCTTATCGGGATCTTGCGGATTTTATCAAGCGTACCGCCATTAGCCTTGACCAGGCTATTATCCTGATCCGTATCGGAGCGCTGAGGTTTACAGGCCGAAACAAAAAACAGCTGTTGTGGGAGGTTCATAATTACCTTGGCAATAAAACTATCCCCCGGCAAAATCAGGAATTGTTCCATACACTAGCTAAAGAGTTTCATCTGCCCGATTTGCAGACCTCAGAACTGGAGGACGCGTATAACGAGCTCGAACTGCTCGGATACCCCCTCAGTCTCAGCATGTTTGACCTGATGAAATCCTCTTACCGGGGGGAGGTGCAGGTTGAGGACCTTCTGAAACATCCGGGAGAGACCGTAAAACTGGTAGGCAATTATGTATGCGAAAAGTCTGTACGTACTAAAACCAATAAGAAAATGTGGTTTGGAACCTTTCTGGACAGCCAGGGGAATTTCCTTGACACAACCCATTTCCCCGCCAGCACACCAGTATATCCCTTCCGTGGAAAAGGCTGTTACCTGATCTCCGGCAGGGTGGTTGAAGACTTCGGGTTTCCGAGTATTGAAGTGATACAATTTGCGAAACTGCCCATCAGGGATAATCCGGCTATGTAGGCTTAAGCTAATTCTGCACAACTCAACCCGACCAAATACTATCCAATTGATAAACTGATCCATTAAAACAGAGTACCTCCTTCATCCTGCAAAGAGGCAAAAATTCTGAGCCTTTTTGAACGTTCACCAGACGAACACCAGACGAACCTAAGATGCCTGGCAATTGCTTATGATCCGGGGGAGAATCAAATCAGGATCCGGGCGCTCCTTCAGTGAGAAACGGCGCGAAAAATCCGAATTTAAATTAAGCGGAAAGATCATAACTGAATAAGGCAGATAACGGCCGGAACAGTAACCTGCTCACCGTTTGGCTCAAGCTTACCCGTTTTTTTATCTCTTTTAAAAACGACAATGTTATCCGTATCACGGTTTGCCGTCAATACATATTCCCCTCTACTGTCGATCATGAAATTTCTGGGATGCCTGCCCCCGGTATTTGCATGTCCAACCAATGACATCTTACCGTTGGAAGGATCAACTTTATAAATGACCATGCTTTCGTGCCCCCTGTTGGAAGCATACAGGAATTTCCCGTCAGGAGAAAAATGAATATCGGCAGCAAAATTTTGCTCTTTATAGCCTTCCGGAAGCATCGTAACTCTTTCCAGGGGATTTAACGCACCGCTAAGCGTGTCAATTTGAAATGATGCTACCGTTGAGGTCAGTTCCTCCGCTGAATACGCATATCTGCCATTCGGGTGAATTGCAAAATGCCTGGGTCCGGAGCCCGGAATATGCTGAACAAATGGATTTTTTGCCGGAAGAAGTTTTCCATCATCCTGGACCCGGTAGATCATGGTCTTATCAATCCCCAGATCAGAAACATATAGAAATCTCCCGTCTTCGGATGGAATGGCCGAATGCACATGAGGTCCTTCCTGCCGCGATTTATTCATACTGCTTCCGGTATGCTTTATAACATCAGATGCTTTTTCCAAACTGCCGTCCTTATTGACCGGATATACGGCCAGATTTCCGGCGCCATAGTTTGAAATATAAGCAAACCTGCCTTTCGGATCAATGCTTACATGAGCCGGACCGACGCCTTCGGATGATTGTTCATTTATTTTGGTAAGATGACCCGTAGCGGAATCGATTTTAAAAGACATGATGCTGCCACTGCCATCCGTCAGCGTACCCTTGCTATATGCCGCATAGAGAAACTTTTTATCCGGGCTCAGCGCTAAGAAATTCGGGCTGCTTCCACCGCTTACTGTTTGTATCCCTGCTAATTTGCCTTTTTGGCGGTCGAACTGAAATACGTAAATGCCCTCACTTCCCCTGACAGAGGAGGTTCCGGCGTAAATTATATCTTTAGTTTGGGCAGATAAATTTTCTACAAAGAAAATTGATAGAAAAGCGAGCAAAAAACAAAGGATCTTCTTCATAAAGGAATATTAATAAATTAAATTAACAGATATTCAATTGCTGATCAGGGCTTCTCTGATTTAAAAGGGTTCGATTGAAGTTGAAATGGCTTGGATATATCCCTGATGTATTCAACCATCTGCCACTTTTGCTCTTCCGAAAGAATTTCTCTAAATGAAGGCATTTCCCCCCGGCCTTCTCTTATCTTCCAAAATAAGGATCCGTCACTCTGATCCTTTACATTTTTATCTTTAAAATCAGGCAGTTTAACCGCCAATCCCTGAGCTGCACTTCCATTACCCTGGCCCTGCACTCCATGGCATGACTCACAATAAAGGGTGTATATTTCCTGCCCCTGCGGTAAGGTAAGGGGTTCGATCAGGAAAGGATTTATTAATATATCAGCCTCTGCAGGAGCCTTCCATGGCTTCTGATCTTCGTTTATTGAAGCTTTGAATGAGATGCCGATTACACCCATACAAATCAGCAAAAGCAATATTAGTTTCTTCATTTTTAAAAACCTGCTTAATGTTAAACTAACGGCCTGGCTTAAAGTTCTAATTTAGTCGCTAAACAATGCCTAAATCTCCGCGCCGGATCCATAAGCATTCCGTATCCGTTATCCGCGGGAACGTTTACCAGCAGGTGTATAGGCATGGCGCTGAGCGGTCCACTCTGCATCTCCATATTCACCCAAACTGGCTTTACCCTCCATTTTATCGCCATTTACTATTCCGGTGAACGTGAAGTTAATACGTACACCATCCTTTGTATATGAACTGCGTATCAGGACACTGTTTCCATGAAGTGTACCATCAAGATCCCGTGAACCTATACTTGCTATATGGGTTCCGATCAGTTCGCTCTCTTTTTGCTCGATAATTAATGTCTGATCTACCGTACTTGCAGAAAATTTCATTTTCAGATCCCATTGTCCGCTTATATCCGAAGAGGGTGCCCCTCCGCGTCTTTTGATCATCGGCGGATCAGAAAGAATTGAGAATATCCGGTCAGCGATAATCTTATTCTCTCCAGGCTGAAGGGAAAACATGGATATGCTGATATTGGGCTGCAAATTTGGCGGGAAGGGTAAAAAACTTCCCGCTCCGCTTACTGCAATACGGGGAGTTCCATCCCATAATAGCATTTCAACATCTTCACCCGTAAGACGTATGATGGAATTATCCCAGCTTACAGCGACAGAAGGCGCACGGTTTGAACGGCCTTTTGGTTCATTAAGCTGAACGATTACACCGGGTATTTTTCCCAGGCGACTGATTATTTGTTCCCCCCAGGAAACCCATGTCTTCCATTCCTGGGCATGATCTCGTTTAAACCACATTTCTGTAGCTGCTAGCATTCCCATGATCTCCTCGCGTCCAACCTTAAAGCCTCTTCCGAAACCATGATGGGGACCAGCATTTATACGGGAGGCAATGACAAGGTCTTTACGTCCGATAAGCAATCCGGCACACTGAGGCCCACGGAGATATTTTCCACCGCTGTATGCTACCAGGTCAGCGCCCTGAGAAATATGCGGGTTTGGAACTTCAAGGCCTTCGGCAGCTGCATCCACAAGGATGGGCACCCCCAGCGGTCTGGCAACTGAAGATATTTCCTTAAGCGAAAGGGGCCCATTCTCTGATCGGCTTCCAGCCAGAACGAGTATCATAGCCGTCCGCGGACCAATAGCCAGCTTGAGTTCATCTAGCGTGGAAACCTCCACCATTCGTACGCCGACTGCTTTTGCACCTGCATCATAAGCAGTACGGGAATATGCCGGAATGATCACTTCATCCTTCATTCCCCTGATATCAGGAATCATCCAGAGTTTATCAGGATCTCCTCCTGTTACGCAGCCTGCTGTACCAGCGGTAATAGCCGCCGATGCTCCCGACGAAACGAAACCAAACTCAGCGCCGGTTAATTCCGCGAGACGGGCACCAACACCATCCATTAATTCATCGATCTGAACATATTCACGAACTGCATCATCCATAGCCTTCTGCACTTCCGGCAGGATCTGGCTGGCGCCGACAACTGTAACTGTACCACGGCCATTAATAAGCGGTTTTACTCCTATAGCCGCATAAGCGCTTTTCCTGCCCTTTTGCTCCGATTCTGAAATTACTGCGGGAGCTCCAAAAGCAGATTGCACAGAGGTGCCTGCAATAGTTCCTGCAAAGGGCAGAATACTAAGGCCTTTAATTACTTCTCTTCTTTTCATATAAATATTAGCCTAAACTACAAACCTGGTAAACCCCCGGCCACTCGCGGAATTGGGTTGGTCAATCCGTTCAGATCATAAAAAACACGGCCTCCTTTGATGGTCACTTCCGCTTCAAACCTTTGTTTCCCCGTCATTTTTTCTCCCATCTGATCAAAGAAACCAAATTTTCCCCGGCGAAGCCGAAGCACCGTTACATCTCCTTCAGAACCTACGGATAAATTCCCCAGCTGCTCTTTGTGTATTACCTGAGCTGGCTTCCATGTAACCGCATTGATCACCGCCGGCACTTCCATTCCTAAAGCCAGGAACTTATTCATCACATTCAGGATATCTTTCATAGCAGAATTCATACTTCCGCCATGATGGTCCGTACTGATCACATCAGGCAGAAAGCCGGCCTTGCTGGCAGGTATTGCATGACGGTAAGAAAAACTTGCAGCACCATGACCCACGTCCCAAATAACCCCTCTTTTCTGAGCTTCGAATACAAAGGGTCTTAATTCTTTAGTCACCGGATCTGTGATACCTTCACGGCCTTCACCACCACCGCCATAAGTATGGGTATAAATATCTCCCGGGCGAAATTTTTTCATGGTTAATTCTTCCAGCGAAAGCCCGCCTCCGCCAAAGTCAACGATGACTGGAATGTTTCCCGCGATTTTGCCTGCTTCAATCGCCCGGTCGATCGGCACCCAGTCGGGTTTATTATAATGGGCTACTTTAAATCCCACGATCAGGTCCTTATACTTCAAGGCCATATCAGCAGATGAACGGGCATCCATATCTGAGTTATCCTGCTCAGTAGCACCACCGGCCATGCCTTCACCCACAATATTCAGGAAAGCGAGTACGCGTGTTCTGGACCTGTCTATAGTCTGATCTTTAAATTTTTCAAAGTTCTTCCATCCTGCGCTACCGGCATCCACAACGGTGGTCACTCCTGTACGGAAAGAAAACCCGTCAGGCTGGTTCGCATAATAACTGTTCCTTAAATACTTATCCGGCTCGGTCCCGGCAAAATTATGGGTATGCATATCAATGATACCCGGCGTAACATACAAACCTTTGGCATTAACTACTCTGGCGGCTTTGGCCGGATCTATATTTTTCGATACTTCGGCGACCTTACCCTCCTTGTTAATGGCAACATCCATTTTTTCATTGATATTGTTCCTGGGATCGATGAGATGTCCGTTTTTGATGATAATCGCATACATTGGAATTGAATTCTGGGCCCTGACATTCAGGCCAAGCAGTAAAAAGAACAAGAGAACTGATTTTTGCATTATGAATAAATAAAATGAATTATTACTTTCTTTAGGAAAGCCAATTAATATCGAAAAATAGGGATTTTTTGCGAGGGCTTTTGTAATTTTTCGATGGTAAGTCCAGGGAAAGCGGGTAAGAGAAATGTATGCGGACCCTATTCGGAATAATTTGGAATTGATAATCAGTGATATGAGCAAAAATATTTACCCTCTTCAGCAATAAGCTAATTCGTCCAAAACCGTGAGATAGTGTAATTAAACCCTTTTCCCAGCGGAAGGAATCATACATTTTTTGGGTATCGAACATACCGGAAGTCATCAACTAAATGCTGAACTCTTTGAAAAAACCCATGAATTTAGGAGTCTGATTCCAGATCTATTCCATGTAGTCTAGATCCTTTGAAAATGTTTCATGCATTTGGTGGAGCGCCCAGAATGCCAGAACAAGGCTCAGGATAGCAACAGCAATTCCGGCATTTATCAATGAGCCATCAAAAACACCTTTCAGGTACTGAAATAAAAGGGAGAGGGGTACAACGGCGCCACGAACAAAATTGGGAACCGTGGTTGTTACAGTTGCCCGGATATTAGTACCAAACTGCTCTGTTGCTATCGTCATAAAAATAACCCAGTAACCTACTGAAAAGCCAAGAAACATACAAATAGAATAAAAAGCGAACAAGCTGATATCATGAAGCAAAAAAAATGTGGTAATTGAAATAATCGACAGGAATAAGTAGGTGTATATTACTTTAATCCGGCTTTTAAGATACTGGCTTAATATTCCACTGGCAATATCTCCCAGGACCAGTCCAGCGTAACAGCAAGCAACAGCTGCTCCTGCATCTACCAAACCCTGCACTTTGAGTACTTTACCGAATTCGGGAGAAAGCGTGATCAGTATACCTACAACAAACCACAAGGGAATTCCAATTATGATACACCTGAGGTATTTAAAAAATCGTGTTTTATTAGTAAAGAGGGAAAAGAAATTACCCCGGGTCGTATGTTGTGTGTTGGCTTTCCCGAACATTCCGGCTTCAGCTACTCCAAATCTTAAAAGCAACAATGAAAGCCCCAATCCCCCACCAATGAAAAAAGAAGTCCTCCAATCAAAATACTGGGCAATGAAGTAAGCAACCACCGCTCCGCTTACTCCAACAGCTGCAACAATAGTAGTGGCGTACCCACGTTTTTCCTTGGGCATAATTTCAGCAACCAGGGTAATCCCAGCGCCGAGTTCCCCTGCCAGACCAAAGCCGGCAATAAAACGCCAGACTGCATATGCTTCCACCGTATCCACAAAGCCGTTAGCGATGTTGGCAACCGAATAAAGGAAAATTGAACCAAACAAAACTGACAATCTTCCCTTTTTATCCCCAAGTATGCCCCAGAATATTCCACCTGCCAACAATCCGATCATCTGAACATTCAGCAGAAATATTCCGCTGTCGGTAATTTCCTGTCCGATCAAACCCAGGGATTGTAGGCTTGGGACTCTGACAATACTGAAAAGGAGAAGATCATAGATATCTACAAAATAACCTAAGGAGGCCACCAGCACAGCGGCATTTAAAAGTTTGCTTTTATCTTTTGACAAGGATTGTGACAGTGCCGCGGGCGATGAAAATAAACTTGTTTGTTCCATTTTGTAAATGTTTTTTTTAGTTTTTACAGAAATTATTGGAAATTTTTAAGGTTACCCCCCTCTTCTACTGACGATTCTGGTATGGAATACTTGAACAAACCCCTCCAAAGGATTTATTGCCCTTCCAATGCAAAGCGCGGCAATTCCCTGTACCTTCTTTCAGTTTTAATAAATTCGAATCCGAAGCCACCTGAAGAATCAGAAGATATAAACAGTCACAAAAGACTATTTACCCGCAGTGGCAATCTCTTTGATCGCTCTGACGAATTTATCAAGCTCAGGTAAACGTGTATAAACATGGGGAGTAACGCGCACGCAACTGACATTTTCGTAATCAATGGGCACAGTATGAATTTTATACTTATTAAATAATATTCGCTCCAACTCTCTCGGAGCAATCCCCTCAATACTGACACCGCAAATGGCACATGAATATGCCGACTTCAGGGATGTTTTGATCTTTACTTTAGGAACATCAATAACTTGTTTAGCCCAGTAATTTTTGAGATATCTTACCCGTTCTTCTTTTCTCTTATTACCTATAGCCAACTGAAAGTTGACAGCTTCTCCGATTCCTTGCTCAATCGGAAAACTTCTGGTTCCTAAAGTTTCAAACTTTCTGATGTCCGGGCTTCTTGGATCGCCATTACCAAGTAGCGGCCATATTTTCGAGATCTTATCACGCTTTATCCACATCATCCCGCTGCCGATAGGAGCACTTAAAAATTTATGAAGTGAAGTTGCGAAATAGTCACAGCCAAGATCAGGAATTTTAAAATCTAGCAGTCCGAATGAATGAGCCCCATCACAGACTACTTCCAGGCCATGCCGGTGAGCCATATCACTAATCTTCCTTACTGGTAATATCTGCCCTACCCAGTTGATCACATGGGTTACGTGAATGATCTTGGTTTTGGAAGTTATGGCATTTTCAAAAGCGGTTACGATTTCGTCATCGTTTTCAACAGGAAAATTAAAACTAAGCTGCTTGTAGACGATACCATCACGCATGGCTCTTTGCTTCCAGGCATTCATGTGATTGGGGTAATCAAGTTTACACCCAATTACTTCATCTCCTGCTTTCAGATCAAGCCCTAAAATTACCGTATTTAGTGACTCGGTCGCATTGCGGTTGATAACAATTTCTTCTTTACTGCATCCGGCGAGTCCCGCTAGTTTTTCACGTAAGGGTTCTCTTCCCTGATCCAGTATCTCCCACATAAAGTAAGATGGGCCTTCATTGGTTAATTTATTGTACCGTTCAACAGCTTCCTGAACGACCCTGGGCGAAGGGCTTACTCCGCCATTATTTAAATTTATGATATTGGGACTAACGGTAAATGCCTGCTGAATAACGCTCCAGTAATCTTCATCTGAAGCTACGTCAAGTGACGAAAGATGTTTGATCTTACTGTTGGCTGATGAGATTTCCTCAGCATGTAATTGATTAAACAAACTGTTGACTGAAAAAGCACCAGCCATTAATCCTATTTGCTGTATAAATTTTTTGCGTCCGGACATAGAAAAAATCTTTAAGGGGTTTTTATCTGTTTTGCATTTTAAAAATTGGTTTGAGGAGATATCATTTTCTCCTCAAACCAAAATAATTGTTTATCTACATCGAAAACAAATTAATTCCCTTTGCCATAATCCGGTGATTTCTTATCAAACCAAATCCTTTCGGCATTAAGTTTTGCTATTGAAAAATCGTTAGGACTAAAACCCTGCTCAGCCATTGCAGCACTCCAGTTGGCTCTATTAACCTGTCCTGGGTCAAGCGTCCACCATCTTCGTGGAAGCACATCGCTTACCGCTTCACGGGCCATTAAGGTCGAATTAAATTTTGGATAACCAGTACGACGGGCAAGGGTAAACGCCTCGTTAGGTTCACGGTAAAAATTCAAAAGTGCTTGAATATAAATCTTTTCCAGGTCGCTAGTTCCATCAAATTTTACTTTTGGATTGGCCAGTTGAATATCAACCATTGCATCAATATTTGCATAGGATGTTGAACCGGCGGCAACTGCAATTTCATTCATAGTCTTTGTTGATGCACGAATGCCTTTATTATACCATTCGGCTGCAGTTCCCTTTGTGTTAATTCCTGCACCGTATCCCTTTTGGACAAATTCAGCTATTTGAAAACAAACCTCAGCATATGAAAATAATACATCGATAACTGTGCCGCTACCTCTGTCCACAGTGGGTGCAAAAAACTTGCGATTAACCGTCGATATCAATTGATAACGGTTCGCTCCGCCCCCATTGAGGGGATTTACGAAATAGGTACTTACCGCTGGATTTGATTGGAAGTCAGCAGGCCCACCCTGATACATAATATTTGGATCATTGGAATTTATCCATGACGGTAATGTCTTATTGTATTTTGCCAACGTATCTTTAAAACTTCCGGTTAAGGAATTTTTGTCGTAATAAATTCCGAGACGTGGATCATTGGATGACTTCAAATATTCAATTGCTGTTCCAACTGCAAAGTGACGACTGTAAATATCAATATTATAACCATCTACACCGAAAGGATAATAAGTTGGATTTGCATGAACCAACTGATCGGAAGTTGAACTGAGTGGACCTACTACATCCGCCATTACCTCTTTAAATATTTGAGTTGCCTTAGCCGGATCTTGATTTTGATATCTGGCAGCAATTCTTAATTTCAAAGAATTCGCAAGTTTGATCCATTTTGTAATGTCGCCTCTGAAAAAGACGTCATTATTCCCAAGGATGACCTGATTACTTGAGTTTTTTTGCAGTGTAGCAATAGCATCAGACAATTCCTTTAACCATACAGTAAACAAGGTTTGCTGATTGTCATACTTTGGATCATATTTAGCCTCGTCCCTGCCCTTGTTGGCTTCAGTATAAGGCATTGAGCCATTCATATCACTGACCTTCAGAGCCATCATTACCTGAGGAATATAGGTTATCGCGTTTATTTGCTCGTACTTCTCTTTATCCGATTTAAGCGCAATTAACCTGCGCATCTCCACTAGATTTGGAAGAACACTGGAATAAAACAGGTTATACCGGCCATTTACTCCCGTAGTTGCAACAGCATAACTTTGTCCGGTCACTAATTGAGATGCTGACAAAAAATGGGTAAACCCTTCATTCCAATATTCACCACCGCGTGAAGTTTGCATTGGAACCAGTGAGGAGGTAAAGAGTAACCTCACATCGACATCGCTGACAACATTCGGATTCACATTTACGGTGTCAAAATCTTTAGTACAAGAGCCAGCGAACAAGCAGGTGAATACCGTTAGGATGATATATAAAAACTTTCTTTTCATTTCTATTATTTTAAAATATGAATTTATACCAATAAAGATTATTAGAAACGGACCTTTACTGAACCGCCAATTGACCGAATCATTGGTAAAAAGCCCTCTTCGCCTACTGCAGAAGTCAAATTGGAGTTTAACGACGCAGGATTAAAATCATATGGCAAAGAGTTATAGATATACGCCAGATCCCTTCCTATGATACTAACAGAAATGGCATTAACCTTCAGCCTGCTTGCAATGGTTTTTGGGAGGTTGTATGATATTGCTATCTGACGAAGTGCAAGCCAGGTACTTTCTCGTATCCAAAAATCAGTTACCCCAGTTGAGGAGGAGGCATAGCGATAATAGAACTGGGGAGCATGTGTTGGCTCAACCAATCCAGCAGTATAGGCCTCTTTAAAAGTCATACCACCTACATCGGCGGTAGTACCATTTGGCAATGTCACCTTTTGGCCTATAGGAAATACACCGTCTATAATCATCCCGTCATTATAAGTAATGCCGTCATATTTACTGGTCCATGTAATCCCTCCGTGTTCTGCATCCCTTCCAAACAAGGTATTAGGAAGTACCCCGGTATGTGTTCCTGATCTTAATGACGACATGGCCATATCACCTCCCACTTTTGCATCAAACAACACATTCATTGACCAGTTCTTAAACGATAAATCGTTTGAAAATCCACCACGGAATTTAGCATTGATATTACCTATATCCTGATATTTATTACTCCTTTGAGGGAATGCAGCACGTGCATCATTCCTCCATGCAAGTACAGTCATCCCATTTTTAGGATCGGCTGAATTTGCAGGATTAGTGTACTTTAAAGACTGGTTAATAGAACGGATTGTACCATAAGATTTTCCAACTACTGCCCATGAACTGGCATCAAAAGCAGTCCCGCCAAGGAAGTAATCAGTTCTTCCTTCTGCCAGGGAAACGATCAAATTCTTATTTCTTGAAAATGTTAAGCGGGAATTCCATTGAAAGTCCTTTGTTTGAACCGGAGTTCCGTCAAGGGATATTTCAATACCCTTGTTCTGGATATTACCCGCATTAACTTTAACCCCGGAAACTCCGGACTCAACAGGTGTTGAAATATCAACAATTTGATCGTAGGTATTATCCTGGTACATTGTAAAATCAAAACCCAGACGGTTTTTCAGAAAACGCATTTCCATTCCGACTTCCTTTGAAATCTTTCGTTCCGGCTTTAAGTTTGGTGACAGAGTACTGCTTGAATTGAACCCGGCTCGTGTTGGTTCACCAGGAAGTCCAATAACCTTCCCTGCAAATCGATATCCGGGATTGATCACGAAAGGATCTGTGTCTTTACCCAGAGCTGCAATGTTCGTCCTTAACTTTGCGAAAGTTATTATGTTTGGCAGATTGAATGTTTCAGAAGCAATCCATGAAAGACTTGCTGAAGGGTAATTGTAAAAATTATTTCCGGTTCCATCTTTATAAGTTAAAGCTGAAGACCAGTCACCGCGCCATGTTGTAGCCAGATACAGCTGATTTTTATAATCAAAATCAGCACTTCCATAAACAGAATTGATTTTCTTATTATAGTTTATTCCTCCGTTCACTAGTGGAGAATTCACTGAATTAGAAATAAAATAATTGCCAGGAACCATTAACCCACCGGAAGTATTTCCCTGTGTAAATGAACTGATGGAGTTATACATTTCAGCTCCTGCAAAACTACTGAGAACTAAATCTTTAGCAATTTTAATACTATTGAATGAAAGTATACCCTTGATAAAGTTGCTTTCCTTCTTTGACTGATTTAAAGTATAGGATCCTCCGGAAAAGTCTGTGAAGTGGCCAAGTCTCTTGTCCTCAAACTTATCGTAGTTATTATTCATATTACCTTCGACTGTAAAATTTGCCCATTTAGTCAGCTTGGCATTTATTGCAAATCGTCCCATGAAGTTCCTGCTGTCCATAGTAGCAATTGAATTATTCATGTTAAACCAAAATTCAGGTGCCATCGCTTTATTGGTCTCCAATGGATTAGTCCCTTTGGGTGCTCCCCCAAATAATTGGCTGGTATATCGTTGAGGCTGATTCCAATACTTTGTATCGTAATTACGCGGGAACATCCAGGTATAGGCAACTCCCCAGTTATCGCCGGCAAAAGTATCTGTATACGGAGCCCATGGCAGGTTTTGAGGATTGGTATTATCGCTTGAAGTATATCCTCCACTTACATCTGTGCTAAGCCAATCTGTTAGCTGGTGTGTGATCCTTAAGTTAAAATTATCCCGCTTCAACTTATTCCTTACTGCAATACCTTTCTGATCGTCGTGGGTTACAGAAAATCTATAGGTAGTTTTTTCCCCGGCTCCCGAGAATGCTAAACTAGTAGTCCCTAAAGATCCATTCTGAAATGCATCCAGATAGTTATTTGGAACAGCTTTATACTCGGTCCAGGTACCATCGTAATTACGCACTTTCTGATTTGCGAATCTTGGACCCCAGTTTTCATTTTCACGATTCACTGCAGGATCAATATATGGTTCCTTAGTAATAGGGTTTATAGGAAACACCTTTGTGGTCCACATTTGATCTGCCTGATAGTTCGGATCGCGGGCATCCGTAAAGAATGCGCCAACAGAACCCCCTCCAAATTCATTCTGAAATTCAGGACCTTTGTATGGATCATAAACCATGAAGTTCTGTGAAAAATCGACGCCAATTCCATTGGCTTTACTACCCTTTTTAGTGGTAATAAGAACAACTCCATTAATAGCTCTTGACCCATATAGGGCGGCAGCAGCGGATCCTTTCAAAATCGAAACACTCTCAAAGTTTTCGCTATTAAGATTTGACAGGTCATTTGCGAAATCACGCCCACCAGCCACAGATTCATTGTCGACAATCACTCCATCGATCACGAATATTGGTTGGTTGTTCTGGCTTAAAGTTGAATTTCCCCTGATCACAATTCTAGAATTTCCAAAAGGTCCGGAAGCACTCTGGTCAATTTGCACCCCGGCAACTTTTCCCATTAATGAGTTGACAGGGTTTAGTTGTTGAGTAACTGCCAGGTCACTTCCCTTAACTTCAGTAACTGAAAACCCTAAACTCTTCTTCTCTTTAGACATACCTAAAGCTGTTACTACCACTTCATTAAGCGAAGTATTTGCAGCCTCGAGCCTAACATTGATTGTTTTTCTACCATTAATTGCAACTTCCTGGGTAATGAATCCGATATAAGTGAAAACAAGAATGTTAACATTTTCAGGCACACTAATAGAGAATTTTCCATTCATATCAGTTGTTGCTCCGACTGTAGTTCCTTTGATTTTTATGCTTACTCCAGGTAGAGTTTCCCCTTTCGCATCCGTTACCTGGCCACTTACCAGAATATCCTTGACTTCTTTATTCTGAGGTGATATAACGACTAATCCATTATCTAACACACGGAATTTAAGTTCAGTATCCTTCAATATAATACTCAACACATCCATTACAGGTGTGTCCTTAACAGTTAAGGTAATATATTTATCCACTGGTAAATTTTCTTCGCTGTATAATAACCGGATATTACCCTTTTGCTCAAGTATGGCAAATGCTTTCTTGAATTTCACATTCTGAAAATCCAAATCAACCTTGACATTTTGAGAGTAGCTGTTCGCTGATACTTTTAGGACAAGTAGAAATGTTAATATGATTGTCCAGTTAAGCATTAATAAGAGTTTTTTATTTGAGAATCCGGATAGCAGAACTGTGTTGTATAGTTCTCTTTTTTTCATATTTTTGTGAATTACAAGTTAATAATCTGATTATGTAGTTAGACCTACTGTTGGATGCTTAAAGGCAGGGAGTGTTGGCGCATTTCCTGCTTTTTCTTTTTAGAATATCGTCACTTCATTTTCTTTTAGTTTATAGTGAAAGGATTTGATTAATTGCATTGCCTCTAAGGCCTGTATAATATTCTCTTTAATAAAAACACCCGTAAAACGGTACGATTTAATATTTGGGTCATCAAGAATGATTTTAACGTTATACCAGCGTTCCAGCTTGGGCAAAAGATCCTCAAAAGATTCATTTTCAAAAACGAACTTATTCTCCGTCCAGGATATTTCCTCAATATATTCCTGGTCGCCCAATTTAACTGGCGAAATATTGTCAATCATCAGAACCGAACCTTTATTGCTATCTGAAGGCTTTTTACTGTTTTTTATTAGTGCAAATTTTTCAGAAGGCTTAAGAAGGAATTTTTGATTGGAACGGTCATTAATGGTCAGCTCTATGGAACCTTTTATTAAGGTGGTTTCTGATTTCCTCTCACCCGGATAATCCCGGACGTTAAACTCTGTACCTAATACTTTAATGGAAATTTTATTGGTTTTCACAATAAAGGGACGTCCTTTGTCGTGGGCGACTTTAAAAAATGCTTCTCCGGTAACTTTAACAATCCGCTGATTGCGAACCTGCATATCCAGATCATAGGATAGCTTACTTTCACTATTAAGCCTTACAAGAGTACCGTCTGGCAGGATAATTTCCTTTCGTATTCCTTTAGCTGCAAATACATCAACACGTACCTCTTTGCTGGTTGAATTATAGAATTTAAAAAAGTAAAGACCGGTCGAAAATATAAGTAAGGTAAGAGTTGCAAAAACAAGAACCTTTTTCTTAAAATAGCTGCCGGGTGTTTTGCCTGGAACTTGAAAATCAAGTTCATGCTGAAATTTTATTTTATGCTTGTTAAATACCTCATCCGAAACTTCTAAATTTTCATCCTGGCCTAAATCCCAAACCTGCTCTAACAATTCTTCATAATAAACCGAATCGGGATATGTTTTCAACAGATAGGATAATTCACCCAGTTCTTCCTGTGTAACTTCACCCGCAATTTTTCGGGTTAATAATTCAACAATGCGTTGTTCATGCATGGTGATTCATTCTATTCCTGGTTTGTTTTGTTTAAGGACAAAAATAATTGAGAGATTCCCTAGTCAGTATAAATTTTATTTTTCGACTATTTTATCTGAAATTCTGATTTAAAAACTTTGGCAAGTTTTTGGGTTGCTGCAACGAGGTGGGCATCTACTGTTTTTACAGATATGCCAAGGATCTCCGCGATTTCCTTATAGCTTAGATTGTTTTCCTTCGCTAGTTTAAAAACCAGCTGACATTTAGGCGGCAATGATTGAATTGCATGCCCAAGCCGAATTTTAAGTTCATTATCAATAATTAATTGCTCAGGACTTGAAGTGTCAAAATGAAAATTCACATCAATTTCATCCAGGGAAATAGTTTTATTTCTGGAATTTTTTTTCAGACAATTCAATGAAAGATTCTTGGTAATTACAAGTGCATAAACATGGACATTATTTACATGAATAAGATCACTTCTGTTTCGCCACAAGGTAAGGAGTACATCACCTGCTATTTCTTCGGACACCTCATTTGAGTGCAGAATGCAAAATGCGAAATTTTTCAGGGGGATATATAAGATATTAAATAGCTCACGGTAAGCTTGTTCACATCCTGAAACGGCTAATCTGCTTACAATACTTGGTAGTTCTTTAAATTGTTGTTTCAATTACCTGAGCTTAAACAATAGTATCCTTGTAAAGTCTAAGGTAATAGAATTTTCATCAATGCAAAAAATAAAAAAAGAAGCCCTCCTCTTACTTTTTTACAGTTTCCAGAATAATATCGGACACCGCATTTTCCCTAATGGAATTCTTCTGATGTTTTAGATCTGAAATCATATAACATACCTAAATCCTGATTTTTTCATCAATAGTTTGTATCCGGATTGAGTTTTAGTATACCATTCTCAAAAACTATATGCTTGTTTCAGCTACCTGATTAACAAGCAATTATTTATTACTGCATTTTCTATTAATTTCTATATCTGAATATTAGAAAAATAAATCCAGTCTACATTAAATAGATTTTTCTTTTTTCCTTCGGGGTCAATAAAAATAAAATACAGGTTATGTATTCCCTTGACCTCATTTATTGGTGCAGCAATTTCTTTCCAGGCTGTTGGATCGGCTGCAATCCCGGCAGGAATTAAAACCGAACTTATCAGAGGGCCGTCGGTCTTGCCTAAGCGGACTTCAATTTTCCCTCCTCCTTGTGGTTGTACACGGTATTTCAATTGCTTAACATACGTAAGGTCGATCTTATTAAAGCCTATATAGCTATTGTGATTGATACCTCTTGCATAGGCATAAAAAGCAGTGGTTATCGTTGCAACGCGTACATTCCCTTCATCAAAATCTTCAGCCTGAACAAATGGGTTTCTTAGCGTAATATAATCCCGGCTTTGCAAAGGTTCAATGCCGTTAGCACCCTGGTCAGTATAGCTGGCATTCAGAAGGTAACTTCCTTCTGTTCCTTTACCAATATGTTCTTTAAGCACAATCGTATCCTTTAATGGAACTTTGCCCGACCTTGCGGATAAAGAAAGAATATAATTAACTATCTCCTTTGCATCATCGGTTGAAAGGGCCGGATGCGCTGACATCGCACGTTCACCCCAGGACCCGCTTCCTCCTTTGATGATCTTGTCAGATAAGCTTGCAAGCGAACCATCTTTTCCGGCATACCGGTTTGAAATAGCCAGATATGCAGGACCTACAGATGCTTTATCCATTGAATGGCAGGATTTACAATCCAGGGAAGCTACCATTTGCTGCCCCTTTGAATATTTAAAATTGCCCGCATCCTGATTCCTGGTCAAAATCACAGCAACATCTTTTCCACGGGGCACATAACCATATGAAACCTTTATCCTTTCTGGATTAATCCTTGTTTCCTCCTTATCCTTCACTGTTATACTATAATCCAGCACCGAATTATCCCAATAAAAGCTGCGGTTTGCAAGAGTTTGGATATAAACTTCCGGTGGAGTATTTCCTGCAAAAACCCGGGAGGTAGCGATCCCTTTTCCCCCTTTATCGTCAGAAACAGTTAGTTTTATCCCATACACGCCGGGTTTGTCAAAAGTGTACCTCACTGTTTCACCCTGAAACTCCTTATTATCTATATTCCACGTGTAAGTTAATTTATCATCAGGATCATGATCCATTGATTTTTTGCCCGACACCTGTACGGTCAGGGGTGCAGCCCCATACTGATTTTCAATATGAACTTCTGCCACCGGATTTCTGTTACCTTCCTGGTATTCTATACGAACAAGTCCGGCATCAGTATTCTTTGAAAACCAGTTGGTTCCATATTCCAGTATATATAATGCACCATCCGGCCCAAATTTCATATCAATTGGTGCCGCAAATTGCAGATGATTTAGAAAGGGTTCCATCCTCAGATAATTTCCCTGTTCATCAAATGTTACTGCCATTATCCAATGACGGATCCATTCATAAATAAACAACTTTCCATTATAATAATCTGATAACTTATAAGGCGAATCCGGAAAGAGATCACTGTAATAAACAGGGCCTGCCATAATACTTGCACCGCCACTGCCCACCAAAGGAAATCGTTTGGAGGCATCACTGCCGTACCAGATCATCGCAGGCTGTGCAGGAGGCAGCTCCCGTAAACCCGTGTTATTTCTTGAATTATTGACAGGCTTGGATGGATCTTTACGGGGACCTTCTTTTTTTGCGGCAAAATCGTAAAGGGGAAATGCATCGTTGTCTCCCAGAAAATAAGGCCATCCATAAAAACCCGGCTTAGTCGCACGATTGACTTCATCATAGCTCATAAAACTCCCATCCTTCCCTAAAACTTTAGTGGCCGGACCTACCTCTCCCCAATAGAGGGTATTGGTTTTCCCATCTATCGAAAACCTGAAGGGATTTCTTAATCCCATTATATAAATTTCCGGTTTTGTTTTTGGTGTTTGCTTAGGGAACAGGTTTCCATCAGGGATAGAATAGCTTCCATCAGGTTCGGGCTTAATCCGCAGGATTTTTCCCCTCAGGTCATTTGTATTGGCAGCTGTACCCTGATCGTCCGCGAGTTCATGGCCCGGACGCTCATCTACTGGCGTATATCCCTCTTTGTAGGGGTCATCTGCATTGGTATTATCTCCTACAGAAATATATAATAAACCGTCCGGACCGAATGCCATACCGCCGGCCGAATGACAACAGTAAGTCCGCTGAGTGGGCACCTCCAATAAAATCTTCTCGGATCCCATTAAAAGACTATCCCCAACCAGGTCAAATCTCGAAAGCCGGTCCACAGAGTCCGGCCCTGCCGGAGCATAATAAAAATAAACCCAGTGGTTGGTTTTGAAATCCGGGTCTAAAGCTACACCCAGCATTCCATCTTCAATCCCGCTGAATACATTAAAATTGGCAATGGTTTTAACATCCTTTGATGCTGCATCATAAACTTTTACCCCGCCTTTCCTTTCTACAAGCAATACATTGCTATTGGGAAGAATCGCCATTTGTAAGGGTTCATCCAAGCCCTGGACCAAAACTGTGCGGGAGTACCTGCTGCTATCCGGAACATTTAAGGTTTTTACCTTTGAGTAATCCGGAACCTGGATTTTCTCTTTAGTAAAGGATAAAGCTTTCTTCAGGTCTGCTTCCCTGTAATCTGTTTTTAGCTGTTTCAACCAGCCTTTATCCTGTTCCCACTCATCCCCATCCTTTTGTCCATTCCAGGACTGAAGCCAGGGCCAGGAATTTTGGTTCAGCAAAGTATCCCGGAGAGTTATGATGCCTCCCCCTCCCGCCTCTAAATATCGCTTTAAGGCGGGAACCGATTTGTATCCTAATTGATTCAGGGAAGAAAAAGGAAGAAAGACAGCGTTGAACTGCGACAGCGAATCTTCCTGGAAATAATGTTCATCATTGGTTACAATAATATTCCAGCCATATTTCCTGCCCGCATTTTTTAAGTTACTGGCATGTATATCCTTAAGGTCTTTAGAAAAGTAAAGAATTTTAAATGGTTTATGAGCGGGGGAACAAGACACTATGATCATGCCTGTTAAAAAAAGTAGGATGTATTTCATCAATAGATAATCTGTATTTTCTGAATTTAGTTAAAGGAACCTCAGAGGCTTGCCGGTTAAAATTTTACCCATAATATCCGTTTCCTGTTCTGAGCGGACTTATTCCTGAAGAATGTCCAGCTAAGGCAGCAATACAGCCGTCTCAGCGGCTGAAGTTACGCCGGGAGCAAGTTCAATGACCTTTAAATTACGGAAATGAATTTGAGCTCCTTCGGCTTCCAGGCAGAGGTAACCTTTCTTTTGTGTTGATTTACTTATTCCATTCACGAATTTGCCGTTTACCGCAAGTTTTATCACACCGTCAATACATACCACATCATAGGTATTCCACTCTCCTTTGCCCCTGGCGCGGTTTTCAATGGATTTGCTTCTGCTGCCCCGCGGATTATCAGGCAGGGTTTCAACGCCCTGCACGCCGAAAAGTTCCCCATGCACATAGGCGATTGGAGGCTTCACTCCATCACGCATATTAAGATTTACCCAGTCAAGCTCGAGCATCTGAACTTCCACACCATCAGGAAGCGGATTCTTATCCTTCGGGTTGGCACCACTCCAGACAAATATACCAGAATTCCCTCCCGCTTCCATATGCTTCCATTCCACATGCAGCATGAAATTTTCATATTGTTTCTCAGATCGTACCACCCCGATAGGCAGACCTGTAGAAATCAGGATACCATTCTTCTGTACCGACCAGGTTTCCTTTGTGGTATTTACATTAACCCATTTCAGGGATTTATCCTTCTCTTTAGATTTCGAGAGGATCGATTCCATACTTTTAACGGTACCGAACTCAAATAAGGTTTCCTGCGCAATTGAAAGTCTGCTGCTAACCAGCAAAATACCCAGAAACAAAAGCCTGCTTTTCAATGAATTGTTCATCGGCTGTTTAATTTACATTTATACAAAAGCTATCCTATAAAACTTTAGTAATTCCAGGAATCGCGGGGGGAGGAACAGGCCATTTTAAATCCCAGCTATATTGGCTAAAATCAGGACCAAGAACCAGATTGGAATTAATTGCCTGATCCCAGGTTATGGTCTGTCCGCTGTTGGCCACCATTCTGCTTAAAATTCCAAGCATAGTACTATTGGCCATCATTTCTCCGTCATTCAAAGGCTTTCCCGACCGGATCGAGGCGAAAAGTTCGTCATGCTGTGTCTGATACATATCCTTCTTCTCTCCCTGGTAATCCCAGGTATTTTTTCCGCTTATTTTATGGGTCTGACCCTGATAAAGGGCTGTTCCATCAGCACCGATGATCTCAACCGAATTTTTAGATGAACAGCCGTCCTGCTGGCGGCAGAAATTATACCCCTTAACACCGTTTGCAAATTCAAATTCGATAGCGAAATGATCATAAATATTTCCCCATTTCTCTTCCACTCTGACCTGCCGGCCGCCCGTTCCAAACGCCTTTAAAGGCATTTGACCACCCAGGGCCCAGGTCATCATATCCAGATTATGAACTACCATTTCTACTATAAAATCACCGGATAACCAGTCATAATAATACCAGTTACGCATCTGATACTCCATTTCAGTCCATTCCGCTTTACGAGGAAAATACCAGAGTCCGCCGCCATTACGTGTTGAGTTAACCATTCTGATTTCACCAATCGCCCCATTCTGTACTCTTCCAAACAGTTCCCTTTTCGCAAGATCATAACGAAAGGTAAACCCCGATACCAGGGATAAACCTTTTTCCCCGGCTTTCTTTGCTGCGGCCAAAACTTTTCGGACACCAGGTGCATCCACAGCTACCGGCTTTTCACAGAAAATGTGTTTACCCGCATCTACGGCCGCACTAAGCTGATCCGGCCGGAAGCCTGGAGGCGTAGTCAATAGAACCACGTCAACGTCAGACTCCATTACACGCCTGTACGCGTCAAAACCAATAAATTTATTCTCACTGGTAACTTTTACCCTGTCCGGATGTGCTTTAAGTAGGATATCATAGGACTGATCTAATCGATCCTGAAATACATCAGCCATAACAGTAATGATGATATTAGGATCGGCTTTGATTGCCTGACTTGCCGCGCCGGTACCTCTCCCCCCGCAACCTATTATAGCTACTTTTAATATGCTTTTACTTTGGGCAAAGGTAGTTTTTGGAAATACCATATTTAACCCAATCGTACTACCAATTACTACAGCTCCGGTTGATTTTAAAAATGCTCTTCGGTCTGTTTTTCCTGATTTAGACATATCTTCACCATTAAAGATTTAATGTATAAGTATAATGAAATAATCGCTAAACACTTCCATGGAAAGTAGATGCCTCAGTTTGATTTTAGCAAAGGTTCAAGACTTCTATTTTTTTAAAGTTGCCAATATAATATCACATACTTCATTAGCTCCAATAGAAGCCTTATCATGTTTAAGATCTGAAATCAGCACCGGCTGATACTCCCTGGCTACATCCGCCCGGCCATGTGAGCCTTTAACCAGACTGGCATCTAGAGGAATAACATCCATAACATACCTGAACCCTGCTTTTTTCTTCAAAAGCTTATATCCGGCCCTGAGTTTAGAACTCATGAACATTTCAACCGGATCATATCCGGGCTTTTTGTGAATATCTACACAGCGCGCGTAATCCGGAGCTTTTGAATCATCGAGCCAGAAATAATAGGTGAACCAGCTTTTGGCATCCGCAACCAGGACCAGATCACCTGAGCGTTCATGATCAATATGATAAGCTTTCTGTTGATCTTTATCAAGGATGAGATCCACGCCCTTTACCCCTTCCAGAAGGCTCCGGACCTGTGAAGTTACAGAGGGATCATTGATGTAAACATGGGCGATCTGATGATCGGCCACCACAAAGGCTTTGGAAGCCCCGGCATCCAGAAGCTCCAAACCCCGCTCTACACGGATATTTAACATATCATGTACTCTGAAAAGGCGGTTTAAATGTACAGGATTATTTACCGGGGATATTCCATACTCAGACAGGATAATAATCCGGGCGCCTTTCTTTTCATAAAAAGTTACCAGCTGCCTCACCACTTCGTCTATCTCCTTCAGTTCTTTGTGGATCTTTGAAAAATCCGGACCGAATTTCTGAAGGCAATAGTCAAGATGAGGCAGGTAAATGAGACTTAAGGTGGGATCATACAGATCATCCGTCAGCATCGAGGCCTCTGCGATCCATTGGGTGGATTTTATATTTGCACCCGGTCCCCAGAACTGAAACAAAGGAAACTGACCCAGCTTCTCCTGTAATATATCACGCAACTCTGAAGGCTGTGAATAACAATCAGGCATTTTCCTTCCGTCTGCCAGGTAATTGGGCCGCGGAGTTACCGTATAGTCGGCCGTTGAATACATATTATACCACCAGAACATTTTTGAGCAGGTGAAACCTGGATCTTCCTTTTTCGCTTTTTCCCAGATCTTTTCACCGCTCACCAGTTTATTAGACTGTTTCCAGAACTTCACTTCACAATCTATGCGGTCATACCATCCATTACCAACAATCCCGGTCTCAGAAGGCCATTTTCCGGTTAAATATGTGGATTGTGCAGATGTGGTCAATGCAGGAAGAACCGGTTCTATATTGACCATATTGTTCCTGGATATAAACTCTTTCAGAAAAGGCGTATATTCTCCAATTACGGAAGCCGATAGACCCACTACATCAATCACCACGGTTTTATTCATAAAAGCTGATCTTATGCTAACATTTCTTTAACCCAGTTCAATTCTCTTATAATGGAAATATCGAGCGGCATTTTTAACGGTTCAGGCAAAACTTCCCAGGTATAGGTTTCTACTTCCAGATGGCTGGTAAAGGGCTCAGTCTTTTGAATTTCCAATACCCGGATTATATCGGCCTGGGTTGACTGCAAAAGCCCCATATCCTCACTGAAAACAGGAACATGGAAATGTGCACGCCATTCATTTATTTCCCGGTTTTCATGTGCAGATAAGGCTTCAGGAAGATCCCGGAAACGCAAAAGGCTGCCATCATTTTGTCTCATGACTACCTGATGAAGATAGGTAGGTTCATTAAATTTTGAAAAGGCTTCGGTAATTCTTGCCCTTGCAATCAGATCTTCCGGCAAGGCTGCCTTTAATGCTGCGCTTATCTGAATTTTTCCCACCCGTATGCCTTTTTCTGATAATTTCGCAAGGATCTCTGCATGAGGCTCAAATCCGATCGCGAAATGGCACACGTCATAGCATAAACAGAGATGCTCCTTAACTGATAACCCTGCTTCTTCAGGTGTCATCTGTAAGTTTTGCTGAAGTATCCCTGAAGCCATGGGCATAAGTTCATTTTCAAACCAGCTGATAAACTCTTCCCCGGTTTCTAATAGTCCATCAGGCTCCGGTTCTATATCCAGATGCATCAGAATGCCTGAAGATCTCCTTATCCGGATCAGCTCTTCCAACACATAAACCATGTTCCGGGTTGCAGCTTGTTTTGTTTCTGTTAAATTCTCGTTTGTAAACCAATACCTGTAACTGAGAGGTGAAGTAGAAATACCTCCATCCATTCCCTCAGGCAGGAGTTCTGCCAGTATCCCGAACAGGCGAAGCGTATATTCAAGTCTTTCATTGGTAGTCCAGTCAGGGGCATGTACCTTATCTTTAACCACAGCATGGTGAAAATCCCCGTAAGGAAATCCATTCATGGTAAAAACATAGGCATTGTTTGACCCGAGCCAGTCTTTAAAATTCCTAAGTTCCTCCCGATCTGCAAGCTGCAAACTTGCTGCATTTGAGAGCCTTAAACCTATCCCCATGGGCTGGTCCTTGCAGATCTGCGATTTAATATATGGGAAGCTTTTTTTAAGGGCCGCAAAATGTTCCGCCCAGCTTTCACCCGGATGAATATTTGTACAATAAGTAAGATGACCGGCGGCAAGTTTCATAGGCATTAACTCTTTAGATCCGGTTCATTCCAAACCTTAAGTTTTCGGGCAGCATTGGTAAGGAGATCGCGGTCAATTTCATGAACCTCTTTTCCCTTTCCAATCTTTTCCAGGAGCATAATTGTTAAGGCACCGCCTAGATGTTCACGGAACTCCTCAAGTCCCTGGAGTACGGGACTGTCATAATTAACTATTTCCATCAATGGATGAGTAAGCTCGAATCCAAGATTCCTTAAAAGCTTAAGGATCCTAATGGTCTCCTCATCGGATAATAATCCGCATAAATTTGAATAAACCGTATCCAGGGCCATACCCATAGACACTGCCTCACCATGCAGTACATTAAAATTTGAAAGCTGTTCCAGTTTATGAGCACTCCAGTGCCCAAAATCCAATGGACGCGAGGAACCGCTTTCAAAAGGATCTGGCCCTGATATATGCTGTAAATGGAGTTCTGCGCAACGGAAGATCAAATATTTCATAGCGGGTAAGTCCCTGGATGCAAGGGCAGCCACATTTTCTTCCAGCCAGGCAAAAAACTGTGGATCCTTTATCAGGGCAACCTTTACAGCCTCTGAAATGCCTGAGCGCCAGTCGCGGTCTGTCAGGCTAACCAGAAAATCCTCATCATTAAATACAGCAATAGGAGGTGCGAAGGTGCCGAGGAAGTTCTTTTTCCCAAAGTAATTCATTCCGTTCTTTACCCCAACCCCCGAGTCGTTCTGTGAAAGAACCGTGGTAGGGATACGGATATGCCTGACACCCCTGTGTGATACAGCAGCCACATAGCCTACCAGGTCAAGGACTGAGCCCCCGCCTATTGCGGCAATATAAGAATGCCTGTCAATGCGATGGGTGTTCACAGCTTCTACTATTTCATTAAAATAGCGGGGGTCGTTTTTTACAATTTCTCCTCCCGGAACCAGCAGGATTTCCGGAATAAGCTGTACATCCGTACAGACCTGAAAATAATTTTTAACCTCAGCGGCGATATCATGACCTGCATCCTCTATCCCCTTATCTATTACAAAAAGTATCTTTTTGGGAATTCCGGGAGAAGCAATTGATTTCAGAAAATCATTAAAGAGGGTATTTGATGTATTAAAGAGTCCGGAGGTAAAATAAACCTTGTACTCAAACTTTATGGTAAATGATTGCTGAAGATATTTCATATTAGCTTATAGCCTGGCAGAGATCATCCGCTTTAGCTCATTTAATAAATAATTTAGATGGATAAAGATACCTGTCCATTAAGTAACTGCAAAACGTTTGGCCAGCCAGAGTGACAAGGGCAAAAGGCTGGCAATGAGAAAGGCAACATAAATCGACCCGAATGCAGCCGCCCATGCAGCATCCATTAATATTAAGGAAATCACGCCTGCTTTAACTGCTTTCCCGATATTCGGGCCAACAGGATCCTGAATTGCCCTGATCAGTGGCCTGAAGATCATCACTGTAAAGGGAAGGAGAAAAATCAGGGCATATAAAAGCTTCCCCCCGGTACCGGAAAAAAAGGCAATAAAACCAATCACAATCAGATAAAGAACCGATGCTATATAGAGGTTTATCTTCCTGCCTCCATGAACTTCCCCCTGACTGATCATCGTAATGGAATAAATATAGATTAGGGGAATGAGTCCGAGAAGATGCCATTGATACAGGGCTTCAGGAAGAATACTCATCCCAAGCAGGAGATTTAAGCCTCTGCAAAGACCCATATTCAGCGGCCCAAGAAAAGTATGGTGCTTCCCGAATTTATTATAGATCAAAGCGAAAAAAGCAATAAGAATGGCAATGATCCCGGATCGGGGGCTGTATAAAAAAGCAAATATTATCCCCGATAAAAGTAAAATACCGCCGAGTAGTGTGGCCTGATAAACGCTTACGGCTCCACTTGGGATCGCCCTTTCAGGCCTCTCGACCTTGTCAAGCCCGGCATCAAAAACGTCATTAAATACAATACCTCCGGCATAAAGTCCGATGGTGGACAGGCACAATAGGACAACAGGGAGATATCCCGCCTCAGGCCTGAAAAAAAAACCGGAAATGGCTATACCTGCCAGTACATCAGCTACTGATGTTACAATATTTGCAGGGCGCATCAGGCGCAGGTAGATTCCAATTCTCTCCAAAAAATCTTAGCTTATAATAATGGAAGATTTATCTGTTCTTGGTTGCTGACCGCCTCGTAATACGGTATTGCCTTCAAACTTCTGACTTTGATCAATAAATCCGGGCGCAGAAAAATCCTTTTCATCGATCTGACCGCTTTGAGCGAATGCTGTGATGGCATTTGAATAGGTGATCAATCTTATAGCTTCCTCATCTATACCTCTTAACTTCATCAGAGCAGCGGTCTTGGGAACCGCCAGCGGGTCGCTTATCCCCCAGTCGGCTGCGGAGTTGACCATAATGCGTTCAGGGCCATATTCCCGGGCAAGTTCAACCATGCGTTCATTTCCCATTTTGGTAAAGGGATAAATGGTGAATGCAGCCCAGAATCCGCGATCAAGAACTTCTTTTACAGTTTCCTCGTTGTTATGATCGATTATTATCTTGTAAGGGTCAAGTCCGTGTTCGATAGCAATATCCATACTCCTCTGGGTTCCTTTTTTCTTGTCCCTGTGCGGAGTATGAACCTGTACAGGCAATCCGGCCTCTTTGGCCAGTTCAAGCTGAAGGCGGTAATATTTCTCTTCGGCAGCAGTCTGATCATCGAAACCGATCTCCCCTATTCCTACCACACCCTCCTTATATACAAACAAGGGAAGCATATCCATTACTTCCTCCGCAAGCTTCTCGTTATTAGCCTCCCGGGAGTTCAGGCCGATGGTACAGTAATGTTTTATACCAAACTGCTGCGAACGGAACCTTTCCCAGCCGATCAGGGTGCTGTAATAATCCCTGAAGCTGTCAATACCAGTACGCGGCTGACCCAGCCAAAATGAAGGTTCTATCAAAGCTACGATCCCGGCATCTGCCATAGCCTGATAATCATCCGTTGTGCGTGAAGTCATATGAACATGCGGATCAAAGAACTTCATGCCCCTAATTATTTCAAGATCCATCGCCGGAGCGGCGGCTTGTGTTTTTCTGTCTTCAAACGAATGGCTGCAACACATAATAATATACTTAATTTCCTTATTTAAACTGCTTTTTCTCCAGACACCAATCGCTCCCAGCTAAGTTCCTTTTTTTCGATTGCCCTGAGGAGCTCCGGATATGTATTTAAAATTTCCAGTGCGGGTTTATATTCTGACATATAAGCCGTTAGAGCTGCGGCCTTTCGTTCCTGCAGATCCCCTTCCTCAAATACCCGTTTCATATCATTAAAAAGGCTTTCATCCATAAACCTGGCGGTAAGGCGCCAGAGCTGAGGATTAATCTTTCTTTTTGCCGCCCATCTTTCATGCGCATAATCAGAAAGCGTATGCGCCAGTTCGGAATTTGCTCTTTCATCCAGGCCTATGATCCTGTTGACATCCTTCTCCGTAAAAAAAGCCTTCAGTATAAGTTGATTCCAGGCTTTATCGTCCAGATATGTTGAGGGGTAAGAATTATCATACATGATGGCTTCCAGGACAGACCCTATATTACTGCGCACACCTTCAGCACATCTCATCTTCCATATTTCAGGCCATGCGAATAAGGGAAGTGCAGAGTAAAGTGCAACCAGCTCAGCTACTTCTGCAGCCATGAAGAGGTTTTCTATTTGTCTGAAATACCTGTCTTTTTCTCCGGGCTCAAGATGAATGAGCAAGCATACCCTGCCAAGCCTGTCGATAGTCCAACCACTGAGGGAAAAACCGGGTTTGACCACTGCTATTTCTGCAGCCTGTTCATTGCTTAGGTTCAGCAGGCCTTTACCTGTTTTACGAGGCATGAGGGAAAAAGCGGCATTTAAAACAGCCGGATCATTTACACCCAATCTGTCTTTTAACCATGTCCATACTTCTTCATCTGTACCAGAACGGACGATATTTGCAATAACAGCCCGGAATCTTTCCACATCGTAATCAAACATGCCACAAAATAAAATTATGCTGCTTCCCAGCAATTAAACATGGCGAAATTTACCAAAAATATTAACAATCTGAAAGCTCAGCACGGAATGTAAAGCAATGTAGAATAATGAAATCAGATGAGCCCGCCTGATATATAATAATTAACTGCCAATGCTGCGGAAATGATCAGCAAGCCGAAAAATTCACGGGTTTTTTCGATATACGGCTTGGTAGCTTTCATACTTTCGGTTATACTGGGCTGATTATACTTCACAATCCAGTCGCGAACGCCATCTTCAGCAAAGAATAAGACCAGGGCATACACCAGATAAAAGACGATTAATAAAATATAGACCAGGGGATAATACCAGGCAAAAGCAGCCAGGCCGCAAAATACTGAAGCAGCCAGGTAAATAGGTACCCAGAGCCAGGAATCTTTGTCATTCAGATTGAACCAGGCAAACACAAGGAAGGATAAACTGAAAACTATATTCAGGATAAGCAGCGGCATGGCACATAATTTAATTAAAAACAAAGCTAATATTAAGTCAATAAATTAAAGCAATTATTTGTTGCTTACCGAAGATCCCTGGGGGGTATTTTTTAAGCCAGCTAATCCTGCAAATTAAAACTATCGGCAGTTCTGTTTGTAGTATTCCAATCCGGCTGGATTAAAAAATAATTGATATGGCGCTTTCAGATAAACAATTTCGTGAAGAATTCAAGCCATTGGCTATTCCCTCTTCCTATAATCCCAATGACAGCAGGGAAAACAAGGTAATTTATTCACTTGCCATGCTCGGCCAGGGTTCTTCCAAAGAAGTAATAAAAAAACTGGAGGAATTAGAACCCGGCAATAAGGGAGCTTCAGTATCTGAAGACACCGAGGAAATACTCCGGAATCTGTATGACAAAGGTTTGATTAAAGGAAACAAACTTGATGGCGAATTACGATATGACCTTAGTAAGATCACAGATCCAAACCAGGGATTTGTAGACCCAAAGCTGCTGGCACCAGGCCTGGGTTGAGATATTAAAGTCTTCCAAAGGGAAAAACCTTGTTTGTATAAATTTTAAAAATGTATTATGAAAGCTCAGGAAATCAAAGTGCAAAGAGATGGAAACCATATAAGTCCCTGGCAGGAGAATATTCCTTCTGTCAATACCGAAACAAAGTATAATCCTGATACGATTTACGACTGCCTGGTTATCGGAGCAGGAATAACCGGCGTTACAACTGCACTAATGATTCAAAAATCAGGCAAGAGCGTTTTACTCGCGGATTCGCACACAGCAGGCTTTGGAACAACCGGCGGAACCAGTGCTCACATCAATACTTTTGCCGACACAAGTTATAAGCAAACAGAACAATCTTTTGGAAAAGAATCGTCGCGCCTGTTTGCTGATTCGATTTTGGAGGGAATGAATATTATTAAAAAAAACATTGAGACGTATGGAATAGACTGCGATTTTGACACTAAACCGGCCTATGTTTATGCTGAGGATAAAGACCAGCTTTTGAAATTAGAGGATTTGTATGGCGGTACATTGGAGGCAGGAGTAAATATTGCATGGTCGGAGAAAATTCCCATCCCTGTACCTTTTAAAAAAGCAGCTATCCTTGAAGGACAGGCCCAGTTTCACCCCTTAAAATACCTCGGCGGAATATTAAAGGCCTATATCGAGGCAGGAGGCCTGATCTCAGAAAATACAGCCATTACAAAAATCGAAACCACTGAAGGAATTCATACCGCCCAGGCTTCCGGCAAGAGTTTTAGAGCCCGAAAAGTCATTTATGCCACCCATATTCCGCCGGGAATTAATGTTTTCAGTTTCCGCTGCGCACCTTACCGCAGTTATGTTATCGGCGTTAAGCTTAAGAGCCGTTCCTATCCGGATGCTTTGATCTATGATATGCAGGAACCTTATCATTACTTCAGAACCCACCATATAGAGGGGGAACCTGTTCTGCTGGTAGGCGGGAATGATCATAAGACAGGCCACGATGGCCCCGCAGGATCCTTTGAGCATCTTGAGAAATATGTAAGGAAGTATTTTGATGTTTCCTCAGTAAAATATAAATGGTCCTCACAGTATTATATTCCCGTTGATGGTCTTCCTTATATTGGGCAAATGCCCTTTTATGCCGATGGGATTTATTGTGCTACCGGTTATAATGGAAATGGGATGATGCTGGGAAGTGTTTCAGCCAAAATTCTCACTGATGCTGTCCTGGACATTATTAATCCATATGCAAACCTCTTCAGCCCTTCAAGAATAAAACCTATTGAAGGTTTTACAGAATTCGTAAAAGAGAATGCAGATGTTGCTTATCGTTTCCTTGCCGACCGGCTGTCGGTTCAGGAAACCGATTCTCTTAAAACCCTTAAACGGGGAATGGGGAAAATTCTGGATTTTGAAGGAAAAAAAGTAGCCGCTTACCGGGATGAAGAGGGAAAAATTCATGCATTAAGTCCAGTATGTACTCATGCCGGTTGTATCGTAAGCTGGAACAAAGCTGAAAAAAGCTGGGATTGCCCCTGTCATGGCGCCAGATATGATATTGACGGAACAGTGCTAAACAGTCCGGCAGTAAACAGCCTCAGGAAATTCGATTTTTAATTATCAGGAAAACTCTGCTGCTCAAAAAAGCGTTGTATTAATGTAAGCAGGAAGTCATGATAGAAAATAAAAAACATCCAACAGGAGATCAGCTGGATCAGCCCGGAGAAAACCAGGAGGAAGTGAATTTAAGTATAGGAAACAGTCCGGTAACAAATACCCCGGTTGATCCTGAATTTTATCCGGAAGAGGCTAATGAGGATAAGAATTCCGACAGGAATAAGGCCAGGGAAGAATCCGACAAGGAAGTAATCCCATCTCCGGAAGAAATATATCCCTCACCAAAAAGTCCGCACAGTGTCCCTCCTCCAAACATTGAAAATGCTGATGAAGATAAACTAAACCCTTTCCCCGATGAACTCAGGCCGGAACTAAATAAAGGTCTGAATGACATGGAAGAGCCACCTGAAAAGTAATATCTGATCTAGCAAATAAATGACATGGAAATTAAAGATCCTTTGAAAAAAATCCTCAATCAGATTTATGAGCCCCACTCCATGGTTGAAAAGCCCTTTAAGAAATATTATGCGGCCTTTAAAACGGATGAAAATGGCAGACCTGTGCTGTTATTTCTTGGCGAAAGAACTACGGAAGGTAAGATCATAGGAGAACGGTATGCCAGAAGACTTAAGATAGATAAGGACGGAAAAGTGTTGAAAGATCATTGGGAACGCAAAGGAAAGGCATCCTGATCAATCAACTGAATCCAGAAGTATTAGTTAAGGATTATTTATTTAGTATATTAAAGGGCAGGCCCAGGGAGATCTCAAATGTCCCTCCCGTCAGTCCGCGAATTTCCGGTGTTTCTGAGTTATAAAAGCAGGATAGCTGCAGCCTGTCCTTATAATCAAAGCTAAAGCCCCCTGTAATACTTTTATTCGTATGATACAGCAGGGAGAGATCCAATACCGACAGATAGGAAACATTCACACCTGCATCCAGATAATCGGAAAACCCATGGATCTGGCGAAAGCCTAACAGCGGACTTATCGCGATAGTTGACGGATCTCCGAATGAATATTTAAGGGTGGTTGTGATACCAGACCGGTCGACAGCCTTTTCCTCCGGGTTGATTCTCCGGTTGATATTAAACCAGGAACTCTGAAGCTCTAGTTTCTCGAAATTAAGTGTTGCTCCAAAACCAGCTTTTAAAAGATTTTCATGCTGATAATTATAATTTACTAGGGCAGGGTCCATACTCCCGTTCGGGGTAATGGCATTGTCGACATTAATATTATCACTCAGATATCCCACTGCCAGACCAAATCGCAAACTTTTGTCTTCAGAAAAAGGAATTTTATAACTGTAAGAGCCCATCATTACAGTTCGGTTAATAAGGCCTGATTTATCATTTGTAAACAGTGCCCCCACACCCATCCGGTCGGTGATCGGGGTTTCTACGGTAAGAGAAAGCACTTCCGGGGCACCCTGGATCTTATTCCACTGTGTAGAGAAGCCGGCAGTCATCATCCCTTTATCGCCCTCGCCCGCCTTTGAAGGATTGATCAAAAATGAATTCACAAAGAACTGACTTTTCAGAGGATTGATCTGGGCAAGCAGAGATGTTGCTGATGCCATGACCAACAGAAGGGATGAACCTAATTTTAAATATTTCAATTTCCTATTATTTAATAATTGAGACAAACCCTTTTTTCATTGAATTCTTGGCATTCAAAAACTGAATTGTATAGTAGTAAGTTCCTTCCTCAAGAGGCTGACCGTTCGCTGTACCTTTCCAGTCATTCTGGTAATTTTTTACCTGGTTAAGGATCCTGCCTGAACGGTCAAACAGGGTCAGCACATGATCCGGATAACTATCAATATTCTCAATAACCCAGCTATCATTTATGCCATCATCATTAGGACTGAAAACATTTGGGATCATGATGTTATAATCTTCCAGTACTACAATCGTCGTACTTAACGTGATGCTGCTGCCAAACTGGTTGCTTACTTTAACGTAATAGGTAGTAGTTTTTGCAGGGCGTGCCACAGGATTGGATATTTTATAATTACTGAGATCTGCTGAGGGGGACCATAAATAGGTAACCGGAACCTGGGTTGAAACCAATAGATTGGAAATGAAACCCTTGCTGATTATTCCTGGAGATGCGGTTATAACCGGCAATGGATCAATCTTAAGCTCAAAACTTCTGCTCACCTGGTTTATTCCACCGTTTAAAACACCTCCGTCATCTGTTACATCGACACGGACAGTTGAAGATCCAAGGGCGCCATCTTTTAGTTTATAACGTATCTCATTTCCCACTATGTCTAACTGTTCGAACAAGGCCGGATTATCTGCACTTAGGTTCAGCGTAGTTTGCTGTGAAATCTCAGGACCGGCGCTTATACCTGATAAGGCAATGGCCTGCTGATCTGAAGAAATAAAGATCCGCTGATCCGGGATTTTACTAAGAGTTGGAGCCTCATTTATGTCTCTGACAGCTATGCTGAAACTATTTTCACTGGCTTGTCCAAGCTGGTTGCTAACTTTTACGCGAATGTTGTAAAAGGCCTGTTGTTCATAGTTAAATATTTCAGCTGCTAACAATTCAGACCCGGAGATCTTAAATTTAGCATTATCGCTGTCACCCGCACCGGATACCAGAGCATAGGACAGGACTGCTGAGGGGTTCATATCTCTGGCTGTAAAATTTCCTGCAATGTCATTTAAAGCATTGTTCTCATTTATAGTATTATTATGAAGGACCAGATCCTGCGGCCCGGGGAATGGTAAATTAAAAACAGTAGGCTTATTATTTTTTGCGTCGATCACTGATCTATCCGGATCCAATCCCTCCATGCTGAAATTAGATACTTTGTCATTACTGTCCATCCCAAATGCCTCGAGCGCCAGTTGCAAAGAATAATTACCATAAACACCATTGGGCTGGATGTTTAGCATCAGATCCAGAATGTTTTCCTTTCCTACACCGATTGCACTTTCAGTTAAAAGTAAATTGGTATGGCTCATTCCATCAAACTTACTATCTGCTAGCAAACCGTTGTTTGTGTTTATGGACAGGCTTTGCACGGTAAAGGAAGAGGTTTTCTTGAACTGATTCGCCAGATCGGCCAATATTTTCACCTGGCTTAAATTAAGATTTCCTGAATTTTTTATTCTGGCCCTTAGTTTTACACTGTAGGAGTTATCATTAATCCTCGTGATCTCCTGAACACTTAAAGCAGCGCCGATTAAAGGATTTGGAATCACGCTGACAATTGTTGGATATTTTATTGAAGTTACACCTGTATTTCCTATCAGGTGTCCATCAGTTGACATCTCAGAGACAACCTTTCCAGCCTGATCCTGTGCAGTACCTAAAACATTCATCGCATAAGGACCGAAGTTTCCATTGGGCTTAATATTAAGGGAGAATATAACTACCGCTGTATCATTTAAGGCCAATTCTGAACTTCCAAACATCGAATTATTAGAAAATGCCTCCTTTAGATAAGTGCTCCTCTTCCTGGCATTTAAAACAAAAAGCAATTCTTCTGTTTTAAGATCGCCGGAAAAATAAACCGGCTCATTAAGGGAATTGATTTTGAAACTGGATGAGGCTATCAGGTTGGAATTAGATATTCCATTAAAATTGCCGTCTGAAATTATACCGCCTCCTGAAACTTTCGGAACTCCGAGAAGTTTGAACTGAACGGGGGCGGGGAATACCTTTGACAGATCTACTGTCAATTCCATGTTCGATAAAACTGTATTTCCTTTGTTTGAAATTTTTACCCGGTAGTCTACATTGAATGTTCCGTCGCTTTGCTTTATAGGATTTGTTGCTGTCAGTAAGACTTCAATTTTCGGCTGTGCTTCATCTATTCTTATACTGATTTTAAAATCCTTTGTCTCACCGGTGGCGTTAGCTGTCACGGTATAAATTGCTTCCGGGCTGACAGAAGTTGGAATGCCGCTGATCACACCAGTTGAAGGATTTAGGCTTAATCCCTCGGGTAAAGCTGGTCCTACTGAATATCCTGACACCACTCCACCTGTATTTATAGGCACCACTGCCTTAATATATGCTCCCCGTGTAAACAATAATACATTTTGACTGCCATAAGTTAAAATAGGCAGGGCGTCTTTTACGGCAAGAACCAGCTTGAAACTGGCGCTGCCTCCGCTGTTGTTTGCAGTAACCGTATAGGCAGCTTCTCCGATAACAGAGGTTGGAGTACCACTTATGTGTCCGCTAACCGGATTTAAACTTAAACCTGCTGGCAAATCCGGAGCCACTGAATACCCTGTTACTGCACCTCCTGTATTTAGCGGTACAAGCGGGGTAATCACTGAACCCTTTGTATATACATTCGGCGTGGTATAGGTAAATAGTGGCAGAATATCCTTTATTGTAAGAACCAGGTTAAAGCTTGTGCTTCCTCCGCTGTTAGTTGCAGTTACCATATAGCTTGACTGTCCCGTAACCGCAATTGGAGTTCCCCTAATTTCTCCGGTAACCGGATTTAAATTTAAACCCAAGGGCAAAGCCGGGCCCACCGAATAACTAGTTACAGCACCACCTGTGTTTTGTGGCATAAGTGGGGTAATTGCTGAACCCTTTGTATATACATTCGGACTGCTATAGGTGAACACCGGCAGGTTACTATTGGCTGCCTGGACTTTTGCCGTAGCTGAACTTTGAACAGCAGTGCCGGTGGATGGCATGCCGGTAGCGGATATTGGAGTAACTTCAAATTTGATGAATTTACCCTGATCACTTGCTGTTAAAGTGTAGGTGGCTGAAGTAGCACCACTTATAGCTGTATAAGTTCCGCCCGATGTCGTGCTACTTAACCAGCGGTAA